>JAVVEJ010000028.1:0-26863 GCA_032251395.1 Mariprofundaceae bacterium
AATAGTGGGACCTTCCGAAAGATTTCACGCATGTTTTCTACCTCTGATGATCTCTCAGGGAGATGCTGATTTATTGGCCTCCTGCCAAAAATCAGAGCGTCAAGGCAAAAACGCGGTTTTGCCCTGACTTACAAATCAAGCACTTACGTGCATGATTTGACAGGCCATCCGTAGCCTGTGCGGAAGCGCTGAATAAATTAGCGCTTCCCTAGCAGTGATACTGGCCAAATTGCCACACATTTACCAATCAAATGTGGCCGCAGCTGTTTAACGGCCGCATCAATCCGCTCCACTGTGTCGATGGCCTCCACCAGCAGCGGCAGGTGGCTTGAGAGGGAGAGGAATGATGTGGTGTGAATGCCGTGCTCGCCCAGCCCTTCAATACCCCGCAAAACGGATACGGCATTCAGGCCGCACTCCCGGCAGAGCTCCAGGATGGCCTCTACAGCCGGTTTGCCGTCAATGCTGTCGGATTCGGACAGGTAGATACGCAGACAGGAACCTTGTTGCATTGTCTCTTCCATAGCGGGCCTCCGATGCAGATCGGTCGGATGGTGCCGGGAGCGGGAGTCGAACCCGCACGAAAATTACTTTTCGAGGGATTTTAAGTCCCTTGTGTCTACCAGTTCCACCATCCCGGCATGAAATCTGCATGGTGGCATGATGCCAACTAGCGTGGGCAGGGCAAGAAGATATGTCAGGCGTTGAGAGTCGGATGTTAAAAGTTGGAGGCAGGGGCGAGAATCGAACTCGCGAATAAAGGATTTGCAGTCCTCCGCCGTACCACTGAGCCACCCTGCCGTACTACAAAAAACCAACTTTAATAAAAAGGAGGCCCGAAGGCCCCCTTGAATAATGGAGCGGGTAACCGGGTTCGAACCGGTGACCTCGACCTTGGCAAGGTCGCGCTCTACCAGCTGAGCTATACCCGCGAACGCGCCGAATCATGCCCATCACCGGATGGTTGTCAAGCATTTGTCAGAGACGATTTCGGTACAATATCAACTTGCATCCACCCCGATTTCTGCCACGCTACCATGATTAAATCTCCGACTTGGGAGACTCCAATAAAGTGGCATCCTGCCCTTGATTGGAACGCCAGATCAAAAGCGTGGTTTTGCTCTGGCTCACAAAACAAGATGGCTTACGCCATCAATTTTGGCAGCCCATCCATGGGCTGCATGAAAGCACTGAATAAACCAGTGCTTTCCTAAGGAGCCTGCTTTGATAGCACCAGATGAACGCAAGATTTATGTCCTCGACACCAATGTTCTTATTCATGATCCCCATTCACTGAGCCGTTTTGATGAGCACGATGTCGTGCTTCCCATCGTGGTGCTTGAGGAGATGGACAAGGTAAAACGGGGTGTGGATGAGCTGGCCCGTAATGTTCGCGAGGTCTCCCGATACCTTGATGAGATCAGTGATGTGGAAGATATGACGAAGGGGTGTCCGCTTCCGGGCGGCGGCTCACTGTTTTTTGAGATGAGTCATAATGTTTCGGACGTGCTGCCGGAGTCTTTTGCCGACAGCTACGGGGATAATCGCATTCTTGCCGTCACGATGTCGCTGCAGAAGGAGCATCCGGGCCGTGATGTGGTGCTGGTCTCCAAGGATATTAACCTGCGTATCAAGGCGCGCGCGGTAGGGCTGGTCTCCGAGGATTATCGATCTGACCGGGTGGTTGATGATCTCGATGTGCTTGCCAGTGGCCAGATCAGGGTGGATGACGAGACCTGGGGTGCGATGGCGCAGGATATGAAGGTGGAGGGGCTTGATCACGGCAACCGCTATACGGTCAGCTGGCCCGAAAACTTTCCGTTGCCGAACATTAACAGCTTTATCCTCCCCCCCGGTGACCGGGAGCTTGCCTACCGTTGCAGGGAAGTGGGCGAGAAGCGGATCGTGCAGATGGATGACTCCTACTCCTACCGCAGTGAACGCCACGCGGTATGGGGCATTCAGGCCAGAAACCTGGAACAGGACATGGCCATGAATCTGCTGATGGATCCGGAGATTGATCTGGTCACTCTGCTGGGGCTTGCCGGTTCCGGCAAGACGCTGCTGGCGCTTGCCTGCGGGCTGCAGCAGACGCTGGATGTCGGTATTTATGACCGAATTATCGTGACGCGTGCAACCGTGCCGATGGGGCAGGATATCGGCTTTCTTCCGGGAACCGAACGGGAGAAGATGGAGCCCTGGATGGGTGCTGTCAGGGACAATCTCTCTTTCCTGCTCGGCGAAGAGGCTCAGGATCTCAGCGGTGTGCTCGGCGAACACCGGATTGAGATTGCCGCACTCTCGTTTACACGCGGCCGCACCTTTACCAAAACATGGCTGATTGTGGATGAGGCGCAGAATCTGACACCGCACCAGATGAAGACCATTGTGACCAGAATGGGCGAGGGCTCGAAGATTGTTATTCTCGGCAACAATGCGCAGATTGATACCCCGTACCTGACCGCACACACCAACGGGCTCTCCAAAGTTGCCGTGCAGTTTGCCGGCTGGCCCTATTCAGGACATATCGTTCTGAAGGAGAGCGAGCGTTCCCGCCTTGCAGCGTATGCGACGGAGGTTATGTAGTTTTGCCCACTGCTGTCCTGCATCATTATTGATGTATACGCAGTGAGCGTTACGCGACAGCAGGTTATTTCACATCCGGTTTTATTGGAGATGAATTCTGCTAATGCCTCCTCGTCATTCCCGCAAAAGCGGGACAAAAAGGATTAACCGTTTGAACGGCTGCAAGCCGCCCGCAGGGTGAGGTGCAGAGCACCGAATCAATCCAGGTCTTTGTAACATTCTACTGGATACCGGATCTCGGCAACTGCTCCATGCGTTGCTCTCGACAATTGCTCCTGCATTGTTTTACCTTCGCTCGTCCATGGGCTCGTACCTCCTGTGTCTGACCCACATGGATGTGGGAAATGCGGAAGATTGTATGGAACAATCTCCGCCATGCAGTCGAAGTCCGGCATGACCTGTATTGCTTAAGTGGGACAGCAGTGCAGCCATACACTTTTCCGGAACATCATCAGGGCTTCGGCGTTTGCGGCCAGTGGCTGCTGTCTGAGATGAATTCAATACAGGGCTCGGCAGGGCGCACATAGCCGGCCAGCTGCTCCTGCAGCACCCTGAGATCCGCATCAGAGACATCGCGGCCATCGGCTTCCCGCCTGCCGACCCGTGCCCGCAGTGTTTCCGGCTCGATATCGAGCCAGTAGAAGTGCCATGCAACTCCCTTTTCTCTGCCCAATGCTGCGGTGCGTTCACGACTCGCCGGGGAGAGAAAAGTTGCATCAAGAATGACAGAGAAGCCTGCATCAAGCGTCTTCTCCGCAGCATCGAACATGGCCCGGTAGGTGAGTCTGTGCATCTTTTCACCATACAGCGGAAGATCGGGATGATCTGCTGCAATACGCTTTCGTGTCGCATCCGAACGGATAATGACAGCACTTGTGTGCCGGAGCGCAAGCAGCGCCAGATGACTTTTGCCGCTGCCTGAGAGGCCGCCGATGATAAACAGCTCCGGTTTTTTCGTGCCTGTCAGATACTGCGCTGCCATGCTGTAGTAGTGCCGTATATCATGGTGCAGTGCTGCGGAGGCGCTTTCGCCGGAGCCGGACTCATCGGCCAGTTCACTGAGCAGCAGGCAGGAGACCTTGCCGCGAACACCCGCTCTGTATGAGAGATAGAGGGGGAGAAGTTTCAGCCCGTCATAATCGCCGCTCTGCTCAAGATAGCGGGAGAGAAACCGGTAGCCGAGATCACTTCTGTTTCTGGAATCACAGTCCATTACCAGAAACGCGACATCATTCATCGTGTCGATCATACGGAACTCATCGCTGAATTCGATACAGTCAAATGGTGTGGGCCTGTTGTTAAACAGTGTGATATTTTTCAGGTGCAGGTCGCCATGGCAGTTTTTTACGAACCGCTCCTGCCGCTGCCTGATCATGCTCCGGCATCTCTCCAGCCATACCCCGCTCTCTCTCTTCAGGCCGGAGAGCAGGGGAGGGGGGACATCCTGTGGCAGGGCCCGCCCTGCATGTTCCAGGTTCGCCTCTATATGTCTCTGCAGAAAACCGGGCCCCCCGAAACGGCTGATACGGGGCGAACTCTCTGCATGCCGGTGAAAGCCGGCGATGGTTGTGGCAAGTTCATCCATCCATGCCGGATCAAATTTTGCTTCAGTCAGCCGGACATCAAACAGATCCCGCTGGTCAAAACGGACCATTTTCAGGCAGTAGTCAATCGCCTCCTGATGCTGCTCCAGCCCGCTTCCCAGTATGTATGCATCACCACGCTGCAAAACAGGCAATACCTGCAGATAGATGTCGGGCGCCAGCCGCCGGTTCAGACTAAGTTCGGCACTGCACGCCTGCAGCCGTTTTTCACGGGTGGTAAAATCGAGAAAACCGGGATTCAGGGGCTTTTTGATTTTATAGGCAAAAGCACCGGCCAGAAATACCCATGAGATATGGGTCTGCAGCATGGTGATGTCAGCAGCCGGGTGGGGATAAAACCCGGAGTCTGTAAAGGCCTGAACATGCGCCGGTAGTGGTTGCAACAGAGCTTTTTCCATATACAGTGCGGAGACTACATAAGATAGCAGTTGTTGGCTTATATCTGTTATAAAACTGACCGCTCCTGTATGCGCCGGGTCTCCATACATTGATCTGGATCAATTGCCAAACTCCTTGCGGGGACTACATTTCGCCTGCGGATTCACCCTTGTCACGGCAGGCACGGGCATTTATATTCGCCATGATTCATGAATAAAATACAGACGGGGAGGCAGGGTATGACTGAACAGGTTCTGGAACAGACCCGGGAAAATCAATCCACCCTGTCCGCCTATATCTCTATCGCCAAACTCGGCATTGTCGGCCTGACGCTTGTCGCAGCCCTGACCGGTATCTACTTCGGTAACCATGGTGTGCTGCCGGACTGGGGCGTTATCTTCTGGACATTTCTGACACTCGGGCTGGCAACAGCCGGATCCTGCATGCTTAACAATATCTATGATCGTGATATTGACCGTGTGATGAAAAGGACCAGTGGCCGTGCAATGGCTCTGGACATCCTGCCGGTCAGGCAGGCAACCATTGTTGCAGTCCTGCTGGCTGTCGCACCGCTTCCTCTGATGGCCTATGTGGTTAATCCACTGTCTGCCATGGTTACTGCTGTCGGCGTTATCGGCTATGTCGTGGTCTATTCAATGATGACCAAGCGCAGAACACCATGGGCAAACCAGCTGGGTGGAATCGCGGGAGCTGTGCCGCCGATGGTCGGCTATGCGGCTGTGACCGGAGAGCTCGGCGCTGCTGCCTGGATTCTTTTTGCCATCATGGTGGTCTGGCAGCAGCCGCATGCACTCAGCCTGGCACTGAAATATCGTGAGGATTATGCACGTGCCAAAGTGCCCGTTATTCCTGTCGCCTGCGGTGTTCATGCCACCAAGGTTCGTATCGCTGTATATACAGTGCTTCTGATACCGGTTGCCATGCTTCCGTATTTCTATGATATGGCCGGCATGGTCTATCTGGTCACCTCAATTGTCCTGAGCCTGCTCTTCCTGTTCATGGCCGTCCGCTTTCTTCTTTCCGAGCGTGATTGCGACATGCGTGTGTTTGCCTACTCACTGGTCTATTTCATCATTCTGTTCAGCGCCCTGGTGTTTGATTCGGTCTGAAAAAAAGTCCGTGAACCGGCCTGAAAAAGATTCCGGTGACCCGTCGCCACTCTGAAACCCGCAACTGACTGAAGCCTGCAATTACCTCTCAGACGCTCCGGAAACCCCGAGCTGATACTCCATCGTTCCATCGGGGTGATAGATCTCAAAGGCAGGCAGTGAAAGCGTATAACCATGCTTTCCGGCCCATTCACCCATAGCCTGGTAACCCCTGTATGATCCTATCATTGCCCCGCCTCTGAATGTGGCAATCAGTACCTCCCGCTCCGGCAGGGTTTCAGACTCAAGGGCCGGGGGCAGATAGGTGTCTGCGGAGATCAGATATCCGACCTTACTGCGACGCTCGCTCTCATGCACGCTGCTCCCGTCCAGCAACAGGATGCATGGGGATTCAGGCTCAATGCCGGCCTGACGGAGATGCCCGGCAACCTTTTCAAGGGTCTTGTAAATTGTGTCACGGGGGCCGGTATTCAGGATATAGGCGATACGGTAGGGTTCCGATATATCCCTTTTCACCTCCACCTGAGAGAATACCCCGAGATACCACATTGCCACGGCCCCGCCCAGGACGGTCATCAGCAGTGAGGCAATGATAGCAATAACGAAGCTGTTTGACGGGCTGAGATCGAGTTTCTGAGACATCTGTTGACAGGCTCCCTGTTTGAAATGAGGTGTTCAACCCTGTTTTTTTTCAATATAGCAGATAAAGCCGGGCTCTGCCTGTTCATGCCGGCAGCTGCAGGTTAGCCTGCGCCGGATGATGCAGGGTGAGGTTGCGGGGTGAGGCTGCAAGTTGAGACCGGAAGGTGATGGATGAACGATTCGGACAGAGAGGAGAGAATCAATTACCCGCTGCTGATAGCCGCGATATTGATTGTCGGAACCATGCTTGGCGTTGCCGCCATACAGATGCTCGATAGCCGCTCCGGCACGCAGGTGGAGAAGGTCAGCATGACCGAAGAGCAGCTGGCCGGGTTTATCACGCATGTCGAGACCATGGTTGCCCGGTACACGGTCAGAGTGGACGAAAACGGGTTGCCGGTTGTACACCCTCCGGCGGGTTCCGAGGTCTACATACTTGCCCGTAACTATGATTTCGGAAAATTCACGCTGGAGCTTGAGAAGGGCAGCAGCTATCAGCTTAAACTTGCATCGAAAGATATAAAACACGGCATTGTTGTACGCGAGTTGAAGCTGCGCAGCCGTATCAATACGGGTGAGATTCAGAGTATTGAATTCACACCGGAAAAGTCGGGTACATTCAGGGTGGTGTGCGGCGAATACTGCGGCTCCGGACACTCATCCATGGTCGGCAGGCTGATTGTTACTGAGTGACCATTTCCGGTATGAACGGCTCTGAATTGGTATAAGGAACCTCTGAATAACCACATCCATGTGGTTATTCATTACGCAAAGACAAAAACGCGGTTTTGCCTTTGCTTACACAAGATTGCAGGATAGCAATCTTGCACGGGCTTTCCGTCCGAGGGAGGCCATACATGGATGTGTGGCATAAAATCAGTCACTTACGTTCCCGATTTGACTCACGGCATCCTGCCGCTCGCCTAAAGGCGGCTTACGCCGTCCAACCCTTGCTCTCCTGCCGGGTTGTGGCTAGTCATCCATGGCCTGCACGGGTACTCTGAGTTTTTCAGAGAATCCATAAGAAAGCTGCTGCACCGGACCGGTTGCAGTGCTAAAGTTCGCCGCCTGATAACGAGGCGGAACAAGGTGAAAATAATCATGAACAGAGACTACTCACTTCCAAAGGCCGAGGGTGAACGGCTAAAGGTCGCGGCCGGATGGCTGACAGTAGCGGTCGGCTTTCTGCTCGCATCCGGAGTCTATCCGCTTCTGCTTGCGCTGGCCCGAACCACCTATGAGATGCCATGGAAGGATTTTTTCTATACCGCACTGGTGCTGCATGTCGACTTTACAGTCCTCTGGTGGCTGCTGGCCATTGCTGCTGTCTTCTGGACGCTGAACTCCAGCGGGAAAGGGCTTCTCTGGAGCAGGCTTGCCATGCTGCTCGTGGTTCTTGGCGGGGTGCTTGCCGGTATCGCGCCACTGCTTGCCGATGCCAATCCGTTGACCAACAACTATGTTCCGATGCTTGAAGGGAACTACTACTTCATAGCGGGATTGATGATTTTCGGTTTCGGTATTCTTCTGCTGGTGCTGCACGCACTGGCCACTGTTTCATACAGGAATCTTTTCAGACCGGATGCACCGGCAGCCATGGGGTTCGGTATCTGGAGTGCAGCCCTGGCGGGACTGATTGCCATTATCACGCTTCTCTGGACCTATCTGGCGATGCCGGAGGGCCTTGAGGGGCGCGCCTATTATGAGCTACTCTTCTGGGCGGGAGGGCATGTGCTTCAGTTTGCCCATACGGCACTGATGCTGGTCTGCTGGCTCTGGCTGGCCTCCATCTGCGGGGCGAAAATTCCGGGCAGTCCCATGCTGGTGACGGGACTGTTTATGATCAGCGTACTCTTCGTACTGATTGCACCATGGCCGCTGCTGACGCTCGGGCTGAGTGATCCGCAATTTACCATCTGGTATGTCTGGCTGATGCGTGATGGCAATGGCATTGCTGCATTCTTTATCGCCCTGATGGTCTTCTGGGGCATGATCCGGGGTCAGAAGCCGACAGCGGGGAATCACCACCTCTACATATCGCTGCTTTTCTCTATCGTGCTGTTTGGTCTGGGCGGAGTTCTGGGGCTGTTTATCAGTGAGAGCAGTACGTTGATTACTGCACACTATCACGGCTCGATTGTTGCTGTGACGATGGCGTTCATGGCCATGGCCTACTACTGGCTGCCACAGTTCGGCTACGCATCACCGAACCTGAGGTGGGCAAAGATTCAGGTCTATACCTATGCAGCGGGGCAGTTTGCCCACATTGTTGGTCTGGCATGGGGCGGCGGACACGGCATGAAGCGAAAGGTGGTTGGCACCACTCAGGATATCGGTGTTCAGGCTTTTGTTACGCCACAGGACCTTGTCGGTGCAGGCGGAGCTGTCGCTGTGCTCAGCGGCGTCCTGTTTGCCATTGTCGTGCTTCCGGTCATGCTCAGAGGGCGTGACAACACTACCCCGGTATCCGGTGAAAGAGAGGTTTAAAGCGAAATGATGAATGATATCCGAATCCGGACAGACAGACAGATTGCCGTCTGGCTGCTTTTCGTCTGTGCATCCATATTTATCATGCTGGTGATCGGTGGTGCGACACGCCTGACCCATTCAGGACTCTCCATGATGACATGGGATCCGCTGATGGGGTGGATTCCACCACTAAATGATGCCCAGTGGCTGGAATCATTTACCCACTACAAGAAGATTCCGGAGTTTTATGAGCTTAATCCGGATATGGATCTGGAAGGTTACAAGGGTATTTTCATGCTCGAATATGTCCACCGTGTCTGGGGGCGTCTGATCGGGCTCTTTTTCCTGCTGCCATTCCTCTACTTTATGTTTGCCGGAAAGATCCGGAAATCACTCCGCCCTCAGCTGGTGATTATGTTTGCTCTCGGTGGACTGCAGGGGCTGCTGGGCTGGTATATGGTGAGCAGCGGGTTTGATAACCCGCATGTCAGCCAGTACAGGCTGACCGCACACCTGATGGCTGCATTTGCCATTTTCGCCTACATCTTCTGGGTGGCTGTCGGCCTTCTCTGCCCGAGAAGCGAGGCATCCCTTTATGATGTGAAGCCGCTGCGCCGGCTGCTTGGCTGGCTGACATTGCTGATCACCATCACGATTGCCGCCGGTGGCTTTGTGGCCGGCCTCAAGGCCGGTTTTACATACAACACGTTCCCTCTGATGGATGGCCGCTTCGTGCCCGAAGGGTATGGCATGCTCTCTCCGTTCTATCTTAACTTTTTTGAGAACATTGCTGCCGTTCAGTTTAATCACCGTATTCTTGCCGAGCTGGTGCTGATATCGGTTGTCGGAATCTGGTTTTATGCCAGAAAATATGAACTGGCCGGACAGGCAATGCTTGGTTTCAACCTGATGCTGATAATGGTTACGATTCAGTTTCTGCTGGGCGTGGCAACACTGCTGATGGCTGTTCCGGTCCCTCTGGGAGTAGCCCATCAGGGCGGATCGATGCTGCTTTTTGCTACGGCACTGTTTACGCTCAGTTCGCTGCGTCCCGTAAACCGCTGATCCACTCTCTGTTAAAGGAATTAACATGAATTCACTGGAACGTCGCGGAACCTTTTCGCTGGCTGGAATCTATGCCCTTCGCATGCTGGGGCTGTTCATGATTCTTCCCGTGTTTTCACTCTATGCGGAGAGCCTGGAGGGGCATACGCCGACCCTGATCGGGCTGGCGCTGGGAATCTACGGCCTGACCATGGCCCTGTTTCAGATCCCTTTCGGTATGCTTTCTGATCGTTTCGGACGCAAACCGGTCATTATGGTCGGGCTTTTGCTGTTTACCGTCGGCAGTGTTATCGCCGCAACCTCAGACTCGATTGTGGGCGTTATTATCGGCCGTGCCATTCAGGGCGCGGGTGCGATTGCGGCTGCCATGATGGCACTTCTTGCCGATCTGACCCGTGAAGAGCATCGCACCAAGGCGATGGCATTTATGGGCATATCCATAGGTATCTCCTTTACCCTGGCGCTCGTTCTGGGCCCGTTTTTGAACAACGTTTTCGGAGTGGCCGGTATCTTCTGGCTTACGGCTGTGCTTGCCATTGCCGGCATAGGAGTGCTCTACCTGATTGTGCCTGACCCTGATCCCGGGCAGTGCCACGTGCACCGGGATGCCGAGACTGTTCCTGCCCAGTTGAAGCAGGTGATTTTTGATGGCCAGCTGCTTCGTCTCGATTTAGGCATCATGATTCAGCACGGTATTATGATGGCCATGTTTACGGCACTCCCTTTTGTACTGCGTGATTTCCTTAACCTGCCGAGCAGGGAACATGCATGGTTCTATCTTCCCGTCCTTGTTCTCTCAGCCTTCGGAATGGTGCCGTTGATTATCATTGCCGAGAAAAAGCAGAAAATGAAACAGGTGTTTCTGCTCTGTGTCAGTTTCATGGCTGTGGCTGAGTGCATGCTCGGCCTCTATCACGAGTCGCTCTTTGCTGTTGCTGCAGGGCTGCTGTTCTTTTTTATTGCCTTTAATACACTGGAGGCAAGCCTTCCGTCACTGATCTCCCGTATGGCCCCTGTCGATGGCAAGGGAACCGCGATGGGCGTCTACTCCACCTCCCAGTTCTTCGGCGCCTTTGTCGGCGGCGCCTTTGGCGGCTATGCCTATGGTGCGCTCGGTGTACAGGGTGTTTTTTATGCCTGTGCGGCTGCTGCATTTCTGTGGATTGCGATTGCAGCCGGCATGCGTGTTCCGGGCTATCTCTCCAGCTACATGGTTCATGTTGATCTGTCGTTGCACGGGAACAGTGCTGCCCTGACAGACCGGCTTCTGGCTGTTGCCGGTGTGCATGAAGCCAAGGTGGTTGCCGAAGATGGCACTGCCTACCTGAGAATCGACAGACAGAAGTTCAATCCTGACGATGTGAACCGCCTGCTGGCGGCTGATTAACCCGTAACAGACAAGAAGCCTGTTGCAGAGGCCATCTCTGACGGGAAGTGTGACTTCTCAACCTCTCTTGAGAGGTGCTCCACCGCACTTTCTCTTGCGGAGCGATAAAAGCAACAGGCAGGACAAATTAGCAGGATGGATAATTTGGACGGTCTTTCCGCCCAAAGGGTGAGGAGAATGGATGCTCCGAATCAGGCCTATTGCGGGTTAATTAATCAGCCCACTTCATCCAGTAGCGCAGCTGCTCGGCAATCTCCTCTACTGAATCCTGATGTCCAATGAGAGCACCCAGACCCCCATCCGGGCGGGTAATAAAGACATAGCTCGAGTGGGCCACAGAGTAGTTGCCAAGTTCATTCGGCTCCTCTTTTTCAACCGCAACCATGAATGATTTGGCTGCCGCTTCAACCTCTTCGGCACTGCCGGTCAGGCCGATAATATCCGGATGGAAGAAACCTACATACTTCTTCATGATTTCCGGCGTATCACGTGATGGATCAACGGAGATAAACAGCGCCTTCACTTTGCTTCGCTCGGATTCACTTAACAGATCCAGCACCTGGCCAAAGTTGACCATGGTTGCCGGGCAGATATCGGGGCAGTGGGCGTAGCCGAAAAAGAGCAGACCTACTTTTCCTCTGGTATCGCTGAAACTGACAGGGCCGTCGCTGCTGTGAAGTGTGAATGCAAGCTTGATTTCAGGGTAGCGGTTGTCAGGGATCCTGTTCATGAAATACCAGCCGAAGCCGACAACAGTGAATGCAACGATCAGGCCGATAATAGAAACTGGTCTGTTCATGAAAAGGTCTCTCCACATATCAGGCAGGATAGCTCCGGTAATGCAGCCAATGTTAGCAGCTTAAGAGCTGATTGGCAGTTTAATTAAAGCCTGTTAACACCCGATACCATACCTGGCTGGATTACAGATGTTTCAGAAATGAGATAATCTGCCGGCGCTCTTCGGCATCCTTGATGCCGGGAATAGCCATCCTGGTGTGTTTCTTCACCGAAGTCGGACTCTCAATCCATTCATCTATGGCTGCTTCTGTCCAAATCTCATATGGAAGGCCGGAGATGGACGGTTTTTTACCCATAATTCCTTTCAGGGTTGGGCCTGGTTTCCGGCGGTTGCTGTCCAGCGAATGACAGGATGCACACTTGCTTCGGATCAGGGCGTATCCTTCGATTGACTTGAGATCCATGGCAGTGGTGGCCGAGCCCAATACACCACTCTTCTGACCCTCTTCATTTCCCATCGGAGTATCACTCTGACCACAACCAGCCATGATAGATGTGGTGCAGAACAGGGTAATCATAAGCGTGCGCATGCGAGCCTCCGGATTGATAAGGCGATTATAATGAGCATGGCTGCTATTATAACAGCGTTTTTTAACAATAGTGCAAGGCAACTGTGATTTGATTACCCTTGCGGCATTGAAAAATAGAGGAGATATTTTTCAATATCCAACAAATGGAGTATTGATGAGTCAGACAAAACGGTTTGCCGGAGATGTGCCGGTCTTATTGATTATCATGGATGGGTGGGGCATTGGCAGTGGCGGCCCGGAGGATGCCGTTGCGCAGGCGGATACTCCCAACTTTGACCGTCTCTGGAACAGCTGTGCACATACCGAACTGATGACGCACGGCCCATATGTCGGCCTGCCTGCTGACAGGGATATGGGTGGTTCCGAGGTGGGCCATCTGACAATGGGTGCCGGAAAAATTCTTGATCAGGGGCCGACCCGTATCAACAGGGCCATTGCAGACGGTTCGTTCTTTGAGTCCGAAGCCCTGCATCAGGTGATGGATCATTGCCGTTCTGCCGGCCACCGGAGGGGTGGCCGGCTGCATCTGACCGGCCTGCTCTCTGATGGCAATATCCACTCCCACATTGATCACTTTGTCGCCCTGATTAACCATGCCTATGAGAGCGGTGTCAAATCGCTCTGCCTGCATGCACTGCTCGATGGGCGTGATGTCGGCATCCAGAGTGCCCAGAAATATGTTGCACGCATCAATGAGGCATTTGCCTACATCAATGCCCAGCATGGCTTCTCGTACGCCTTTGCCTCCGGTGGCGGCCGTGAGCGGATTATTATGGATCGCGACAGGGATTGGTCGAAGGTTGAAGCCGGATGGAACGGCATGGTGTATGGCAAATCTCCCAACCGCTTCAGAAGTATGCTTGAGGCGATTGACCATTTCCGCGCAGTCAGCCCCGGCATTGTGGATCAGGATATTCCGGGCTTTGTAATTGTTGACGAACATGATCAGCCCCTGGGCAGGGTGGAAGATGGTGATGCGGTGGTGATGGTGAACTTCCGCGGCGACCGTGCGACCGAGATTACCGAAGCCTTCTGTCTTGATGATTTTGACGGCTTTGACCGTGGCGGCCGCAACGGACGGGGGCCGGATGTGCTCTATGCCGGCATGATGGTTTACGATGAAGACCGCAATCTTCCGCAGCTTCAGCTGGCTGGGCCTACCAGGGTGGATGAGCCTTTTGGCAAACGAATTCTGGAGATGGGTATCAGGCAGTTCCGCCTTACTGAGACGCAGAAATACCCCCATGTCACATTCTTTTTTAATGGCGGTTATCGTGAGCCACTCGATGCTTCGCTTGAAGATTATATCCTGATTCCATCTGACAGGGGCATTTCATTTGCCGATAAACCCGAGATGAAGGCGCCTGAGATTGCCGACAGGGCCATCGAACTGATCAGGTCGGGCGAATATGGCTTTGGCATGATCAATTTTGCCAATGCGGACATGGTGGGGCACTGTGGTCACATAGAGCCGGCAATTGTTGCTATTGAGGCCGTGGACAGCGCTATCGGGCGTATTACAGCAGCTCTTGCAGATGTGGGTGGACTGGCCCTGATTACTGCCGACCATGGCAATGCCGAGGAGATGCAGGTTGCAGTGGATGGCGGCTATGAGGCATCGACCAAACACTCCATTAATCCGGTGCCCTGTATCCTTTTTGACCCGGATTATGATGGTTCCTACGCATTGGTTCAGCCGGATAGCGCTGATAAGGTTGTCGATGCGCCAGGGCTTTCACATATTGCAGCAACCCTGTTCGAGATGCTGGGCAGAGATGCACCTGCAGATATGAACAGCTCCCTGATTCAGTAATTTAAGGATACTCTGAAAAACTCAGTGTATCCGCGCAGGTCATGGATGACTCGCCACAACCCGGCAGGAGAGCAAGGGTTGGACGGCGTAAGCCGCCTTTAGGCGAGCGGCAGGATGCCGTGAGTCAAATCGGGAACGTAAGTGACTGATTTTATGCCACACATCCATGTATGGCCTCCCTCGGACGGAAAGCCCGTGCAAGATTGCTATCCTGCAATCTTGTGTAAGTAAAGGCAAAACCGACACAATTCCACAGGATAGTGGAATTGGACGGCTGCAAGCCGCCCACAGGGCGAGGGCTACGGATGGCCTGAGTCACAATTCCACAGGATAATAAATTCATGGTGCACATCCGTGTGCGCCACCCCTGCAGGGCGGAGGCCCGTGCAATTGTGCTCTCCTGCACAATTGTGGGCGCCAACAGGCGCTGCTCAGCAGTGCGAGGCACTGATGCCGAACATCATTTTTGTCTTTGCGTACTGAATAACTACACGGATGTAGTTATTCAGAGGTTCCTTAACTGGCTCTACCTGAGCAGGGCTTCAATCTCTTCGCGGCTGAGGCGGCCGGGCAGGCGGGCGCCGAACTGCGAGACGATACGCCCTGCCGCATGGCTTCCGAGATGGCCTGCCTGTTTCCAGGAGAGGCCGTTAGTGATGCCGTAGAGCACGCCTGCCGCATACATATCTCCGGCTCCGGTGCTATCCACAGCATCAACATCCACGCTCTCAACAGGAATCACCTGCCCCTCATGCATGATGATCGAGCCATTTTTGCCCAGTGTGAGCGCCACATTCTCACAATGTTTGTGGATTGCCTGAGCGCAGTCGACCGGATCATCAAGCTCCGTCAGAGCCATCGCTTCAAGTTCATTACAGAAGAGCAGATCGACAGGCCCTTCGATCAGTCTGCGGAATTCATCGCGGCAGATATCGATCAGGAACGGGTCGGATATGGTTAGTGCAACCTTCACACCCTGAGCCTTGGCCAGTTCAATGGCTTTGAGTGCCGCCGCTTTGGTGGAGTCGCCTGCAAAGAGGTAACCTTCAACATAGAGATATTTGGCTTTGGCGATCTCCTCGCGCCTGATGTCTTCAGGGCCAAGTGAGCCGGAGATGCCCAGATGGGTCAGCATGGTGCGCTGGGCATCGGGCGTAATCAGCACAACACAGGTGCCTGTGTCGCCTTCACCGGAAGGTACTTCCAGCGTGGTTCCCAGTTTTTTCATCTCGTCAATGTAGCGCGCACCGAATCCGTCATTGCCGGTTTTGCCGGCATAGGCGGCAGTGCCGCCCAGATCAGCAATGCCAACAATGGTGTTGGCGGCTGACCCGCCTGAGCAGTAGTTGATGCTGTGGTCAGAGAGGGCATTGAGAATGGCCTGCTGATAACCCGGTTCAGTCAGGGTCATGATTCCTTTTTCTATGCCATGCTGCTGAAGGAATGCATCATCGCATTGCACCTGCAGATCCATAATGGCATTGCCTACACCAAAAACATCGTAACTCATCTCGTTCTCCACTTATTGTTCAGGATTTTTTACCACAGAGGGCATGACCCTTGGAAATCCCCGACGGGGGACAGAGGCACAAAGAGGAGCAATAATTCTGATGCTTTCTTCGTGTCTTTGTGGTTCAACTGCTCTGACCTGCGACCGTTATGCCTTCATAATTCATCGTGTTCTCTACTTATAATTTAAGACTTTTTACCACACTCCCCCAGGGGAGCTTTTTTCGCGTAGCGATTCACCTTCAGACACAGAGCCACAAAGGGAATATTCTGATTTCTCTTCTCTGTGCCTCTGCGCCTCTGTGGTTCAGTTCTCTTGTCCTGCTACCGTCATGCCGGAGATGGCAATGCTCGGTACTGCGGTGGAGCCGAACCATGTCAGATCAGAACCAAGATGCGAGACGTTTCTGAACATCTCCTGCAGATTTCCCGCCACCGTAATCTCATTCACCGGCCGGGTGATCTTTCCGTTCTCGATCAGAAAGCCGGCAGCGCCGCGTGAGTAGTCGCCTGTCACACCGTTAATGCCGGAGCCCATCATTTCGGTCACCAGAACACCATTGCCGATTTCGCGCAGCATCATTTCGGTATCCACCTCTCCCGGCCGGAGAATCAGATTGGATGTGCCGATAGAGATGTCGCCTGTCAATCCGCGCCGGGCATGACCGGCAGCCTTGCAGCCGAGTCTTGCCGCTGTATATCGATCGGCCAGGAAACCTGTCAAGCGGCCGGAATCGATAATGGTATGCCGGCTGCAACGTGTACCCTCGCCATCAAACAGCCGGTTTCCCAGCCCATCCGGGTGATCCGGATCATCCAGCAGTTGAACAAAATCCGGAAAGATCGATTCCCCGCTGGCATCGGCCAGGAATGAACGCTGCTGAAGCACACTGCGTCCGTTGATGGCGCTGACAAGGTGGCCAAGAAGTGAGGTGGCCATGCGTGGTTCAAAAATAACTGTAGTCTGGCGGGTAGCAATACTTTTTGAGCCCAGCCGCCTGAGCGCCCGTTCCGCCGCCTCTTTGCCGATCAGGTGCGGGGCTCTCAGCTGTTCAGGATTTCTGACACGTGACCAGGCGTAGTCGCGCTGCATGCCATCCCCGATGCCGGCAATGACAGAGACGCTCAGGGCCAAAGACGATTTTCTGTACTGACCGCAGAAGCCATCCGCAGAAGCATAGGCAACATGGGTGCTGCCAAAGCCTGCCTGTGCGCCTTCACTGTTCTGAATCCGGTCGGAGTGCCCAAGCGCAGCCTCTTCGCATGCAAGCGCAGCCTCTCTGGCGGCCTCCAGCGTCCAGACCTCATCGAAAGGGTGTCCGGCTTCCCATTCGGCGAGATCGCTGTCAGACGGGTGATCGGCCCCGGAAGGCGGCATGGCATCAGGATCTGCAGCTGAAATCTTCGCCATGGCGATTACCTGCTTTGCCAGTGCCCGTATTCCGTCATCAGAGAGGTCGGAACTGGAGGCCGAGGCGAAGGCGAGCCCTTCAGGCGTTTCAACAAAGGCACGAAGCCCGATACCGCGTGAATCCTCTCTCTCGACAGTCTCAACCTTGCCGTTGCGAATGGAGATGTTCTCCCCGATATCGTTGACCGCCAGCGCATCGGCATCAACAGCACCATCTCTTTTTGCCAGTTCAACCAGTCCGGATGCAATTCTGCTCATGTCGGAGTTTCTGCTGTTCCGATTCATGTCCCTGTTCCTCCGACAACCATCTCATCGACTCTCAGGGTGGGCTGCCCGACACCGACGGGAACCGACTGGCCGCCTTTGCCGCAGGTGCCGACACCCGGGTCAAGCTGAAGGTCATTGCCGATCATCGATACACGGGTCAGAACATCCGGCCCGTTGCCGATCAGGGTAGCTCCTTTGACCGGTGCCCTGATTTCACCGTTTTCAACCAGATAGGCCTCGGAGGTGGTGAATACAAACTTGCCTGAGGTGATATCGACCTGACCACCACCGAAATTGACGGCATAAAGCCCGTGTTTGAGTGATGCGAGGATCTCTTTCGGATCATCCCTGCCGGCCAGCATGAAGGTGTTGGTCATGCGCGGAAGAACGGGGTGGGCGTAGGATTCGCGCCTGCCATTGCCGGTCGGTTCCACACCCATCAGGCGTGCATTCTGCCGATCCTGCATGTAGCAGGCCAATATGCCGTCTTCGATCAGGGTGGTGCAGCCGGTCGGCGTTCCCTCATCATCCATATTCAGGGAGCCGCGCCGCTCGGCAATGGAGCCGTCATCAACAACCGTGACACCGGGCGCTGCCACACGTTCCCCGATTCTGCCGGAGAATGCGGAGCTCCCTTTGCGGTTAAAATCTCCTTCAAGGCCGTGGCCGATCGCCTCGTGCAGCAGCACACCCGGCCAGCCGGGGCCAAGCACTACCGGCATCGGGCCTGCGGGGGCCGCTATGGCATCGAGATTAAGCAGTGCAAGGCGAACCGCTTCGCGGGTCAGCCGTTCGGCCTCATCTCCTTTGAGCAGGTGTGCAAGGTCAAAGCGGCCGCCACCACCGGCAGAACCGGTCTCCCGCTTGCCGTTCTGTTCGACAACAACGGAGATATTGAGGCGAACCAGCGGGCGCGCATCGTGCAGGTGAGAGCCATCCATACGAATCAGATGAATGCTGGAAAATGATGCCGATACATTGGCAAACACCTGCCTGACCCTTGGATCAAGGCTTCGCGCCAGTCCATCCAGCTTCTCAAGCAGTGCTTTGCGCTCCGGCATCGAGGCGGCCAGTGCCGGATTGGCCGGCCGGTAGAGCTGATGTTGTGGACGATCCGGGTGAATTGATACCGGTTGAGCCTGCCTGCCGCTCTCGGCAATCGCACGGGCAGCGCGGGCGCACTCCATCAGTGCCGGGCTCTCCAGTCTGTCCGTGTAGGCATGGCCGGAGACCTCTCCCTTGATAACCCGGGCGCCGATCCCCTGATGGGTGCTGGCTGAAACATGTTTGACGCGACCCTCTTCAAGAGCAAGCGACTCGCTTATGCTCTGCTCAACATAGAGATCGGCATCATCAGCACCGGCCGGTACCATGCTGTCCAGCATCCGGGTGAGGGTCTCCTGTGCGACAGGGAGGATTGATGGCTTCAGTGGGGGGGTCATGGTTGGCAATCGTTCATGCGCCCCCCCTGATGTCAAGCAGTGTCAGGGATGACGGGGGCTGGAAGCATGCTATGCTCCCTGCATGCAGCTGTTAAAAAGGATAAATGATCAGATCAGCCTGCAGATTTTGTGCGATCTGCTTGAGTCCGTCGGTGTCGGTTACCGTGTGGAGGGAGCCGGCATGAATTCCCTGCTGCCACTGCCGGGCCTGATCGAGGCACGTGTTCTGGTTGATGAGCAGGACATGGCAGTCGCGCAAGGTGTGCTGGCTGAAATGGAAAAGGATATGGAAGAGGGGTTACCTGATGCTTAAAGGCGCATGGGCGCTGGTGAAGGGATTTCATCTGCTGTTAAGCAGGCAGGAACTGCGCAGTATGCTGTGGCGTATGTTGTTGCTTTTGCTGGTTCTTTTTGTCGGATTGACGTACGGGGTATTCGAACTCTCGGCGTGGATCGTGGACCTTTTCAGGCCGAAAGGGGATGCCTGGTATGTTGATTCCATGGTATGGATATTGAGGCTGTTTGCGATGCTGTTTGCTTTGGGCGTTGGCATCGTCTGTTTTGTGATGCTGGGCTCTGTTGCCGCAGCTCCGTGGCTGGATGAACTGTATGTCAGGGTCGCAAAGTTGAAAGGCATCGCCCTTGAGCAGAGCGCACAGCCATGGTGGAAGAGTGCAGGCCGCTCACTCTGGAGCAGTGTGATGCCTCTGGCCGGGTTTATCCCCTGGGCACTGCTTGCAGGGCTTCTGCTTCTGGTGCCGGTGTATGGCACAGTTGTAGCCAGCCTGGTGTGGGGAGTTTCAAGTCTGAGGCTGCTCAGTTATGAGTTCATGGATACGCCCGCATCATTTAAGGCGTGGAAATGGGCTGAGCGAAAACAGCAGTTTGAAGAGAACGGCTGGTTCTACCTCGGTTTTTCCGGCCTTGCCATGTTTCTGCTGATTATACCCGGTCTGAACCTGTTTGTTTTGCCTGCCGCCGTGGTGGGTCTTTTCCCCCGGATCAATGCAGGGGTGGCTGCAACGCCCGAAACTTCAGCGTGATTTCTGTCTATTTGTTCCAGGTCATCCCGGCAGTTTGATCAGCTCTTTGGCATGACTCAGAACAAAGTTTTTGAATGCGTCGGGAATAGCAGCGAAGCGTTTGCCTTTACGGTGCACGATGTGCCACTGCCGCATGATCGGAAAGTCTTCAACATTCAGAACAACGAGACGTTTAAGCGTCAGCTCCATCTCCAGCGTGTGCAGAGAGACGATACCAAGGCCAAGCTCTGCCATTACGGCCTGCTTGATTGCTTCAGAGCGGTTCATCTCCATGCCGTCCGGCAGATCGAGATTGTGTTCCGAGAAAAAACGGTCCACGGCAATGCGTGTGCCGGAGCTTTTTTCACGCACGATGAACGTCTCATCCTGCAACTCTTTCAGTGCTATGTTTTTCTTTTTTGCCAGAGGGTGTGAAGGAGCGGCAATGGCAACCAGCGGATTGTCCATAAATGGAATGCCAACCATATTATGGCCTCTCGGCGGACGCCCCATGATGACCATGTCGGTGGTGTTGTTTTCCACAGCGCTGATTAACCCCTCGCGGTTGGTTACATCAAGATTTACCTTTGCATCCGGATATTCATGATGGAATGCTGCTATCAATTGAGGCGCAAAGTAGTTGGCGGTACTGGCCATTGTCAGGTGAAGCTTGCCGCGTTTGAGTCCTTTGAGCTCTTCAAGCACCTGCTCCGCCTCCTGCAGCTGCTGATGAACAATTTTACTGTAATGCAGCAGCTCTTCTCCGGCATTGGTGATGGATATCTGTTTCCCGAGCCTGTCAAATAGCGACAGGCCTGCCTGCTCCTCCAGCTGCTTGATCTGCATCGAGACCGCCGGCTGGGTCATGTGCATTTTCTTTGCAGCTTCGGTGTAACTTCTGTATGCTGCCACTGCTTCGAACACTTTAAGTTGCTTCAGGGTCAAATGCATGAGGGGAGTCCTTCATAAGTAAAATTTATGGACTATATTATAACTATTGATTTGTAATTATGCATCAGCTTTGTAGCCTCTCGCCATGTTTGGAACATTACCCGGGCTTGTTCGGGTGAATGAATTGCTGAAACAGGCAAAGCTCGAATGAGCAATAAAATATCTGGAGGGATTCACTCATGGATCAATCGAATCGTTACGCCGATCTAAGTCTTAAAGAAGAAGACCTGATCGCAGGCGGCAAGCATATGCTTGTTGCTTATAAACTTATTCCGGCCAAAGGCTACGGCTTTCTGGAAGTGGCTGCTCACGTTGCAGCTGAATCTTCAACAGGCACCAATGTAGAAGTATCTACTACTGATGATTTCACCCGCGGTGTGGATGCACTGGTATATGAAGTAGACGAAACCGCGTTTGGTGATGACCCCGTCACAGGCGGTGGTTTGATGAAGATCGCCTACCCTGTTGATCTGTTCGATCCGAATCTGCTTGATGGCCACTTCAACGTTTCCCATATGTGGTCTCTGATCCTGGGTAACAACCAGGGCATGGGTGACCATGCAGGTCTGCGTATGCTTGACTTCATGGTTCCTGAAGTCATGGTCAAAAAATTCGATGGTCCAAGTTCGGGCATTGCTGATCTGTGGGAAGTTCTGGGCCGTCCAAGAGAGAACGGTGGTTATATCTCCGGTACCATCATCAAGCCTAAGCTGGGTCTGCGCCCTGAGCCGTTTGCCAAGGCATGCTACCAGTTCTGGCTTGGCGGCGACTTCATCAAGAATGACGAGCCTCAGGCCAACCAGCCGTTCTGTCCGATGAAGACAGTAATTCCGATAGTTGCTGAGACGATGGAACGTGCGCAGCAGGAAACCGGCGAGGCCAAGCTCTTCTCCGCCAATGCAACTGCCGACTTCCATGGTGAGTGCATTGAGCGTGGTGAGTTCATCCTTGAGTCGTTTGCCAAGTACGGCAATGAGAAACACGTTGCCTTCCTGATTGATGGCTTTGTGACTGGCCCTGCCGGTGTAACCACCGCCCGTCGTGCATTCCCTGATACTTTCCTGCACTTCCACCGTGCCGGTCATGGCGCTGTAACCTCCTACAAGTCGCCAATGGGTATGGACCCACTCTGCTACATGAAGCTGGCCCGCCTGTCGGGTGCTTCAGGTATTCATACCGGTACCATGGGTTACGGCAAAATGGAAGGCCACAGCAACGAAACTGTTCTTGCATATATGCTTGAGCGTGACGAGTGCATGGGCCACTACTTCAATCAGAAGTGGTATGGTATGAAGCCTACCGCTCCGATTATCTCCGGTGGTATGAATGCACTGCGTCTGCCGGGCTTCTTTGAGAACCTTGGCCATGGCAACGTGATCAACACCTGCGGTGGTGGCGCTTTCGGTCATATCGATTCACCTGGTGCGGGTGCCAAGTCTCTTGGCCAGGCATATGACTGCTGGAAATCCGGTGCCGACCCGATTGAATATGCCAAGACTCACAACGAGTTCGCACGCGCATTCGAATCATTTCCGGGCGATGCTGATAAGATCTACCCGGACTGGCGTGAAAAACTGGGCGTACACAAGTAAGTCCGGACTTTCAAAACAACAGTATCAAAAGGCCTCCACGCAAGTGGGGGCCTTTTGTTGTGAATGGCCGAAGCGGACATGCACGGGAAGTTTAATATTTTATTAATTCGGCTACAGTCACTATTGCGCAGCGGGCCTTCCCGTGTCCTGATACTGTCAAATGATCCGGATTCAGTTTGCCGGGTCCGTATCCGGCAGCTGAATCGGCAGAAGCATCTTGTTAACAGGGAGTAGTTATGAATCAAACATCCGGCAATCTTAAGGAGTATGCTGTCTGGGATGCCGGCGTGCGCTGGTTCCACTGGATTAACGTGCTCGCCATTATCGGCCTGATTGCAGTGGGCACAGTAATTCTGTATGGCAAAGAGATCGGTGTAAGCGGTGAAGGCAAGGTGCTGCTTAAAACCGTACACGTCTATATCGGTTATCTGTTCTGTCTGAACCTGTTATGGCGTCTGACAATGGCATTCGTTGCCGGCAACCGTTTTACCCGCTGGGGAAGTATTCTGCCTGTGGGGGAGGGCTTTTCCCGGCGCCTGCGTGAATATATCAATGGCGCCAGAGCAGGCCACATCCCGGCCTATCTCGGGCACAACCCGCTGGCAACCATGATGGTAAGTCTGCTGTTTGCCATCATGCTGGTTATGGCGATAAGCGGCATTGTGCTGGCAGGCACGGATGTCTACATGCCACCGTTGGGCACGTTTTTTGCCGACTGGGTAACCGGCGGTGATGCTGACAGGCTGGCGCAACTGGCTCCCGGCTCGAAGGAGTTTGTCGATCAGGCACTGTATGCCGATATGCGGGCATTCCGGAAGCCATTCATTACGGCACATTACTACGGCTTCTTTCTGCTGCTGGCAGCCGTGATACTGCATATCGCAGCGGTGGTGATAAGCGAACGGCGTGAAAAAAACGGGCTGGTCTCAGCCATGTTCACCGGCAGCAAGGTGTTTTCCGAAAAGCCTGTCGATCTGGAAAAATAGCCAATCCCTTCGGGCAACAGCGCCAACACCTAAATTAGTGTGAACAGGCCCTGGTTGTAAAAAAGAAAAAAAAACAGAAGCTGACTCACTGCTGTCCCACTTAAGTTGGTTTGTCATGCCCGGCTTGATCGGGTATCCATAAAAACGTTGAAAAGAATAGATTGATTCGGTGCTCTGCACCTCACCCTGCGGGCGGCTTGCAGCCGTCCAAACGGTTAATCCTTTTTGTCCCGCCTGCGCGGGAATGACGGATAGGGCCCGGGTAGAATTCATGTCTCAACGAAGCCAAACATAACGGAACTAATTGCTTTGCAATGATCACAGGGCACTCGGCACACATTATCCGGGACAGCAGTGACGCTGACTGCATAAATCCTGGCGCTTTACATGGTTTTACGGATGTCGGAACAGTGCAAAAAACTGAACTGAAACAAAGAGCGTGCAGAGAAGAAAACCGGAGACCGGAATCCATACCGGAATGTCGATTCCTGCGTGAGCTTCGTGATGGTTCAGCTTGATTCTCCATAGCGCCAGATTGACCACTGCAAACAGTGTCAGTGTGATGAAGCTGGTGATCTTTGCCAGTGTAATCAGTGGCAGAGCCAGAGCGGCGATCATAACGATCACAGCCACGGTAGCGGTAGCCGTCAGCGGGGTTCGTCGAACCGGATGCACCTCACCGAAGATGGCAGGAAGCATCTGCTGCCTGCTCATGCCGTAAAGGATTCGGGATGACTTGATCATCTGAATCAGCGCTCCGTCAATCACGGCGGTGGCACTGATGACGGCGATGACAAGATACCCCCGGCTGTCACTTCCGATCAGATCAACCAGCGGCGCGTGGCTGGCTGCAAGTTGTTCAGCCGGCAGGGTGAGAACGGCGGTCGTTGCTATAAGCAGATAGAGCAGCGTGGAGATGATCAGTGTCAGGATGATGGAGAGCGGCATGTTGCGATGCGGATTATTCACCTCCTCGGCAACATTAATCATATCCTCAAAGCCGAGGAAGGCATAAAAGGCAAGGAAGGCTCCCATCACTATCGCACTCCATACACCGATCTCCGGTGGCGGGATCAGCTCCGGCAGCCGTTCGGGAAGCGTTATCAGGTTTTCTGCATTGAAAATGACGACAGCCAGCAGTCCGATGATTGATATAAGTGTTGTGGTTGCAGCCACGGCAACCGATTCGGTGATACCCCAGGCGGCGAGCATGGCGAGGGCAAAGACCAGCAGGATGATCATGATGGGGTCGGGAAGAGCGATGAAAATCTGCAGGTAACCGATCGCTCCGTTGACAATGGTGGCCGATGAGATGATGCCGATTACGGCAATAAACAGTCCGGTGCCTTTGGAGAACCAGCGCAGGTGAAAAGCCTCTTCAAGATAGACTGCTTCGCCTGCGGATTTGGGAAAGCGGGAGGATAGTTCGGCATAGGAGAAGGCGGTGAATCCGGCGACAACGGAGGCAACAAGAAAAGCTGCCGGTGCGTAGAGGCCTGCTTCACCGGCGACCTTGCCGATCAGAACAAAAATACCTGCACCGATGATGGTGCCCAGTCCGTAGAGAGTGATCAGCGGTAGCGAGATACTGCGCTTGAGTTCAGCTGTCATGAGCAATCTTTCATGTAACGGGTCAGAAAGCGGTCCAGCTGGTTGGCAAAAGCCATGCGGTCACTACTGGAAAAAACGGCCGGGCCACCTGTGGTCACACCGCTGCCGCGCAGATCATCCATGAAATTGCGCATGGTCAGATACTGCTTCACATTGGCTTCGGAATAAAATGTGCCGCGTGGATTCAGTGCGTGGCCGTTTTTGGCAATGACTTCGGCAGCCAGAGGAATGTCAGCGGTAATGACCAGATCTCCGGCCTCCATTCTTGCAACGATTTCGGCATCGGCCACATCGGCTCCGGCGACTACTTTAATCATTTGAATCAGGGGTGTGTTCGGTGTGCAGAGTGTTTTGTTGGCCACCATGGTCACAGGTATCTGCAGTCGATCGACAACGCGGTAGAGAATCTCCCTGATCGCCTTCGGGCAGGCATCAGCATCAACCCAGATATGCATGCTTCAGTAGTTCTCCATAGTGCTTCCCATAATGGGGCAATCCTACAGATTGCTTGCTATTTCTTCTATCGGGCGTAACTTGCCACCAAGTTCTCGCAGTAGCTTCGGTCTTTGCTGCGTAATGATGGACGCATTTCATTCGAAATTCTCAAGTGAATTTCATTCTGAGTTTTCAAATGAATTTGCGGCATCTTCTAATTTATTATAACTGTGCCTAGACCGGTCCGGATGAACTTCGGCAGGCATCGAGTTGGAAACTAAAAACTATATGACATTCGATAAACTGGGCCTTTCGCCTGAACTGCTTCGCGCGGTTTCAGATCAGGGCTACACAATACCTACACCGGTACAGGCGCAGGCAATTCCTGTGATTCTTGAGGGTCACGACATTATGGCCGGAGCCCAGACGGGAACCGGTAAAACGGCGGGCTTTACACTGCCGGTGCTTGAGATCCTGAATCGTCAGCATACCGA
Source organism: Mariprofundaceae bacterium (assembly GCA_032251395.1). GTDB lineage: Bacteria > Pseudomonadota > Zetaproteobacteria > Mariprofundales > Mariprofundaceae > WSZY01. Next base: position 26,123 of record JAVVEJ010000028.1, read on the forward strand.
ACGCGGCGGCCGCCGCCACATTCGCGTGCTGGTGCTCACACCGACCCGCGAGCTTGCCGCCCAGGTTAACGAAAGCATCGTTACCTACGGCAAACATCTTTCCCTGCGCTCTACCGTGGTATTCGGCGGTGTCGGGATTCAGCCACAGATTGAAAAGCTCAATCGCGGCGTTGATATTCTTGTAGCGACACCGGGGCGGCTGCTTGATCTGGTGAACCAGAGAAAGTGTGATCTCTCCAGGGTTGAAATACTGGTGCTCGATGAGGCCGATCGCATGCTCGATATGGGTTTCATTCATGATATCCGTAAGGTGCTCGCACTGTTGCCAAAACAGCGTCAGAATCTGCTCTTCTCCGCAACCTTCTCCGCTGAGATCAAGCAGCTGGCAGACAAACTGCTGAACAGGCCTGTATTGATTGAGGTATCACGTAACGAGACGGCACATCAGGTGACGCAGGTGGTTCACCCTGTGGGCAAGGCCCATAAGCGTGACATGCTTTCACATCTGATCAAGAGAGGAGAGTGGCAGCAGGTGCTGGTTTTTACCCGCACAAAGCATGGCGCCAACAAGCTGACCAAACAGCTGGAGATTGATGGCATCCAGGCAGCAGCCATTCACGGCAATAAGAGCCAGACGGCCCGCACCAGTGCATTGAGAGATTTCAAGAGCGGTGAGATTCGTGTGCTGGTAGCAACCGATATCGCAGCCCGTGGTCTGGATATCGATCAGTTGCCGCATGT
>JAVVEJ010000029.1:0-26543 GCA_032251395.1 Mariprofundaceae bacterium
TCCCATTAGATTGGCTATCCGCAGAGTCAATTCCGAATGCTTTATATCCTAATGGCCCAAGCACGCCTGTTTCATTATGCAGATATAAAAAACCATGCCGAAGAATGGAATCAAGAGCTTCGATAGATCTAGTAAAATGAATCAACATATAAGGAATTTATCTGCACACAAAATGAAGGCAACAGATTAAATTCGAATGTCTGCTTGCGGCCAAAAGCGGACGTTCACTTTCCCATAATACATAGGCAGTAGGTCTCCTCTGGGGAAATTGATTATGCCATATATTCAGTCTTTTTATTCTTTCCAGGCTCCATAAACAGACCTTTCTGCAAAAATACTCACCAGTTGCGGCTGATCTAGCTTGGCAAGCTCTGAGATATCTGGTGCGTTTGACATTAATTCTAACAAACGTTCTTTAGGCGTATCTCGATAACCATTAACGAAAAAATCATACAATTCCAAAGGTGTGTTCACCTTGGTGGCACGCTGCCCCAATTCTCCGAAAAAAGTGTCTGGATGCTTCCTCCAAGCTGTAATCTCCAAATCAGAAAGCGGCCATGTGATGATAATAGTTTTCCCAGTGTCTAACGTGAGGCAACAGTGAGCTTTCTGTTCTTCTTCTATTACTGTTCCTGATGTAAGTCGCCCAGGGCGCTCAGTGCCATCTTCATCTTGAACCAGATAGTACTGGCCAATCAGCAACCTAGGGATATCTGGATTGAATGCGAATTCAGGAATCTCTCCATCAAAAGTCATAGGAATGCCACTATGGTCTTTCATTGACTGCATTAGCTCGTGCAATTCGATATGTTTCTCTCTGGCCTCGATCGCTTCTCGTAAAGACACTGGTGTGTCTGCCTTAAAATCAGGTATCTGAAATCCATCAATATCAACACCGCAACGAAATGATGTTGAGTCCAAGTGATGGTGCCAAGGTGTATTAGTAACAAACAGATATGCGGGTGGTAATGCTTCACCCCTTAAAAGCTGTCCTTCGAAAGAACGTAACTTCCTTATTCCTGTGTTCATATTGGCAGGACCATCAGGCTCACTGCCATCATCTGGCACGTTGACGTCAATAAAGACAATTCTCGGATAATTGGCGTGCTTGCCTAAGGCACTAATAAGCAGATGCCCCATCCTAAGTCGAGAACCAGCACGATGTTTGGCTTCAACAGAAAACTTTCGTCCAGTTCTGGCATGAGTGGCAGTAAATTCACAATGCGTTGTACTACGATCATCTTCGTTCTCGAATTCAATTTCGAACCCTGCCCTTATCATGGTCGCAGCAACATGAACCTCATAAAGAGCTCCTTCAAAGTTGTCATAATTGCGCAAGCGGGCTAATAGTTTTTCCTGTAGTTCAACATTATGGTCTAGAGCATAAAGGTCATATGCTAGATGCATATATGCCTCTGAAGCCCCTGTCGCAGGAAAGCTAAATATTTCTCCATTTTTGGTAGAATGTTTCTCTTGATGATTGCGCATTTTCTCATACCAATTAAGTATTGGGTGGCGTTCCTCGGGCGGTTTAGAGAGTTCACTCTTACCCCAGTCTACTCCAATTGCTATTTGAATGTAGTCGCCAAGAAAATCCGGGAAAGTTCTCCAACCCTTACTATGCAAAAGCCGATTCTTAACTGCTACCAAGCGACGCCCAGTGTCCATCTCAGCGGAGATGATTGGCTTTCCTAATCCTTGTTGTCGTTCTCTTTGAATCTTTTCGACTTCAGCTTTTACTCGGGCCTCTGCGGCTACAGAAGAAATCCGATCTCTATGCTCAACTGTTCCATGGCAATGCTTGAACTTTTTCCCGCTCCCACAAGGGCATTTTTCATTACGTCCGATCTTTGCCATCGTTTATATGATGGCCCACTAGAAGATGCGATGCAAATTGGGTTGGGATCTTTCTTACGGGCGAACAATTGAGTGTCCGCTTTTGGCCGGAAGCAGTCATTCAGGGGTATCCAAATAATTCAGACAGATCATCACTCATTGTACTCAAGAAAAAGGGCCCCGAGAGGCCCTTTCTTTACGCAATTAGTATTTAGTTTCGCAGGAACAGAACCACCTGCACTTATGCAAGTTTCTTGTATTTGATCCTGTGCGGCTGGGTTGCATCCTTACCGAGCCTGCGCTCTTTATCCTTTTCATATTCGGCAAAGTTGCCCTCAAACCACTCCACATGCCCGTCATCCTCGAAGGCAAGCATGTGTGTGGCAATACGATCCAGAAACCAGCGATCATGCGAGATCACGACAGCACAACCGGCAAAGTCGAGCAGTGCCTCTTCAAGTGCGCGAAGAGTCTCCACGTCCAGATCATTGGTCGGCTCATCGAGAAGCAGCACATTGCCGCCCTCTTTAAGCATCTTGGCCAGATGCAGGCGGTTGCGTTCACCACCGGAGAGCATGGAGACTTTCTTCTGCTGGTCCGCACCCTTGAAGTTGAAACGGCCACAGTAGGCACGTGACGGCACTTCGGCTTTGCCAAGAGTGATGAAATCCGAACCACCGGAAATCTCTTCAAATACTGTTTTATTATCATCCAGGGCATCACGTGACTGATCCACGTAGGAGAGCTGAACCGTCTCACCTTTGATCATCTTGCCGGCATCGGGCGTCTCCTGGCCGGTAAACATGCGAAACAGCGTTGTTTTACCCGCACCATTGGCTCCGATAATACCCACAATGCCACCACGCGGCAGGCTGAAGTTAAGGTCTTCAACCAGCAGGCGGTCGCCAAAACCTTTGCGTACATGCTCGGCCTGAAAAACAATATCACCCAGACGCTCACCGGCAGGGATGAAAATCTGCTTGGTGGCATTACGCTGCTGCACCTCTTTGCTCGCCAGCTCATCAAATGCTTTCAGACGCGCCTTGGATTTTGCGTGGCGCCCTTTGGCACCTTGCCTGACCCACTCCAGCTCCTGCCTGATCGCCTTCTGACGGGAGGACTCCTCCTTGCTCTCCTGACTCAGGCGCGCATCTTTCTGCTCAAGCCATGATGAGTAGTTGCCCTCAAACGGAATGCCACGGCCCCGATCCAGTTCAAGAATCCAGCCTGCCACATTATCCAGGAAATAACGGTCATGGGTCACCGCCACAACGGTTCCCGGATAGTCATGCAGGAAACGCTCCAGCCAGGCGACCGACTCGGCATCGAGGTGGTTGGTCGGCTCATCCAGCAGCAACATGTCCGGGTTGGAGAGCAGCAGACGGCAGAGAGCCACACGACGGCGCTCACCACCGGAGAGTTTGGTCACATCCGCATCCCATGCCGGCAGACGCAGCGCATCAGCTGCCACTTCAAGCTTGCGATCCAGATCGTGGCCATCGGCGGCGTTAATAATATCTTCCAGCCTGGCCTGTTTGACTGCAATGGCATCAAAATCCGCATCGGGTTCCGCATAGGCTGCATACACCGCATCAAGCTCTGCCAGCGCATCCTTGATCTCTTTGACGGCCTCTTCGATATTACCACGCACATCTTTGGCGGGATCAAGCTCCGGCTCCTGTGCCAGATAACCGATTTTAATACCGGGTGCAGGACGGGCTTCACCCAGTATTTCAGTATCAAGACCCGCCATGATCTTCAGCAGGGTTGATTTACCGGAACCATTCAGACCCAGCACACCGATCTTTGCGCCGGGAAAAAATGAGAGATAGATATCCTTCAGAATCTCTTTTTTGTTGCCGACAACCTTGCCAACGCCCTGCATGGAATAGATATACTGATGCTCAGCCACAAATAACCCCCGAAATAAAATCCGGCGAAGCATAGCATTTCGCCATCGCTAGCACAGGGGAAAGAAAACAAAAGAAGAACTAACCACAGTCCCCTAGGGGAGCCTCTCTACCGCAAGCGGCATTCACCTTCAGACACAGAGGCACAAAGGAAGAAAAAGAATTAAAGAATAAAGGAGAGAGTAATACTTTGTCCCCCGTCGGGGATTTGATTCGAGGCGTCCTTACCTCTCTCGCTGCGCGATTCAACTTCAGACACAAAGACACAGAGACAAAACCATTTACCACCCTGGGGTGGTATGCAGGAGAGGGTGCCCTGGGGTACATCCGTGTGCGGAACTGAATGTCTGTTTATTTTTTCTTCTCTTTGTGCCTCTGTGTCTCTGTGGTTACTATCCAGCTCTGTAAAGGAGCCTTGAACATGACCGGACGATTTGAAAACAGGATCATCATGGTAACCGGTGCATCATCGGGACTGGGCCGTGCCATTGCCCAGCAGCTGGGTGCAGAAGGCGCCAGTGTGATTGCACTCGGTCGTGCTGAAGAGGCACTGGAGGTAACTCAGGGCCGGATTGAAGAGGCCGGCGGCCGCTGCCTCTGCATCCCGTTTGATCTCGTCGATTTTGACAATTACGGGAAGCTGTTTCTGGCACTGAAGGATCAGGTTCCGCATCTGGATGGACTGGTTCACTGCGCCGGGGGTCTGAAACGGTGTGCCCCGATGCAGCATGTGAAGCCGGACGTGTTCAGGGGAGCGCTCGACATTCACCTTACCGCCCCCAACCTGCTCACCCGGACCATGTTTCCGCTGCTCGACCGTGCCGAGTCCGCATCGGTGATTTTCACCACCTGCGATATGGTTGCAGAGGATCAGGCCAACTGGCACGGCTACGGCCTTGCCAAACGTGCGCTCGGCTATGCCGCAGCGATGTGGCAGGCAGAGCATCCATCCAGGCCGATGCGATTCAACACCATTAACCCGGGCCGCATGCGCACCCGCAGCTTCGAACGTGCCTACCCGGGCCTGAATCCGGCCACCGTCCCCGTTGCCGCCGATATCGCACCGGTATTCCTGCAAATACTTTCAGATGATTCCCGCGATATTCGCGGTCAACTGCTCAATGCCGCCGACCTGCTGCCTGAAACGTCCAATGACGTCCGGTGATGTTGCGGGTAACCTTTGACCATGTCTGAATCAAACAACCTGTCCGTCCCTGACCTGTCGGTTTCATTTGCCGGGCTGACGCTGCAGACACCTATTGTGCTTCTTTCAGGCTGTGTCGGCTTTGGCGAGGAGTACACGCATGTCGAGGGTTTCTCCAACCGGGATGTCGGTGCGGTCATCCTCAAAGGTACAACGCTTGAACCGCGCATGGGCAATGCACCGCACCGTGTCTGTGAGACACCGTCAGGCATGCTCAATGCCATCGGTCTGCAGAATCCCGGCGTAAGACATCTGGTTGAGAAGATTCTGCCGGAACTGCCACATGATGAAACCCAGTTCTGGGCCAATGCCAACGGCACATCGCTGCAGGAGTATGCCGAGATCGCGGCTGTGTTCGATAACTCACCGGTCACTGCCATCGAGATCAACATCTCCTGCCCCAACGTCAAGGAGGGTGGTGTCCATTTCGGCAATGATCCGGTAATGGCCGCCAGGGTGGTGGAAGCGATGCGCCCGATGACATCCAAACCCCTGATCACCAAGCTCTCACCGAACAATGCCGACATTGCCGGGACCGCACGTATGGTCATTGAAGCCGGCAGTGACGGGCTCTCCGTGATCAACACGCTGGTCGGTATGGCAGTTGATATCGAATCAAGAACCCCGGTGATTGGCAACATCTCCGGCGGCCTCTCAGGGCCAGCCATCAAACCGGTGGCACTGTGGAAGCTTTACCAGACGCGTACCGTTGCGGCCAGACACAACATTCCGATTCTCGGCCAAGGCGGCATTACAGCCGGAAAAGATGCCATTGAATTTGCCATTACAGGCTCCGATGCCATCGGCATCGGAACCGGCCTGTTTTACGACCCCCTGCTCTGCGGCAAGGTTCTGGATGATCTGCGTGACTACCTCCTGCGGCACAATATGCAGAGCTACAAGGAGCTTGTTGGCACACTGGAGAGCTGACCCATGCAACTGATCCGGCCACTGCTGCTTGTCTCTCTTCTGCTTGCCGCTCAGGCCGGCTGGGCAGGAACATTCTCCCAGATTGGCAGCAGCCGCTGGGTGACAGCCACAAAGATCTATGATGGCGACACATTCAGGACAGATGCAGGAGAAAAGGTCCGCCTGCTCGGCATTAACACACCTGAAACCGCCCACAACGACAACCCCGGCCAGCCACTCGCCCGAAAAGCCAGAGAAGAGCTGAAGAACCTTATTCAGGGCGAGGTGGTGCGGCTGGAGTTCGACAGGGATCAGCACGATGTCTATGGCCGCCTGCTGACCCATGTCTATCTTCGTGATGGCACATGGGTCAATGCACGCATGATTGAAAAAGGCATGGCTCACTGCTACACCTTTGCCCCCAATTTCCGACATGCCGCCGAGTTACTTATCAAAGAGCGGCAGGCACGTGATAAAAGGCGGGGCATATGGAAAACTTCGCGTTTCGGGATGTTGAAATCCGCCCATGTGGATAAAAGCCATGTCGGGCAGTTCCGGGTTATTTCAGGGAAGGTCGGCATTATTGACAAGAAAGGGTGGAGTTTCAGGCTCGGCAATCTCTCTGTCTCCATTCCAGAGTCCTATCGCCAGTGGTTTAGAGCGCCTCCGGTACTTAAATCTGGTGACTTTGTTGCTGCACATGGGAAAATACGCATCTCAAATCGAGGCAGGCTCTACCTCGCATTGCATTCACCTTATGATCTGGAGATAATGGAGAGATGAAACGTCTGCTGCTTACCGCCATCGCGCTTCTGACCCTTGCGGCCTGCGCAACCAATCCGGCCAACAAGAGTTCCGAGTTTGTGCTGATGAGCGAAAAAGATGAGCTGGCACTGGGCCAGCAGATGGCAGAAATGGTTGCCAAACAGCTTCCGTTGCTGCCGAAAGATGATCCGCTGGCAAAATATGTTGACAGAGTCGGCCAGCAGGTTGCCACCACATCAGACAGGCCTGAACTCTTCTACCGTTTTCATGTGGTTGATGATGGCACCATTAACGCCTTCGCCCTTCCCGGTGGCTATATCTACGTTCACAGAGGCCTGCTGGTGCACTTCAACAGTGAAGCGGAACTGGCTGCTGTACTCGGCCATGAAATCGGCCATGTCACAGCCCGGCACGCTGTTCAGCGCTACACCCAGGCAGCGGCATATAACATCGGCATGGCTGTTGCGTCGGTTTTCGTTCCCATTCCGGACGCTGCCGGCCAGCTAACCAATCTTCTGGCATCAGCCATGATCATGGGTTACGGCCGTGAGCAGGAGCTGGAAGCTGACAAGCTGTCACTGCGATACCTGACCAGTGCCGGCTATGATGCCAACGCAACCATCCATCTGCTGGAGACACTTGAACGGCTGGACGGAATCGCAAAAAAAGAGAAGCAGGACACGACCGGCAAGGAGCCGAAAGAGACTTACCACGGTGCATTCTCAAGCCATCCGGAGACCAGACAGCGGATTCAGGAGGCGATTGCAAAGGCTTCCGAGATGCAGGAAGGCGGCATGAACCGGGTCGGCAAGGAGGCCATGCTGGCCGCACTGGACGGCTATCCCCTGAAAGATGGCACCAAGGATGGCGCAGTTGTCGGGCGGAGGTTTCTGCACCCTGCTCTTGAATTTCAGCTTCAATTCCCGGAAAACTGGGTGATCACAAACTCCCCCGCCTCCCTGACGGCAAGGATTCGTCAGCAGGAGGTCTATTTTCTGCTGGGGATGAAAGAGCTGCGAAAACGCCGCTCTGCCGAAGAGGTGCTCAAGACGCTGTTCCCGCCCAGACATTTCGGTCCCATCACAACCGGCAGCCACAACGGATTCCCCTTTGCAAGAAGCACGGTACTGGCATCTGCCCCGCATATCAGCCAGGCATCCATTGACGCCAATGTTTTTCTTGATGGCCCCAGGGCATTTATCATCCTGCTCTATAGCGAGCGCAAGGATGCAGCAAAATATCAGGCGCAATTTGATCAGATTCGAAACTCATTCCGCCACTATGATGTCGCCAGAGACGGGGATGTTCCGAGGATTCACAACTATGTATGGCAACGTGGTGACAGCTGGCGGATTCTTGCATCAAGGAGCAACAATATTCTTGGCCTCTTTACAGCAGAGAAGCTGGCTGCGCTCAACGGCATGAATGTATCGAAATTCCCCCGCCCCGGAGAGATCATTAAAACTGTTCGATAGCCCCTGCTATCCGCCAACCCGGCCACGCACCTGAAAGCCTGATCGCTTCCATGCCGGGGGCAACCCCCGGGAGCCTGTGCAGGGCTAGGTTCTTTACGACAGTGCGGCAGATTGCCGCGCGACAATTTGCCATATTTTTTGTCTGTCCCGACAGCGCTAGTGTTCTTCGCAAGCCGGGTGCGGGCAGGAGCTCGCACCTGCACCAAGTTTCCATAGCGGTGTCTCCTCCTCCCTTCATCGCTGATAAAAGCCCGGTCCTGGTCAGACCGGGTTTTTTATTTCCCCCGCAGGGTTCAAAAACAGAAACAGGGTCGCCGTTTTCGACTTAAGGATATTCTGAAAAACTCAGAGGCTCCTTAATTCAGGCACTCCTTCCAGCAGCAATGTTTTAAGTCTCTGCAGATGCCGGGGAAAGAAGTGCCCGGCGCCCTCAATGGCATTGAACTCAACCAGATCAAGGCGCTCTGTCCAGGACTTGACCAGTTCACAGGGGACAATTTCATCATCTGTTCCATGTATCACCTTCAACGGGCAGTGCTCATGCAGCATGAAATCGAAATTCCACAAATTAACAGCAGGAGCCACGGCAAATGCCCTGGATACCCTGCCATCCCTGCTGGCTGCCTTTAATCCTGCATAACAGCCGAACGAGAACCCGGCCAGCCAGAGAGGAACATCCTGATGCCTGTTATGCAGCCACTCCAGTGCGGCCGCAGCATCATCAGCCTCGCCATCACCCTCGTCCCAGACACCCTCACTCTGCTCTACACCACGGAAATTGAAGCGTAAAACCGTGCAGCCGGCATCCTCAAAGGCCCGTGCTATCCAGTAGACGACCTTGTTGCGCATGGTGCCGCCGAATTGCGGATGGGGGTGGCAGACCACAACGGCAGGTTTTCTACTTTCACCGGCCTGATAGATCGCCTGCAGTGAGCCCGCCGGGCCGTCAATAAATATTTTCTCATGGTGATGCTGTAACATTTAGCCCAACAGTTGCCGGTAACACTCAGGTGAAAAACCAACCTCCACTATATCATCCGCAACCAGTACCGGACGTCTGATCATGGAAGGGTGTTCTGCCATCAGTGCAATGGCTTTAGCCTCATCCATATCCTCTTTCATATTGCCTGGAAGTTTCCGCCAGGTGGTGCCACGCCTGTTTAGCAGCACCTCCCAACCCTTGGCACTACACCACTTTGCCAGCAGTGCACCATCCACACCCTCTTTTTTGTAATCATGGAAACGGTAATCGATCCCTTCCGCTTCCAGCCACTTGCGGGCCTTTTTGATGCTGTCGCAGTTCGGTATACCGAACATCTCGACCCTCCCCCTGATCCGGCTCACGGCTTCTCCGGAATATAGCGGCCGAACAACTGCTCCCCTTCCGTATCCAGATAGAGGGTTTGCAGGCGCATGCTATGCGGCAGGGATAGCTCTCCCTCACAAAAACCGTGGCTTTTTTCGCTGCCCAGAAGTGTGAAACGGGTGCTCAGAAACAGCTGGTCCAGCACGTCTGCCTCGATCAGCGTGCGGTGTACTTCCGGCCCTGCAATCATATAGGCGCTTTTGAAGCCACAGCAGATCAACGCCTCTTTTAACCTGACCCCTTCAACATCCGACTCCCCTGCCACTGTCACCCGGACTCCCCGGTTTTCCAGTGCATGTCTCATGCCGGCAGGGGCATTCGCTGATGTGAACACATGGATATCCCTCCCCTGCAGCATGTCGATGGCCTCTAAAGGTATTTCAAGTGTGCGGCTCAGAATCACAACTGCCGGCTGCTCTGCAAGCCCCTGATCAGCGCGCCACTGCCTGAGATCATCAAAACCGCTGCCGACCGGAAGCATATCCTGCGCCGTGCCTGACGAAAGGTGGCGGAAATAGCGGGCCGAAGTGATCAGTACATCGCTCTGGGCAGCCAGCTCCTGATAGAGCCGCCAGTCGCGTCCGTTGGCCAGCGATGCCGGCACTTCATAGTCACCGGTATCAGGAATAAAGCGTGAAATGCGGCCATCAAGGCTGGCAACGTAGTTGGAATAGATCAGCACTTCCCCGTCAGCCGCTGCACGGTGCAGGTTTAGCCCCAGGTATAACCCCTCCAGCGATACCTCTTCACCGGCGGCGCCAGATTCCTCTGTATCGGGGTATAGACGTCGAATCGTCATGACAGAAACCGGGGCCGATTTACATCAGCACCCGTTCAACACCCCCGTTTTTTACCTGGCTGATGAAGTCGCGCTGCCACTCTTCACCCTTCAGCAAGCGGGCGAGCTCGACCACGATATAGTCAGCCTCAACACCGCTCACGCCTTCCAGACGGCTTACACCCTGCAAACAGGAGGGACAGGAGTTGAGGATCTTCTGCTTGCCTTCGCCCAGTTCGGTGAGCTTGATGCTGGCTTTGGCCATCTCCTCTTCCTTGCGCGCCCGAATCTTGCCTGCAATGGCAGGCTTGGCGACAGCCATTGTGCCTGCCTCGCCACAGCACTGGGCGGATTCAACAGACTCTTTGCCAAGCAGTGATTTGATCACCTTCCCGGAGCCATGGCGTTTCAATGGTGTATGGCAGGGTTCATGAAACATGTATTGCACACCTTCTGCAGCCTCGACTTTCACGCCCTGCGTCATCAGGTATTCATGGATATCGATCAGCGGTGCCTCCGGGAACACCTCCTCCAGCTGGTAGCGGGCCAGCTGATCGTAACAGGTGCCACAGGAGACGATCACCGCCTCGAAATCAAGATAGGAGAGGGCGTTTTTCAACCGATGGAACAGTACCCTGTTTTCGTAGGTGATTTTGTCACCCTTTTCATGGTCACCCGATGCCGTACTCGGATAACCGCAGCAGATATATGAGGGTGGCAACACCACATTCAACCCCAGGTCAAACAGCATCGCCTGCGTTGCCAGACCAACCTGAGAAAACAGCCGCTCGGAACCACAACCCGGAAAATAAAACACCGCCCGGCCATTGGCCTTTTTCGTATCACGCAAAATCGGAATCATGTTCTTGTCGCGGGATTCGATGCCCAGATACTGCCGCGTCGTGGTCAGCGGCAGTGAAGGCAGAGGTCGCTCGGAAAAGCTGATCAGCTGTGCCGGTAACCCTTCAAGATTACGTTTGGCGGCAGGGACCGGTTTTACAATGTGCAGCTGTTTAGCTATCGCATGCAGCAGTCTATGCCCCGCATAACCCCAGCGGATGACCACTTCACGCATGATACGGACCGCATCAGGGTTTTTGATTACCAGAAAGGCCATGGAGAGCTTTGAACCCAGATTAAAACGTGCCTGCCCTTTATCCTTAAGCAGTGCCCGCATCTTTTCAGTCACAACAGCAAAATCGATATTCACCGGGCATGGCGCTTCGCACTTATGACAAAGCGTGCAGTGGTCGGCTACATCATGCAGGCCATCGAACTGTTCAAACGAGATGCCCGCACCGGTCTGCGACTCATACAGAAAGGCTTCAATGATCGCACCGGAGGCCTGAATCTTGTTGCGGGGTGAATAGAGCATGTTGGCGCGTGGAAAATGGGTATTGCACACCGGCTTACACTTGCCGCAGCGCAGGCAGGGCGAAATCACCTCGGAGAGTTCTGTAAGATCAGCCGCCTCCATAATCACAGCCTCATGTTCCAGCAGATTGAAACTCGGCGTGTAGGTAAGGCTCAAATCCAGCCCCGGCTGCAGTTTGCCACGGTTAAACAGATCAGTCGGATCGGCTTTTCTGAGATAGGCAGCCGATTCCTGCAGGATTTCATCACTCAGGTAAGCCAGCTTGGTAATGCCGATACCGTGCTCACCTGAAATGACACCTCCCAGCTCTTCAGCCCTGGCCATCACCTTTTCCACAACATGATGGGCCTTGCGCATCATATTGTAATCATTGGAGTTGACCGGGATATTGGTGTGCACATTGCCATCGCCGGCATGCATGTGTGTGGCTACAACCACGCGTCCTGAGAGCAGACGCTGATGAATCTCTTTAATGTTTCTGATCAGGGTCGTGTTGCCACGCAGGCGATCAAGGATCGGCTCCTCTACCTCCTTGCGGTAGGAGATACGCAGGTCACCACGCTGAATAACGCTGAACAGCGACTCTTCGGGTGTGAATCTGACCCCCTCCAGCAACGCTTCAACGCCTCCGGCCGGCGCATCCAGCCCCTTAAGCATCTGCTGCCAGTTATGCCATGCTGTTTCGACTACGCGCAGAGACTCCTCGATCTTGTTAGCCAGATAGATGTCATCTTCAAGATTCAGCTCTTCGCGCACCAGCTGGTTATCGGAGTCAAGGCGCTCACGCGTCCGGTTCAGATAGTCTCCGATAGCGGTTACGATTTCGAGCTTGTTGGCAATGGAGTTTTCAATGTTCAGGTGTTCAACAAAATCATTATATTCCGACAGGCGCGGCAGCGGGATCACCACATCCTCATTCAGCTTGAAAGCACGGGTATGCCTGGCAATGGCCGCCATACGCCCGCGATCCCCCCAGAAGCGCCCGCGATCAGCACTGGAGATGGCCACAAAGCCCTCACCCCCGCCCTGCGATGCAATACGGCAGATATCCGCACCGGCTTTTGAAACCACACCCTCATCATCACCGGAGACATCCATCAGCAGCACAACGCGCGGGCGCTCACGGCGGCTGGACTTACTCACATAGTTGATCGCTTTGACATACTTCTCGTCAAAGTGTTCAAATCCCTCGAGGAAGGCCCCGGCAGTCGCATCGACATGGGTTTTAATGCCCACCAGTGCCTGCGTGGCATCATCAAGCTTCTGGCCGAAAAATTCACAGCAGACTGTGCGTGTCACCTTGTATGGCCGGTGCAGAATGAATGTGGCCTCAGTGATAAAGCCATCCGTCCCCTCTTTCTGAATACCCGGCAAACCGCCCATGGCCTTGCGTGTGACATCCTTGCCCAGCCCTTCGCGGCGGAAGATTGAGCCCGGAAGATTCAGCACCTCCTCTGAAATGAAACTGCCATCCAGGCCCGAGGTTCGTGTCAGCCTGAAGGAGACCTCTTTCTCATCATGCAGCTTGCCCATGTTGTGATTCAGACGTTCCACTTCCAGCCAGTTACCATCAGCTGTCACCAGTTTCCAGCTCAGCAGATTATCAACACATGTTCCCCAGAGAAGCGCATGTTTTCCGCCTGCATTGGAGGCCACATTACCGCCAATGGTGCATGCCCACAGGCTGGTCGGATCGGTGGCAAAGATATGCGGCCTGGATGCTTCCATCACCTTGCCGGTGACAGCACCCGCATGTGCGGTAATGGTCGGCACCTCGCCCAGCTTGCCGATGTTGCGCATCTCAACCGCATTGATCTGATCAAATTTCTCAACGTTAATCATGACCGCATTGTTGGAGAGCGGTACGGAGCCACCACACAATCCGGTACCACCGCCGCGGGGAATGACGAGCAGTTCCTGCTCGGCAATCGCACGCACAAGGCCGGGAATCTCACCGGCTGAATCAGGGGTTACGACACAAAACGGGTGATGTGAACGCCAGTCAGTGGCATCGGTTGCATGATGGGTCAGTGTATAGGCATCAAAATGGATATTGTTCGCATGTGTATGCTTTGCCAGCGCCCGCCTGGCCCTGCGGCGGCGCTTCGGCTCTTCATCAAACCAGGCATAAAAATTATCCAGCATGTGCCCGGTACAGGCTGCAACTTTCTGCGCCCGTGGATTATCAGCCGCACCGTCAACAATGCGTTGCAGCCGCTCCTGATGGCGGCGGCGCATCTGTTTCAGCCGTTTGCCGTGTTTTAGCAGGTCGTTTTTCAGAAAAAGGTTGCGCTCAATAACCCAGACGTCACCCAGAATCTCGAACAGCATCCGTGCCGATCGGCCCGTGCGACGCTGCTCGCGCAATACATTCAGATCATCCCAGGCACTCTCCCCCAGAAAACGTTTGACGATTTCACGATCCGAATAAGAGGTGTAGTTATACGGAATTTCACGAATATTAGCGGACAAAATCCGGCTCCCTGTCTTCAATAATGATGTTCCGTTTCATATGGCGGCGCATGATAACCTCTGCAACATTAAAAACAGCTAAAAACCTTGTACATTTACTACAAAGTATACGAAGAACAAGGAGTAAAAGCAGAAAAACGAGCTAGAGCGTTACCCTGTATTTCTGGTTTTATTCTGTGCCTTCTTATCTTCGTGGTGAATCGTCTCCCTTTTGCGAACCGACTATCTCTCTGGCAGAATCAGGGCATGATCCGACTATCCAAACGCATCCAGAAAGTTAAGCCATCCGCCACGCTCGCCATCACCGCCAAAGCTGCCGAACTGCGTGCCGCCGGCAGGAATATCATCTCCCTCTCTGTGGGAGAGCCCGATTTTGAAACGCCAAGGGCAGCCCGCGATGCAGGCATCAAAGCCATTGAGAGCGGCTTTACCCGCTACACTGCCGTTCCCGGCATTCCGGAGCTTCGCAAAGCAATTGCCGAAAAGTTCAGGAGAGACAATGGTCTGGACTATGAACCGGAAGATATTCTGGTATCTGCCGGTGGCAAGCAGTGCATTTACAACCTCCTGCAGGCCATGATTGATCCCGGTGATGAAGTAATCATCCCCGCACCCTACTGGGTCTCCTATCCGGATATGGTGCTGCTGGCCGATGGCGTGCCCGTGATTGTAGAGGCGACTGCCGATGCCAGTTTCAAACTGACAGCAGCACAACTGGAAGCGGCCATCACACCGAAAACAAAACTTCTTTTCATCAACTCCCCTTCCAATCCGACCGGCATGGCATATTCGGCTGATGATCTGGCCGCACTCGGCGAAGTGATTCGCAGGCATCCGGGCATTGCCGTGGCCACAGATGACATGTATGAGAAAATTCTCTTTGATGGCAGGCAATTTGCCACTTTTGCACAGATCAACCCTGATTTGAAAGAGCGTACCATCACCCTCAACGGTACATCCAAAGCCTACTGCATGACCGGTTGGCGGATCGGATTCTGTGCAGGTCCGCGCGAACTGATCAGGGCGATGAGCAAAGTACAGGGTCAGAGTACCTCCAACCCCTCCTCCATCTCCCAGCAGGCGGCTCTGGCAGCACTCACCGGCCCCACCGATGAACTTGATGAGATGGTGCGGGTGTATCAGACACGCCGCACATGGCTGGTCGATGCACTGAACAGTATCCCCGGCATGAGCTGCATCACACCCGATGGCGCATTCTATGTTTTCCCGTCCGTATCCGGCTGGATTGGTAAAACCACACCTGATGGTATCAGGCTCACCGATGATGTGGTGATTTGCGAGTGGCTTCTGGATGCAGCCGGTGTGGCACTGGTTCCGGGCACCGAGTTCGGTTCACCGGGCCAGATCCGGTTCTCTTACGCGGTTTCCCAGCAGACGCTGGAAGATGCTGTGAAGCGGATTGCAGATGCCGCTGCCTCACTCTGACTGGCCGGTTCCTGTTTAAATGGCTGAAGAGAGAGAAGTGGTGCGGTCAGATAACAGAGTAAGGATCAGGGTATGCCATGGGCCCAGATGCCATGATTACGGCGGGCAGGCTCTCTCCAGCAGGCTGGAGGCACTTGGCATAGAGAGTGAAGCCGGGGAGTGCCAGAGCCTCTGCCCTTACTCTCCCGTTGTGCATCTGAATGAGAGATTCATACCCAGAGCCTCGGTTGATGAGATTGTTGAACGGCTTAAAACCTTAACCGCAGCGCATTGAAACCGGACAGCACACATATTGAGGTCTGCCTTGGACCGGAGTGCCGGGAGCATGGCGGACAGGAGCTGCTGTCCGGACTCAGGCAGAAGGGCGTTGACGCCGAACGCGGCCATTGCCGTGGTCTCTGTATCTATATGCCTGTGGCTCATGTTAATGCCTGCTGCATCCCTGAAGCCACCTGCGAGGCCATTATGTCGGAGATAGAGGGCAGCCAACAGATTTAGACCGAAGCGATAACCCTTGCTGACAGAGCAGGCAGCAACCGCTATGGCAGCTGCTTCTTTCTATGCTGAGATATACTCCTTCAGCCTGCTAATAAGCTGCTCCTTCTCTTCGAGCAGTATCACGACCATATCCCTGAGTGAGACCAGGCCGACAAAATCCTCTGCATCAAACACAAGCAGATGCCGGCAGCGGTGCTCCTTCATCAGGTCAAGGCAGTGCTCTGCACTGTCCTGAGGGGTAACTCTGGCATAATTCTCTCTGACGATATCAGCAAGCATGGTCGATGCCGGGTCTCTGCGCTCTCCAACCACATCCATCATCAGATCTCGCTCGGTAAACAGCCCCCGGAACCCCATCTTTCCTGTCACAATAAGCGAACCGATATAGTGCTTTTTCATCAGCTCTGCCGCATCCAGAGCCGTGGCATGCTCATCAATGGTCATAACATTTCTTTCAACACTCGACTCAATAATCACACCAACCTCCTGAAACCTGCCTCTAGCTTAGTCTAAATCAGAGATTTGGCATTACAGGTCGACCTGCTCATGCAGGATTGAGGCTTTTCCATGATCGTATTAACAGGAAATTTTGCTGGCCCGGTATGAACCTGCATTCGCCTTAGCTGCTGACAGGGCTCTGCCCTGACTTTTTTTCCATGCTTTCTGTACGGAAATAACGATCCAGCAGCAGCATGAGCCCCAGAGCGATGATAAAAACCAGCAACTGCATACCACTGGGGCTTTCATCATAACCGATAAGAACGTTCAGGAATTCTCCAATCAAACTCTCCTGCGGAAGCCATGACGATGTATTCCACAGCGAATCCACCAGCGGGGGTATCATATCAATCACAATCAGATTCCATGCCGCCTGAGATGCCATGCCTGCTGCCAGCAGCATCAGTAATATACCTGTCACCAGAAACAGCTGTTTCATCGGAATAACAACCAGCCCCCGATACAGAACATAGCCGGTCAGCCCACCCAGAAAAATACCAGTCAGCCCGCCGGCAAACATACTGCCCGCATCCTGACCGGTCTGTAAAAAACCGAACAGAAAGAAGACTGCCTCGGAGCCTTCACGCAGGACTGCCGCCAGCGATACAAACATCAGGGCCTTACACGGAAGCCTGCCTTCCATGACGGAGGTACCAATCTGTTTCATCTGCTGAGCCATTTCCCTGCCATGCAGACGCATCCATATCACTGTCCATGCAATAAATATGGATGCCAGTGAGAGCACTATTGCATTAAACAGAAACTCGCCATCACCTGTCATCGCATTTTCAAGCTCTTCCATGAAGTAGGCAACGATGCATGCTCCCAGCAGGCCCATGGCAGCTCCTGCACCTATCCAGCGTCTGGTTTCCGGCATGCCCCGGGTTGCAGCCAGCAGAACACCGAGTACAAGTGCCATCTCCAGCACTTCACGAAAAACGATAACCAGTGCAGATATCATGGGTGTGACTCCTGTTTCCTCTCTGCTGCGAAGCCGTTATACATTCTGACAGGCTCCACAGAGTCCGAAAATCAGCAGCTGATGGCCGGTAATTTTAAACCCGTTCTCTCTGGCAACCTGCTCCTGAAGCCGCTCTATCTTTGTCTGAACAAACTCTTCAATGGCGCCGCACTCGGTACAGACAAGGTGATCATGGTGTGTTTTTTCAGCGCACTCATAGCGTTTCCGGTCACCCAGTTGAACGGATGATATCAGTCCGGCCTCATCCAGAGCTGCAAGCCCGCGGTAGACCGTTGCAATGCCGATAGCCTTCCCGGAATCAGCCAGAGCACGCGCCAGCTCTTCAGCATCCCAGTGGGCATTGGATGCATTAATGAATTTCAGAATCGTCTCTCTATGCGCAGTCAGCTTCATCACAGGAGAATGATAATCATTATCATTCATATTGCAAGCAGAATTAATTTCACATGACGGTCAGACGATCAGGGGAGAGAGATCAGGATTCCGGAGCCAGGGCAGCCTCCGGGCTGGCAACGGCGGTATCATCTTCGGCCTGAGCGCGGGTATGTACCTCTTCACGGTTAACAGAAATCTCGCGTGGCGCATCAATGCCAATACGAACCTGCCCCCCCTTAACGCCCAGAACGCGAATCTGGATATTTTCCCCAATGGTAATGGTTTCACCGGATTTTCGAGTAAGTATCAGCATGGTTTATCCTCAGCTATTAGATAGACCTATATGATACATTGTGCAAGTTATGCTTCCGGCTGACCCAGTCCGAACGCGGCATGCAGCGAGCGGACGGCCCGGTCAACATGCTCTTCATCAATCACCACGGTAACCTTGATTTCACTGGTGGTAATCATCTGAATATTAATATTCTCTTTTGCCAGCACTTCAAACATCTCCTTGGCCACGCCTGCATGCGAACGCATACCGACACCGATAATTGAGACCTTGGCCACCGTATCGTCGCCCAGAACATTACGGGCCTGCATCCTGCCGCATGATTCCTTCAGCAGCGCCATCGTAGAGGCATAATCGGCACGAGGTACCGTGAAGGTAATGTCAGTATGCCCCTGCTCACTGACGTTCTGAACAATCACATCGACATTAATGCCTGCATCAGCAACAGGGCCGAATACTTTGGCTGCAATCCCGGGGTGATCCGGAATGCCCTGAATTGTCACCTTCGCCTCATCGCGATTGTATGCCACACCGGTAATTGCTGCTCGTTCCATCGTTTCATCCTCTTTCATCACAAAGGTACCATCCACCAGGTTAAAACTGGAGCGCAGGTGTATTGGCATATTAAAGCGCATTGCCAGCTCCACGCTTCTGGTCTGCAGCACTTTTGCTCCCAGTGATGCAAACTCCAGCATCTCTTCATAGCTGATGCGGTCAATCCTGGACGCATCGGGCACGATTCTCGGGTCAGTGGTGTAGACTCCGTCCACATCGGTATAGATATCACAACGGTCGGCCTGCAGAGCAATGGCCAGCGCAACGGCTGAAGTATCTGATCCGCCACGGCCCAGAGTGGTGATATTTCCAGCTTCATCGATCCCCTGAAATCCCGCTACGACCGGGACCTCTCCCTTCTGAAGATGAGCGATAAGACGGTGTCCCTCGATATTGCAGATTCTGGCACGGGAGTACTGGCTGCTGGTTAAAAATCCCGCCTGCGCCCCATTGAATGAGTATGCCGGAACTCCACGGCGGCGAAGCTCAATGGCCAGCAGGGCTGCCGATACCTGCTCGCCTGTCGCCACCAGAGCATCAAGTTCGCGGGGATATGCGGACGTATCCATCTCATGCGCCATGCCGATCAACCGGTTGGTCTCGCCGCTCATGGCGGAGACAACCACCGCGATCTCATTACCGGCTTTCAGGGAGTCTTCGACAATATCGGCTGTTCTGCGGATCCGGTCCAGGCTTCCTACAGAGGTGCCGCCATATTTCTGTACAATACGCATCAGTTTTCAGGCTCCCGATGCATGGTGGCAATACCCACCTTACCCATTCCAAGCGCACGGATCGTATCAAGGATATAGACCACCCGGCGATGGCGGGCATCGGCATCGGCACGCAGTACAACGCGCATATTCGGATCACCTTTACTTATATTCAGAATCCGGCGGCGAAGATCAGCATCCTGAACCGGCTCATCCTGCACATAGAGCTGGCCGCTGCGATCCACGCTGACAACGACCTCCTGCTGTTCGGTCTGCTGCGCTTTTGACTGGCTCGCCGGCAGTTCAAGTTTCAGTGTGCTGGCCACCTTGAAACTGGTAGAGACCATAAAAAAGATCAGCATCAGAAAAACGACATCCACCAGTGGCGTTATATCCACCATATAGTCGCTTTTTTTCCGGTCGCGCAGTTTCATGCACGCTCGCCTTTCAACATCTCGACGAAATGGAGTGCATGCTGCTCGATCTCTATCACAAAACCGTTAACCCGGGATTCAAACAGGCGGTAAGCCACCAGTGCGGGAATCGCAACCGAGAGGCCGGCTGCCGTAGTGTTCAGAGCCTTGGAAATACCGCCGGCCAGAATATCCGCCTTGCCTACACCCTCGATGGAGATTACCTGGAAAACTTCGATCATACCAATTACGGTCCCCAGAAGTCCCAGCAACGGAGAGACAGCCGCAATCACGCCCAGCACACCGATATAGCGTTCCAGATGTGCCACCTCCTGGCGCCCGACCTCTTCCAGAATCTCTTTCATCACGCCGCGTTGCACGCCACGGTTCTTCAGCGCCACCCATAAAATACGGCTCATTGCCGTGTTGTTATCGCTGCACATCTGGACAGCGGTATCAACATCGCCTGAGCGAACCGCATCTTCAATCTCCTTAATCTCTCTGGAGGGGAGAACGACAGAGCGGCGAAGGCTCCAGCTGCGCTCGAAGATAATGGTCAGGGCCAGAACAGAGGAGGCCAGCAGGACAAACATCACCATGCCGCCCTGAACGATAAACTCGTACACTATTCACCTCCGATGGAAAGATGGCGGGATTATAGGGCGGTACGCCACCACTGCAATGCAGTATCTCGCTTGCCCGTCAATTCGGGGCGATACTGGTCGATGGTCACCTTGTCTCCGAAACGGACAGATACAGCACCAACCTTTGTATCCAGCACTGTTGCACCCGTTTTTTCATACCGGTCAACGATATCCGGGTACGGGAACCGGTAACGGTTATTCCAGCCGCTCTGAACTATGGCAATACCGGGCCTGATGGCCTGAACCCATTCAGGAGTGCTGGAGCTCCGGCTGCCATGGTGGGGAACCAGCATGAGATCATGACGGTCAAGACCGCTGCCGATCATGCCGGCTTCGCCATCACGCTCGATATCCGCCGGAAAAAGCAGCCGTTCTCCTGTCGGCAGCTGTATGGAAACAACCAGCGAGAGATTATTGTGTTTGCGGGAGGTATAGCCTGCCGGCGGCCATAAAACCGCCACATCGGCATCTCCGATACTGAGCCGGTCTCCTCTCTTCAGCCAGCGTACCATGCCTCCACGCTCTTCAATCTGTTTAATCGCTGCGCCGATGGGCCTGTAATCACGATTTTCAGTAACATCCGCGATCCATAGCTCGCCGACACTGCGCAGATGATCGAGCAGGCGGGGCACACCCCCTGCATGGTCGGACTGGGCATGGGAGATCAGCACCACATCCGCATGCACCACTCCCTGGAGTCTCAGCCCGTCAGCCACAATGGTTCCGCCGTTAAAGCGGCTGCCATATCTGCCCGGAGAGTCGATAACTATCACCCTGCCATCGGGCATCGCCAGCGTTGATGCCGCCCCCTGCCCCACATCCCATACCATCAGTGTCGGGACATCGGGAGAGCGCTCCGGCACCACCATCAGCAGATAGATGAAGAGCGTTGAAACAGCGGCCAGAAGGGCCTGAGCACGGTGTTGCCGGAGCAGCAGAAGAGCGGCAAAAATGATTCCGACGGCATAGAGAAGCGTCGCAGATACTGAAACAGCAGGAATCCAGAGATTTCCGGCCGGCCAGCTTTTCAGCAGCAGCAGAAAACGGTCGCCTTCGGCAACCCCAGCTGCCGCCCATGCAAACAGCTCAGCTGCAGCACCGGCCGCACCCGTGAGTGCCAGCATCTCGCCTGCAATTGAGAGCGGCAGCACATAGAGACCATAAAGCGGCACAAGCAGCATGTTGGCGACAAGGGTGTAAGTGGGAATCCGGCCAAACAGGTCGGCTGTAATTGGCAGGGTTGCCAATGCTGCCACCAGGCTGACCCAGAAAAGCCCGGCAATCCATCTGCCGGTTTTTTGCCGGAAAGAATGATCGGGCTCATGCACCGAGCGGCTGCCCCAGATCAGCAGCGCTGTTACTGCTGCAAAAGAGAGCCAGAGCGAAATTGAGACGATTGCCGCAGGATCAACAAAAAGAATCAACAGCAGTGCAGCGAACATCGTATTCAGCGGTTCTGAACGGTCCCGCAGCCACCATGCCAGCAGCGCTGCCCCCATCATCAGCAGTGCCCTCTGAGCCGTCAGGGGCCAGCCTGCCACTGTTGCATAGCCAACAGCCATCAGCACCCCGGCTGTCAGGGCCAGTTTTCGCACCGGCCATGCCACAATCCATGCCTCCCGGCGGGTTAGTACCCACCAGAACATAACAAAGCCCCACCCTGCCACCATACCCACGTGCAGGCCCGAAATTGCCAGCAGATGAGAGGTGCCTGCAGCAGCAAAAGATTCATGCTGGTCTGTGGTTACGCTACTCCGGTCCGCCAGAAGCAGCGCCTGAAGTACGCCGGATGAGTGGCTGTCTGCAGCTGCAATGGCCTTATTGATCCGCTCTCTTCCCCTCTCCAGCAGGGAGTTGCCCGACTCTGAAAGCTCAAGCCCTTTCGCACTGCCGATAAGCGCAATGTGTCTGTCAAAACAGTATGTCCGATAATCAAAAGAGCCGGGGTTTAACATGTTGCGCGGAAGGCGGAGCTGCAGATTGAGCCTGACTCTGTCCCCGACCCGTATGGAGAACTGCTGCCCTCTGCCATAGAGGTAGACATCAACCTTTCCGGCCAGCAGCGCACCATCCGCACGTTGAATATCGTCAATTCTCAGGCGGATAAAAGATGATGAACGCTCCAGCTTTTCAACAGTGGCCGAAACCTGCTGGCTCCCATTTAACCAGCTCTCATCCACGCTGACTGTTCGTGCATCCTGGAAGAGCATAAAGAGCCCCCAGACAAGCCCGGCAAGCAGTGAGAAGATAAATATTCGACCGGATTTAATCAGCAACAGCGACAGGCAGGCGAACAGTGTCAGCGCAATGGCGAACTCAAGGGAGACCGATTCAATCCGGGCAACAGCCAGACCTGCCAGCCATCCCGTTACCGGAGCCAGCAGGGGCAACCGATCCACTGTCGATTGAAACTCAGGGCCTGTTAACACGCATCAGGCCCTAGTCCGGATAGATAATCCTGCCTCGTATCATCTGGTCTTCCCCCATTTTTCTGCGCTGGATGTTTTCCAGACGTAGTGCTCTCTCTACCCTCTCCACACCGGAACCGTGCCACAGATCTACTGCATCATGCCCGCCGATCAGGATTGGTGCCTGATAGAGCACCAGTTCGTTGGTCAGCTGTGCCTCAAAGAAAGAGGCGTGAAGCTTTCCACCACCCTCCAGCAGCAACTGCAGACAACCGTCCTGAGCCAGATGCTTCAATATCATAACCAGGTTCGGAGCCCTGCCTATCTGGACGCCTGCATCCCGCCATCTGGCGGTGTCCTCATTAATGGTCCGTACATAGAAACGGGTAGGCGCCGCATCATCCAGCAACTTGCATTCGGGGAAAAAAGGCGGTGTTTTCATTCCTATCACCACACGCATCGGTACATCACCTTTCAGGCTGGCATCCCGTACGGTCAGTGAAGGGTTGTCATGCAGCAGGGTTTTGCTGCCGATAATGATGGCATCCGACTCCGCCCTGAGTCCATGTGCATGCCTGCGTGACTGCTCTCCACTGATCCACTGCGAGTCATGCAGGTGTGTCGCAAGCTTGCCATCCAGAGAGATGGCCGCTTTGGCTGTAACGTAAGGCCTGCCGGTTTTTATATAGTGGAAGAATGGTTCATTCAGTCTGTCAGCCTCATCACGAAGCACGCCGCCGGTGACATCAACATTGTGGGCCTCAAGAATTTTCCCGCCGCCGGCCATCTTCGAATTCGGATCGGAAGAGGCAAACACCACACGCCAGATTCCCGCACGCTGTATGGCTTCTGTACACGGAGGTGTCCTGCCCGTTGCTGAACACGGCTCAAGCGTTACATAGAGGGTTCCGCCACGTGCATTGCTTCCGGCTTCCTGAATCGCATGGATCTCTGCATGAGGCTCGCCGGCACGCTGATGCCACCCCTCACCGGCAACAACTCCGTTTTTTACAACAACAGCGCCCACCCGCGGGTTGGGATGCGTTGTCCCTATCCCCTTTTTGGCAAGTCGGATGGCCTTTTTCATCCATCGCTCATCCTCTTTTTGCTGCTTCTCGTCTGCCATCGCTTCTCCCATATGTTTGAGCATGGCAAGCTTGTCATGACAAATCAAGACGGGGTTGTCTGATACGCAACAGGCGTCCTGCCTGCTGCTTTAATCACTACGCAAAAGTACCCCAGGGCACCTTCTCTGCCGCTTGTCGCGGCATTCACCTTGCGTGGTTTTGCTTCGTTTGCGGCGGTGGTGGCGCGAGCTAAAACTTTTCATAGGGTGTCACCATGTTGATGATTATCTCTCCCGCCAAAACACTCGATTACAAGACACCACCCGCAATAGCCGACTTCACCATGCCCGAACTGATTGGAGAGTCTCAGCGACTGATCGATGCGCTTGAGCAGAAAGACAGCTTTGAGATTGCCGAACTGATGAAAATCAGCATGAAGCTGGCAGATTTGAACTGTGCACGTTTCAGGCAGTGGCAGACTCCCTTCACACCGAAAAACGCCAAACAGGCCCTCTTCGCCTTCAAAGGTGACGTTTACACAGGCCTGGATGCCGACACACTGGATGAGGCCGGCATTGCTTTTGCACAAAGTCACCTGCGTATGCTCTCCGGACTCTACGGCCTGCTGCGCCCGCTTGATCTGATGCAACCCTACCGCCTGGAGATGGGAACAAAGTTGTCCAATGAGCGCGGAAAGAGTCTCTACGACTTCTGGGGTTCACTGATTACAGAGGCATTGAACCGGGCAGTCAAAGAGCAGGGCGACAACCTCCTGATTAACCTCGCCTCCAACGAATATGCCAAAGCAGTCAAAATGAATGAACTGGATGCAGAGGTGATCACTCCCATATTCAAGGAGAGGCGTGGAGAGAACTACAAGATCATCAGCTTCTCCGCCAAAAAGGCCCGGGGCCTGATGTGCCGATACATTATCGACAATCAAATCACCAATCCTGAAACGATCAAAGATTTTAATCTGGATAACTACGCTTACAACCCAGCACTGTCTTCCGGAAACAGCTGGGTTTTCAGTCGTTAACACAGCAGATTGAAAACACTCTATTACGTTCACGATCCAATGTGCAGCTGGTGCTGGGCGTTCCGGCCAGTATGGCAAGAGCTGCAAAACAGGCTTCCTGAAAACATAGAGACGGTATACCTGCTCGGCGGTCTGGCTCCTGATTCCCAGGCACCCATGTCGCCGGCCATGCAGCAGGAGATTCGGAACCATTGGAAAACCATTCAGGAACAGGTTCCGGGAATCATGTTCAACTTTGAATTCTGGCAGCATAACACTCCCAGACGTTCAACTTACCCTGCCTGCCGCGCGGTGATTGCGGCAAGGAATCAGGAGAGATCAGTTGAAGACGCGATGATTCACGCCATTCAGAAAGCTTACTATTTACAGGCGGAAAATCCCTCGGATGATGAGGTACTGATTCACTGTGCGGAAACCCTGGGTCTGGATATCTCCCGCTTCAGGCAGGATCTGCATGATCCAGCAACCGGAGAACTGCTCTTCCGTGAAATCAGGCTTGCCCAACGCATGCAGGTATTCAGCTTTCCCAGTCTGGTGTTGAAATCTGATGGCAGCACACGCCCCATTTATATTGATTATCTCAGTGCGGATAAAATGTTGTCCCAACTGACCGCGTAATATAACGAATCACTCTGTTTTTCCTGTTCAACAGCACGTATCCTGTTTAATCTGTCTGCATAGGGAGATGCCCATGTCTGATGTACAGTACCTGATTCCGAAAAAAGACCGCCCTGTCTGGCCTGAAACGGCTGATCTGCTGTCGGTAGAAGCCGCCGATATGGTGAACATCCCTCTGCTTGGCCAGGTGGCTGCCGGCCAGCCTGTCGACCTTTTTGAGCAGCAGGAGAGCATCTCTGTTCCTGCCAACATGGTTCGCAAAGACACATACGCTCTGCGTGTTCGTGGCGATTCAATGATTGATGACAACATCGAAGATGGTGATGTGATTGTGGTGGAGAAACGCGCCAGCGCAGAAAATGGTCAGTCAGTCGTTGCCATGATCAACGGCGAGACTGTTACGCTCAAAAAATTCTATATCGAAAAAGATGGTGTGCGCCTTCAGCCCGCCAACCCTGCACTTAATCCGATTTACCTGAAAAATGGCGACATTCAGATTCTCGGCATTGTGATGGGTGTTATCAGAACTCCAGGTTAGGTACATCCGTAAAAGGCCACCTGCCCTTTACCCTGATCGCTCTGACAACGCTAAATGACAGCTTTCATCAAAAGCGGGCGTTCAGTTTTGAGCTATAGACCTCATTGAAGGGGAGTGGAAATGGTCATTTATATAATTACGTTTGCTGCGATTCTTTTTTTGTAGGTTCAACCACAGCTTTATATTACGTATTAATTGGTGCCATTTCTCACAGAGCGCTCAATCCCTTCATAGCCTGCGCTGTCTTATGGTCATTTATAGCCTTAGTGCCTGATAAAATAATGTGGATTTCGGCCCGCTTTGCAAATTATGTATACATAACATATCCATCTTTGAAGGTCGCAGCTTGGGATGTTGGGATGGTGTT
>JAVVEJ010000030.1:0-25626 GCA_032251395.1 Mariprofundaceae bacterium
CGGGCAATCAAAAAACGGGAAGGGAATGTATGATTGCAAGACCTGACCCCGAATGTGCTCTCAGGCAATACTTTATAGGTTAGTCAGGATTTGCGGGTCAGCAGCTCCCGTTTGATATGATCAATCGCTCTGGTGGGGTTCAGACCTTTGGGGCAGCACTCCATACAGTTCATGATCTGATGGCAGCGATAGAGCTTGAAGGCGTCCTCAAGCTGATCGAGACGCTCTCCCGCCATCTCATCGCGGGAATCCTTCAGCCAGCGGTCTGCCTGCAGCAGGGTCGCCGGGCCGAGGAAGCGGTCGCCATTCCACCACCATGAGGGGCAGGAGGTGGTGCAGCATCCGCACATAATGCATTCGTAGGAGCCATCAATCTCGGCCCGCTCTTCAGGCGATTGCAGCCGCTCATGCTCCGGCACCGGCGTCTCAGCCTGCAGCCAGGGGCGGATAGAACGGTACTGATCAAAGAAGTGTTCCATATCGACGACCAGATCACGGATCACACTCATGCCCGGCAGTGGCCTTACCCTGATCGGCTGCTTCAGACCGGCAACGGGCGTAATGCAGGCAAGCCCGTTTACGCCGTTGATATTGAGGCCGTCGGAACCGCATACACCCTCACCGCACGAGCGGCGGTAGGTGAGCGTCCCATCCAGATTCCATTTGATGTAGTTGAGTGCATCAAGAAGCTTCATGCCCGGATTGGCCAGCGGCACTTCAAACGGCTGCATGGTCGGGACTCCACCCTTTTCAGGGTCGTAACGGTAGATCTCGAGTCTGATCGTTTCACCCATGACACTCGCCCCTGACAAACGAAACACCATACCCGACCGGATCGGGTATGCATGGATTCCCGCGTAGGCGGGAATGACGGAATAAGACGGATGAAAAGGAGAAGGTGCCCATCAATACACCCTCTTTTTCGGCGGGAATGACTCTACAGTCATCGGAATGGTTCTGACCGGCTTATAATCGAGCTTCACGCCATCCCCATCCAGTGTCGCCAGCGTATGCTTCATCCACTGCTCATCATCCCGTTCAGGATAATCATCCCGGGCATGTGCACCGCGTGACTCCTGCCTTGCCAGCGCACCGGATGCTGTTGCTCGGGCAAGCCCCATCAGGTTCTCAAGCTCCAGCGCCTCAATCAACTCGGTGTTGAACACCCTGCCTCTGTCTTCTATCGATGCAGATGAAAGCCTGGCTGCCGTCCTCTCCAGATGCTCTACTCCCTCAGCCATTACCGCTTCATTACGGTAGACGCTGAAGTGCTCCTGCATGATCCGCTGCATCTCATCCCGGACCCCGGAAATCCTGACCGGATCACCCCGATGAGGGGCTCCCGACAGCCAGCGCTCGACACGCGCCACGCCATCTTTCCAGCAATCCGGATCCAGCTTCGGATGGTACTGCTTCTTTGCAAGGTGTTTTATCACCTGATCACCGCAGGCCCGTCCGAACACAATAATCTCCAGCAGTGAGTTGCCGCCGAGCCTGTTGGCTCCATGCACCGATGCACAGGCGGCTTCACCAATAGCATAGAGACCATCCATCACCTTCTCCTTCTCTTTACCATCCGGATAAACCACTTCACCGAAGCGGTTGGTGGGCACGCCGCCCATCGTATAATGGGCGGTAGGCAGGACAGGAATCGGCTCTCTGGTACAGTCAACATCGGCAAATCTCAAAGCCAGCTCATGGATATTGGGCAGACGCTCCATGATCAGTGCTGCGCCGAGATGATCCAGTTTCAGCAGGACATGATCTTTGTTCGGGCCACACCCCCGCCCTTCACGAATCTCTACAGCAATGGCCCGGGAGACCACATCCCGGCTGGCAAGGTCTTTGGCTGTCGGAGCATAACGCTCCATAAAGCGCTCACCGTTGCCATTGAGCAGGTAACCGCCCTCTCCCCGGACTCCCTCCGTAATCAGCGGCCCAACCCCGGCAATACCCGTGGGGTGAAACTGGAAAAACTCCATATCCTCAACCGGCAAGCCCGCGTCCAGAACAAGCGCGCCGCCGTCACCGGTACAGATATGAGCATTGGTGGTCATCTGAAAAATGCGGCCGGCACCGCCGGTGGCCAGAATAACAGCCTTGGCCTGAAACAGGTGATAACGTCCTTCGGCAATATCCCATGCCATCACGCCCTGACACCCGTCATCGTCCAGCATCAGATCAAGCGCGAAAAATTCATCATAGAAGTGGGTGCCCGCACGGAGATTCTGCTGGTACATGGTATGCAGAATGGCGTGGCCCGTTCTGTCAGCAGCAGCACAGGTACGCGATGCCTGCCCCCCCTCACCGAACTCCCGGGACTGCCCGCCGAACGGACGCTGATAAATGGTGCCATTATCAAGGCGTGAGAAAGGCACGCCCTGATGTTCCAGCTCGCGCACCAGCCGCGGCGCAGCACGGCACATATATTCGATCGCGTCCTGATCCCCGAGGTAGTCCGAGCCCTTTACCGTGTCATACATATGCCAGTGCCAGTGATCGGAGCTGACATTGCCAAGTGCTGCATTCATGCCGCCCTGAGCCGCAACCGTATGCGAACGTGTCGGCAGCACCTTGCTAACCACAGCAACGCGGAAGTCGGCATCAGCAAGCTGCAGGGCACAGCGAAGCCCGGCGCCGCCGGCTCCGATAATCACAACATCGTGAAAGTGGTGTTCAACCTGATCTGTAGAGAGATAGGACATTAATTCACCCCATGCAGTGATGATTCACTGTTTACACAGATCAAGGCACTTTGAGCGATGTGTGCTTCATGCAGATGGGCAAAAAGTAACGCAGAGATGCGGAAAAAATGGATCATCATCAGCCACCCCACGCCCAGACCAGCGCCAGCCACCATATGCCTGCTGCAGACATCGTAACAAGCATCGCTCCGATCAGGGCAACGCGCAGCATCGGTGAACGAACATAGTCCTCAAGAATCACTTTCAGACCAATGTAGGCATGAACAACAATGGCAACAATCAGCAGTGTATGAAAAAGCCGGGAGAGAAAATGATCCAGCAGATCAAGCAGGGCGAACTGGTTCAATACCCCTGAATAGACCCCGCACAACAGCAGAAACGGCAGCGGGATAATGACCAGCAGCAGCAGTGCGGTAAGGCGCTGCCAATACCAGTCGCTCAATCCATTATGAGCTGTTCCTGTATCCTTTTTCATCACCATAGCAGCCAGCCGAAGAGCAGGGCCGCAAACAGCGCCACAAGCAGCACCACACGGGCACTCAATCGCATCATCTGCTGCGATTCACCCCAGCCTGCATCCAGCGCAAGAAAACGGATACCGTTACAGAAGTGATAGACCAGTGCCGTACCGGCGATCCAGAGAACCAGCCTGCCAACCGGCGAGTGGAGAAGGTTCAGTGCCTGATCAAAATCTTCCGGTGTGCCGGTCATGCCGTGCAGCGCCCACAGATAGAATGGTACAAACAGAATGAGGGCCATGCCGCTGGCCCGATGGGCAAGACTTGCGATCATCGGGATATGCCAGCGATAGACTGAAAGCCTCGGTGACAGAGGCATCGGATGCGTTCGGCGACTACCTTTCTGCTGCATGCGCTCCCCTTTCTGTCTCTCTGTAACAGAGCAAAATCGACACCGGATGCTGCGTCACCGCATCAAGGCCTGAAATCGGGGTGAACAATCAATGCTCCGGTCTCATGCCACTACTGTCCAAGTTCCCGAACCAGCCGTGCGATGACAGCTTCCATCTGACCGGCACGATGCCACTGCCGCTCTTCACCGGCAAGTGCATGCAGCCCGACCGCTGCAGGAAGCGCAACATCGGGGGCAATACCGCGAGCCAGCAGGCCGCCTGTTATGCCTGCCAGCACATCTCCCGTTCCCGCTACTGCAAGCCGGGACGAACCGAAAGAGGTGAGCCATACATGCCGCTCAGGTGAAACCACCAGCGTCTGTGAACCTTTCAGAACAACCCAGGCCTTATATCTCTTTACCAGAGCCAGGGCAGCGGTCAAACGATCCTTCTGTATCTCGCCGGTTGCAATGCCCAACAGCTTTCCGGCTTCGCCCGGATGCGGCGTGATAACCGTTATCTCATCCCGCAACTGCAAATCCGAAGCAAGCTCCGGATCGTCTGCCAGCATATTCAGTGCATCTGCATCCAGTACCAGTTTTGTCCTGGAACGAAGCAGCTCAGTCAGGACGCCCCGGCTCTCTCTGCCCCAGCCCGGGCCGGCCACCACTGCATCAGCGCCCTTCCACGGCGCATCTTCCTGAGGATGTACCATCACCTCGAGGCTCGAAGCCGCCAGGATCGGATAGACATCACGCGGGCAGGCGATACTGATCAGCCCCGTGCCTATGGCCAGTGCACCTTTTGCCGCAAGCCGGGGGGCTCCCGTGTATCCCCGGGAGCCGCCAAATATCCAGAGCTTGCCGAAGTCTCCTTTATGGGAATCCTCTTTTCGTGGCGGGAAGGCCTGTTTAATCAGCTGCTGATCAACCATCCGGGCGCAACAGGCCTGAGCCGGACATGTAGCCTGAACTTCCCTTAACGTTTCATCCGAAATTCCAATCAGGGCCGGGGAGAGCACTGCTCCGGCATAATGATGACCGCCATTGAGCCAGTGTCCCCATTTGTAGGCTGAAACAGGCAGCGTAAAATCAGCCTTTATGGCGACTCCGAGCACTTCTCCGCTGTCACCGTGAATGCCGCTGGCGATATCAACGGCGAACACATCCCTGTCGCTCTCGTTTACTGCATTCACCACCTCTGCAAACCATCCCTCCAGAGGCCTCGTCAGGCCTGTACCGAAGATCGAATCGACAATGATCGCAGAGCGGCTCAGCCACACCTTCAGCCTGGGCAGATCATCATTTGAAATAGCCGGCCTTATCTTGACTCCGGCATCAAGGCAGCGCTCAACCATCACAGCTGCATCGCCTTTGATCTGATCCAGAGGAACAACAGGAATCACCGTAACCGGGATATTCTTTCTACGCAGCAGGCTGGCAGCCATGAAGCCGTCACCGCCGTTATTGCCGGGGCCGACAACAACCACGATACGTCCTCCGTCCCGGCAGCAATGTATTACCGATTGGGCAATCGCAGCGCCTGCCCTCTGCATCAGCTCTGCACCTGACAGATCGCCCTGCTCAATCGTTATCTGATCAGCCATGCGCATCTGGGCATTTGTCAGGATCAGGTCACAATTTCCGATTGCAGTGTCAGACATATGGCCTCCCTCAAAGATCGAGTCTAGCATATCGCCGATGCAAACCGGCGACATCTGTTCAGCGACTGAGCGTATCCTCAAACTCCGCAACTATCCATGCAAACCGCCCTACCTGCTTGCCGCACTTGAGGATCTGCAGGCTCATTTTGGTTTTCTTCCTGAAGCGGCTGCAGCAATGGCCGCTGGCTATTTTGGCCGGAAACCGGATTTTGACAGTGAACTCTCCGCCCTGTTCCACACCACCCCTGACAATCCACACGCTGTCAGAATCTGTACCGGCCCGCTTTGCAGCAGGGCCGGAAGCAGTGAACTGATCACCGCACTTAAAGCGACCCCCAGCATTACCATTGAAGCCAGCCACTGCCTGGGAGCCTGCAGTCAGGCTCCTGTCGCAATGATAAACGGAGAGACTACTCTTCAGGCATCTGCCGACAAAATACTCAACCGGCTAAAGACCGGCGACAGGGTGAAGAAAACGGCTGCTGAAGAGTGATCGCGCAGATCAGCGCTCCGTCCACGCCGGAATCCGGCGTGAGGCCTGCTTCAGCTGGCGGCGATGCTCCAGCCAGTTCCGGTCACAACGCTCCACCAGTGCCCAGAAGGCCGGTGAATGATTCATCTCTTCAAGATGTGCCAGCTCATGAACCATGACGTAACGCATCAGCGGGTGAGGAAGAAAAAGAAGTCTGGCATTGAGACTGATCGTTTTATTTCTGGAACAGCTCCCCCAGCAACGCTTCTGCAGCCGTATTACCGCCTGATGGTAATTCAGGCCCAGCCGTTCACTTTCAGCTTCCAGGACAGGGAGCAGGAGCTCATTTCCTTTCCGTTTCAGCCAGCGTTGGAGTGCCGCTTTCAGTTTCACCACATCATCCACACAGCCTGTAAGCCGCAGCTCCGACCCCCTGCCGCTGACACGCACCTGTAATGAGTCCGTCCTGTGATAGATAGTGGAGAAACCGAGGCCAAGCGATTCAAAACTGATCTGCTCCGGCTTGCTGTTCTGGCCCCCGACCTGCTCCAGCGGTGCATGAACCCGGAACCTGTTAAGCGTACGGGCAAGCCAGGACTCTTTCTCTCTGAGCAGTGTTGCGGCGTGGATGGCGTGAACACCCTGAGGCAGGACAACCTCAACACTCATGTCGGGGCGCACCACGATACGTGCATAGCGTGCCCGCCCGGAAATACGGACACTGTAGTCCAGCCCCTCTAGCATGAATGGCTCATGGTCTCAGGTGTCTGTCCATCAGTCTCAGGGCAACTCCTCTGGGCACAATCTTCTGCAGCAGCCAGAGGAGATTGTGCCTGAAGCCGGGCACACAATAGCCACCGCCCTGCCGCAACCTGTTCAGTGATGCTGACACAACCACCTCGGCAGAAGCCCGGAAAAGGCTGCCCTTACCCTTGGGTGCACCTGAAACATCACGAAATCCGGTTGGTGACGGACCGGGAACCAGCGTTACCACCCGCACCCTGCCGCCCAGCTCAATTCGCAGCGCTTCACTCCAGCAGGTCATCCCCGCCTTCGCGGCAGCATAAATGCTCATATAGGGGAGTGGCATCTCCCCTGCCAGTGAAGAGACGTTGATGATAAAGCCCCGCTTTCTGATCAGGCCAGGCAGCAGCGCGTGGGTTATAGCCACCGGCGCAATCAGATCGGTACGCAGCACATCAAGCTGCGCCACATCTTCACACTGTTCGAACTTCCCCCACACGCCAAAGCCTGCATTGTTAATCAGGCCGGTCAGGTCGCCTTCACCGCTCACAGCCTCAATAAAGTTTTCAACACTCTTTCTCTGGGAGAGATCGGCAATAATCGTACGATGACGCTCAGGCTCTTTCAGGGCATCCAGAGTCAGCTGCAGGCGAACTTCATCCCTTGCATGCAGAATAAACCGGCACCCGGCTGATTCCAGCTGTCTGGCAAACTCATAACCAAAACCACCCGAAGCACCGGTAACCAGAATAATATCTTCAGACACCTGACAGTCTCTGAATCGGCTGCATTTGACGCACTCTTCCCGAGAATGTGGCGATCTCTGTTACACCGCACATCTCCAGCATGCTCAGGCATGCATCCATGGCATGCCCCACCTCCCCGGGAGCATGGGCATCCGAGCCGAAGCTGACCGGTACGCCAAGCTCGGCGGCACGCGCAATGATGCGTGCATGGGGATAGACCTCAGCGACTGGCTTCCTGAGTCCTGCGGAACTGATTTCAAGCGCAATATCCGCCGCTTTCACGGCATCCAGCATCGCCTCCTCGGCATCATGAACTTTCCGGCTGTCCAGCGGCGGCCTGTGACCGAACTTTTTAATCAGATCCGGGTGTCCGATAATATCAAATATCCCGGATCGGGCCGAGTCGGCGACAAGCCCGAAATAGGCCACATAGGCAGCTTCAACATCTTGCGCATCCCACCGGTCGAGTTCATCCGGGTTATCAAAACCCCATCTGTCATCAAGAGGGCCGATATAGTGGACCGAGCCGATCACATAATCCCAATCATGAAACGAGAGTAACTCTTTGACGTAATCCTCTGTCTCGGGATGGAAATCGGCCTCGAGCCCTGCCTTGATCCTGAGGCGATCGGCATACGCCTTTTTCACTTCATAAACCTCATCAAGATAGCCATCCAGTTCGCTGCGGCGCATACGCCATTCGTCAAAGCCATCGGGCATCGGAGAGTGATCAGAGATTCCGATCTCCTTCAAGCCGAGAAGCAGTGCTGCCCCGGCATACTCCGCAACAGTTCCAACCGCATGGTTACAGCGCGGCGTGTGCATATGATAATCAGGCACCGGATGATATTTCATGCCGGCAATCCTAGCAGTAGCGGAGGAAAGCGGTAAGTAATGATTGCCATGTTTGCAGGGCAATATGAAAAGACATTTGACAGCACGCCTGTTTTCTACAAACTTCGCCGCCTTTCCAAGCGCCTATAGCTCAGTTGGTAGAGTAGCGGACTTTTAATCCGTGGGTCCTAGGTTCGAGTCCTAGTGGGCGCACCATGTTTGGGACATCTGAACAGGCAGACTGGTCTGCTGCTTTCAGTATGCAAAGAGACAAAGTGTGGTGCTGGCAGGTTGTCCATAAGTTGTACGCATAGCCTGAATATTCAGAGTATGCCAAGGTTGACGCAGCAGGATATGACCATATGCTTCGCCGCGTTCGTTTAAGGTCCCCATCGTCTAGTGGCCTAGGACACCGCCCTTTCACGGCGGTAACAGGGGTTCGACTCCCCTTGGGGACGCCATCCCAAAGGAGCTGCGGAAACGCAGCTCCTTTTTTTTATTTATTGCCAGAGGGAAGAGAACTTCAGTTCGACCGATTTGCCGGAACAAATCGGAACGCCGCCTGCGGTGGCCCGGAGGGTGGAGGGCAGGAAGCCCGGAATACTCCCCTTGGGGACGCCAAATCAAAGCCTTCACATCTGTGGAGGCTTTTTTTTTATTCTCCCCTGCTGAAATTTTACCCGGACTGCCTTGAATGGAGGCCCCACCGGCGGTGCAGCCACTTATGCAGCTCCATCACCGCCAGCATGCTCAGTGCAATAGCCAGCAGTTCGAACCAGTGGTCCAGTGAAACCGGATGAATATGCAGTATCCCGGCCATTGCAGGCCAGTACATGGCTCCGATATGCACCAGCTGGGCAATCAATGTACCGAAAAACAGCACCCGGTTTCTGAGCGGGCTGTGCGAGAAAACGGAACGGGTCTCGGAGCGGCAGTTAAAAACGTGCACATTCTCAAACAGCACCATCAGCAACAGCGTGCTGTTTCTTGCCGTTTCAAGCTCCATTCCCAAAGATGTGAGATATTGAAATGCCAGAAAAGCCAGCAGGCCCATCACCGCTGCCGAAATCAGAACCCGCTCAATCATTATGCGGTTGAAGATCGGCTCATCGGGACTCCTGGGCGGCTGCTTCATCTCATTGCCCTCCCCCGGCTCGAATGCCAGGGCAACATCCTGAATGCCATTGGTCACAAGGTTGAGCCAGAGCAGCTGAACTGCGGTCAGCGGAAGCGGAAGCCCGGCAAGCATGGAGAGAAAAAAGAGCACCAGTTCGGCAGCACCGGTAGAGATCAGAAGAAATATCACCTTGCGGATATTCCTGTAGACGATTCGTCCCTCCTCCACACCGGCAACAATTGAGGCAAAGTTATCATCAACAATCACCAGATCGGAACACTCTTTGGCCACATCGGTTCCACGTTTGCCCATCGCCACACCAACATGGGCTGCTTTCAGCGATGGCGCATCATTGGCACCATCACCGGTAACAGCAACAAAGTGCCCTGCCCGTTGCAGGGCATGGACAATAGACGCCTTCTGACCCGGCTCAACACGGGCAAAGACACTGGAGCTGGCCACCAGATCATCGAGCGCGCGTGTATCCTCGCCCTCCAGCAGTTTGAGATCATGGCCGGTTACGACTTCGTCGATATGTTCAGCCAGCCCGATCTCTCTGGCGATCGCAAATGCGGTGGACGGGTGATCACCTGTGATCATGCAGGTGCGAATACCGGCCTGGCGGCAGGCAAATACTGCCGCCTGCGACTCCACACGCAGCGGGTCGTTCATCGCAACAATTCCCAGCAGGGTCAGCCCTTTCAGCTGATCGTGCCCGAGCTCTTCCGGCAGGGTTCCCTGCAAAACACCGTGAGCCAGCGCCAGTGTCCGATAGCCCTGCTCAGCCAGACTCTCCATCCCGCTCATGGCCAGCTCAATATTCAGCGGCCGTAAGCCTTCGGGAAGTGCCATTTCGGAACACATGGGAAGAAGTTGCTCAAGCGCACCCTTAACGAAGAGCTCTCCCCTGTTGCCGTCACTATGAAGTGTGGCAGCAAAACCTCTCTCGGACTCATATGGAATCCGGGTAATCAAGGGATAGCGGTTCTGTGTGGGGGCCTGTATCACGCCCATTTTGTGCGCCATAATCAGCAGTGCCACATCGACGGCATCACCATGCGTTACCCACGCGTCATTGCGTCTGGACAGAACCGCCTCATTACAGAGCACTGCAGTCTGGCATATTCTCCCCAGCAGCAGCTCCTCTTCTATACTAAGCGAGCCGACGGAGGATATCGCACCGCCCTCGGGAATATCACCTTCACCGGTAATCTCCCACTCACCCCCTCCCGGAATAACCACCTTGCGTACTGTGAGCTGATTAAGCGTCAATGTGCCGGTCTTGTCCGAAGCAATTACCGTACAGGAGCCCAGCGACTCAACGGCAACCAGACGCCTGATGATCACATTCCTGCGCGACATGCGATTCATACCAATGGCCAGTGCCACTGTAAGCGCAACCGGTAATCCCTCGGGAATGGCTGAAACAGCCAGGGCGACAGAGACCATGAATATCTCCTGCCAGCCCACCCCGTTACGAAATTCAATCGCCGCCAAAATCAGCACCGCGATCCCCAGAGCTATCGCAATGCCGACCGTGAACTTCTCCATACGCTGCACCAGCGGTGGCTTTGCCTCGTCACCACTCTCCAGCGCCTGGGCCAGATGACCGATTTCAGTCTGAAGACCTGTGGCTGTTACCACCCCATGGCCACGTCCACGGGCAACAATGGTTCCGTAAAAGAGCATGTTGATGCGATCTGCCATCGGGGTTTCCGGATCAAGCCTGCTGTCGCTTGTTTTATTCACCGCTACCGATTCACCCGTCAGCAGTGACTCATCCACCTCAAGGCCGAAACAGTGAATCAGCCGCAAATCTGCCGGAACCTTGCTACCGCTCTCCAGCATCACAATATCGCCGGGAACAAGCTCATCCGTATCAATGTCAAACGTATCGCCATCACGCATAACGACCGCCCGATCCGAAACCATACTTTTCAGGGCCTCGGCACTCTTCTGTGCATGAAACTCCTGAATCACTCCGATCACGGCATTAATAACCAGCACAGCGAAGATAAAGCCTGCATCTGCAAACTCCCCAAGCAGGAGCGAGACCACGGCGGCCAGCAGCAGGATATAGATAAGCGGGCTTAAAAATTGTCTCAGAACAAGCTGAAACAGTGTTGATCCGGCGGCTTCAGGCAGGGTATTGGGGCCATACTCTTCCAGCCTGATTGCTGCCTCCGGCTGGCTGAGGCCATTGGTGGAGCTGGCATACGTGTTCAGGACCTCTTTGACAGACTGGCTGTAGGGCGGCACTGGCTCAGAGATGCTGTCGGTTATTTTATCCACGGTACACTCTTGCTCACTCCCCATCAGAATTGCCGCCGGCAATCAGTTCATCATGCTTCAGCATTGCCTGCCGGAGCATCCGGAGCAACCACAACCCTGAGCTTTTCATTCATACCCTCATGCTAGCATAAAAGGGTACTATTGGCTCTCGAGACGCTATTCGGAAGAGGTGGAGAATTTTCTCCGATTTCGCTATATTCCGCCGCCGCCGTCATTAGTCAGGGATTGATGCGGCATTGGATTCAGGGAGATAGCGCCGCTATGCATAGACAGATGTATCGCGCTAACCCTATGATAATCAAATATTTTTGAGGTAAAATATGAGCCATTCCATGAGCCGGCCGTCACTGCCGTTGTCAGCACCGAAGAAGCAGGGCCTGTACGATCCAGCCCATGAGCACGATGCGTGCGGTGTTGGTTTTGTGGCCCATATCAAAAACCGGAAGAGCCATGAGATTGTAGAAAAGGGTCTTGAGATACTTCTTCGCCTGACCCACCGTGGCGCTGCCGGTGCCGACCCGCGCGAAGGCGATGGCGCCGGTATTCTGATTCAGCTCCCTGATGCGTTCTTCCGTGCAATCGCACCTGAACTGGAGATCGAACTGCCTGCAGAAGGTGAATATGGCGTCGGCATGGTGTTTTTGCCGAAAGACGAAGCTCATCGCAAAGCGTGTGAAGCTATTGTTGAGCAGGCCATTGTCGAAGAGGGGCAGCAACTCCTTGGCTGGCGTGATGTGCCATGCGACGCCGTACGTGCCGATCTGCCTGAGAGCGTCACTATCTGTGAGCCTGTGATTCGTCAGGTATTTATCGGCAGGGACGGCAGCTGTGCCGGTCAGGATGCGTTTGAGCGTAAGCTTTATGTGATTCGCCGTGTTGCCGGAAACCGTATTAATGACCTCGCTTTCAAAGACGATGCCAAGTTCTATTTCGCTTCAATGTCAAGCCGTACCATTGTCTATAAAGGTATGTTTCTCTCGCATCAGGTTGGTGCCTATTACGAGGACCTCCGCGATGCCCGAATGACCTCGGCGCTGGCACTGGTACACCAGCGTTTTTCCACCAACACCTTCCCGGCATGGGAGCTGGCTCACCCGTTCCGCATGGTGGCGCACAACGGTGAGATCAATACTGTACGCGGCAATATCAACTGGATGAATGCCCGCCGTCATTCGATGAAGTCCGAACTGCTGGGTGATGATCTGGCCAAGCTGTGGCCGATCAGCGGTGAAGGGCTCTCCGACACCGCATGCTTCGACAATGCCATTGAACTGCTGAGCATGGGTGGCTACTCGCTGGCGCATGCGGCCATGCTGCTGATTCCCGAAGCATGGTCCGGCAACAAGCTGATGGACGAGAAGCGCAAGGCGTTCTATGAGTACCACGCAGCTCTGATGGAGCCATGGGATGGCCCTGCAGCCGTGGCATTCACTGATGGCCGTCAGATCGGTGCAACACTGGATCGCAATGGTCTGCGCCCTGCACGTTACCTGATTACCAATGATGACCTGGTGGTCATGGCCTCCGAGATGGGGGTTCTTGACATACCGGAAGAAAAAATCGTCAAGAAGTGGCGCCTGCAACCAGGCAAGATGTTCCTGATCGATCTTGAAAAAGGGTGTATCATTCGAGACGATGAACTGAAGGCCGAACTTGCTGATCAAAAGCCCTATCAGAAGATACTGGCCGAAACCCAGGTCCATCTTGAGTCACTGCCGAATGAAGTTGCCCCCATGGCGCCTGAGCATGACACCCTGCTCAATAAGCAGCAGGCATTTGGCTATTCACAGGAAGATCTGAAGTTCCTGATAACACCGATGGCCGTTTCAGGCCAGGAAGCAATCGGTTCGATGGGTAATGACAATCCGCTGGCAGTGCTTTCCAACCGCTCCAGGCACATGAGCAACTACTTCCGCCAGCTCTTTGCGCAGGTAACCAATCCGCCGATTGACCCGATCCGTGAAGAGATGGTAATGAGCCTGACCTCAATCATCGGCCCGCGCCCTAACCTGCTCGGCCTTGATATGGAAGAGCCGTTGATGCGTCTGGAAGTACACCAGCCGATCCTGAGCAACATCGATCTTGAAAAGCTGCGCCTGATTGAGCGTTATACCGATGGAAAGTTCCGTACGACGACTCTCTCCATGTGCTACATAGCTGAGCAGGGTGCAACAGGCATGGAAAAAGCACTGACCAGCCTCTGCGAGGCGGCTGAAAATGCCGTGAATGAACATTTTAATATTGTCATCCTTTCTGATCGTGACATGGATGCCGATCACATTGCCATTCCGACACTGCTGGCCACCTCTGCTGTACATCAGCACCTGATCCGTAAAGGGTTGCGTACTGAAACAGGCTTGGTCATTGAAACCGGCAGTGCCCGTGAAGTTCACCATTTTGCCGCACTGGCAGGTTACGGGGCCGAGGCGATCAATCCATACATCGCATTTGAAACCCTGTTTGATCTTCAACGCAGAGGCCAGTTACCTGAACATCTGACCCTGGAAGAGATTAAAACCCGCTATATCAAGGCCATTGGTAAAGGGCTGTATAAGGTAATGTCGAAAATGGGCATCTCCACCTACCACTCTTACTGCGGAGCCCAGATATTTG
This sequence comes from Mariprofundaceae bacterium, assembly GCA_032251395.1. GTDB lineage: Bacteria > Pseudomonadota > Zetaproteobacteria > Mariprofundales > Mariprofundaceae > WSZY01. The sequence goes on from JAVVEJ010000030.1 coordinate 14,037, forward strand.
AAGCAGTCGGTCTGTCATCCGAATTTGTTCAGAAGTATTTCACCGGCACAGCTACTCAAATCGAAGGTGTGGGTTTGGCGGAGATTGCTGAAGAGGCCGCCCGCCTCCACCGTAATGCCTATGGTAACAAACAGATATATAAACATGCTCTGGATGCCGGTGGTGACTACGCATGGCGTATTCGTGGCGAAGAGCACACACTGACGCCGGAAGTGGTCACCAGACTTCAGCATGCCGTTCGCACCAATAGCCGTCAGCTTTATGACGAATATGCCGCAGCCATCAACGACCAGACAGGTCGTCTGATGACACTGCGTGGCCTGTTCAAATTCAAGGATAGTACACCGATCCATGTCGATGAGGTAGAGCCTGCAACAGAGATCGTAAAGCGTTTTGCTACCGGAGCCATGTCCTTTGGTTCGATTTCGCATGAGGCGCACTCCACCCTTGCCATTGCCATGAACCGCCTGGGCGGTAAATCCAACACCGGTGAAGGCGGTGAAGAGCCTGAGCGCTTCGTCCCGATGGAAAATGGCGATTCAATGCGATCTGCCATCAAGCAGGTTGCATCCGGTCGTTTTGGTGTGACCACTGAGTATCTGGCCAATGCGGACCAGATTCAGATTAAGATGGCACAGGGTGCAAAACCGGGTGAAGGTGGACAGTTGCCCGGCCACAAAGTGGATCAGCGTATCGGCCGTGTACGCCACTCTACACCGGGCGTAGGCCTGATCTCCCCGCCACCGCACCATGACATCTACTCCATTGAAGATCTGGCACAGCTGATCTTTGACCTGAAAAATACCAACACCGATGCCGATATCTCCGTAAAACTGGTATCTGAAATCGGTGTCGGTACGGTGGCTGCCGGTGTAGTGAAGGCACATGCCGATCACGTCGTGATTGCAGGCCATGATGGCGGTACAGGCGCATCACCGCTCACCTCAATCAAGCACGCCGGTTCCCCATGGGAGCTTGGCCTGGCAGAAACCCAGCAGACACTGGTGCTTAACCGTCTGCGTGGCCGTACACGCCTGCAGGCCGATGGCCAGATGCGTACCGGCCGCGATGTGGTCATTGCAGGCCTTCTGGGCGCAGATGAGGTTGCATTCGGCACCATCGCCCTGATTGCCGAAGGCTGCATCATGATGCGTAAATGCCATCTCAACACCTGCCCTGTCGGTGTCGCAACCCAGGATCCAGAGTTGCGCAAGAAGTTTGTCGGCACGCCGGAGGATGTGGTTAACTTCTTCATGTTCGTGGCTGAAGAGGCGCGTGAAATCATGGCCCGACTTGGTTTCCGCAGCTTTGATGAACTGATCGGCCGTACCGAAATGCTCGACACCAATGATGCAATCCGTCACTGGAAGAGCCAGGGGCTGGATCTCTCACCGATGTTCCATCAGCCAAAGGCCAATGGCTCTGCCATTAAACATTGCGAAACGCAGGATCATGGCCTGGATGTGCTGATCGACAACAGCCTGATCGCACAGGCCCAGCCTGCACTGCAGGATAAAACAGCTGTGGTGATTAAAACAGACATCTGCAATGTGGATCGCAGCTTCGGCACCATGTTATCCGGTAAGGTTGCCAGGAAATATGGCCATGCAGGACTGCCTGAGGACACCATTGTCATCAAGGCTAAAGGCACTGCAGGGCAATCGCTTGGTGCCTGGCTGGCACACGGTGTCACCATCGACCTTGCCGGTGAAGGCAATGACTATGTCGGCAAAGGCCTCTCCGGCGGCCGTATTGTCATCTATCCGCCAGCCAGCAGCTCAATCAGGGCTGAGGAAAACATTATTGTCGGCAATACCGTACTGTTCGGTGCCATTGCCGGCGAATGCTATTTCAACGGTGTTGCCGGCGAACGTTTTGCCGTGCGCAACTCCGGTGCCACGGCAGTCGTTGAAGGTGTGGGTGACCACGGCTGTGAGTACATGACCGGTGGCACAGTTGTAGTACTCGGCGAAACCGGGCGAAACTTTGCAGCCGGCATGTCCGGTGGTATCGCCTATGTACTGGATGAAGCCGGTGATTTTGAGAACCGCTGCAACATGGCTCAGGTCGAACTGGAGCCGATTGCATCCGAAGCCGAAGCGCTGGAAAAACTGGATCATCAGGGCCCCGATCTTGAGACGCATGGTCGCGTGAATATCAAACATTCACTCTCCCAGGATGACCAGAATATTCTGCGCACACTGATTGAACGTCATGTGCACTACACCAATTCATCCAGAGGTAGGAACATCCTGGAAAACTGGGATGCATATCTGCCGAAATTCACCAGGGTAATGCCGGTAGACTACAAACGTGCGCTCTCGGAAATGGAAGCCGAGATGAAGGCCGAAGCGGGCAAGGAGCATGCAAATGGGTAAGCCAACTGGATTCAAGGAGTACGATCGTGAAAACCTGAGTTATGCTCCGGTTGCGGACCGTATTACCCACTACAATGAGTTCTCAAAACTGCCTGCTGACCTGTCAACACAGGGTGCACGCTGTATGGATTGCGGTATTCCATTCTGTCAAAACGGCTGCCCGGTTAACAACATCATTCCGGACTGGAATGACCTGGTGTTTCACGGGCAGTGGCGTGAAGCATTGGAAGTGCTGCACTCGACCAACAACTTCCCCGAGTTCACAGGCCGTATCTGCCCTGCCCCGTGCGAAGAGGCATGCACGGTTAACCTGATCGGTGATGCCGTCACGATCAAGAATATCGAACTGGCCATTGTTGAGAAGGGCTGGGAAGAGGAGTGGATTACGCCACAGCCGCCGGAACACAAATCAGGCAGGAAAGTTGCCATTGTCGGCTCCGGTCCGGCTGGGCTGGGCTGCGCACAACAACTGGCACGCGCCGGTCATGATGTGGTGGTTTATGAAAAAGAGGACCGCATTGGCGGACTGATGCGTTACGGCATTCCCAACTTCAAACTTGAGAAGCATGTCATTGACCGTCGTATCGCCCAGATGCGTGGCGAAGGCGTGGTTTTTCATATCAGCACCCATATTGGTGTGGATATCAGCGCCTCCGAGCTGCTGAATGAGTATGATGCAGTTGTTCTGACAGGCGGTTCCGAAACACCCCGTGATCTGCCGATTGAAGGCCGTGACAAGCTTTCCGGCATTCACTTTGCCATGGAATTACTGACCGAAAACACCAAACGCGTGCTGGGTGATGAGATTGCTGATGCGGATTTTATTACCGCAAAAGACAAACATGTGGTGGTTATCGGTGGCGGGGATACCGGTTCCGACTGTATCGGCACCTCCAACCGTCATGGCGCCATTTCGGTCACCCAGATTGAGATCATGCCTGCACCGCCTGAGAAAGTGAACAAGCTGCTGGTCTGGCCGAACTGGCCGATGAAGATGCGCACCTCCACCTCCCAGGAGGAGGGTTGCGAGCGTGATTTCTCCATTACCACCAAACGTTTTATCGGTGAAAACGGTAAGGTGACCGCCATTGAATGTGCCCGTGTGGAGTGGACTCAGGACGAGAGCGGTCAGTGGCAGATGCGCGAGATTGCAGACAGTGAATTTACACTGAAGGCCGATCTGGTGCTGCTTGCCATGGGCTTCCTGCATCCGGTGCATGCAGGCATGATTGAGGAACTGGGCGTCAACCTGGATGGCCGCGGCAATGTTGCCGCCAACACCAGCGACTACCGAACCAGCCTCGACAAGGTCTTTGCTGCCGGTGACATGCGCCGTGGTCAGTCGCTGGTAGTCTGGGCCATCCGTGAAGGGCGTCAGGCCGCCTGTGCAGTCGATGAGTACTTGACGGGGTCCACTACCCTGCCCCGCTAAACAGACGAACAGGTCACGAAACCGGCGGCACCTGATCGGGGTGGCCGCCGGTTTTATTCAGCAACAGCTTTCAGGCGACTGATATCCGACTTTGACGGCTGGTGGGAAATACCGAGCAGAATGCCGGCAACATCCCTTTCAGCCGCGGTTGCGGAATCATCTGCCGCCACTCTCCTGAGCCTCTCCGCATCTTCAGCTCCAACGCTGTGCTGCATCCGCATCAACGCCCCGGCAATCGTCTTCTCGCCAGCCGTGGCATGATTATCGGCAACAATTTCTGCCAGCACCTTCTGCTCAGCCGATGTCGGATAATGGTTCAGACTGATCATAATCCTGGCCATTTCCGACACCGCACCTTCGGCAGATGCAGCCATTGGCGAAGCCAGTAACAAAACAGTCAGCAGCGCTATATGAATCCTTTTCATGACAACCTCCTCATCCTCATACCGTCCCCATGCCGCAGACCTCAGGTCTCTCTTAAACAGAACCCGGCCATGTATGCTGCGAAAAGCGGCACAATAACCTATGGTACCGCTCAGGTATTATAGACCATTCCTGAAATAGTGACGGGGGTACTGCTTCGTGTATTTTATACTTCCCCTTCCCCGTGAGTGATGCCAACCGGGCCAATTGCCTGGCAGCGTCAAACCTAATCAGGAAAAAACAGGTTAAACCGGAGCCCATTTTCAGTCAGATTGCGGCGTATGGATCGTGACGCTATCTACACCTCTGAAATTCATACGGGCGGATTCACCTTCGATGACAAGGTGGCCTCCGTTTTTGCCGATATGATCAGCCGTTCCGTTCCCGGCTACGGCGAGACGTTGAAAATGGTGGAGCTGCTGGCCCGGCAGTATGCGCAGCCGGAATCCAGCATCTACGACCTCGGCTGCTCACTGGGAGCCGCCACCATGGCTCTGAGCCGTGGCGCTGCCGGAAAAGCGTGCAGGGTAATCGGCATCGACAGCTCCGAAGCAATGGTGGCACGCTGCCGTGAGATGTTGAAAGATGAGCCGGTGGAGATTTTCTGTGGCGATGTTCTGGATGCGGAGATTAAAAACGCTTCTGTGGTCGTACTCAACTTCATACTTCAGTTCATCCGGAAAGAGCAGCGTCCTGAGTTGCTGAGCCATATTCAACAGGGTCTGAAACCCGGTGGTGTACTGATTCTCTCCGAGAAGGTTGCCTTTGATGATCCGGATGAGAACCGGCATCAGACTGAATTGCATGAAGCATTCAAGCGTGCACAGGGATATTCCGATCTGGAGATCAGCCGTAAACGCACAGCACTGGAGAATGTACTGATTCCCGAACCGCTGGAGAGACACCACACCCGCCTAGAACAGGCTGGCTTCTCCAGCTCCAATACCTGGTTCCAGTGTTTTAACTTTGCATCCATTATTGCTTATAAATAGCTGTTTCTATGCAAAAGTATAAAGAAAATGAAGAAAAACGTCTTGTTTCCTCGATTGGCGAATCGAAGCTTTCCGCCTACCTGGATCAACTGACGGCACTCAACAGGCAGGGGTGGAAAAAGATTCTCAGGCACGGCGATCTGCCGCGCTGGAGCAGCGGCTTTCATGCCCTGCCCGATGCCATTCCATCCTCCGTTGACCTCAATGCGGATCGTGTTCGTATCGGACTGCCCGATGACTGCAATAAAACCGCTGAAGAGATCACAGCGGCGCTGAAAAAGATGCATCCGTGGCGTAAAGGGCCATTTGATATCTTCGGCGTGCATATCGATACCGAATGGCATTCGGACTGGAAATGGAACCGCATCAGGGATCATATCGCTCCGCTTGACGGGCGCACCATTCTCGATGTCGGCTGCGGTTCCGGCTACCACATCTGGCGCATGTTGGGAGAAGATGCCAGACAGGTGATCGGCATTGACCCGACCCCTCTCTTCTCACTCCACTTCGCCACCGTAAAACGCTACATCCCTGATGCCAATGCCTTTATTTTTCCCGTAGGCATTGATGATATGCCGGCCGGCATGGCCTGCTTCGACTCCGTCTTCTCGATGGGCATTCTCTATCACCGCCCTTCGCCGCTGGATCACCTGATTCAGCTTAAAGCACTGCTTCGTTCCGGCGGTGAGTTGATTCTGGAGACACTGATTATCGAAGGTGATCGGGGAAGTTGCCTGATTCCTGACGGGCGTTACGCCAAAATGCGCAATGTCTGGTTCATCCCCTCGGTCGGGATGCTTGAGATATGGTTAAAACGGACGGGCTTCACGAATGTTCGCTGTGTGGATGTGAACACAACCACCGTGGATGAGCAGCGCGCAACCGAATGGATGCAGTTTGAATCACTGCCCGACTTTCTTGACCCGGGTAGTTGCTCCAGAACCATCGAGGGTTATCCGGCACCCCGCCGCGCCACAATGATCGCATCGGCATAACGTTTTTTAGCCCGGACTTGGGAACCTCTGAATAACCACATCCGCCTGATTATTCAGTACGCAAAGACAAAAACGCGGTTTTTCCTTTGCTCACACAAGATTGCAGGATAGCAATCTTGCACGGGCTTTCCGCCCGCAGGGGGGCCATACATGGATGTGTGGCATAAAAGCAATCACTTACGCTCCTGATTTGGCAGGCCATCCATGGCCGCTGATGTGTACTACGGTCAAGGCAGTCTCTGATGATTATCTTCCCAAATGACCGGTTGAAGAAGCTTGCCTGACAGCAGTTATGAAAAAAGTATCTGCCCTACCCACCCCACAGGTGTCGTTGCAGGTGTTCAGCCAAACAGCAGTGATTACTCCGCCATGCGGTAACAGGCCTTGCCACCTGACTTGGCCCGGTACATGGCAGCATCGGCCCTGCCTACGATACTTTCCATGTCGTTGTCATCTCCGGATGCCATGCAGATTCCGATACTTACGCCCAGTGTGTATTGAGTTTTTTTCAGAGATAAAGGTTGCCCGATGGTGGCAATCAGTTTTTCAGCGATCCTGCAAGCATCTGCTTCAGATTCAATATCAACAAGAACGACACTGAATTCATCTCCACCAATACGAGCTACGGTGTCTGTCGCGCGGGGAACACATTGCAGAAGGCGCCTGGCCACCTCGACAAGTGCCTGATCACCATATTCATGGCCCAGTTCATCATTGATCGGCTTGAAGTGGTCAAGATCAAGCAACAGCACGGCCATCAGGCTACTGTTACGGTGCGTATGAGCCACAGCCTGCTGCAGGCGATCATAAAACAGCGCACGATTGGGCAGCCCGGTAAGATGGTCATGGTAGGCCATCTGCCTGATTATTTCGTCTGCCTGTATGCGCTCGCTGATATCACGAACCATGGCCAGCATTAATAATCGGCCTTCGTATTGGATCAAAGAGGCAGATACCTCAGCAGGCACAACGGCACCACTTCTTGTTTTACAATGAAGTTCATTGGTGAAACCCTTACCCTGTCTGAGGACTCCATCCGCAAAAGCAGCCAGTTGATTCATCTCATCCGGATGCACTGCGCTCATCGACATGCCTTTCAGCTCCTTAATCGTATAGTCGAGCAACTCGGCGGCCTTTGGGTTAGCATTTACGATCTCGTCGTTGAGCGGGTCAACGATGAAGATCGCATCATTGGCAGCATTAAAGATGCTTTTCATCTGCCTTTCGCTCTCCGCGAGCGCTTCTCCCGCCTGTTTTCGCTCAGTGATGTCCATCGCAGTTCCAGCCATGTTCAGGGCCTGCCCCTGATCGTCGCACTCTGTCACTGCATAGGCGTGAATGAAGCGTTCCGTACCATCAGGGCGCACGATACGGTATTCGATATCATAAGAGCTGCATTGGGACAGGCTTTCAGAAAAAGCCTTCTCCACTTGCTCCCTGTCATCAGGATGCACAAGCGATAACCAGTTATCATAACCGGGATTGAACCGTGACCGGCTGACGCCAAAGACACGATAGATTTCATCCGACCAGTACACCTTATGATCCCTGATGCTCCATTCCCAGCTGCCAATGTGGGCGATACTCTGCGCCTCCTCTAACTGTAATTTCACTCTGTTCAGTTCACTGTCTGTCTGGCGAAGCATTGGCAGGTAAAGCAGGAAGTACAAAAGCGGCAACAGGAAAACAATAAGAAGAACGGCATCAATCACAGCCGCTCTCACGTTCCCTTCGCTAAATCCTAAAAAGAAAAACATGATAGCCAGTTCGATGAAGAAAATTACAATCGACATCATGACAAACAGACGTACGACTGATCCCTTCCCGGTCAGTTCCGGAATCAGCGTGAATGTCACTCTTTTACCAGACTTGTTGGACATCTTCTCCTTTATGCCATGCTGGCGGAACCGAAAACTTATGCCTGTTTCTGACAGACCATCCAGGAGCCGCCCGAATTATGCCCCATGGCCTGTTCAGACTAGCTGCATGCAGACATTCTGTCTAATGGAAATGCCTTGAACGCCCGATTAAAGTGCAATCATTCGGGAACCAGCCACCTCACACCGGATGGAGCACTTCCACTGCCGGCAAGCCGTGCGGCGAGCCAAGGCAGCAACTCCTCCAGCTGATCTTTCAATCTCCACGGCGGGTTGATAATGATCATGCCAGAGCCGTACATGCCGCCGCTTTCAGGGGTATCAACCATCAGTTGTGAATCGAGCATCTTGCGGATACCACTGCGCTTCAATGATGCCCTCAGCTTCTCGTGATTACCGGCAGTCAGTAACGGATACCAGATGGCGTAGATGCCTTCACGCCAGTGCCGATAAGCATCGACAACAGCGGCAGGAACGCTCTCGTACTCCTGTTTTACCTCATAAGCAGGGTCAAGCAACAGCAGGCCACGGCGCTCTTTTGGGGGAAGCATCGCCTTCATGCCGCCGACAGCATCCCGCTTGTGCAAGGCCACCCGCTTTTCGCTGTACAGTATCTGCCTGAGTGCATCGAACTCCGCCGGATGCAGCTCACACACGGCCATGCGATCCTGCTCGCGGATCATGCTGCGGATCAGCAGTGGTGATCCGGGGTACTGTTTCAGCTTCAAATCGCTGTTTACGTTACGGACGGCCTGCATATAATCGGACATCGAATCCGGCAAAGAGGGCTTCTGCCATATCCGCCCGATTCCCTGCAGATATTCGCCTGTCTTCTCCGCTTCCGCATCGCCCAGTTGATAAAGCCCGCGGCCGGCAAAGGCATCAAGCACGAAGAAAGGCTTCTCCTTTGCCTGAAGAGCCCTCAACAGCAGTAACAGAACCGAATGTTTGTGTACATCAGCAAAGTTGCCCGCATGATAGCTATGCTGATAGCTGAGCATGAATCGCTTCTGACTCCTTACGGTCAGGAGCCGCAGCCACCCATGCCACATGCCGGCATCGGAGAGCAAGGAGCCGATCCGCATGGTGTCTCCGGTGCACGACTGCCCACGGCGTGGGCAGAGATCAGCTTTTTCAGATCTTCACTGGCACATTCAGGGCAGGCGGCAACATCGCTGCTGCGCACCAGTGTTTCAAACCGGGTGTCGCACTCTCTGCATTGAAACTCATAAATCGGCATTACTTGCCTCCCCCGCATCTCCGGACACCCCGCCGGTAATATCCAGAACGATCTTGCCGGTTGTACCACCGGCCTCAATCATACTGTGAGCCTTTGCCGCATCTTCAAGCGGCAGAACGTCCGACACAAAGACAGAGAGCCTGTTTTCATCAAAAAACTGTGCGCACTGCTCCAGAATATCAGCCTGGTGCTCTGCTGCCTGCCTGAGATCATAAACCATCGGTGAGAGCATCAGCTCCTGACTCACCCGCACATTTTTAAGCCGCAGGCTTTTCCAGTCCGCATCATCGGGAAGCTGGAGAATCGTCACCATATCGCTGTAATGGGCCATGGCGGGAACAAGCTGGTTAAAGGCACTACCGCCCACCGTATCAAAGGCCACATCCACGCCTTTACCATCGCTCCATGCCAGCAGGGCCTCGGCCACATCCTCGTTCTTATAGTTAATGACAAGATCCGCGCCGAGTTCACGTACAAAGACCGCCTTCTCCTCCGAGCTTACGGTTGTTGCCACATCGCAACCGGCAATTTTGGCCAGCTGAATTGCCACATGTCCGACCCCGCCGGCTCCGGCATGAATGAACACTTTCTGGCCGGACTGAATGCGTGCACGGTCAAACAGTGCCTCCCAGGCCGTAATCAGCACCAGTGGCGCTGCCGCAGCTTCATCAAAGCCAAGTCCGGAAGGCTTGATGGCAACATAGGCTTCATCAACCACGGCATACTCCGCATAATTGCCGACAGAGCTGTTGCCACTCCTCTTCCCCAGCCCGCCATAACAGTAATAGACCTGATCACCGGGCTGAAAGCCTGTTACACCGGAGCCTGTGGCCTCAATGATACCTGAACCGTCACAGCCGAGTACCGCAGGCAATCCGTCAGAAAAGTAGAGGCCACGTTCACGCAGCTTGGTATCAATCGGGTTGACTCCGGCAGCCATCAGGCGAACCAGTATCTGATTCGGCTCGACAAGTTGTGGCCGGTCAATCTCTTGCAACTCCAGAACCTCGGGCCCTCCCGGCTGACTCATCACAACTGCACGCATAACAGCTCCTTTAAAAAGATACTTTCATCTACAGACATTGAAAACCTGATCATTGTTGTGTAATCTGAACACGAAAGCTGAACTGAAATTTCCGCTTAGCCAAGCGATTCATTCCAGATTTATTTCAGCTTCTCGGGAGGACTCTGAAAGGCCCCGGCTGAAACCTTTCAGAGTCGCATGCCGGCAATAAGCGCATCGGTTTGGCATGTTCCGCCAAAAGGGATCTGCCTTCTGTAGACGGTTACTGATAAAGGATATTAACCATGAGTAAAACACATGAAGACAGAGCGGAACTGCAGCGGCTGCTGGACCGGTTGAGCAACCCGAAAAAAGTTCTCGACTCCCCCAAGATCATTTCGGGTGAAAAACTGCTTCGCCTGAGCTATGAACTCGGGACCTACCCCTACCCGGAAAAAATGCAGCTTGAGGAGTATGAGAGTGAGAAACATCTGCTCCAGATCGAACTGCTGAAGGTGCAGGCATGGGTAAAAGAGACCGGACAGAGAATCCTTGGAATTTTTGAGGGGCGTGATGCCGCAGGCAAGGGTGGAACCATCAAACGCTTCACTGAGCACCTCAATCCGCGTGCCGCCCATGTCATTGCACTGGAGAAACCGACTGAACACGAGCAGGGGCAATGGTATTACCAGCGCTATATCAAACAGCTGCCAACGAAGGGTGAAATGGTCTTCCTTGACCGCTCGTGGTACAACCGTGCCGGCGTAGAACGCGTCATGGGCTTCTGTAACGAAGCTGAGTATCTGGAATTCCTCCGTCAGACACCGCAACTGGAACGCATGCTGGTCAATTCCGGCCTCTACCTGTTCAAGTTCTGGTTTTCAGTCAGCAGACACGAACAGCTGCGCCGCTTTCACTCCCGCACGCATGATCCGCTTAAACACTGGAAACTGAGCCCGATTGATATTCAGTCGCTGTATCGATGGGACGCCTACACCGAGGCAAAAGCGGCCATGTTTTTCCACACCGACACAGCCGATGCACCATGGACGATTGTCAAATCCGATGACAAGAAAAGGGCACGCATTAACTGCATGCGCTACTTTCTTCACTCACTTGACTACCCGAACAAGGACACATCCGTTGTCGCCACTCCGGACCCGCTCATTGTCGGCCCCGTCGGCAGCCAGCTCGACTACTCGACCCTGGATGTCAAGATAGCAAAGGTTCCGAGCCTGAAGGTCGTGGCA
>JAVVEJ010000031.1:0-1667 GCA_032251395.1 Mariprofundaceae bacterium
GGTTTCGGCCTTGCCCTCGGCTTCACGCTGGTGGCGCTGCTGCTGATCGTGCTGATTCCCCTCTCTTCGGTGTTCGTCGAAACGTCGCGACTGAGCTGGGAGCAGTTCGCGGCTGCCGTGGCTTCACCTCGCGTGGTTGCGTCGTACAAATTAAGTTTCACCACATCGCTATTGGCAGCTCTCGTGGATGTTGCCTTCGGCCTGCTTGTCGCATGGGTGCTGGTGCGCTACTCCTTTCCTGGTCGTCGCCTGATAGATGCCCTGATCGACCTGCCGTTCGCCCTTCCCACCGCCGTTGCCGGCATCGCGCTGGCAGCGCTTTATTCGACTAACGGCTGGTTCGGGCAACTGCTCGAACCCCTTGGCATCAAGGTGGCCTATACGCCGGTTGGCGTATGGCTGGCGCTGCTCTTTATCGGCTTGCCGTTTGTCGTACGTACGGTGCAGCCCGTGTTGCAGGAACTGGAGCCGGAGGTGGAAGAAGCTGCGGCCAGTCTCGGCGCCTCCCGCTGGCAGACTTTCCGCCGCGTCATCTTCCCGGCTCTGATTCCGGCCATGCTGACCGGCTTTGCGCTCTCGTTTGCACGCGGCCTGGGCGAATACGGCTCGGTTATTTTCATCGCCGGCAATATGCCCATGGTCTCGGAGATCGTGCCGCTGATGATTATCACCAAACTCGAACAGTTCGATTATGCCGGTGCTACCGCCATTGCCATGGTCATGCTCGTTGTCTCGTTCCTGATGCTGTTGGCGATCAATGCCCTGCAACGCTGGAGCAGCGAGCGCCACCTGCGCTGAAATTCAAAGGAGATTATCCATGTCGATATCCACAATCCCCCGCTTTAACAACAGGCTCCCGGGCAGCACGGAAGAGGCTGTCTGGGTGCGGCGCACGCTGATTTGCACCGCCCTGCTGTTTCTTACCCTGCTGCTGTTTTCTCCGTTGGCCATCGTTTTCAAGGAGGCATTTGCCGATGGCATTGCTGCGTTTGTCGAAGCACTGACCGATCCGGTGGCACTGGCCGCCGTGAAACTGACGCTGCTGGTCGCGGCCATCGCCGTGCCGGTCAACCTGATCATCGGCGTTGCGGCATCATGGGCTATTGCCCGTTTCGAGTTTGTCGGCAAGAGCCTGCTGATCACGCTGATCGATCTGCCGTTTGCCGTATCTCCGGTCATATCCGGTCTGATCTATGTGCTGGTATTTGGCTTGCATGGCTGGCTGGGGCCATGGCTCGATGCCCACGGGCTGCAGATCATCTTTGCCGTTCCTGGCATCGTAATGGCTACCGTGTTCATTACCTTTCCCTTTGTTGCCCGTGAACTGATCCCGCTGATGCAGGAGCAGGGCAGGGAGGAGGAAGAGGCGGCGATTTTGTTGGGGGCGCGAGGCTGGCAGACCTTCTGGTATGTGACGCTGCCCAACATCAAGTGGGCGCTGATTTACGGCGTGATCCTCTGTAACGCCCGCGCCATGGGCGAGTTCGGCGCAGTATCCGTGGTCTCCGGCCATATCCGTGGTCAAACCACGACCATGCCGCTGCATGTCGAGATCCTCTACAACGAATACAACTTTGTCGCGGCCTTTGGCGTGGCTTCGCTGCTGGCACTTTTGGCGCTGGTCACGCTGGCTCTCAAAACATGGGTCGAGTGGCGTACATCCAAAG
>JAVVEJ010000031.1:1767-25515 GCA_032251395.1 Mariprofundaceae bacterium
ATCAACAAATCATTTGGCGAGACCAAAGTGCTGAACAATATCAATCTGGATGTCCCGTCCGGGGGGCTGATCGCCTTGCTGGGCCCGTCCGGCTGCGGCAAAACAACACTGCTGCGCATCATTGCCGGGCTGGAGCAGGCCGATAGCGGCTCTGTATCCTTTCATGGCGAGGATGCAACCCGGCAGCATGTGCGCGAACGCGGTGTCGGCTTTGTATTCCAGCACTATGCGCTGTTCCGGCACATGAGTGTATTCGAAAACGTAGCCTTCGGCCTGCGCGTCAAGCCTCGCGGCGAACGGCCATCTGATGAGGAGATATCCAGGCGCGTACACGAGTTGTTACAACTGGTGCAGCTGGACTGGCTGGCCGACCGCTATCCGTCCCAGCTTTCCGGTGGTCAGCGCCAGCGTATCGCTCTTGCCCGGGCACTGGCCGTGGAGCCGAAGGTGCTGCTGCTCGATGAGCCGTTCGGCGCGCTTGATGCGCAGGTGCGCAAGGAGCTGCGCAGCTGGCTGCGCCGCTTGCACGACGAACTGCATATCACCAGCGTTTTTGTTACCCATGATCAGGAGGAGGCGCTGGAGGTTGCAGATCAGGTGGTCGTTTTGAATGCCGGCAAGATTGAACAGGTCGGCACGCCCGACGATATTTATGAACACCCGGCCACACCGTTCGTCTACCGTTTCCTAGGTAATGTGAATCTGTTTCATGGCAGAGTGCATGACGGGCATGTGCATTTGGATGATCTGAACATACGCAGGCCAAACGATGGGGATATAGAGGAGGCATCGAAGGCAATAGCCTTTATCCGCCCTCATGACCTTGTTTTGTCGCGTACCCCTCATGATGTTGCAGCCATCGAAGCAACCATTGAATCGATCAGCGGTATTGGCAGTACGGTGCGCATTGCCCTCATGGCTGCAAACAGCAGCGCACGCTTCGAAGCGGAACTCACCCGCGACGAGGCCAGAGCCCATACTTTCAAAGTTGGCGAGAAGGTTTTTGTGGAGACCAGAAATGTACGTGTATTTGCAGAGGATTATCAGATTTAACGGACTTCTTTAGGGAAGCGCTGATCAATTCAGTGCTTCCGTGCAGGCCATGGACGGCCTGCCAAATCGGGCACGTAAGTGCTTGATTTGTAAGCACAGGTGAAACCGCGTTTTGCCTGTGCGTCGCTGATTATTGGCAGGAAGCCAATAAATCAGCATCTCCTTAGTTGAGTGAAGAAGATACCGATGCACATCGAATCTGTTGCAGTATAAGGTTACCAGACCGATATACAGGACAGAGACAAATGAGTACCGGCATTCTGAGCAGCGCTGTTGTAGGTGATGGGGCCAGTTCTTAAGTTTATAGTTGCCATATACAGCGCCTGGATGAAGTGATCCACGAATATCCATTCGTATGGAGACAACCGAAGAGAGGATGCGCTGAGTTATTCTTGCTGTGAATGTTCCCCGTGCCGCAACCATGCGAAACGTTTTTCCAGCGCCGTACAACTGCTCAGTACCGCGATGGTCAGGAGCGTGATGATCAGCGGGGTGAAAATATAACCCAGCCCCGCCATCGAGCCGATGGCGGCAAGCACCCAGATCACCGATGCGGTGGTGACACCGTTGACCGTGCCGTTTTGATTGAACATCACACCGGCACCCAGAAACCCGATGCCGGTCACCACCTGCCCCAGCACCCGGCTGGAATCGACACTGCCACCCTCGATATGGCTTCCCATATAGACGAATATCATGGTTCCTATTGAGATCAGGATGCCTGTGCGCATGCCTGCCGCCTTGCCCCGATATTGACGCTCAAGCCCGATCAGTGCGCCGCACAAAAAGGCCACGGCTGTGGCTGTCCAGAATTGTGGTTGTAATAATTCGAGGTTTATCAGTTCCTGTTCCATACTGCCTCATCCCTGTTAACGCGCATGTCCAGCGACACCCGCGCAAAATTGGAGCCCCGCGTGGGTGTCGCGCCAGCTACCATGCACGTTGTTTCATGTAAGTCACACGATCTCTGTTTTCATCAGTGGCATATTATCTCCACCAATGAACGCCTGCTGCATATCCGCAGGAAGCCGTGTTAAATCTTCGCGGGTATCTATATCGCTCAATGGCGGTAACAGCTTCAACGGCCACCGCAATGCCCGGATTTTAGAGACCATGTGTTGGGCCACGACCTCACTGCTCCAGGCCACATCGGCAAACAGCGAGGGGTGATATCGTTTCAGGCCAAGCAGCACAAATCCTCCATCCCGAGCCGGAATCATAACGGCATCGTGCGAGCGCAGGCTCCCGGCCGCTTTCGCGATCCATTTTGCATCCAGTTCAGGGCAGTCCGTGCCGATCAGAATTACCGACTCACCTCTGGCCAATGGTCCGGCCACAGCATGATCCATGCGGGCGCCCAGCTCTCCTGAAACCTGATTCGACCAGAGAAGAGGCTCGGGCAACTGCAATGTGGCCCAATGAGGATCCTCGGAGGTGGGAGAGGCACAAACTTCGACAGCCCCCACATTTGCGGCAACAGATTCATTCAGGGCCTGTTCGGTCATGCTTGCCGAGAGTCCGGCCGCGCCGTTTTCACCCATATCCGGGATAAGGCGAGTCTTGGAATATCCCGGAATCGGGGCCTTCGCCATGACGATGATTCTTACAGGCCTTTCCAGATAAGCATCGGCAAGTTTTTCTGCAGGAACACCACGCCAATAACACCATCGCAACCACCACATCAGAGTAATGGTTCGCCATTTACCATACTGCTGCCAACGACGGGCGGAAGTAACTACCTTTGCAGCCAGGCAGGCCGGTCTTGACTGCCTTTTCAGCCGGCGGGAGAGTTCGACATCTTCCATCAATGGCTGATCAGGGAAGCCACCGACCGCATGAAACAGTTCACGACGGACAAACATCGCCTGATCACCGGTAGAGATGCCGGTGAGGCGCGATCGGAGGTTGATCATTGCCGACACCACCCGCAACAGCGGTTGCGATGCGTCGATCCGGACATCGAAACGTCCCCAGTGGCGTCGTGGTTCGCGCATCGCCGCCTCTATCCAATGCAGTGCGTCCGGTGGCAGTCGTGTGTCCGCATGTAAAAACAACAGCACCTTGCCATGCATCACCCGGGCTCCGGCATTCATCTGAGATGCCCTTCCGCGCGGGGAAGGGATCATATCGAAGCCGGCATTTACTGCCAGAGCAGCCGAATCGTCACGACTACCCCCGTCTACCAGTAACACTTCGCAGCCACGATCACGCCAGCCGGAGAGATGCTCCAGCAATCCCGGCAACGTTTCCGCCTCATTGAGTATTGGAACAATGATGGAGATTTTCACCGCGTCAGCCCTGCCGCGCATTCAGGCGCCAGTCGTAGTCCAGAAACTGGACATCCATTCTTCCTGCCTGTACGATATGAACATCAGCCGACGAAATCCCG
Organism: Mariprofundaceae bacterium; assembly: GCA_032251395.1. Taxonomy (GTDB): domain Bacteria; phylum Pseudomonadota; class Zetaproteobacteria; order Mariprofundales; family Mariprofundaceae; genus WSZY01. Next base: position 5,210 of record JAVVEJ010000031.1, read on the forward strand.
AGTGCCGTCGCATAAGCAGCAAAAAAGTCCGTCAGAGAATCAAACCCCTTCCACCCCCTCTCGAAATCTTCCCGATACCATTTAAAGATCGGTGAGACCATCAGTACCCTGTTTTCCAGACGATTACGGCTGCGATCAGTCAGAAAAGCGATGCTCTGCTCTTCAAGCTGGGCATCGATCCGTTCGCTGTCGTAAGCCTCGGCTCGCAAGGCCGGACAGCCGATGCTGGCGCAGTTAATGGCGAAATGGATGCGCGGGTCGTTGTAGCGCCCGGAACCGCGAATCAGGCCGTGTTCGATGTCGTCAAGGGAGCGGGTTTCACCGAGCAGGGGAATGAACTCCTTTTGCCATGGCGATCGAAACAGCGAACCCAGCTCCCTGATCGACGCTACTTCCGGCCAGGCTGTGAGAATCAGCTCCACAGTCCATGCATTGTAAACATTGATCAGGAAGGCCAGCTGCTCGATTTCCGTCCACTGATCGAACTGCTGACGGGAGACGCCGGACAGACGTGCCAGATATGCTTTCAAGCTGTCGTGCTTGTCGGCAAGAGCGGAATAATCGACCACACTTGCCTGGCCATCATGCAGTGATACGACATGATTCCTGAGCAGTTGGTTCCAGTCGCCGTGATCGAATTCGCCGGCCATGGCTGCTGAATTTACCAGCCAGAAAAAAAACAGAAACGTAAATATGCGTATCATCCCCTTACCCCCTGCGCCAGGTGTGGTAGCGCTCCAGCCAGGCCAGCAGCCTTTGCGGTGCATGGGCGCGCTTCCACTCGCCGGCCGCATATTTGTTGGCTTCAGCCCAGGTCGGATAGGCGTGGATCGTGCCGAGAATCTTGTTCAGGCCAAGACCGTGTTTCATCGCCAGCACAAACTCGGCCAGCAGATCGCCGCCATGCTCGCCGACAATCGTAACGCCGAGAATCCGATCCTTGCCCGGTTCGGTCAGCACCTTCACGAAACCATGGGCAGCGCCATCGGCAATGGCGCGGTCCAGATCATCCAGACCATATCGCGTCACTTCATAAGCGATGCCCTTCTCTCTGGCCTCCTGCTCGTTAAGGCCGACCCGAGCCACTTCCGGATCGACGAAAGTGGTCCACGGAATCACGCTGTAATCGACTTTAAAACGTTTCAGATGACCGAACAGCGCATTGACCGCCGCATACCAGGCCTGATGCGCTGCGACATGGGTGAACTGATACGGTCCCGCCACATCACCTGCTGCGTAGATGTTCGGGTAAAGTGTTTCGAGATATTCGTTAGTGACAATGGTCCGATTGGTTTCAATGCCCAGTTCCTCCAGTCCATAACCGGAAAGTCGGGCACTCCTGCCTACTGCACAGAGCAGTGCATCGAATTCAATCTTCTGTTCGCTGTCTGCATGTTCTACAACAAGAAACTTACGTTTGCCCTCCAGCTCACAGCGCAGCGCCTTGTGATCAGTCAGTAACCGGACACCATCCTGGATCAAACTTGCGCTGGCCAGTTTCGATACCTCTTCATCCTCGCGAATCAAGATGCGCGGAGCCATTTCGACCTGTGTCACCTCCGAACCGAGGCGGGCAAAGCTCTGGGCCAGCTCGCAGCCGATCGGACCGCCACCCAGCACCACCAGCCGCCGGGGCGCAGTGTCCAGTTTGGCAAATTCATCCCAGAGTGTATCACTGGTGACATAGCCGACCTCTTCAATGCCGGGGAGGGGTGGAACAAATGGCCGCGCACCCGTGGCAATGACGATGCTGCGGGTTGTCAGCCGCTGCACATTACCGTCATGATGCTTTATCTCCACGGTCCATGGATCGACGATGCGAGCATAACCCTGCAACACTTCCACACCGAGCTCTGTATAGCGCTCGATGCTGTCATGCGGCTCAACAGCCCGGATAACATCATGGATCCGCTGCATCACCTGCTTAAAAGAGAAGCGTGGCTCGCCACTTTCAAGGCCGTAGTTATCAGCATGACGTAGTTGATGTGCAAGTTTTGCGCTGCGAATCAGCGCCTTGCTCGGCACACATCCATAATTCAGGCAGTCGCCCCCCATCTTGTGTCCCTCGATCAGGGTGACCTTCGCCTTTACTGCAGCCGCGATATAGGCTGAGACCAGTCCTCCGGCACCGGCGCCAATAACCACGAGGTTCCGATCATAACGGGCCGGACGCTGCCAGCGGCCATAGGCGCGGCGACGCTGCAACCACCCAAGTACCTTTTTAGCCACGAGCGGAAAGAGGCCAAGCAGGGCAAAAGAGATCAGCAGTTCCGGAGAAAGGATGCCGGAGAGACTTTCAAGTTGGGCAAGTTGCGTGCCTGCGTTCACGTAAACCAGTGTACCCGCCAGCATGCCCGTCTGGCTAACCCAATAGAATGTCGTGGCCCGAAATGCGGTCAACCCCATTAGCAAGTTGATCAGGAAGAATGGAAATATCGGCACCAGTCGTAAGGCGAACAGGTAAAAGGCACCATCGCGTTCGACGCCATCATTCAATGTCTTCAAACGAGCACCGAATCGTTTCTGCACTACATCACGAAACAGATAGCGGGAAACGAGAAAAGCCAGCCATGCGCCGATACTGGAGGCAAAAGAGACAATTAGCGTTCCCCACACCAGGCCGAACAGCATGCCGGCTGCCAGTGTCATCGCAGCGGCTCCCGGCAAGGAGAGTGCGGTCACCAGTACATAGAAGATGAAAAATCCGCCGGTAATCAGCAGCGGTGATTCGATCCGCCACGATTCAAACTGGTCGAGTCCTGATTTGAGCCCTTCCAGCGTCAACCACTGATTCAGATCAAAATAGAAAAATGTAAAGATAAGAGCTGCAAATAGTACGACAAGCGACAGTTTTTTCACCGTACACGCTCCCCGAAGGCACCACTGCAACTGCTGCCCTGGCCTGCGGTGCACCCGAAACAATGATCGGCAACAAAAACAGGGACCTCTTCGATATCCTGTTGCAGCAGCTCCCGTAGGTGTCGACGTCTGGTTCCCCTGATTCCCAACCCAAGCTGCTGATTGAAATCGCAGTCATAAAGATATCCCTGCCAGTCCACGCTGATCTGCGACCGGCACATGACCTGACCGAGATTGGCAGGGTCGTGATTTTCATGCAGCAGACGTATGTAGTCGTCGAACTGCCCCTTCGAAACAAGCATTGAGCCGAAGCGCTTGATCGGCATGTTGGCCAGGGCATAAAGCTCATTGAAAACAATGCCGAAATGGTTGTGCAGTTCTTGTTTGTAAGCATCCTGCAATTGCTTCTGATTCGGCGGCAACGATGGGCCCTGAGGGTTATAGACCAGATTCAGTTTCAGGCCGGAGTCCGGTTTTCCATAGCCAAGCGCATTCAATTTCTTTAGCGCTTTAATACTCTTCTCGAAAACGCCGTCACCACGTTGCCTGTCAACGTTTTCCTGGGAGTAACAGGGCAGGGAGGCCACCACTTCGACCTCATGGGTTGCCAGGAAGTCCACCAAATCCTCCTGTCCGGGTTCGTACAGAATCGTCAGATTACAACGATCGGTCACGTGGATGCCATGAGTCCGCGCTTGCCTTACAAGCGTTCTGAACGATGTGTGCAATTCCGGTGCACCGCCGGTCAAATCAAGTTTTGTTATCCCCCGTGATTGCAGCACCGGAACGATTAAAGACAACACTGCATCGCTCATCATCTCGGTACGATGCGGGCCTGCATTTACATGGCAGTGGAGGCAACGTTGGTTGCATTTGTAGCCCAGATTAACCTGCAGCGTCTCCAGGCGCCCTCGTTGCACAGCCGGAAATGCTGTCGATTTTAATAACGGTAATGTCTCGTGCATATAAATCCCCATACTCTTCATTGAGTGAACGGAATGTAGTCGATTCAAGTACGTGATTTCTTACACGCTGCGACATTCTCAATCACAAAGTGCAGGAGTGATTGGCGTTAATCTTCCTGTTTGATGGCATCGACAACGTTTTTTGTCAAAGTCTCTTTTTGCTGACTGGATAATCTGGTTTTCTCCAACGTCTTGCGCCGACGTTTCATGATAGTGTTGATGAATCGAATGTTCTGGTCAAAATTTCTGCACAGACGGCACATGGCCAGGTGCAACTTCATGTTGACCCACTCCGACCACGTCAGTTTTCTATCCAGCGAATCCGAAGCAATGCGACTGGCTTCTTTACACGAATACATCTTTAACCTCACCGACCAAACCAGTTGGAATCCAGGCAACCACGCAAAGCTATGCGCGCTCTGTGCATCAGCACATGAAAGTTAGACGACGAGATATCCAGATTCTTACAAACAGCCTGCGTACTCTCGCCACCAAGCTCCCGCAAACAGAATGTCCGCTTTTGAACTTCAGGTAATTTGTCCAGACATTTCTGAAGCGTTCTGTAGAACTCATTGCTTTCGCTTAATGTTTCCGGATTTTGGTGCCAGGTCCTTGGCGACTCATGCCATTTGCCATCCTCCCCGAAAAAATCTGATGCCGGTTCCATCTTCACAGCCGCGCTCAATGAGGCCAAACGCCCCATTTGCCGAAAGTGGTCAATGATTTTGTGTTTAAGTATACCAATCAGCCAGGTTCGATGTGACGATTCGCCTTTGAATTGAGCGCAAGATTTCCATGCCGCGATCAATGCTTCCTGAACCATGTCACGGGCAGTTTCAGTATCTCCATTCAAGCGCGAGCAGGCATACCCATACAGATAATCGCCATGTTCTCGAACCCAACCTTCAATGACTGATGATGTTTTCTTTGATTTGTTCACAGAAGCTCCCTCGAAAGACAATCCACTCACAAACCTTTCCAGAGAGCAAGATAATTAACTCAATTAACTCTCAAGTGTTTCGCAAAATCGAGCGGGCCCAATTACGAATACAAAAAGGGGCGAACTCCGGTTCTATGTGCACTACGATTGGCGGAAGACATCAACTTTGCTATGTAGCGTTTTCGGTATGAATGCACAAGTGTCATCGTGGCAGAAGAACAGGCACTGGCGTCAACCAAAAGTGGCCAGGTGACCATGCCATGATCCGAAGCTTCCTCCGCCTGAGGTCGACGCCTGACTGGAGAAATCAGATGACTTCAGCTGTGTAGCCAGTTTCGTTGAGCAGTAAGGATCATGGATGACAGCTCCGTCTGTCATGGTCACGAATCTCCAATCTCGTGACCAAACGGTAACCAAAATTCCGTGGCCAGAAAAAGACAAAAGTCATGAGCTAACTGCCTGTAATTACTGGAGAAAGTGGCGCACCCTAGAGGATTCGAACCTCTGGCCCCTGCCTTCGGAGGGCAGTGCTCTATCCAGCTGAGCTAAGGGTGCATGTCGCGTGACCACGCGCAATCTATTGGTTTGAAAAGGAAAATCCAGAAGCGTGGTCACCATCTGGGCACATTTTGGTCACGCCGAATTTTGACCTGTGCCCTCGACAGCTGTAACCACCTGATTTACCTAGCGTATGTCTCGGTCACGACACCCCTTACGTCTATATGACCGTTATCTTCGGAGGCCAACACTCTATCCAGCTGAGCTAAGGGTGCGTATATCTGGAAACGGCTTGAAACATAAGTGTTTTAACACCTGTTTCGAAATACTTTCAAACCACGATCGGCACGCCATGTGCCTGTCCGGTGCCCAATTCTACCGGGCATCTGAAAAATTGAAACAAATCCCTTTCAACGGGCTGTCTGATATTCGTTTCCATATTCAGGTTCGGGCATTTATGAGTGCGGTAATAAACTCGAAAGCGGATACTCTACAGGCAGGGGCAGAGTCGGCCGGTCAGGCGGGTGGAACATAAATGCGTTCGATGGAGGTCGCCTGCCGGGTGGAGGGATCAATCCTGACCAGCGTGGCAAAGATCGATGCGTTGCGCTCTACCGCCTCGAACCGCTGCGGCAGTTTTTGAACCATCCGTGTCAGTGCACCCTCGACCTTCATGCCGATGATCGACTGGTAGGAACCGGTCATGCCGATATCTGACTGATAGGCGGTGCCGCCCGGCAGAATGGTCTCATCACAGGTCGGTATGTGGGTGTGCGTGCCATAGACGAGTGAAGTGCGGCCATCAAGAAACCAGCCCATACCCATTTTTTCGCTGCTTGCTTCAGCATGCATATCAACAATAACGGCGCTGACATCCTCGGGAATCTCATCCAGCGCCCGTTCCACAGCGGAGAACGGGCAATCCCACGATGCGCCCATGAAGACCTGTCCGATCAGATTGATCACTGCGATTTTATGCCCGCTACCGGTCTCCTGAACCGTCCAGCCCCGTCCGGGAGCATAGGCGGAGAAGTTCATCGGGCGAATGAGCCGGTCGTCATCATCAATCTGGTTCAGAAAGTCACGCTGATCCCAGCAGTGGTTGCCGTTGGTCAGCACATTGACTCCCAGCTCGAACATCTCGTCGGCAAGTTTGATGGTGAGCCCGAAACCGGCAGCCAGATTCTCTCCATTGGCGATTACGAAATCGATCTGATGGGTATTGATCAGTCCGGGGAGGTGATCGTGCAGGGCCCGGCGCCCAGCCTTGCCGATAATGTCACCGATAATAAGCAGGTTCAGGTTGTCGGACATGAGATTATTTCCTTTTCGGTGATGATGGTCTGCAGCGGGATGTCATGCGCTTCAGCCGGGATGGCAGGTAGCTCCTGACATGAGAAGGCGAGGCCGATAACGGAGTCAATCCGGGACTGGAACTGCTCCAGCCAGCGATCAAAGCAGCCCTTGCCCATGCCCAGACGATTACCCTTGCGGTCAAAGCCGACCATTGGGCAGAGCAGGATGGCCGAGCCCTGTTCATGGTTCCAGTCCGGTCCGCTTTCAGGCTCCGGAATGCCAAAGGCACCGCTGATCCAGTTCGTCTTTTCGGTAACCCCGAGCCAGTGCATATCCCTGCCCCCGTGCATGCGTGGAGCATAGATGTGGCAGGGAGGCGTCATAAACAGGGCGGTGGTATCGACCTCCTCTGAAAGTGCCCGGTAGGCCAGCAGATGATGCTCTTCAGTGATGCTCTGTTTGAGGTGTTCAAACAGGCGTCTCTCGATCTCAAGCGAGAAGCTGTTGCGCTGGTCTGCCGAGAGAGCACGTCGCCGCGCGAGCGCTTCCGTTCTGAGCTGGGATTTGGAGGCAGTCATTGAATAGGTTTCAGCTTTATAGAGGGCATTCTTCGGCAGGCAAAAAAAGAGCGCCCCCGCACTGGCGATTCGGCAATAAGTTGTCGAACCCTCCAATGGAGGTGGGCGCCGCACTCTGACATCAGGTATCCCGGCTCATGGGGACGCACACAATCAGCGTAGGTAGGCTCCCGTTCGACGCATATCGGCTCAGGCAACTTTGGCTGCCAATCGATCAGCGCAGGGGCACTTTCACTAAACCTTCTGCCTGTAAAACTACATCATCCAGAGCAGAAAGCAAGTCATTCAGATCTTCAACCTGACCCTGGTCCTTTTTGAGCAGGTCGCCCGCCAGGTTGAGGGCCACGAGCGCCATCAGACGGTCTGAGGCGACGGTAGAGCCAAGTTGGCGCAGTTCATCCACCTGGGCCTGAACCAGCTCGGCAGCAGCGTGAAGCTGTTCGGGATCATCATCGGTACGGATTGTAAAGCTCCGGCCCATCAGGGTAATTTCAACCGACTGGCTCACAGCTCTTCCTTCTCGGCATCTGCCACCAGCAGGTCAAGCTTTTCGATGGCATGGTCGACGCGGGCCCTGGCATCCAGACGGTTGCTCTGCAGCCCCTGCAGGTCGGATTCAAGGTGCCGTACCTGGTCACGACGTTTGCGCAGCTCGCTTTCAGCCAGACGCACCACTTCGCGCAGGCGCTGGTTTTCAGCCATCAGCTTCTCCAGATTGCGTCGGATCGCAGAGATGCTCTGCGACAGCTTTTCAACACGCTGCTGAATTGCTTCCCTGTTATCCACGGCACTCATGCATGGCATTGAAACACTGACGGAGTTGATGGTCAATATGCAATGAAGAGAAACTTTCTTTTATTACAGGGTGATAGCCGACTCGATTTCTGCCAGCCATGGCAAATGCTCGATCAGCCATGCAGCGACGATGCTGAAACTGCCCAGAAAAATCATACCACCAACCAGCATCAGCAGTATGCCGGAGGTGATTTCGACGGCGTGCAGGTGTCTCTTGAAACGCTGAGACCAGTTCAGGAAGGCATCGGTGGCCAGTGCTGCCAGCAGGAATGGAATGCCAAGGCCAATTGAGTAGGTGGTCAGCAGCAGGATACCTTTCCCGACCTCACTCTGGGCACCGGCAACAGCGAGGATGGCGCCAAGAATCGGACCAACACAAGGTGTCCATCCGAATGCAAATGCAGATCCAAGCGCCAGGGCTCCGATACCGCTTTTGGCTTCAACTTTGCTGGTATCCAGGTGGACATCCACCAGCAGGAACGGGATACGAATGACCCCCGCGTAGTGGAGGCCGAATATAAAGATCACTGCGCCGGCGGCTTTTCCAAGGCTGTTCATATGTTCCAGCAGCCATTGCCCCAGCCATGATGCCGATGCACCGAGAGCGATAAAAACAAGGCTGAAGCCGAGAATAAACCATAGAGACTGGATAACGGCATGTTTGCGCACAGAGTGATTCGCCTGATCACCATGTGCTCGCAATGCATTGACAGAGGTGCCGCTGATAAAAGAGAGGTAGGCAGGAACAAGCGGCAGCACGCAGGGTGAAAGGAAGGAGAGCAGCCCCGCCATGAATGCGCCGATCAGTGTAACTTCAATCATATCTCTTCCTCGTACTCATTTGACATCTCTGTGGACTCTGCAGCGGGCCAATTCTTACCGAGTCAGGAGGTAGTTGCACGCATCCATTCAAGGTATGCCCGGCTCGACTCCGCAGAGAGGCACAGAATTTCGGGTGTCTGATAGGGGTGCTGCTGCTTCAGCCACACAACAACAGCTTCTGCGGACGCTCCGGTTGTTTTGATGTTCAGGTAATATTCACTCACACACTGCAGTTCACCTTGCCAGCGGTATACCGATTGTCCCGGTGCGGAGATCTGGACACAGGCAGCCAGACCTTTTTCAACAAGGTTGTTGGCAAGCCTGAGGCCGTCGGCTTCAGTTTCAACACTTGTCAGAATAATGCATGCGCCCTGTTCCACCGTGCAAGGCTAGCGTTTTTTGCGCAGAGATTAAAAGGCTGTCCGGCAAGGCCGGCAGATCAGCAGCATACCGGGTGGCTGTTACCGGTTGACCTTTCTTCTCTCCGGTGCAGGCTGCATGGTACTTATCAGGAACTTTATGAAGGAGATATCCATGAGCGAAGCCATTGAATCAACGCTGGGCGAGGAGCGGCTCTTTTACCCGCCCGCATCAGCAGGCGCCAACATTGCCTCCATGGATGAGTATCGAGCCATCGTTTCGCGTTTCGAGGCCGACTTTGAAGATACCTGGAGGCAGCTGGCGAATGAAAATCTGCTATGGAGAAAGCCCTTCTTAACAGTGCTGAATGATTCCAGCGCACCTTTTTTCAAATGGTTCGAGGATGGCGAACTGAACCTTTCCGAGAATTGTCTGGATCGACATGTTGATGCAGGCCTGGGAGACCGTGCAGCAATCATCTGGGAGGGAGAGCCGGGCGATGTGCGCAGGATCAGTTACCGGGAACTGCTCGATGATGTGAGCCGGGCTGCCAATGGCATGAAGGCACTGGGCGTAGGGCCGGGCGACCGTGTGGTGATCTATATGCCGATGATCCCGGAGGCTGCAGTCGCCATGCTCGCCTGTACCCGTATTGGCGCGACTCACTCTGTTGTTTTTGGTGCATTCTCTTCGCAGTCGCTGCGTGACCGGATTGATGATGCCGAGGCGAAACTTGTAGTTACAGCAGACGGCGGCTATCGGCGTGGCAGCGTGCATGCACTCAAGCCGGCCGTGGATGAGGCTTTGAGAGAGGGTTGCAGATCGGTGCAGCATGTGATTGTGGTCAGGCGCGGCAAGAATGAGGTTGCCTGGACAGAGGGGCGTGATCTGCACTGGCATGATGTGCTTGCAGCCCAGAGTTCGGAGTGTGAACCGCTGGCCGTTTCTGCAGAGCATCCGCTGTTTATTCTTTATACCTCCGGCTCGACAGGAAAACCGAAAGGGATTGTTCACTCAACCGGCGGTTATCTGCTCTGGGCGCATCTGACGATGCAGTGGAGTTTCGATTTTCATCCGGAGAGAGATCTCTTCTGGTGCACAGCCGATATCGGCTGGATTACCGGGCACACCTATTCTGTCTATGGCCCGCTCTCCAATGGCGGCACAACATTGATGTATGAGGGCGTTCCAACCTATCCGGATGCAGGGCGTCTCTGGAAGATCTGTGAAGATCATGGTGTAACGGTTTTTTACACCGCACCGACTGCGATTCGTGCATTGATAAAGGCAGGTGATGAGTGGCCTGCCAGGCATGACCTGACGAAACTTCGTGTGCTGGGTACTGTGGGTGAGCCTATCAATCCTGAAGCGTGGATGTGGTATCACAAAACCATCGGTGGTGAGAGGTGCCCGATTACTGATACCTGGTGGCAGACGGAAACCGGTGGCCACATGCTGGCTCCCATCCCCTTTGCTACACCAACCAGGCCCGGCTCAGCGACACTGCCGTTGCCGGGTATCATGGCGGCTGTCGTGGATGGTGAGGGTCACGCAGTCTCCAAAGGCGGCGGCCTGCTGGTGATCACAAAACCCTGGCCGTCGATGCTGCGTGGTATCTGGGGGGATGATGAGCGTTATGTAGATACCTACTGGCGCAAGTTCGGAAGTCACGTCTACTTTGCCGGGGATGGAGCAAGGCGTGATGATGATGGTTACTTCTGGATTATGGGGCGTGTCGATGATGTGCTGAATGTCTCCGGTCACAGGCTTGGTACCATGGAGATCGAATCGGCGCTGGTTTCCCACGCTGCCGTTGCCGAAGCGGCTGTGGTAGGGCGTCCGGATGATCTCAAGGGAGAGGCCATCTGTGCTTTTGTTGTACTGAAGAGCAAGCCGTCAGACTCCCTGAAGGCGGAGCTGCGTAAACATGTTGCAGCAGAGATCGGACCGATCGCCAAGCCGGATGATATCCGTTTTACCGACACGCTGCCGAAAACACGTTCAGGAAAAATCATGCGTCGTCTGTTGCGGGATATTGCGGCGGGCCGTGAAATTACCTCGGACGTCTCAACACTGGAGGATCCGGGAGTGGTTCGACAGCTTCAGTCAAAGGAGTGATCCGTTTGGCATACAGGGCGGCATGGTGCGATCACACCCGCTGATACGGCATCCTGTGGGCAAAATGCCTGCAGCTGCCCGCTGGTATCTGGCAGTTGTTGCCGTACTTACACTGCTGCTGATTGCCGTCCACTTTGCGATACAGGTTTATGCACAGCAGGAGGCACGCCGTCTCGTGAACGTATGGTCAGAGGCTGCGGAACTCTCAGTTGAAGATGTTCGCTATCGCATGTTACGCGGTGCGTTAACGCTGGTTGACCTGCGTCTGAACAGGGATGCTGTTCAGCTTCATGCTCCTACCCTGTTTCTGTATGGCAATCTCTCCTCCCTTGCGGGCGATGAGCCTGCGGTGGCACGTATTGAGATCCGGGGTCTGCATGCAAGTCTTAAGGCCGGGGCCCTGGCAGCATTCTCTGAAAGTCAGGAGTTCCCCATGCTGTTCAGGCAGCTGTGGACATCGGCCCAGCAGATCGGCATTTATGATGCCGAGCTCGAGCTGCTGCCGGAGATTGATGCAATGATTCCAGGCCAGCCGCTAAGCCTGAAAATGACCCGTCTGCAAAGCAGGCGAACTCCGGGGCAAAGGGAGGTTGAGGCACTGGCCTACGGAATGGGCGGTGCAATAAGAGTTACAGCAGTCAGCAGCCTGAAAAAAAGTACGAACGGGGCTGCCGGAAAAATTGCCTGGAGCGGCATGAATGCTGAACCGTTTCTGGAGAAGCTGATGGGCCTGGCACCTGTTCAGGGCCAGCTGAGTGGCCACATTGCCTGGGCGTCAAAACCTGAGGGCAAGGGTCACTACAGCCTCAGTGGTGAAGCAGAATTTGGAGAGATGGAACATGGCTCCCTGCCGGCTTCGAAAATCAGCTGGAATGGGGTGCTTGGGGAAGGCAGGTGGCATGGAAAGATGAACGGGACAGCCTGGCCGCTGGCCATGTTTGGCGACTATGCCCCGCAGTTTCAGGGGCGAAAACTTGTATCAGGCAACTTTACCGGAGCGATCAATTTTTCAGGCAACCTTAAACAGTGGCAGATGGGCGTGGTCGAAACCTATCTTGACCATCTCCGCTATGGGCAGGCAGGCGCAGAGAGCGGCGCTGTTCCTGAGTGGCTGGTAGAGAAAGTGCATGTGACCAAAGCTGCCCTGCAGTGGCCGGAACGCAGAATCGATATCGAAGCTGCGGAGTTGATCAACACAGCCCTTGGTTTTGACGCCCGGGGAGGGGAGCCTGTGGATCTGTTATGGAAGATCAAGACAGGCGAGATCGGCCTGAACCAGACCCGCCTGGCTCTTCACCTTCCCCGGAGCGTGTTGCATCTTCCGGTTATGACGGGAAGTTTTGCCGTCAAAGAGAATCACTCGATGCAACTATCGCTGCAATCAGTTGATTCAGACGAGAAGAGTAACGAAGAGCGCTGGCATATTTCCGGAGAAGGCGCCTGGGCAGCAAACGACACCTCCCGCATGGCCATGGAGGTTTTTGCAGAGAGTGCGGCGCTGGTTCGCTTCAGGCCATTGCTGCCTGAGCAGATTAGAAAAATGGCAAGTGATTTGACGGGAAGCGTTAACATGAAGCTGAAACTGCTGGCTGGAACGGCTCCATGGGAGGGAGCCGGCGAGGCTGAACTGTCAGCCGCCGGGCTGATCTACAAAGGCGAGCAGTGGCAGGCTGAAAAAGTGCTGGTGGATATAGAAAAAATGGGTGCGGGAATCCCGGAGCAGCTGATTCGCCAGCTGGATGTCAAAGGGTGGAGGTATCAGGCTGCACTTCAGCCGCTGGGGGCGAGTCCGGAAGTGTTGAAGCGTGAAGATAATGAGGCCGAGCGCTGGCATCTGAAAAGTATAACGCTGCAGGATGGTGAGGTGGCGGTTGGCCATAAAGAGGCGGTCTGGATGGATCGGACTACAGTTGATATCAGGGACTTGAAGCCAGGCAATAGTGCACCAGTCAGTGTGCAGGGCCGGTTGGGTGAGGGGTCTCTTTTTATGAGAGGCGATCTTGCATGGAGCCTTGCATCGCCGGAAATCAGCAATGCAAAGATTTCTGTTCGGGATGTGTTACCGTTTTTTATCAATGAGTGGCTTGGCGTGTCCGGAGTGCCGGAGCTGATTCGCGGTCGTATCTATACGGATATTGCCATGCAGCGGCAGGCTGACGGACGCTATCAGGGAATGTGGTATTTGCGCCTTCAGCATGGGGCGCTTGGCCCGGCAGCCGCACAGAGTGATCCGCTGCTTAAGAGAACGGGCTTCAACTCTTTTGATATTTTTTCTGCATTGCAGACAGAGGGGCGGGTTCGCCTGCGCATTCCTGTTGAGGACGGGGGGTCGTTTGGTGAAGCGCTGGGCAGCGCACTGGTGAAAAAGCTGAATGGTGAGATGGCGAAAAAGGGGCATGCTATTCATAAGCCGGAAGAGAGCCGTGGCAACCTGCTTGCATCGGTTCGGCTGCATGAAAAAGGGGTGCTTTCACAGAATGAACGCGCACGGTTGAGAAAGGTTCTTCTCTATCTTCGGGAAAACCCGGAACAGTCAATTGAGCTGATTCCCCGGTTTGGGGTCAGTTCCTCGGAGGAGCGTCAGGCTGAACGAAGCCGTTATACCCAGCGACTGATCGAGCAGTTCATGTATCACCGTGGCGTATCTCCTTCCCGTATATTTCCCGTCAGGCCGGGAGAGCAGCATCGAAGCGCGGGAAGTGTTGGCGGAGTCAGCATTCACATGTTGCCGTAGCCCTTTCGCTTTACAGGACAGGCGCTAGATTTGCGGCCAGGTTTTGGCCTCCGGAGATTTAATGATGACAGTCCGTACCCGTTTTGCACCCTCCCCAACCGGGATGTTACATATTGGCGGTGCCCGCACCGCACTATTTGCATGGCTCTATGCGCGCCACTGTGGTGGTGAATTCCTGCTGCGCATTGAAGATACTGATCGCGAACGTTCAACGGACGCGGCCACCCGGGTCATTCTGGACGGGATGAAATGGCTGGGGCTGGATTGGGACGGGGAGCCTGTATTCCAGGCCTCGCGTCAGGCCGAACACATGGTTGCAGTCGATCAGCTTATTGAAGAGGGGCATGCCTATCGCTGCTACTGCAGCAGAGAGGAGCTTGATGAGATGCGGGAAGCGCAGCGGGCAGCCGGTAAAAAGCCGATGTATGACGGTCGCTGCCGGCACCGTTCCGACCGCCCTGCCGGGCAGCCGTTTGTGATCAGGTTTCGCTCTCCCGATGAGGGGGAGACGATTGTGCGCGATCTGGTACTGGGGGATGTCTGTTTTCCCAACGAAGAGCTTGATGACCTGATTCTGGTGCGCTCGGACGGCACGCCGACCTATAATCTTGCCGTAGTGGCTGATGATGCGGCAATGGCCATCTCTCATGTGGTGCGCGGCTCGGACCATCTGAATAATACGCCGCGTCAGATTCAGCTGTATGAAGCATTGGGTCTGCCGGTGCCGCAGTTTGCCCATATTCCGCTTATTCATGGCCCGGATGGTGCCAAGATGTCCAAGCGGCATGGTGCCGTTGCGATTACGGAATACCGCGAGCAGGGCTACCTGCCTGCGGCAGTGAACAACTATCTGGCACGACTGGGATGGTCGCATGGTGATGAAGAGGTCTTCTCAACGGAGCGGCTTGTTGAACTGTTTGACCTGACCCAGGTCGGCAGGGCGGCAGCGCGTTTTGATCAGGCAAAACTGGACTGGCTCAACGGCCACTATCTGCGTGAGAGTTTTCCATCGGAGCTTGTCGGCCCGGTTTCTGAGCTGATGGATGTTGAGCCTGACGGAGGCCCAGATCTGGTGGCGGTTATCGCCTCGCTGCAGGAGCGTTCAAAGAGTCTGGTTGAACTGGCCAGTGGCGCGCGCTTCTTCTACCACCCTCCGGCGACATATGATGAGAAAGCAGTAAAGAAAAACTTTACGGATGCAACATGGCCACTGCTGGATGCATATGTTGAACAGGCTGAGGCATTGGCACAGTGGAGTGCGGAGAGTGTCCATGCTCTGATTGCTTCGGTCTGTGAAGCGGCAGAGGTCAACATGGGCAAACTGGCGCAGCCGATCCGGATTCTCCTGTCAGGAGGCCCTGTTTCTCCGCCGATTGATGTCACGCTTGCGCTGCTGGGCAGAGAAGAGTCATTGGCCCGGATCCGAAAAGGTATCGAAGCACTGCGATAATATTGAATCGAACCACCGTCTGAGGCAACGGGTCGCGGAATCGGGCGAAACAAAAAGGCGGGTTCGGTAACGTTACAATTTTTTCGGTAACATCAATATGAGTTCGGACCAGACGTTTTCCAACAGTGCAGGTTGCCCCAGGGCATTGGGATGCAGGGCATCTGCCTGCATCCATTCAGAGCGGGTGATGACTCCCTCAAGAAAAAAGGGCACAAAAGAGACACCTTCAGCTTCAGCGATGTTTCTATAAACATTTGAGAACCGGGCTCTGTATTGAGGGCCATAGTTAGGTGGCATCTGCATCCCCAACAACAACACTCTGCTACCGGCCGCCCTGGCACTCTGAATTATCCATTTAAGATCCTGCTCCATCAATTCAGCGGGCAGTGCGCGTAGCCCGTTATTTGCGCCAAGTTCGATAATAAGATGTGAAGGCTGATGTTTTTTGAGCAGTGAAGGCAGGCGCGCTCTCCCGCCCTGAGTGGTATCTCCGCTCACGCTGGCATTGATGACTTTGCAACGATACTTCTCCTGCTTTAATTGAGTGTTAAGGAGGGATACCCATCCTTCGTCCATTGACATGCCATAAGCTGCGCTCAGGCTGTCTCCAAGCACCAGGATGATGCACGGATGTTCACCGGCTGCTGTTGCAGCCGGCCATGGCAGCAACATCAGGCTCAGACAGAGGAGAATACGATTAATCATGGACACATCAGCCTCGATCATTGTAGCCACCTTCTCCCTGGGGAAACATGTACCAAGTCCTGAAGGTGAGCTGCATATTTTGACAGATATTAACCTGACCATTCATGCAGGCGAAGCAGTATGTGTGGTCGGCGCTTCCGGCTCCGGCAAATCTACCCTTCTGGGCCTGCTCGCCGGACTTGACCAGCCAAGCATGGGCTCGGTCTGTCTTGGTGGACAGGACATTGGAAAGATGGATGAGGATGGCCGGGCGGGAATTCGCGGTGATATGCTCGGATTTGTCTTTCAGTCGTTTCAACTGCTGCCAACCTTCAATGCGCTTGAGAATATTATGCTGCCGATGGAGCTGGCCGGGTTTGAAGGCATTGAAGATCGTGCAGCACAACTGCTGCATCGGGTGGGATTGGGGCATCGAGGTCATCACCTGCCAGCGCAATTGTCAGGAGGGGAGCAGCAACGTGTTGCTATTGCCCGGGCCTTTGCGACCGAACCTGCGCTACTGCTGGCTGATGAGCCGACGGGTAATCTGGACAGTAAAACCGGCAGGCAGATCATCGACATGCTGTTTGATCTTAATGCCGAATCAGGTACCACCCTAATTCTGGTTACCCACGATGAATCATTAGCCAGCCGCTGTAATCGGCGCATCCATCTTCAGGATGGGCGGATTGTGAATCAAGGCTCAAAACAGAGAACAGGATGAAATCCTTTCAAATATCCTGGCGCCTTCTCCGGCGACACTGGGCTGCAGGCGAACTATTGGTGCTACTGATGGCATTGGTCATCGGTGTGGCTGCAATGACTGCAGTTGGTGGCTTTACCGATCGTATTCGCCTGGTATTGACACAGGAGGCCAGTGAATTACTAGCATCAGATCTTGCTCTCTCCAGCAAAAAAGAGATTGATTCAGCATGGAAGCTGCAGGCCGAAGCATCGGGGCTAAAAACCGCCCGCTTTACCGAGCTGCGCTCCGTCATTGTTGCCCATGATCAACCGCAACTGGTTGAGGCCAAGGCTGTAGATTCGAGCTATCCCCTGCGTGGCGAATTGCGCATATCGATGCAGCCTGATAGTGCGATTGTTGTGGCGCAATCGGGCCCCCGGCCCGGAGAGGCCTGGCCGGATGTTATGCTGGCAGGGCGCCTGAACCTCAAACCCGGCGATACGGTACAGTTTGGTACGATCAATTTACTGGTCTCTGCAATTCTGCAATATGAACCGGACCGGGCAGGATCGGTATTCAATATCGCTCCTCGCCTGCTGATCAATCATGATGATTTAAGCAGATCCGGTCTGCTTGGGCCGGCCTCGTTAAAAGAGGAGAATCTTCTTTTGGCTGGTTCACGAGCGGATATTGAGCAATACCGCCAGTGGCTCGAATCCCGCATAGGTCCGGCCGATACCCTGTTAACCGGCCGAAATGCCCGCCCTGAATTGAATTCAGCCCTGCAGCGGGCAGAGCAGTTCCTCGGTCTTGCGGCTTTGGTTGCTGTACTACTGGCAGGTGTCGCCATTGCGATGGCAGCCCATCGGCATGCCCGCCGCCACTTCGACGCTGTGGCTGTCATGCGTTGCATGGGTGCCAGCAGTCACGATGTTCTCACACTCTTCTCGACCGAACTTCTTATTCTTGGCACTGTAGCTTCTGCTTTCGGTTGTGCTTTGGGCTATCTGGCTCAGGAGGTTCTGGCACAGCTGCTGCATGGGCTATTCAGCCAAACACTTCCGCTCCCGACACTGCGCCCCATCCTGTTCGGCTTTAGTATCGGTCTGATTCTATTACTGGGTTTTGCCTTGCCTCCTGTTGCCTCACTCCGGAAAGTGCCGCCTTTACGAGTCTTGCGCCGTGATTTGGCACCGGATATTGCAGGGCGTGGCGCCAAGGTTTTCGCAATTTCCGTGGCCCTGCTTCTCTGCGCATGGCAGGCAGGGGAGGTCGTGTTAGCAACGATGGTGATTGCCGGGGCCGTCAGCACGGTTCTGTTGCTCGCCGCGTCTGCATCCCTGCTGGTCCGGTTACTGGCATCATTCCGTAAAGGGAGTGCCGTTTCATGGCGATACGGTATCAGCAATCTTCACCGACGCTCCGGAAGTACCGTGATTCAAGTGGTCGCTTTCGGCCTCGGTATTATGGCAATGCTGTTGCTGACGCTGGTTCGCACAGATCTGGTGGAAAACTGGCAGAGGCAATTGCCACCGGATGCACCAAACACCTTCCTTGTAAATGTGCAACAGGATCAGGTTGAGCCAATCCGCAGCTTTCTAAGCCGTGCCGGAGTAGGCACTCCTTTGTTTCACCCCATGGTTAAAGGCCGGTTGCTGGCGATCAATGAACGCAAGGTTACACCTGAAGATTACCAGCAAGAGCGCGCCCGGCGTCTGGTAGAGCGAGAATTCAATCTCTCATGGACCCCCACACTGGATGCCGACAACCATGTTGTGAAAGGCAGTTGGTGGGATGGGCCGGATAAACCTGCCATGCAGTGGTCAGTGGAGGAGCAGCTGGCTAACACTCTGGGAATCAATTTTGGCGACAGAATCGTGTTCGATGTCGCCGGTCAGCTGTATAATGCTGAGGTAAGCAGCTTGCGCAAAGTTTCCTGGGACTCATTCCGTGTGAACTTCTTTGTCACCTCCCCTCCCGGGTATTTGCCCAAAGAGCAGGCCAGCTATATCACCGCTTTTCACCTGCCACATCAACTGCACCGGAGTAGTGGTGAGCTGCTTCAGCAGTTCCCTACCATTACCCTGATTAATGTTGAAGAGGTGATGCAACGTGTGCGCGGTGTCATCTCCCGTGTGGCTATGGCCGTTGAATTTGTTTTCCTCTTTACGCTGCTTGCCGGCTTCACAGTGCTTTTTGCTGCTATGCAATCCAGTCAGGATGAACGCATGCGGGAAGTTGCCATTTTACGCACCCTGGGAGCAGGCAATGCTACCGTCCGCAGTGCTCTTCTCACAGAATTCGGAACCATGGGAGTACTGTCCGGTCTGCTGGCAGCATTGGCTGCAACGGTAGTGGCATGGGTGCTGACCATTGAAGTTTTTCAGCTGGAGTGGGTGTTCAATACCACTATCTGGTGGGCTGGCCTGCTGGCAGGAGGAATCATTATTCCACTTGCAGGATTAATCAGTGCCAGACAGGTGCTGAATACTCCGCCGTTACTGGTTCTGAGACGACATGAGGGGTAAGAACAATATTGGGTTACCCCGGATGCGTGCATGATGATCCGGCTGGCATTCAGCCGCGAACAGGGTCTGCCTCTTTCAGCTTATGCGATCAATGATCGCAGTGCCGGCATCCCCCGCCGATTGGTCTGACGCTTGAGCTGTTGGGCAGGGATGAGTCGTTGGTTCGTATTTGCAAAGGGAAGCGCTGATTAATCAGGCGCTTCCGCACAGGCCATGGATGGCCTGTCAAACCATGCACGTAAGTGCCTGATTTGTAAGTCTGGGCAAAACCGCGTTTTTGCCTTGACGCTCTGATTTTTGCCAGGATGGCAATAAATCAGCATCTCCAAAGGTATTGCAGTTCTGCACCGGTAAGCCGGCATGTTTTCTGTCACAAGTGCACACTCGCTGAGGAATTAGCCTGTGATCAAATTGCCGCTCTTTACCCTGTTTTTCAGGCGATTCTGCATGCATATTATGCTAACGCTTGAGTTTGTGTTTTTGCTGCGTATGATGCGCCGCCCATCGTTCTATTGAATTGGCCGGCATAGCTCAGTTGGTAGAGCAGCTGATTTGTAATCAGCAGGCCACGGGTTCGACTCCTGTTGCCGGCTCCATTTTTTGTCTCGATTGCATGCGCTGGTTGACACTGTGCAGCAATCGTGCATTATCGCGCGCCCTTTGAGCGGCTTTTTTTTAGCCGGAGCTTGGATGGAGAGCGATAGTTGGGAGAGGTTCCCGAGTGGCTAAAGGGGGCAGACTGTAAATCTGCTGGCTACGCCTACGTTGGTTCGAATCCAACCCTCTCCACCAGCTAACAGGCTGAGGTCTGGGCCTCAGTGATTGCGGGTGTGGTACAATGGTAGAACCTCAGCCTTCCAAGCTGATGACGCGGGTTCGATTCCCGCCACCCGCTCCAGCATTGCTGGCAGGCGTTTGGCCCAGGTAGCTCAGGGGTAGAGCACATCCTTGGTAAGGATGAGGTCGCGGGTTCAATTCCCGCCCTGGGCTCCAG
>JAVVEJ010000032.1:0-24728 GCA_032251395.1 Mariprofundaceae bacterium
CAGTTAAATGTGTGCCGTATCACATGCCTATAACCAAAGGATACTCTGAAAAACTCAGAGTATCCGTGCAGGCCATGGATGGCCTGCCAAATCAGGAGCGTAAGTGACTGATGCTGAACATTATTTTTGTCTTTGCGTACTGAATAACCACACGGATGTGGTTATTCAGAGGTGCCCAAAGACCGTCCGGTCCGGAAGCCTGAAAAGGTTCTTTTTTCATATCTTTTTTCGGAGGGAGTTCAAAAACGGTACGAAAGCAGGGGCAGCTGGTCTTTATTAACCATCATGAAATGGAGGAAGGAGGCCAGTTGTAGACTGTTTCGCAGGGTGTCTGTCTCAGGAGATGGGCCGGTTGTGTAACGATTTAACATGCTTCCGGAATAGCTCGTTCATATTGTGATTAAATACCCGTGTTCAGTGGCAGTCTCACCCGGCAGCCGGTAGCGGATATGCACTCACCTGAATTCAGTAACGGGTAAATACCTCTGTGCTGCCATCCTTTTTGAAAGCAATGACATCATAACCTTCCGGCTTCAGACCTTCGGCCTGCATGCCGGGCGATTTCATCGGCATGCCGGGAGCGGTTAGCCCGATAACGTCAGCAGGCCTCTCTTTCAGCAGGCGCTTCACATCCGCAGCAGGCACATGCCCTTCGATCACATAGCCGCCAATCAGAGCGGTATGGCATGATGCCAGCCCGGTTGTGATGCCATAGGTGGCCTTAATGCTATCCATGTCGTCCCGCGTTTCGGTACGGGTCCTGAAACCCTCTTTCTGCATATGCGTTACCCAGTCATCACAGCAGGGGCAGGTTGCTGACTTGTAAATCACGATATCGGCCGCCGTGGCGGAAGTGTCGGCCGTACAGCCGGTCAGCAGTCCGATAGCAATGGCCAGAGCCAGAATGGAACATCTCTTCATGGTATCACTCCGGTTTTTCATGTGGGAAAGGGTATCAGTGACTGGCACGGTTTGCATGTTACAGCCTGCTGTTTCGCAGCCGCAGTGCATTGGTAATAACCGACACTGACGAAAAACTCATGGCTGCGGCAGCAATAATCGGTGAAAGCAGCAGACCAAAGAACGGGTAGAGGATGCCGGCTGCAACCGGCACCCCGGCAGCGTTGTAGACAAAAGCAAAAAACAGGTTCTGACGAATGTTTTTCATCGTAGCACGGGAGAGACGGCGGGCGCGGACGATGCCTGTCAAATCACCCTTGACCAGCGTCACCCCGGCCGACTCCATCGCCACATCGGTGCCGGTGCCCATGGCGATGCCAACGTGGGCCTGCGCCAACGCCGGCGCATCATTGATGCCGTCGCCTGCCATGGCCACGATTTTGCCTTCGCCCTGCAGCTGTTTGACCACGGCAGCCTTCTGGTCCGGCAGCACATCCGCCTCGAAACGGTCTATGCCCAGACTGGCAGCAACCGCAGCTGCGGTATTGCGGTTGTCCCCGGTCAGCATGACCACCTCGATACCCTCTGCATGCAGTGCCTTAATGGCATCGGGTGTCGATGCCTTGACCGGGTCGGAGACACCGAGCAGGCCGGCAAGCTTTTTATCCACGGCCAGATACATCACCGTTTCGCCGCTATGCTGGTGCTTCTCAACGGTTGATGCCACATCGGTAATGTCGATGCCGTTCTCCTGCATCAGTTTTGCATTGCCCAGCAGCAGCGCTTTGCCGCCCATCCTGGCGCTTACGCCCTTGCCGGTCACAGCGGTAAACTCTTCCACGGATTGCAGGTCGAGGTTCCGCTCTTTGGCACCGGCAACAACTGCTTCGGCCAGCGGATGTTCGCTGGACCGTTCAATACTTGCTGCCAATACCATGATCTCATCTTCGGTCACATCACCAACCGCCTGAATAGTGGTCAAGGCTGGCTTGCCCTCGGTCAGCGTGCCGGTTTTATCCACCACAATCGTATTCACCTTCTCCATGATCTCCAGTGCCTCGGCATTTTTGATCAGTACACCGGCAGTGGCGCCGCGACCGGTGCCGACCATGATGGATATCGGTGTAGCCAGACCAAGTGCACAGGGGCAGGCAATAATCAGCACAGCTACGGCATTGACGACAGCATGGGCCAGTCGTGGTTCCGGCCCGAAGAAGTACCAGAAAGCAAAGGCAATCAGAGCAATACCGACCACGGCAGGAACAAAATAGCCCGCTACGGTATCGGCCATCTTCTGGATCGGTGCCCGTGAGCGCTGGGCTTCGGCCACCATGTTGACGATCTGTGCAAGCAGCGTGTCAGCACCAACCTTTTCAGCCCGCATCAGCAATGATCCGTTACCGTTGACTGTAGCGCCGATCAATTTCTCTCCGGTGAACTTTGCAACCGGAATCGGTTCGCCGGTCACCATGGATTCATCGACAAGGCTTTCACCTTCGGTCACAACGCCATCTACCGGCACCTTCTCACCGGGGCGGATTCGCAGCACATCACCCGGCTGCACATCTTCCATCGGAACATCGGTCTCGGAACCATCTGTGTTCACCCGCCGTGCCGTTTTTGGCGCCATGCCGAGCAGTAGTTTGATGGCTTCATTGGTGCGCGAACGGGCGCGAAGCTCCAGCACCTGACCAAGCAATACCAGTGCGGTAATCACGGCGGCGGCTTCGAAGTAGACATCAACGAGCCCGCCATGCATCTGCATTACGGGCGGGAATATCCCCGGAAGCAGTAGCGCAACGACGCTGTAAATCCAGGCCACACCGACACCCAGACCAATCAGTGTAAACATGTTCAGGTTCCAGGTTTTGACAGACAATGCAAAGCGCTCAAAAAATGGCCAGCCGCCCCACAACACCACGGGTGTGGCCAGAGCAAATTCGATCCACTGCACCATGCCCATCGTTAAACCTGAAGGCAGCCATGCTGGTGCCAGATCGGCAACCATGGCCAGTACGAACACCGGCACCGCCAGTATCGCACTGACATTGAAACGACGGCTCATATTATTGAGCTCAGAGTTCTCCTCCTCAGATGTTACAGTGCGTGGCTCCAGTGCCATTCCACATTTTGGACACGCTCCCGGAGCATCACTGATAATCTCCGGGTGCATAGGACAGACATATTCGGTTTTTCCACTGCTTACGGGAATACCCATCGGTTCAAGCGCCATGCCACATTTCGGGCAACTGCCGGGGCCATCCTGTTCAATCTCCGGATGCATCGGGCAGGTAAACCGGCCGGAGGCAGTTGCCGGAACCTGTGCGGCAGGATGGTTCTTATTGTCAGCATATTGAGACGGATCGGCTGAAAACTTGTGCAGACACTTATCGCTGCAAAAACGATAGCTCTTTCCCTCATGGTTGACCCGATGGAGAGAGTCCGGTTTTACATGCATGCCGCACACCGGATCGATGGTGTACTGATCCGGCATAGCTTCAAATTTATCCTGGCATTTGGCGCTGCAGAAATGCCAGTTGTGCCCATTATATTCCACCTTATGAGGTGAATCTGTTTTGACTTCCATGCCACATACCGGATCAATATTCATACTTTCTCCTTGTCTCTAACCATGGCTGATTTCACAACCTTTACTGCTGCGGCACCAGGTGCAGGCGCAGCCCGCATGGGCACAGCGAAACTCCTTCCGCTTGCTGGGTAAAAACCTGTTGGCCCATGGAAACAACAGGTGCGTATACCACTGCTCCCGGTGATGCCGCATCAGCCAGCCACGCACATCCTGGCTAGCGGCAAGCTCTGTCAAAAAACGGGAATAACCTTTGTTCCCCAGCCTGGAAAAAATGAAACGATTGACGATTCCGGCCCGCATTCCTGGCCCCAGCGTCTGCTGCCACATCTGATCATAGGCCTCCGGCTTGCCCTGTAGCCATGCCTGTGCAGCAAGTTTCCCTGAGACCATGGCATAACGCATGCCGAATCCCCATAGCGCGTCCTGAAAGCCTGCAGCCTCGCCCACATACAAAATATTGCCTTTGCATGCCGTTCCCGGATAGCTGACGTTGCCCAACCCGCCGAACCGCCGGGCCTGATCGTCCATCGAAAAGCCAAGCTTATTCTGAAAAAAATCTACGCAGTTTTTCAGATACACATGCTCATGATGGAAATCATCGAACATACAGCTTGCCAGCGTGGCGTGGCCTGCATGAATCAGTAGATAAGCATATCCTTTGGGAGCCAGATCATCGGACAGGGCAGCATAGGCTCCATCTGCCAGGTCGGTCTCAAACTGGTAGCCCGTTGCAATAACATCACCGGCTTTTGGGCCTTCGGCGCAGATACCGCCTGCAGGCAGTGTCGTGACCCGGTCATCGAACCTCACCTCTACGCCCAGCTCCTGTGCCTGCTTAAGCAATGCGCTGTCCAATGTGTCCGGCCCGCTACCACGGCGCACCAGATAGAACAGCGGCTGTTCGCTGCTGAAATGGAATGCCCGTCCTTCCGGGTCGTAGGCAACCAGATGATGAAACGCGGCATGTGGAAAATCAGTCCGGATACCCGCCTCTGCAAGCTCTTCCAGTACGTCTGTCGGGCTGGTCCAGTTTTCCTGGCCCTGAAAGTCGCCATGAAAACGCAATCCCACCGCTGCTTTCCGTTCATGCACAATTACCGTTGCACCCGCTCGGGCACAGGTAATGGCAGCGGTCAGTCCTGCCGGCCCGGCACCGGAGACGCGAAGCTCATCGTGTATTGGGGGAGAGGGTATGCCACGGGAAGGGTCTCTGTTTAGCAAGGGCTTCCTCCCATCGACTTCTGCTCCATAGGCAATACCAGCTCCTGCAAACTTTCAGGATTGTTGCGCAAAGCTTCGATGTACGGTTCTAACAGCGTCTTAACCTGATTCATCGCCTGATATTGAACATCCGGGCCCTGTTCGGTTTGTGGCCAGGGCAGTTCCGGCAGTTCGGGTTCAAGCACCACGATAAGGGCTCGGCAGCCACAGGGACAGCTGCGAAACGTGATCGTTTTGTCAGACAGATACCATGGCCGGGTTCGGAACAGCAGCGTATCCAGAATCTCCACCATCGGCCATGAGTTCGGATCGGTTTTGTTTACACCGCGAAAGCCTCTTTTTCGTGTGGCCACATGATGTACAAACAGTACGTCCAGATCATGTATGCAGCAGATGGCATCGGTAGGGGCAAGATCAATCACGCCTCCGTCGCAGTAAAATTCTCTGTCAATTTCGACCGGCTGATAAAGCAGGGGAATCGAGGCACTGGCCGCAATCCTCGGGGCAAGCTCGCCATCAGAAAAGAACACCTTTCCTCCGTTGGTCAGACTGGTCGCAAGTGCGTGAAAAGGTATCCGGCATTGATCAAAGCGTTCGACAGCCAGTTGACTGCGGCAGAATGCCATCGCTGTATCCGTAGCTGATACTCCGGTAAACTGATGGCCACGGGAAGCAAGTAACTCCCAGGTTGCACGCTTCCATGAGCCCGGCTGCCAGAAATTCTCCCGTTTCAGGTCGTTCATGGCCTCGACCCATTGATGCAATGGCGTACCACTGGCGTAGATGCCTCCTACAATGGAACCAGCACTACAGCCTGCAATGGCCGCTATCGGCACATCCAGGCTCTCCATCGCCTGCAGAAAGCCGGTATGGGCATATACGCCGCGCACACCACCTGCGCTTAGTACTGCACCTATGCGAATCGATTCGGCCATGGGTTAACCTGCAGCCTCCTGTTTTTCGCCACAAAAACAGGACGGCTTTTTGAAGTGTATTGTCTCATAATAGGCGAGCAGACGGGACACCAGCGAAGCGGGGTCTGCATCATAGATAATATGCGAACCGGTCTCTTTACCAAAACTCGAGACAATGTCAGGAATATGAGGAGTAATACCGCCTGAATCCTGCAACACTCCAATCAGTTTCCCTTCATCGTAAGCGATGGCAAATTCGCCCAGTGTTCCGGAGCTCCCGCCAACAATAATCACCATATCGCTGGAGCGTATGTTAGTTACTTCACGCCCCATCAGACCACTGCCGGTGTAAATCAGGACATCATATGCGTCGGCTGGCGACTGATATTTATGCACATGTTCATCAAGACTCAACGCTGGTGAAATACCAACAGATGTGCAGCCCCCCTCTCTGGCGCCTATAGCACATTCATATGGCAACCCGGGGCAGGCGCCGGTAATCAGAATGAGTCCTCGCCGGGCAATGGCCTTACCTAGTTCATACGCCTGGTCACTGACGGACTCGCCATTATGGGAACCTGCCGAACCCATGACACCGATGGTCAAGCGCATTCCAGGTGCTTTATCAAGAAAATTCTGGGGCTGTTCTCTGAATTTATCACGGCACTCCTTGGAGCAGAAATAATAGCTGCGCCCACCATACTCAATCATGGCCTCCGCGTGCGCTGGCACCACTGTCATCAGGCAAACCGGATCACGTATCAGCATGAAGTCATTTACCTGTCACACTCACCATCTGGTGAGCCATGCCATGCTTCAAATTGATCTGTTTCAATACCCTGAAAGCAACCGGATCGACCACCCAGATTTTCGCCTCCTTGCGGCTGGAAACGTAAACAGTGTTTTGCTCAGGGATAACGGCAACGTGGTACGGTGCAGGAGAGAGGTGCAGGGTCTGCTGTTTAAGGCTGGTCAAATCGACTTTTACCAGACGGTTCTTTTTTTTGCTGCTGGCATAAAGAATCCGACCATCATGGCTTAATGCAAGGCCGTGGGCATCGGTTCCAACAGCATAGCTTTTAACGACCTCACCTCGACTCAGGTCAAGGGCCAGAACCTTTCCAGCAGCCTCATTAGTAACATAGAGACGCTTTTCATCTGGTGATAAAGCCATATGCGAAGGGGTATCTCCTGCCGGAAGCTGCCGACTAATCATCCAACTCTTTGTGTCAACTTCACTAACCGTATTATTACCACTGTTACTGATATAAATCAGACTCCCGTCACGATTAGCTACCGCATAATTCGGTACCGAACCGGTACGAATTGTTTTCACCACTTTGGCCAGCTCGATATCGACCACACTAATTAAGCCGGCTGTCGGATGAGTGGAAATGGCATATTTTCCATCCGGTGTGATGGCATTGTGATGAACCGCATCTGGCACTCTTATCTGATTCAGGATGCGGCTCTGCTTCACATCGATCAGATAGAGGATGCCACTCCTTTCACTCTGCCGGATCGCCTGCTGTTGTTCCGTCCTGCCGTGATGTGCACGATGCTCATCTGAAGACATCTGCTCCGGTTTGACCGGCAGCTCTCCATTAGCTAATTCCGTTAAACTCCCTGCGACAATGGTGGACCCATCGGGAGTTACAGCCAGTCCGTGGCTGTTAATCACTCCGGAAATTCTCGCAACCACCTCACCTTTGTCTGCATCCACAACCACGATTTCATTGGCATTACCCATCGGCATGTAAACAAGTACGCCCGCCGTGGATACAGCAGGTATAGTGAGCAAAATGAGGCCATAGATAATGCCTGCCATAATGCAGCGTTTCATGACCCGTCCACGCTCTGTGATTTCGCCTGTTTGCGGCAGCAGGATTTTGAATCACGAGTAGCAAAAACATTGTAAAGCGGCACCCAGATCAAAGCCATGTACCAGCCATAGCCATATGCCTCAATCAGCCCGATGAAAAAGCTGCCCCAGTTGATACCTGTAAATCCCGGCAATAGCTTTTGCCAGGCTGTGTACATCGCATGCTCGGGAAACAGCACATCAAACGCGACACACAATGCAAACGTAATTGCCAAAAACAGGCTGGTCGCGTGACCTACTGCAATGAGAGAAATCCTATTAGACATTGCTATCCTCCTTGTTTTTATTCCGATGTTTGATCGTTTGCTCATCAAATGTGTCCAGACATTTTCTGGAGCAGAACCGGTACAGGTTTCCCTCATGCATCACGCCATATCCCTGATCAGGGGCAACCTCTTTTCCACATACCGGGTCAATAAACTTAGCACCATGTGCATTTCCATGATCGTGACTGTCATGATGACCATGGATCATGTGTGCTCCGCAGCCGTAACGCATCATCACATAGAAAAACACCGCGAATAGTACAAATGAAATTACGCCTTCCATACCAACCTCCTAACAAAGATAACCACGTAAAATTTATACACCCTATGTGTTGCACACAGGTCAAGGCTCTTCAGCGAAAGATTCAATAAGATGACAAATTGAATTTCCGTCGGGTAGACCGTCAGGTTTATTTTCCCACTCCTTAAGAGCTGCTTCCATTCGCTTCTGTAATGCAGCCAGATTCATAAGCTTACTTCTGTTTGCCTCAATTCGACGTTGAATGAAATCACGAACTAAAGGGCAAGGAGAGTCCCCATACCTGCTGTGATGAAGAATTTGACTGATTTCAGATAATGTATAGCCAAGCAATTTAGCCTGCTTAATAAAACGCAATTTGCGTGCATCATCAGCTTCGAAAAGTTTGTAATTGTTACCAGGATGATGTCGTGGGTGCAATAAGCCCACTCGAACGTAATAACGCACAGTTTCAGGAGTTACCCCGCAGTGTTTGGCCAATTCATTAACCATCATCATAAGTCAATCAATCTCATTTCTTGAAAAACGCGGAATAAAGCGAGGTACTTTTTCTGCATATTGAGCATAAGCATCCCCAAACAGACGCAATGACTCCTTTTCCTCTCTTTTGGCCAGCCGCACATACATCCAGACCAGAATCGGGTACATCACCAGCGTCGGAAGGGTTGGCCATTGCAGCATGAATCCGGTCATGATGATGATAAACCCAAGATATTGTGGATGGCGGATGCGAGCATAAATACCGGTGCTGGCGACACGGCCATCTTTCTGGGCTTTATGCAGAACTTTCCATGCTGCAGAGAGCAGGAGAAGCCCTCCAATAACCAGTACATTGCTCAGGATATGAAATGGATCCGAGTGCGGATTAGTTTCTCCGCCAAAGATCACCCACCACAAATGGCCAGCATGATGTGAAAAAATATCGACACCGGGGAAGTTGCTGGTCAGCCAGCCCGAAAGCAGATAGATCGTCAACGGAAAGCCGTACATTTCGGTAAACAGGGCGATGACAAAGGCGGAAAATGCGCCGAAGGAGCGCCAGTCCCGTTTTGTCTTCGGATGATAGAAGCTGAAAGCAAAGATCAGGATAATGGCCGAGTTGATGACGACAAACGACCAGATTCCATAATCATAAACAGCCAGTTCATTCATCTTCGCCACTTCCAGCCAGCTTTATACGAAACTTTTATACTGTTATGACTAAAGGGTTTCACGGTTAGCCTCCGATTTTGTACGGATGCGATAAATATTCTCAACCGGAAGAATGGCAACAATGCCATCACCGGCCATGCCTGTATGAGCAGCATTCATAATGGTTGCTGCAATTTCCTTAGCCTTTGATTGATGGGTAAAGATTTCAATATGTGCATGCTTACAACAGAGGTCTTTAGCATAAAAATTCGCATATTCTCCGTGCCCCATGACATGAGTTATACTGATACCGTGAACGCCAATGCCTTGAAGCGCCTTTGCCGTGTGATCCAACGATTCGGCATTAAGGATTGCCGTGATTTTTCTGTATTCCATTCACTTACTCCTGTTTTTTTATCCACGTCCGGGAGGTTTATTGCAACAGGTGGTATCAGTTGCAGCCAGATGGTCCAGTTCATTTTCTTCCGTGTAATGAATCCAGCCGCGTTTGAGCCGGTCTGCCCAGCCTGCTCCCAGCCTTGCTCCCGCCTGTTCAAGACGCTGCTCAACCTGTATGGCCGTTACTTCGAGCAGGTCATAAGTGACTGACACCTTTGTTCCGGTCACCTGCAGATCCCGAATACCCATCATGTTGCACATGTCAGTTTTCAAGGTATCCAGCCCCGGTTCCGTAATGGGTGTATCAAGTGTGAAAGAGCGCTTTTTAATCACGCTCTTTCCCTTCCGTTTCGGTGATTTAACAGCGAGATAAAGGTGGGGATGGTCAGCAAAGTTCTCCATACACTGCAAGGAACAAAAGTGATAGGAGATGCCCAGGTGTTCAGTTGTGATTTCAGATGTTGAGGCATCCATGCCGCATACGGGGCACTGTTTAATGGTCATATCTTCTCTCCTGGCCGGTTGCCGCCAGTGTGTGTGGGCAGAGTGCAAAAGCCTTGTGCTTCCACGCCAAGGGCTGCATTAAACTTGCTGGACATGTTCTGGAATGCGATCAGGCCGGTCAGTTCGATGATGGCATCGTCGCTGAAATGGCAGCGCAGTGCCTCAAAATGTGCCTCAGTCGGTTGCTGGTCGGAAAAGGTCACTGCCTCAGCATAGGCCAGCGCCGCTTTTTCGCGTTCATTGAACCTGTCGCTATCCCTGAAAGCCGGCAGATGTTCCAGCTTCAGCCGGTTGTCACCACGCTTGAGCAGCGTGGCCGAGTTGATGTCCACGCAAAATTCACACCAGTTGATCTGGGAAACGCGAACGGTGATAAGTGAACGCAGTGCCGGCTCAATGGGCGATGAACGCCGGTCCAGAGCCCCGTACAGCAGAGCCAGTGAGCAGAACACCCATGGAGTCCTGCCCCATAACCTGGCCGGTTCAAGCACTTCGCCATAACGACGTTTCTGGTTCCAGAAAAAGAGCCGTACATACCATGGAAACCGATGGTTTGAAGGGGTTGTAATCAGCGGCATAAAAACTCCTTTTGAACTTGCAGGTTATGACGTCTCATTGCTCTTTTTAACCTGACCCGAACAGAAATTGAAAAGCTTTTTTCTCATTCCATCTAATCATTTCGATGAGCAGCACTCCGAGCAGGGAGCCCATGGAAAAAAGCAGCAGGCCAACTGCCGGAGCAAACAGCCACATGACACTGGCTTCAGCCGCCGCCGGGCCGAGCTCAACCGTGCGGTATCCCATCAGAATCCATGCCGGCGGATAGGCCAGCGCACCCAGTCCGAATGTCCAGCCGAGCAGCTTTTTCCAGCACGGTTTCAGACATGTAAACGCTGTAATCATCAACAGGGCTGCCACGAGCACGCCGAGACCCATAAAATGGATATGCCCGCGCAGCAGCCGCTGCATCGCATCCTGAGCCAGGCTGCCGGAGTGGGAGTGCTGCTCACCGGTTGAATCTGCAATGGCATCATGGCCGTGTTCATGCGCTGCAGGGGATGTTGAACCGTGATCATGGCCCGGGGCATCCTGCTCCTCACCCATCGAATGACCTTCGGCCGTCGCATTCGGCGCGTCTGCCGAAAGCTCTTCCATCAAATGCTGCATCTGTGCCTGCTGCAGCTGTTCCTCCTGCGCTTCAAAAGCGCCGTGTAACCGGTCGTGATTCGTGGCCAGATACGCCGCCCACAATGCCCCGAAGATCAGTGCTGTTACGGCCATGATCAGACCGTGACGAATGGTTGAGAGTAGTTCATGGTGCATGGAATCCTCCTGTGCAGACTATTCTATTCAATGCCGGCAAGCCGCTGCTGCTGCCGGATATAAGCGATGATGTGTCCGGCCTGCTCTACCGATACGGCAGGGACTGGCGGCATGTCCCCGAAGTTCCAGTGGTGGCCGCGCACGCCATTTTTGACGGCGCGGTAGAAGCTGAAATCGGCGTGATGGCCAGGTTCATAAATCCTGTGGATCAGCGGCGGCCCGAGTTTCGACCCCAGCGCTCCGCTGCCATGGCACGCCTTGCAGTTGGCGTTGAACAGTGCCAAGCCGAGCACCGGGTCCGATTTTTCGGTCTTGAAGGCCATCTTCCTGTCGTACTCAGGTGCCGGATCGCTGCAGCCAGTCAGCAGGAGGGCCAGAATCGGCAGAGCCAGGGTAGCGCGCATCAGTGGCCGCTCTTCCCCTCGTCAGGGTACCAGACACCGCCGAAGTGTTTGGCGCCGTCGGCCGCCTTGAACAGCACCATCAGCTGATGGCGCCCCTCATGGCCGAGGTCATAACCGGCCATGTACCAGTCGCCCATGCCCATCAGCATCTTCGATTCTGCAGCACCGTCCGGATGGACAACCTTGGAATTTGCCATCAGCCCGGATAGCGCTTTGCCATCTTTTTCCACTTTCACCATAAAGTTATGCGTGCCGCCATGCTGCATGCCCTCTTTCGCTTTCATGGCATGGAAGCTGACGATGAAGCCGTCAATCTCCTTCTTCACCAGAAACATGCCCTTCATCTGGTTTGCATTACCCTGTACTTGCTTTTGCCCGTCATGCATGGAGCCATGCTGCATGTCTTTCATGTTGTGGTTGTTTCCATTGGCTATGGCTGGCTGCGTAGCCGCCATTGCTATCATGCCTGTTATCAGGATGAATGCCTTTTTCATATTTCATCTCCTGTTGCTTCTGTTATATTAGCAAATCTTTTCTTTACTGTGCGACCTTCACCGAATTGCAGCACCAGCCCGTAGATCACTGGCAGTACAATCAGGCAGAGGATGGTGGTGGTGACCATGCCACCGATCATAGGCGCCGCGATACGCTGCATGACATCCGAACCTGTTCCTGACCCCCACATGATCGGTGCAAGACCTGCGATAATGGCGGTGGCTGTCATGGCGATGGGGCGTACGCGCTGGGTGGTGCCGGATAAAACAGCCTGCATAATCTCACCGGCACTAAGAAAACCGCCTTTCTCGGACCGCAACTGGGCTACGGCCTGGTCAATAAAGGTCAGTACCAGCACACCAATCTCGGCCGATACTCCGGCCAGTGCGATAAAACCGACCGCCACAGCGACAGACATGTTGTAGCCGAGAAGCCAGACCAGCCAGAAGCCACCGATC
Organism: Mariprofundaceae bacterium; assembly: GCA_032251395.1. GTDB lineage: Bacteria > Pseudomonadota > Zetaproteobacteria > Mariprofundales > Mariprofundaceae > WSZY01. Next base: position 12,747 of record JAVVEJ010000032.1, read on the forward strand.
AGGGCAAATGGAATGGAGAGCATCACCACGACGGGGGCTACAACGTTGCGGAAGTTGAAGTAAAGAAGCAGAAAGATGGTCAGCAGGGTAAGCGGAACCACCACTTTCAGGCGTGCCTCTGCACGCTCCATGTATTCAAACTGCCCGGACCAGACCAGTGAATATCCGGCAGGAATCGTTACTTTTTCCTCAATCAGTGTTTTTGCTGTTGCGACATAGCCACCAATATCCGAAGAGTTGATATCGACATAAACCCAGGCGCTGGGGGTGGCATTTTCCGTTTTGACCGATGGTGGGCCACGGCGCAATTTCAGATCTGCCACCAGTGACAACGGAATCTGTGCGCCGGTCGGTGTTGAAATCAATACACGTTTCAATGATTCCATATTATCGCGCAGTTCTCGCGGATAACGGACATTCACCGGATAACGTTCCAGCCCTTCCACCGTTTCAGTGACGTTCATGCCGCCAATGGCCGATTGGATGACATCCTGCACATCACCGACCGTCAGCCCATAGCGCGCCGCCTCTTCACGTCTGATATCGAAATCAAGATAGTAACCACCCGCCGACTTGTCGGCGAAGGCAGAGAGTGTATCGGGCAGTGTTTTCAGGGCCTGTTCGATATCACCACCCACCTTTTCCAGTACATTCAGGTCAGGCCCGGATACCTTGATCCCGATCGGTGTTTTGATGCCGGTGGAGAGCATGTCGATACGGGTTTTAATCGGGAATGTCCAGGTATTAGCGAGTCCCGGAAACTGGATGGCAGCATCCATTTCACGCATCAGTTCCCTGGTTGTTTTTCCCGGATCAGGCCACTGATCTTTCGGTTTCAAACGAACGGTTGTTTCAAGCATCGATAGCGGTGCCGGATCGGTTGCCGTTTCTGCACGGCCCGCCTTGCCAAAAACAAGCTGTACTTCAGGAAAGGTTGCGAGGATTTTATCGGTCTGCTGCACCAGCTCTTTGGCTTTGGTGATCGAGATGCCGGGGTAGGTGGTCGGCATATACAAAATATCACCTTCATCCAGTGGCGGCATGAATTCCGAACCTGTTTTCATCACCGGATAAACAGTCACGGCAAGTAGCAGCAACGCCGCAATCACGGTGACTCTGCGCCAGCGCATGGCCAAACCAAGCAGTGGCGCATGCAGCCGTTTCAGCCAGACATTGAGAACGTTATGCTCCTCACGCGGGATCTTGCCGCGCATCAGCAGCCCCATCAGCACAGGCACCAGTGTTATCGCGAGCAGTGCTGCGGCAGCCATGGCGTAGGTTTTGGTGAAAGCCAGTGGTGCAAACATACGCCCCTCCTGCGCCTGCAGGGTGAACACGGGCAGAAAAGAGACGGTAATAATCAGCAGGCTGAAAAACAGGGCAGGGCCCACCTCTCTGGAGGCTGCGCTTACAGCGCTCCAGCGCTCCTTCAGGTTACCGTTTTCACCTGACTTTTCCAGATGCTTATGGGCATTTTCAATCATTACGATGGCGCCATCAATCATTGCGCCGATGGCAATCGCGATGCCACCCAGGCTCATGATGTTGGCAGACAATCCTTGCCAGCTCATGATCAGAAACGCCATCAGAATACCAATGGGCAGACTGATGATGGCAACCAGTGCGCTACGTGCATGCATCAGAAAAATCAGGCAAATGATGGCGACGACAATCGATTCCTCGATCAGCTTTTCGGTGAGATTGTCCACTGCGCGTTCGATCAGATCGCCACGGTCATAAACCGTAACAATTTCAACGCCATCGGGGAGCCCGGATTTGAGTGCCTCCAGCTTTTCGCGAACTCGCTCAATCGTTGCCAGCGCATTTTCGCCATAGCGCATGATGATGATGCCACCGGCAACTTCACCTTCACCATTAAGCTCGACGAGGCCACGCCGCAACTCCGGTCCCAGCTGGATGTTGGCAAGCTGCTTGAGGAGAACAGGGGTTCCCTGCTCACCCACGCCGACAGGAATCACCTCAAGATCATGCAGACCCTTGATGTAACCCAGACCCCGCACCATATATTCGGTTTCGCCCATTTCAATCAGTCTGCCGCCGACATCGTTATTGCTGCGGGCAATGGCATGTTTGACTCTGGAGAGAGGAATATTGAATGCAGCCAGTGCATCCGGATCGACTTCGACCTGATACTGTTTTACAAACCCGCCGATTGAGGCGACCTCGGCCACGCCCTGAACAGTCTGCAGCGGATAGCGCATATACCAGTCCTGCAGTGTACGCAGCTGGGCCAGATCATGTTGCCCTGTTTTATCCACCAGAGCATATTCATAGATCCAGCCGACACCGGTGGCATCCGGCCCAAGCTTGGGTGATACCCCCGGAGGCAGGCGGTCTGCGGCATAGTTGAGGTATTCAAGCACACGTGTACGTGCCCAATAGATGTCCGTGCCATCCTCAAAAATCACATAGACCATCGAGAAACCAAAAAACGAGTAACCACGCACCACTTTGGTATTGGGTACAGAAAGCATGGCCGTGGTCAGTGGATAGGTGACCTGATCCTCGACTACCTGTGGTGCCTGCCCGGCGAAATCGGTAAACACAATCACCTGCACATCGGAGAGATCGGGAATCGCATCCAGCGGTGTGGATTTCATCGCCTGCAACCCTGCAAAGGAGATAAGCAGCGTTGCAATCAGCACCAGGAGCCGGTTTTTTATCGAAATATCAATCAATGAACGGATCATGGCTGGCTCCGCTGGCAAGGAGTGAGGAGTGAGGGGTCAGGGAACTTATTCCGCACGTTTAACTCCTTTCGCCTTACCGTTTTCCATGGGCATACCATCCATCTGCATCCCTTCCATCTGCGGGGTATCCTGAGTGCCTGGCTGTTTGGCCGAATGGTTATGCATTTGCATCTTATCCATGCTCATACCTTCCATGCCATCCATATTCATACCTTCGTCCCCCGTCGGGGATTTCCAAGGGTCATGCCTCTGTGCCTGAAGGTGAATCGCGGAGCGAGAGAGGCTCCCCTGGGGGACTGTGGTGATACTGTTTGAGGCTCCGACTTCCAGCATCTTGGCTGTGGCTTCTCTGAGTTTGGATTCCGAATCGATCAGGAACTGGCCGGATGTAACAACAGTCTCGCCGGCCTTCAATCCTTCGATAATCTGTGCCTGACCCTCGGAATCGACGCCAACCACCACTTTGCGCGGGGTATATTTGCCGGGCCCGCGCTGCACAAACACCTGTTCCTGCTCGCCGGTGCGTACAATCGCTTCGGACGGAATCACTACGGCATTGATCTGCCTGCCTGCCTTAACCGTTACATTGGCAAACATATCAGGCTTCAGTACAAGCTCAGGGTTATCAAATTCCAGTCGCATCTTCACGGTGCGTGTCTTGGCCTCCAGATAGGGGTAGATGTAGCTGACTTTACCGGTAAAGGAGCTGCCCGGAACGCCTGCCACCTTCATTGCTGCAACATCACCGACGCGTACCCACGGCATATCATCTTCATAAAGATCAACAATGACCCAGACACGCGACAGGTCGGCGATCATGTAGAGCTCGGTTTCAGGGGTGATACGGCTGCCTTCGCGTGCCCCGATGCTCATCACAACCCCGTCAAAGGGCGAGTGGATATGAACTCCCTTCATTACTTTGCGCTCTGTTTCTAGTTTTTTGATCTGGTGTACGGGAACATCGAGCAACTGCAAACGTTCAAGGGCGGAACGCAACAGGCTTCCGGCACCCTCGCGAACATCAGGGAACGGACTCTCTTTTACCGATTCTGCACTGTTCAGGGCCAGAAGATACTCCTCCTGCGTGGCGACAAGCTGCGGTGAGTAGATGGCCATCAGCATAGTGCCTTTGGATACCCTGTCGCCGGTTCTGTCGATGAACAGCTTTTCAATCCAGCCGTCATATTTGGGGTGCAGGCGTGCTACCCGCTCTTCATCAAAGGTTACCCGACCTATGGTGCGAATGGTGCGTGAGAGGGTGGCAAGTCTGGCCCGGGTGGTACGGACACCGATATTTTGAGCCACAGTTGGATTGATTTTTACTGTGCCTGCAGGCGCTGATACGTCACCACCATCATCGGCATAGACAGGAATATAATCCATACCCATCTCATCCTGTGCAGGGACGGGCGAGGTGATCGCCGGGTTCATCGGATTTCGATAGAAGAGTGGTTCTCTTGCTTCTGAAGAGTTCTGTTGCATTGATACTTTTTCGGACTTATCTGCGGTTGGTGCCAGCAGATAACCGGCTGCCACACCAGCAGTCAATATAAGAGCCGCTGTAATAATATTTTTACTAATCATGAATAAGCCCCTTGCCTGGTTCTTTTCCGACCGCGGCTTCCAGCCGGGCCCATGCCTGCCAGCCGGCAGTGACCGCTTTCCAGTATTGTGTTTCATAGTTGTAGAGGGTGATCTGGGCGCGTACGAGGTTGAGAAAATCGACCTTGTTTACCTGATAGGAGGCCAGCATGGATGATACCGTCTGACTTGCCTGCGGGATGATGCCTGTCCTGAACAGTGCTGTCTGACTGTGGCGGGCACGGTAGTCGGCCAGTGCTGAACTGATCTCCGCATCTACCGCGCGCATCTGATCGGTTAGTCTGAACTGCTCTCTTGCAGCTTCTGCCTTGCGCTGTGCTACGGCTTCGGTCTGTTTGTTACCGGCATAGAGCGGAATCGTCATGCTCAGCTGGATAGATGCGAGATTTGATCGGTTACGGCCATTGACAGGATTGACGCCACTGCGTGAGCCATAGGCTCCGGCCAGCGTGAAATCGGGATAGTAATCTTTCTCAGCCAGAGCGATTCGTGAACCGGCAGCATCTGCCCTGCTGCGTTGCGATGCCAGCAGCGGGCGTGAATTCATGGCCTCTGTGCGAAGCGTTTCGGCGTCAGGGATGGCAGGCAGTTGTTCGGTTATCTGAGCCGGCAGTTTGACAGGCGATTGTGCCGGCCTGTCCATCAGGGCATTAAGCTGTGCGGCGTGCCCCTGACGCGATGCCTTCAGGTCAATTTCAATGTCGAGCAGCCTGGAGAGTTCAACCTGTGCCAGCAGCACATCGGATTGCAGCCCCTGCCCGGTTTTATATTTTGTTTCGGCAATCTTCACAAACTGGCGTAACAGCTCCTGGTTGCGTTGCACCACGCCGAGCGCACGATCCAGATAGTAGAGGCTCCACCATCTGCTGCGTGTTTCCCGCACAGTGGCAAGGCGCACCTCGTCGCTGTCGAATCTGGCTGAATCCGATTCATGGTGTGCAGCCTGCTCGCGCAGGCCAAGTTTGCCGGGGAAGGGAAAAGACTGGGCAAGACCAACTTGCAACTGCGTCATATTCTCCTGTGTCGTGGAGAAGCTGTCTGTTGGCAGGTTCAGTGCACCCAGACTCAACAGAGGATCAGGCAGGCTGCCTGCCTGTGACGGGATGTGGCTCATCGCCTCTGCCCTTGATTGCATACCTGCAATGCCCGGATTGCCGGCAAGCGCTTCGGCAACAGCCTCTTTTTCAGTGATGATGTCCGGCGTGGTGTCTGTCCGGGCATGACCGGCCTGTGCTGTGAGTGGTATGACCAGACTCCAGACCAGTATGGTGATAGTTACTACAGAGTTGTTTTTCAACTTCTTCTCCTGCTTCTGAATATAATGTTGCAATGCATGCAACCTGCCGTATCAGGTGATACGAGCTTTCAGTAACAGGAAAAAATCAGACGCGGATGCGCCGGGTGGTTGTGTAGAGGGTAGTTGAGCTTCGTGGCGGAGCCAGAGCTCTTTCGGAAAGGCTCAATGAAACAGTTGCAGATGGATTGGCCGTTTCACCGGATGCTACAAATGCGATCAGGAAACCAACCGGTGAACTGTCCAGATCATTTACAAAAACAGCAAAATCGTCAGGTGATGCGCAATGCGAACATGCAGAGATCGGCAGTTGTTCGGGTTGGGCCTGCATGGATCTGGAACCCATCTCATGCTGCATGTTTGAATGCTCCATGCTTTGATGGCAATGGTTTAATGAGACTGTTTCCATAGCCTGTGCGGCCGTGGAGATACAAAGAGAAGAGGCAAGAATCTGCATGGCGAAAACGAGCGTCAATGTCACGCTCAATCGGTTGTGATTCCTTCTCATCAGCTTCATGTGCGCCAATGTAGGCCGGATTTTATTAAAAAACAATGAACTTGACGCACAGGCAGTGCGGTTTACGATGCAGCGACCGTGGAACACCGTGATAAAAATCCTTTAAACCGGGCTGTCAGCCTCTGTGAATCCGAGATGGAGCGGGTCAACAGCTGTATTCACGAAAATCTGCAGTCGGATATCATGATGATTCCGGCCATTGGCCACTACATCGTCAACAGTGGCGGCAAACGCTTGCGCCCGCTGTTATGTCTGTTGACTGCGCGTTATTTCGGTTACCGGGGAGACCGTCATATTCCGATGTCGGTGGTGGTCGAATTTATTCATACCGCATCGCTGCTGCATGATGATGTGGTTGATTCGGCACATCAGCGTCGTGGCGCTCCTTCTGCCAACGGTGTCTGGGGCAATCAGGCGAGTGTACTGGTGGGTGACTATCTCTTCTCCCGCTCATTCCAGATGATGGTGAGCGATGGTGATATGGAGATGCTCCGGCTGATGTCCGATGTCACCAATGCACTGGCGGAGGGCGAGGTTCTTCAGTTATCACGCACTTTTCATCTGGAGATGAGCGAGGCGGAGTGCCTGGAGGTGATTGAGCGAAAGACTGCCGTGCTTTTCTCAGCTGCCGCCGAGGTCGGAGCGCACGTCAGCGGCCAGCCTGCCGACGTGGTTGCAAGGATGGCCGAATACGGCATGTGTCTGGGTGTGGCCTTCCAGTTGATGGATGATGCCCTGGACTACCTCTCTGACGAGGCGACTGCAGGCAAGCCGGTCGGGCATGATCTGGCAGAGGGAAAAATTACACTGCCGCTGATTCATGCCATGCACAGAGATGAAAAGCTGCGCGAGCGTGTGCATGCCATTGCCGAACGTGACGGTTATCAGGCGGGCGACCGTGAATGGGTACGTGAGCGTGTTGAGGCAGAAGGCGGTGCCGATTATGCCATGCAACGCGCTGCCGATTATGCGGCGCGTGCCAGGGCGGCACTGTCCGGCTCCGGCGATCCGGAGATTCGCCGGCTGCTGGCCGAACTGGCCGACTTTTCAGCCAAACGGCCTTATTAATGCCGCTCTGAAGCACTGCTGCCCCAGCTAATTCTCTAACCATGCCATGCAAGCCTTTCGCCACAACGAGTAGTGTCAAAAACAAGCGAGGCAGACATCAATTGCACAGTGGCTTTCTCCGTCATTCTCGCGAAAGCGGGACAAAAAGGATTAACCGTTTGGACGGCTGCAAGCCGCCCGCAGGGTGAGGTGCAGAGCACCGAATCAATCCAGTCTTTGCAACATCTGAATGGATGCCGGATCTCGGCAACTGCTCCATGCGTTGCTCTACCTCCTGCGTCCATGCAGTCGAAGTCCGGCATGATGTAAATGGATAAGTGGGACAGCAGTGGCTCTGAAGCCGTATCAGTCAGGCTTCAGTCATCAAAATCGCGGGCATGATCCTCAAAGCGGGTATGTTTGGCAATAAAGGTAAGCCTTACATTGCCGATCGGACCGTTTCTCTGCTTGGCAATGATAATCTCGGCAACGCCCTCGTTTTCAGGCTTCTTGTTGTAGACCTCGTCACGGTAGATAAACATGATAACGTCGGCATCCTGCTCAATTGCACCGGATTCACGCAGGTCTGACATCATCGGACGTTTGTCGGCACGTGCTTCCAGCGAACGGTTGAGCTGGGAGAGCGCAATCACCGGCACATCCAGCTCTTTGGCAAGGCCTTTCAGTGAACGTGTGATTTCACTGATCTCCTGCTCACGACGCTCACTGCCTTCCCGGCCACTCATCAGCTGTACATAATCGATCAGTACCATGTCAAGGTGGCCGGCCTCGCGTTTCAGGCGGCGGCACTTGGAACGCAGTTCCAGTACGGATATGGCGGGGGTGTCATCAACAAAGATACTTGCCTCTGCCAGGGAGCCACTTGCATGCGCAAGTTTGCGCCAGTCCTCGGCTGAAAAGCGACCGGTACGCAGGTGCGACATATCGACCCGCGCTTCACATGCCAGCATACGCATTGCGATTTGTTGTGACGACATTTCAAGGGAGAAGATGGCAACCACCTGCGGCTCATCACCGCGTACGGCGGCATTCTGCGCCAGATTCATCGAGAATGCGGTTTTACCCATACTCGGACGCCCTGCGACAATAATCAGGTCTCCCCGCTGCATACCGGCAGTGATGGTATCAAGATCCTTAAAGCCGGTTGAGACACCGGTAATGGCGCTCTTCTCGGCATAGCGTTTCTCAAGCTCTTTGTAGCTCGCCAGCATCAGGTCACTCATCTTGCTGAAGGATGGGCGTGAACGGCTGAACTTCTCCGCCACACCCAGCATACGCATCTCCGCCTGATCAAGGTGATCGGCTACTTCGCGTGCAGTCTCTTCAAAGACATCCTGCGAGACGGAGTTACATACGCCGAGAAGTTCGCGCAGTACGGCACGTTCACGAACAATGGTTGCATAATGTTTTACGTTGGCAGAGGAGGGGGTGGAGCCTATCAGATCGCTTAGGTAGGCCTCGCCGCCACAAACTTCAATCTCATTGGTGCGCTCAAGCATGTCTTTGACAGTAAGTGCATCGACAGGCTGATGGCGGGCAGCAAGCTCGGCAATGGCATTGAATATCTTGCCATTGGCCTCGACATAGAAGTGTTCCGGAAGCAGAGCGCCTTCAAGACGCTCGTAGGCTTCCGGATCAAGCATAATCCCCCCGAGAACCGCGCACTCCGCATCATAGGCGTGGGGCGGCACTCGCTCACGCAGGCCGCCGCTGGTGCGTGGAAGGGGGGTTGGCCGGGTCAAACGCTCTGTGATTCGACCTTGATGGTCATCTCAGCGGTAACGTCCGGGTGCAGACGAACGCGGAACGGATGCTCACCGACGGTCTTGATCTGTTCATCGAGCAGAATGTTACGACGTGCGGTTGCATGGCCCGCTTCGGTCAGAAGCTCGGCCAGCTCGTTGGTCGTCACAGAGCCGTAGAGATGTTCACCATCAGAGGTGGCGCGAACGATTGAGAGTTCAACGCTGCCCAGTTTGGCTGCATCAGCCTGTGCCGCTTCAAGCGCGGACATCTGCCTGGCTTCAAGAACCGCACGCTGGCGCTCAAACAGGTTGCGGTTACCTTCAGTGGCAACAATCGCTTTACCCTGTGGAATCAGGAAGTTGCGTCCGTAGCCGGGGCGAACGGTAACTTCGCTACCTACATTGCCAAGGCCTTCAACACGTTCTAATAAAATTAACTGCATTACTCTTCTCCATGTGCCGGAAACATATTCCGGCGAAAATCAAACCAAATATCCAGCAGGCCGATAATGACGAAAGGTAATATCATTACAGACCATATCAATAGTAACAGGTACATAATCACCAGCACCATCTGCATCCCGCGCGCTTTAATCCACACGTGTGCAACTGTGATACCCTGCAGCGCCAGCAATCCACCCAGCATAATGGCGGTACTGACGGCGATATATTGTACCGAGCCACCGGTTATGTTGGCCAGTACAGTGGCCACAATCAAGGCAACTCCCGCCGCCTTGCTAAACCTGATCATCAGCATTTCGCTGCGATCACCCTGGAAAAAGCCGTATCTGACAGCAATCCTGCGGGCCAGAAGGATATCCATCCACCAGACCATCCAGAGGCTGAATGCCAGAAAGCCGGGGAATGCCCAGACCGTCATGGTCTTCATCCGTTCCAGGGCTTCCAGTGCTGCCTGTTCGCCTGCAGGAATGCTGGCTGCCAGGCCGTCAAAAAGCGGTGCAAGCCCCTGTTCTACAAAGGTGTGGATATCCACACCCTGAGAACCTGCACCAGCCAGCAGCGCAGCCATGGCTGCTATGAACAGGCTCAGAGCAAGCTGCTGTGCGCTTCGGCCCATGCCGCCCACTCTTGACATCGTGGCAGCAGCCACAGCCGGAAGCAGTGCGTAGAGGAACAGAAAAACTACGCCGTTCATCAGGCTGATATCCGTGATCAGAGTAATTGCCAGTGCGGCAATGACTGCAACCTGAAGGGCATAAACCAGACCTCCGCCGAACATCACCAGTGCAAACAGCACAGGGGTCAGCATATGTAGTGTCAACCCGGCCAGAAACATCAGCGCTGCCAGCAGCGGGACAGCTGACAGGCCAACGTCCAGAATCACTGCGGTAAACATCAGCACAGCCAGAGCTGCACATGGTATCCGGCGGGTCAGTATAAACTGAGCCACCGGAGAGAGGGTGCGCGCCTGATCCATCATGCCTGCTCACCTGATACGGCTTCGGGCTTGACTCGAGCCATCCCTGGCTCTCGCTCTCCGAGCGGCTTAAAGCCGTCCAATCGCCTGTCCTGCCTCACTGTCTTCCCTCTGCCTTTCGTCGTTGCGCAAAAGCGCGGTTTTGCTCCACTTACGGCATCGCTATCGCTCTGCCGCCCCACATCCTGCGGGGAGTTTAGCTGTCTAATGAGCAGATTCCCTTTACACTCAATCGTGATGCAGAGGAGTGAAGGCGAGCAGTGCCAGAATACGGGCACGCTTGATTGCCGTGGTCAGTCCGCGCTGATGTTTGGCACAGGTTCCTGTTACACGGGATGGTACAATCTTGTGACGCTCCGTGATGAACTGGGCCAGCAAAGATGGATCCTTGTGATCAATCTTCAGACTCTTGTCTGCACAGAATTTACAGAACTTGCGACGACGCTGGAAACGGCCACCGCCACCTGCGCCCTGACGGCGAGGACGGTCGTCGCTACCACGTTCCGGACGTGCCGGACGATCACCACTGCGAGGGGCAGGACGATCACTGCTGCGAGGGGCAGGACGATCACTGCCGGATGCAGTCGTAGCTTCTTTTTTTACAGCTTCTTCACTCATATTATCTCTCCTGATGAAATTCAATTTTTACGGGATGGCATGCATCCACCCAAATTTCTACCTGCCCCCAGCGCTGCTCTCCATCACGGCTGTAGTAGCGGCGACGAAGTGAGCCCTCAATGCTGATCACCTCTCCCAGATGCGTTAACAGAAGCTCTGCTATGGCACCCTGGGCACGAAGTGGCATCGGTTGCTCCTCCAGCATCCGGGCCCTTGCCGGGCCAAGATGGGGGCGGTGGATGGTGAGCGAGGCGATAACCGCCATGCTGCCATCCGGTGTCCAGCGCTGGTCGATATCTTCCAATCTGCCAGTCATCCGGACTCGGTTTTGATCAGGCGCCGGCTTCCTCACCGGAAGTTTCAGCAGCCTCTGCCTTTATTTCTTCAGCAGCAGGGGCTTCAGTAGCCTCAGCAGCAGCTTCAACAGCAGGGGCTTCAGTAGCCTCAGCAGCAGCTTCAACAGCAGGAGCCTCAGCAGCAGGCTTCTCTTCCTGCGCTGCCGGAGTCGATCTGCGGCGAACCAGTGGAGATGGCTCGTCAGAAAGCTCGTTCAGTCTTGTAGTCAGAAAACGCATGATACGCTCGTCCAGGCGGATCGCCTGTTCAAGGGTTGCTACTGCCTGCGGCTCACCATCGGTAACCAGCATGACATAGTGGCCACGTTTGCGCTTGGCAATGCTGTATGCCAAAGGACGTGAACCCCAGTATTCGCGTTTAACGATCCGGCCACCGGCCTTCTCTACACGCTCAACAAAATTGTCTGTAATGGATTCTGTATTTTCCTGAGATACATCAGGGTTTACAATGAAAATAGTTTCGTAATACACGGCGCTCCTCTTGGGGTACTTTTAGTACGCTTCAGCATGGTATGCGCATCTGAAGCAAGGTATGTCTAATCTCTGTCTGACGCAGTTGCCCGCGAAAGAGCGCGGCACTATACGACCGCATTTTGGCTATTGCAACGGTTTTGGAAGATTTTCTAATAAGTA
>JAVVEJ010000033.1:0-24298 GCA_032251395.1 Mariprofundaceae bacterium
CAACATCTGAATGGATGCCGGATCAAGTCCGGCATGACGTAAATGGATAAGTGGGACAGCAGTGAAACCGGGGTGTTTTTTAAATTTTCTTCGGTGCAAAAAAAGGGGATGACTGATAAGGACCACCCCCTTTCCCATAAACAGTGACTGTTATTTCAGGCCTTTAAGGAATTCGATAACCTGATCTGCCTTATCACCTTCCAGCTTCTGTGGCGGCATTTTGGTATCAGATACCATTTCCCTGGAATTGGCAATCCACCTGCGCAGATTGTCTTCAGTCCAGGTGATACCTGAAGATTTCACACCAGTTGAGTAGTTAAACCCATCAACACTACCTGCTGCACGACCAACCACGCCGAACAGGTTTGGGCCGGTTTTGTTTTTACCACCCTGCTCAAATGTATGGCACGCCTTACATTTACCTTCAGGACCAGCATATGCAGTAGTAACTGCAAACCCGTTTACTGCCATTGCAGCCGCAGCTGCGATCATCAGAGACCTCTTCATAACACGCTCCTGACATCAATATATGGACAGGCTTGCCTGTCGGCACAGGAGTATACGCCGGCCGGAAAAGGGCGCGAAGGTGGAAAAATAACCCTGTATCGGCCTGCTGCAAGAACACTCAAATTAACAGTCTGCCCGGCAGCGCCTTCAGAGATCGAGTTCGAAATCGACCTCTTTCCACTCTTCCCCGACGGCCAGCACGCCCTGACAGAAATTGCCGCCGCGATGTTCAACCCGATCCAGCAGTGATGAAAAATTTTTTCCCTCAATCGGTAGCAGGGCACTGATGCCGGGTTGCAGTTCGGGCTCACCAATCCAGCAGGCAACATGCTTCTCATCAATCTGTTGCATCAGCACATGCCACTTCCGTATACCCGTCGACATCTCCGAGTGCCCCAGCATGCTTAACCGGGCCCGGTCGAACTCACCATCCAGCCATGTGCCGCCCATCATCACGCCTCTGGCCTGAACACGCTTCCAGATAAGCGTTGCCCGCTTTACACCCTGACCCGTACGGTTAATGGCAATCAGGCTGTCTACATCCGGCAGTTCGGCTTCAGGATCGTCCACGACAAGCCGGAAGCCGGAATCATCAACATCGACCAGTGTGGCCGGGCTTCCCTTATCAGCCGGAAGATTAACAACATCATCCCAGAGCGAGAGCAGGAGCACATTCTCCCGTGCTGCAAGACGGCTATCTTTGCGCTTTAACAATTTCAGTTTTTCATGGATCAGCCTGCTCATTGCAGGTGAGATAACCTTGCGTGTCCGAATCGTTCCACCCGGTTTCCTGTTTGCCTCTTCCAGCAGTCTGATAAGCGGCGTAATGGCTGCAACAATCCGGTCGCTGGCCGATCTGCTGGCCAGAGGCCTGTGCAACAAGGAACGGCCCGGCAGACGCTGGTCTACCTGCTCGACCCAGAATCCGTCCACTCTGTCGGCCTCTTCACCTGCCGGAATAAAATAGACCTCGCATGCCGACAGAATCGGGGTGAGCGTATGCATCATCTCCTGTTGCCTGGCCGCACTCATGGAAAAAAAGTCCATCCGCTCAATAAGAAGGTATGCTGCAATTTCTCCTGCCACTTCCGCCATCAGACGTTTGGAAACCACACCCCCCAGCTGCTGCTGACAGGCCATAACACAATGGGCAAAATGGAAAAACCGTCCATGCAACTCGTCGAAGGCATCCTTGTGACGCTCAAGTTTATGCCGCAGCAGAAGCATGCTGAAAGCAAGCGCATGCAGAGCGACGTTCAGAAGCATTTCAAAATCAGGTCTGTCATTTTTGGTGTAGTGACCGTGGAATGCGACTTCACAGACAGAGAGAGCCTTCTCCAGGTTGGCGTCACTCATCAACGCTGCATGCGAACGGCATACTGCCAGCAGTTCGGGCAATGACGGGTGATAAACAGCCGCCATATGCTTGAGAAGGCCGGCAATCTCCCCCCGACACCGTGTGCGCCCCTGATCGGTCGTGGCCTGGCTCAATGCCGCATAGGCCTTTTCCAGTTCGCCGATATCCGGAAAATGCTCAAACATGCCACTCTGATGAGGTGGCGTATGCAGCGGCTCAGGAAAAGCAATTCTGATGTTACCGGGTTTTGTCACACTCACTCCACTGAAGGCCATGGCTTCTCAGGAAATCATAGCCCTTTTCCGGTAATAGCGCATGCATGTTTTGGGAGACAGGAAAATTCCGAAGCCTGTTTTTCCGGCATCCCCTTCGTTTGCAGGCTGCCCGCACGCCGCCATTGATGGCTCAATGTTTCCCGGTAAGCGGCACGAAGCGTACGGGTAGCATCTCACGCACCACAATTTCGCCCGCCCTCTTTTCTGCCAGCACCAGATACTGGGTAGATGAGAGAGGGCCAAGCGGGATGATCAGACGTCCGCCTTCGGCAAGCTGGCTGACCAGCGGGGGTGGAATGGCATCGGTTGCGGCCGTAACAACAATGACATCGAATGGTGAAGCCTCCGCCCATCCATAGAAGCCATCACCATGGCGTATGCTGATGTTGGTGTAGTTGAGCTCTCTGACCGTGTTTGCAGCGTGTACCGCAAGCTCCGGCACAATTTCCACGCTATAGACGGAATCAGCAAGGCGGGCGATAACAGAGGCGTGGTATCCTGAGCCGGTGCCCACCTCCAGAACCCGGTCACTTTTCCTGAACCGGGCGAGTTCACACATGTAGGCAACGATAAAAGGCTGGGAGATGGTCTGACTATGCCCGATGGGCAGCGGGAAATCGCCATAGGCATCATCCATCTCCGCATCCGGTATAAATCTGTGTCGGGGAACTGTGCGCATCGCTTCAAGCACACGTTCATCGCTGATTCCCCGCCTTTCGATCTGGTAACGAACCATCTCCTCCTGCATCCTTTCGTTACGCTCTGTCATGCCACCTCCTGGTTCAGCAACGGGCCGGAAATGTCTGTTGTCTGAAATAGCAGATTGCAGGCACTTTGGCGGCTGTTACCAAAATAGCATAAACTCATCCCATGGCTATCCGCAATCCGTATCCCGAACGCGATGGTAACGACTTCCGGCTGCTGGCCGGAGCTGATGCCTTTCTTCCCGTCATGGAGCTGGCAATTCATCGTGCCAGACACTATGTGCTGTTTGAGCAGTATCTGATCAGTTCAGGAGAAGTCACAGACCGCTTTATCAATGCTTTGGCCACCTCTGTTCAGCGTGGTGTGCAGGTCTGCATGCTGATCGACCATTTCGGCGCCCGCAAACTCTCTGCTGCAGACCGGCAGCGCATCACAGGCGCCGGAATCACACTGATCTTTTACAATCCCGCCTACCTGAGCCATTTCTTCCGCGGTCTGCCACGAAATCATTGTAAGGTACTCCTGATTGATGGCGAAGCAGCCTATACGGGTGGTGCCGGTATTACTGACGACTACAAAGTGCACGGGTTCAAGCAGCCATGGCATGATCTGATCGTGGAGATGCGCGGACCTGTTGTAGTCGACTGGCAAGAGCAGTTTATCCGGATCTGGCGGCAATGGGATGGTGAAATATCCCTGCCGGAACCGGCTGGCCGGTCGGCCGGGAAGCAGCGCGGGCAGCTTTCAGTCAGCCTGCGTGGCCTGCGCAAATTTATCCGGCAATCCCTGTTGTCCCGAATCAGGCACTCATCCGAACGGGTATGGCTTGGAACGGCCTACCTGCTGCCGGGACGCACCATGCTGCGGGCGCTGCGGGCCGCAAGAAGGCGCGGGGTCGATGTGCGCCTGCTGGTGCCGGGGAAAATCAACGACCATCCTGCTGTTTATCATGCCGGACGCCGCTATTATCACAACCTGCTGCGCCACGGTATCCGTATTTTCGAGTATCAGCCTGCCTTCATGCACGCCAAACTCTATCTCTGCGACAACTTTTGCTCCGTCGGCTCATGCAACATGGATCGCTGGGGTCTGCGCTGGAATCTTGAGGCCAATCTGGAGAGCAGTGATCATGCCTTGTCTGAAGAGGCGGCATCCTTTTTTACCGATGCATTTGAGCACTCCCGGGAGATCACGCTGGATGCATGGCTGCAACGACCGTTGAAGAACCGTCTCAGGGAGTGGCTGTTCGGCTATCTCGATCTGATCATTGAGCGCTTTGGTGTAAACTGGAGTTTAAGAAAAGGCAGTGCCGATGAGCCACGGCCGGCGAAGCGTTAGCGTGCCGCAGCCACGGCCGCCTGGCCAAAAGCAAGCCCGCCATCATTGGCCGGCACCATCTCAGGCGCCAGCACCCTGAACCGGGATTCGGAGAGGCGTCTGGTCACACCCTCCAGCAGCAGCGCATTCTGAAACACACCGCCACCGAGCACAATCCGGTCCATGCCGTTCTGTTTCGCCAGCAGTTGTGCCTGATCTGCAACTGCATTGATAAAGCTGTGATGGAAACGGGCGGCAATCCGCTCAGCAGAAACCCCGGACGCAAGATCGGCAAGCAGTGCCATCCACATTGGCTGCCACTGAATCACTGCCACCCCCTCCTGCTCGATCAGACTAACCGGATAGGCGTTGCCCTGCTCCCGGTCAAAGGCTGCTTCAGCCACCGCCTCCAGCGCCATCGCCGCCTCTCCCTCAAAGGCGGTATACTCCCTGCAGATACCGAGCACTGCCGCCACCGCATCAAAGAGTCGTCCGCTTGAAGATGCCATCGGCGCATTCACACCACGCTCAATCATCCTGTTCAGGTTACCCAGCGGGCGGCTGTTGAGATAGTGGATGATATCAAGTCCGGGAAACCGGTTCAGAACCTTGTTCCAGCCAAGAGCATGGAGATGGGCATATGCGCTGCGCCACGGTTCACGGATCGCCCTCGCCCCTCCGATCATCGCCACCTTCTGGATCGAGCCAAGCCGCTGAAACTGTGCATAACCTGCCAGCAGGAACTCCCCACCCCAGAGTTCACCACCCTCGCCCATACCGAGGCCATCGAGCGCCACACCGAGCACCTGCGTGCCCGGTGCCAGTCCGTGCTCGGCCATGACAGCTGCGATATGGGCATGGTGGTGCTGCACTTCAATCAAACCGGAACCGGCACCTGCCGCCATCTCTCTGCCACGTTTTCCGGAGAGGTAGTCCGGATGCAGATCCACAGCGATCTGTTCAGGCTTAAAATCATAGAGCTGCCGGTAGAGATCAAGATTGTGGTAGTAGTCGCGCAGCGTCTCACTGTTTTCCAGGTCACCCATGTGCTGGGAGAGAATTGCGTGGCCATTACTGATGATGCAGAAGCTGTTTTTCAGTTCGCCTCCCATTGCCAGCAGAGCTGCAGCCTTGTCAAACCCTTCCGGCAGGCGGATCGGTCCCGGTGCAAAGCCACGCCCGCGCCTGAGCAGCCGGGGTCTGCCTGCTGCAACGCGGATCACCGCATCATCCAGCCGGTTCACAATCTCCCGGTCATGCAGCAGGAATGCGTCAGCAACCCCTTCAAGCCGCAGCATGGCATCACTGTTATCGATGCACTGCGGCTCATCACTGGCATTGCCCGATGTCATCACTACCGGGTCATCAAGCTCGAGCATCAGCAGATGATGGATCGGCGTGTAGGGGAGCATGAAGCCGAGCCTGCCCTGCATCGGCGCCACCTCTGCAGCGATCCGGCGGGGATGGTCCGCCTTTGCAGCCAGCAGCACGATCGGCGCTTCAACCGACTCAAGTAGCGCCTGCTCTTTTTCCGTCAGCTGCGCATGGCTTCCGATCTGCCCGACACTCCCTGCCATCAGCGCAAACGGCTTGTGGTAGCGCCGCTTGCGCTGCCGAAGTCGTTGTACCGCCGCACTGTTCGTGGCATCGCAGACAAGATGGAAGCCGCCGATCCCCTTGATGGCGACGATGGCGCCGCTTCGTATCAATCCGGCTGCCTGTCGGATCGGGTCGGCTGCCTCGATATCGGTCCCTCTTTCGGCTTCGATATTGCCTTCAATGTAGCCCCCGCCCTCACCATATTCCAGCCAGAGATACGGTCCGCACTCAGGGCAGGCGTTGGGCTGGGCATGGAAGCGGCGATCATTCCAATCGTCATACTCCATTTGGCAGACCGGACACATCGTGAAGACGGCCATGCTGGTACTGGCACGATCATAGGGAACAGCGTGGATGATTGAGAGGCGGGGACCGCAGTGGGTACAGTTGATGAACGGGTATCGATATCTTCGGTCTTCGGGGTCAAGCAGCTCATGCAGGCATGCAGCACAGAGGGCGGCATCGGCAGCCACGCCGGTGTTCGTCTCACCGGCTGCACTGTCGATGATGGAGAAGCGGTTATCCTCACAGGCAGTATCGAGCGGCGTGACTTCAACCGCCTCGATGCGGGCCAGCGGTGGCGCTGAAGCGCTGAGGCGGGCGGCAAAGGCCTCAAGCTGCTCCGGTTCGCCCCAGGCGTGGATCATCACCCCTTCGGCATCGTTCCAGACACGGCCGAAGAGCCCTGCCTGGCCCGCCAGGGTCACTACAAAAGGGCGAAACCCGACTCCCTGCACCACGCCGCGCACCCGGATCGCCTCACCGCCACGCCCGTTCGTCTGCACTGCTTCTCCCTGCGCCGGCTCTGTCATCTCCTCACAGGCAGGCACACCATTTTGCTGCCGGTCGTTAGCGGTATTCATGCCGCCCGTCGATGCGACGGCTGCAGATTGCGGCGGTGTCTGGCTATCGTCAGCGGCGTACGGGATTTGGGCACCTTGAAAACAAAATTATAACGCGCTACATGATAGCTCGGATCAAAACCGTAGAAATTGAGTCGCATCTGCTCCAGCTCCTGCTGCCGGTATGCAGCCAGTGGTTTATCCCCCTCATCCTGCAGCCGGCGGACTCTTTTTCGCTCCAGTCTGCCGGGGAGACCGGCAGAGGCGGCCAGGTGGCTGGCCCTTTTCCTGACCTGCTGCATAAAAGTGGCTCTATCCCTTGCAATCACTTCATCCGCCAGACCCAGAGAGAGGGCCTCCTGTGCCCCCATGGGCAGCCTTGCCCGCATGATGGCTCCGGCATGCTCCTCCCCGGCATGCCGGGGCAGCAGATAGCTCCAGTACTCCGAGCCATAGAGGTTCCCCATATCCCGGTAATGGGGATTCAATACCACCCCGCTGTGAATCCAGACCTCGTCTGCAGCCCGGGCCAGAAATACGCCACCGGCGCCTGCATTGCCCTGCATGGCGGCAATGGTGATATGGGAATCGGTCGTGATAATCGCCTCGGCCAGATCGTCCATGGCGTTAATGTTGCGCCACGACTCATCGGCAGGGCTTTCGGCTGCCTCGATCAGGTTCAGGTGCATACCGTTCGACCAGAAGTTCGGCCCACCCATCAGCACGATAACCTGCACAGGACGGCTTACGGCTTGCTGATACGCCCTGAGCAGCCGCTGGCACTGATCCGTTCCCATGGCACCGTTATAAAAGGGGAAATGCAGGTAGCCGACACCGTTTTCCTCCTCATACCGGATATCCCGGCAGCCGCCGCTGCCGGATGAAATACCGGTAAGGTGCCCTGTCTCTCCCGCCAGCGCCGTCACGGCCGGCAATTTGAACGGATGCTCACTGCCGGCTACGCGCAGATGTCCGATCCAGACGGCCCCGTCAACGGTCGCCCGGCAGAGAGCCTGCTGACAGCGGGCAATCACCTCGCCCGGTACGCCTTTCAACACCGGTTCCGCGTGAGCATCATACAGAAACACCCTGGTCCCGAATATTTCATCCTGCAGGCCCGGGAAGCCTTCGGCGCTGTCTATCTTGCGCAGTACGGTTTCGGTATCGTCTGTGAACCAGTCGATGGCACGATCCTGCTGTCGCATAAACGGACGCCACTGGCCGCGAATATCACTGCTCGCAGTATCCGGTGCTTCAGCATGGAAATCACCCCGCTCAAACCGGGCCACGGCCAGGTTGACTGCCTCTACCGCCGCATCGGTTACTTCGTGGTGGTACAGGCTGACCTTGTCGCTCTTTCGCATCGGAAATTCGACGGCTGCCCAGATAGCGCCCGCATCCATCTCCGCATTGGCCTGCAGCACCGTCACCCCCCAGCTTTTTTCTCCATTGAAAATCGCCCAGTCCAGCGCAGACGGCCCGCGGTCACCCCTGATGCCGGGATGCACGACAAGGCAGAGATGATGACGCCAGACGGCTTCGGGAATGGCCCGTTTCAGGAACGGGCACAGAATCAGTTCGGGCCGGAACAGTGCAACAGCCTCTATAGTCACCGCATCGTTGATGTCGAACTCAACTGAAACATCATGGCCCTGCTGCCGCAGTTCGACAAACAGCCTCTGGCTGAGGCTGTTGAATGCATGCGTGAGCATCAGGATGCGCATTAACAGATTCTCGGCAGTTGCTCGCCGGCCAGCCAGTCGACCATTCTGTTGCCGCCAAACATGGTCTGCATCTGCACAAAGCCGAGTTCATCCGCAACCACTGTACCGATCATGGCCGCCTCACGACCCAGCGGGTGGGACTTCATGGCGGCCAGGATGGCATCGGCATCATCGGGTGCACAGATACAGACCAGCCTGCCTTCGTTGGCAACATAAAGCGGATCCAGCCCCAGCAGTTCACATGCTGCCGCCACGCCGGGTTTCACCGGGATGCTCTGTTCGACAATCTGCATGCCGATACCCGACTGCGTCGCCAGTTCATTCAGCGTCGTAGCCAGACCGCCACGGGTAGGATCGCGCAGGCAGTGAATATCCGGCACCGCCTCCACCATACAGGCTACCAGCTCGTGCAGTGCTGCCGAATCGGAGCAGATTTCCGTTTCAAACTCCAGATTCTCGCGACTGGACATGATAGCCACACCATGGTCACCGATGCTGCCACTGATCAGAATGGCATCACCGGGCCTTGCCCGGTCGCCAGAAATGTTTACCCCGGCCGGCACAATACCGATACCTGTGGTGGTGATAAACACCCCGTCCCCTTTACCCTTCTCAACCACCTTCGTATCACCGGTGACGACGGGCACGCCTGCCGCCGAGGCGGCGGCTGCCATGCTTCGGACAATGCGTTCCAGTTCGGCCAGCGGCAGTCCCGCCTCAAGGATGAATGCTGCTGACAGATACAGTGGTTTGGCACCGGCCATGGCCACATCATTGATGGTGCCGTGTACGGCCAGGGAACCGATGTCACCACCCGGGAAAAACAGCGGCGAAACCACATGTCCATCCGTGCTCATGACCATGCGCCCGGCCGGAACATCGAAAGCGGCCTGATCATTGCCCTGCCGCAGCAGTTCATTGTCCATATGCCTGACAAACAGCATTTCAATCAGCTCACTCATGGCCCGGCCACCGCTGCCATGGGTCATGTTCACGGTATCCTGATTCACATTGAATGAAGGTAAAGAACGTCTTCTCATATTCAGGCGAACCTCTCCGCTTTTTGTGGTTCAACGGATTGCCTGAAACGCCCATAAGACCAGTAGGCCGCGCAGGCACCTTCGGAGGAGACCATGCAGGAACCGAGCGGATTGTCAGGCCGGCAGACTGTCCCGAACAGCCGGCAATCAGTCGGTTTCCTGGCTCCGCGCAGTATGGCCGGACATTCGCAGCCCGGCACCTCGGCTGCCGCTGGTACATCCATGGCAAAGCGTTTTTCCGCATCGAAAGATGCGAAGGACGATTTGATGCGCAGTGCTCCGTACGGTACCAGGCCAAGGCCCCGCCACTCGAAATAACGGCGCAGCTCGAATACGTCGGCAACCAGCTGCTGGGCCTTGCGGTTGCCTTCCCGCGTGACGACCCGCCGGTATTCATTCTCCACTTCACATCTGCCGTCGTTGATCTGCCGTATCAGCATCAGGGTCGCCTGCATCACATCCAGTGGCTCAAAGCCTGCAATCACGACCGGCTTCTGGAACTCTTCGGCAAAAAACTCATAGGGCCGGCTGCCGATCACGGTACTCACATGTGACGGGCCGAAGAAACCGTCGATGGAGATGGTTCCGATTCTGCGCACTTCCGGTGATTCCAGAATATTCTGGATAGCGGCCGGCGTAAGCACGTGGTTGCAGAACACAGTGAAATTGTTCAATTCCTCCGCTGCCGCCTGGCGGATGGCGACAGCAGTCGGGGGAGTGGTGGTTTCGAAGCCGATGGCGAAGAAAACAACCTCTCTGTCAGGATTCTCGCGTGCAATTTTCAGCGCATCCTGAGTGGAATAGACCATGCGCACATCCGCTCCGGTCGCCCTGACCTTGAGCAGGCTCCTGCGCCCTGAAGCAGGAACACGCATCAGGTCACCATAGCTGCAGAGTATCACATCGTGCTCCTCCGCCAGCCTGATGGCATGATCGATACGGCTAACCGGCAGCACGCAGACAGGGCAGCCGGGGCCGTGAATAAAATGTACATTTTCCGGCATCATGTCATGGATACCATAGCGAAAGACCGCATGGGTATGACCGCCACAGAATTCCATCAGGTGGTAGGCACGGCCTCCGGCCGCTTCGTTCCGGATCGCCGCCGCCAGTTTTTTTGCCAGCCTGCCGTCACGGAATGCCTCAATATATTTCATGCCGGGGCTCCTTCATCATCCGGGCTCAGTCCGGCTTCAGCAAACAGCGCCAGCGTCTTTTCCGCCTCATCTTCGGACACCTTGTGCAGCGCATAACCGACATGTACCAGCACATAGTCATCAATTTTCAGATCATCGAGCAGTGCGGTGGAGATACACTTTTTTACCCCTCCAAGCGCCACGGTTGCGCTCTCCCCGTCCATGGCCACGATACGGGCCGGGATCGCCAGACACATCGGTCAGCCGGCCTGCACTGCTTCCGGGTAATCGCTCCCGCCGGCCTTCAGACCGGCCTTCAACCTGGCCGCCCTGATCCACGCAAGCCAGCCGTCTACTCCCTCGCCGGTTGTGGCAGAGAGGTGAAGTACCTGGATGCCGGGATTGATACGGCGTGCATTTTCAATGCACCGGTCTGCACTGAAATCAAGGTGGGGAAGCAGGTCGATCTTGTTCAGCAGCATCAGATCGGCGGCATGGAATATATCGGGATACTTCAGCGGTTTATCCTCGCCCTCGGTCACCGAGAGAATGGCGACCTTATACGCCTCACCCAGGTCAAAGGCGGCCGGGCAGACCAGATTGCCGACATTTTCGATAAACAGAATTGATCCGTCCGCCGGCTTCAGCGTCTCTACAGCATGTCCTACCATATGGGCATCAAGATGGCAGCCACGGCCCGTATTGATCTGCAGTGCCCTTGCACCAGCTGCACGGATGCGTTCGGCATCATTGGCGGTCTGCTGATCCCCTTCGATGACGGCAACCGCAAATTCCCGCTGCAGTTGGGCAAGTGATTTCGTCAGCAGCGTCGTTTTGCCGGAGCCGGGGCTGGATAACAGATTCAGCACCAGTATCCCGTGGCTGACAAAATGGTTGCGATTGGCGGCTGCATACCGGTTGTTTCTGGAAAGAATATCCTGTTCGACCTGAACCATCCGCGACTGGCTCATGCCCGGTGCATGGGCGTGAGCGGCACCCTGCCCGTAGTCATGGGTATGTTCGCCGTGATGGTGGTGGTGATGGTGGTGACCTACATCGTGCTCGTGGCCCTCTATGGTTGTATTGCCTTCACCGCATCCGCATACCGTACACATCAAACTACCTCCAGTTCCCTGATTCGCATCTCATCACCGCCTGAGAGCGCCAGCCCTGTCTCGCCGCAATACGGGCAGCCGTCATAGCGCTGACTGATCTCGACATCTTTTTCACATGCCGCGCACCAGGCCGTGGCCGGCACCTCGATCAGTTCAAGCTTTGCACCCTCAGCCAGTGTGCCCTTCATCACCAGGTCGAAATTAAAGCACATCGCCTCGGGCTCAACAGCAGCGAGCGAGCCAATCTCCAGCCACACGGTTTTCACTTTCGTGAAGTGGTTGATTTCGGCACTATCCTCAATCAGATGCAGCACACTCTCGCACAGGGACATCTCATGCATAACCGCTCACCTCAGGCCGAATAGTGTACACATGAATTCATCACAGAGACCAGTATATCCACCTTTTACTGACGTTTCAGAGATAATCATCTCATTGATCCCCTCCCGATCCGGCAGAACTGTAACCGCTCACGCCATTCATGCTATAATCGGACCATGCAGTCAATCATCATCTTTTTTGCCGACCGGCAGCTGAGCCGGGCATGAACAAAAAATCGACGATGGCCTATCTTGAGAAGCGGCTGGACCGGCTCTACCTGAAACAGCGTCTCGGCGTCCAGCGTGATCATGAATCACAGGTGTTCGGGCAGGGGCGTACCTTCTTCCATCTTGAGAACTGGGAGTGGGGCCATGCCCTGCTTAAATCCGGCCTTCGTGCCAGCGGTCTGCGCCGGCGTGCCCGGCGCAATGCAACGAACATCCAGCTGAACCATCATGATATCCATATCAAAGGCCTGCCGGAGGTGTTTGACGGTTTCACCATCCTGCACCTGAGCGATCTTCACGTTGACCTGTCTGAAAACATTACTGATGCGCTGATCCACCGTATCCAGTCGCTTGAATACGATATCTGCGCTCTAACCGGCGATATTCGGGCGGAGACCCGTGGCCCTTATGACAAGACTCTCAGTGAAATGGCCCGTGTCCGAAGAGAGATCAACAGGCCTGTCTACGGCGTGCTCGGTAACCATGATGTCATCGAGATGCTTGAGGGGCTTGAGGCGATGGATATCCATATGCTGATGAATGAGGCGACTGTCATTGAACGCGGCGATGCGAGGCTCCATATCGCCGGCATCGATGACCCGCACTACTACCAGGTGGACAACCTGGAAAAGGCGGCCATGCACATTCCGCCCGATGAAATCTCGATCCTGCTGTCGCACTCACCCGAGGTCTATAAGCGGGCGGCACACTCCGATTTCAACCTGATGCTCTGTGGCCATACCCATGGCGGCCAGATCTGCCTGCCGGGCGGTGTTTTCGTGATGGTGAATGCCAACTGCCCGCGCCAGCTGGCCAAGGGAGCATGGGATTATCATGACATGCGCGGCTACACCTCTGTCGGCTGCGGTTCATGCATTGTTGATGCCCGCATCAACTGCCTGCCGGAGGTGACCCTGCACCACCTGCGAAAGGAGTAGGTATCAATTATCAGGTATTGAGCAGACATATCTGTTCAGTATCTCCATGTAACCCATGGAAGGGTAACCAAAACCGGATGCTTATGATTTTGATTCGCAGCGTCCTGCCGCTCACCTGCGGCGACGTTGTCGTCCAATCCGGCTATCCTGCCGGATTGTGGCAGGCTATCCGTAGCCCGCGTGGATACCCTGACTTTTTCAGAGTATCCTTAATACGGATGTTTACGCAATTTCAGACGAAAGAGAACCCGTGAGATCAACAGCTCCAGCACGATAAAGGTAATCACCGTTGCCATAATCTCCGTTGCCGAAATGGCGAGCGGCCCGGCAACTGCCAGCAGCGGCAGCAGCGATTCCGGAAGCTGATCAAGACCCAGGGCCTGACTGCCCGGCTTCATGCCCAGACGCCGTTTGATGAGGCTGGAGAGAAGGTCGCCCAGCATTGCCCAGAGGGCGACGGTCAGCCCCAGCATGAAAGAGAGGCCGATCAGTTCGGCAGCAATGCCTGTCAGCGGCAGTGACAGCAGCAGGCCACGCAGTGTCTTCGACGGCCCGAACAGGGGCCGGCCATCAAAAAATCTCGCTCCCATATCCAGCGGCAGCCCGAAACGCTGATTGAACAGTGCGCACGCCATCACCGGCACGCCATTGGCGATAAGAATCAGTAACAGTATATCAAGGCTAATCATATCCTGACTCTAGCAGATGCAACCGGCCCTCCCCCGCGATCCGCATAGACTGTTTCATAACCAGACCTGATGCTTAACCCAACTCCGTCAATTCCAGGACCAGCTCCTCCAGTCGTGGCAGCTCCAGCGGCTTGTGCAGCAGCCTGTAGACGCCGGGTTCATAGCGGGCCCTGACCTCAGGGCCGCCGCTCATCAGCACGAACTTTTTATCGGGCCAGATTGCCAGCGTGCGATTCATCAGTTCATAGCCGCTCATGACAGGCATTCTGATATCACAGAATATGGCATCCGGACTCCGGTATGCATGGCTCTCAATATAGGCGAGATAATCCTCAGGCGAGGTGAATGAGATCGACTCATGCCCCAGTGAATCGAGTACTCCCTCCAGAAATGCACAGAAGAAGGGCTGATCATCGATAACATGGAATAGCATCTTCTGATTTTAGATGCTCCATACGGAGGCGACATACCCTGAAAAGGGGATAATCGCCACCTCAATCAGGCAATCGTCACCTCTTTCGACAGATAGACGTCCTGAATCGTGTTAAGCAGCGCAACACCATCGGCCATCGGTTTCTGGAACGCCTTCCGCCCGGAGATCAGCCCCATTCCCCCTGCCCGCTTGTTGATCACGGCAGTCCTGACCGCCTGGGCCAGATCATTGTCGCCGGAGGCACCGCCGGAATTGATCATGCCGATACGCCCCATGTAGCAGTTGGCCACCTGATAGCGGGTCAGATCTATAGGGTGGTCTGAGGTAAGTTTCTCATAGACCAGCGGGTGGGTTTTGCCGAACCTGATCGCCTGATAACCTCCGTTCCCCTCCGCCTGCTTCTGTTTAATGATGTCCGCACCGATGGTGGCGGCCAGATGGTTGGCCTGACCGGTCAGGTCAGCTGCCGTATGGTAATCAACTCCCTCATGTTTGAATGCCGGGTTGCGAAGATAGGCCCAGAGAACGGTCACCATGCCAAGCTCATGGGCACGTGCAAAGGCATCACTGACCTCCTGGATCTGGCGCCGTGACTCCTGAGCACCGAAGTAGACGGTCGCCCCCACCGCGACGGCACCAAGGTCAAATGCCTGCTCTACCGAAGCAAACAGTGTCTGATCATAAATGTTGGGAAAACTCAGTATCTCATTGTGGTTGATTTTCATAATAAAGGGGATTTTATGGGCATAACGGTGACTGACCGATGCCAGCACCCCATAGGTGGATGCCACGGCATTGCATCCCCCCTCAATGGCAAGCTCAATAATCTTTTCAGGGTCAAAATAGATCGGGTTGGGGGCAAAGGATGCGCCTCCGGAGTGTTCCACTCCCTGATCAACGGGAAGCACGGAGAGGTAGCCTGTGCCACCGAGCCGCCCGTGATTGCAGATCGTCTGCATATTACGAAGTACGGATGCCTTTCGATCACCCTGACTCATCACCCGGTCTACAAAATCGGCTCCGGGCAGGTAGAGCTGCTCCCTGCTGATGGTCCGGCATTGATGTGTAAGCAGTGACTCGGCCTGATCGCCCAACAGTGACTGAATATTAACCATAACAACTTACTCCCTGCATGTTGATTTATAAAAACAGCATTAGCATAGCCTATACCGGCTATCTCTGCAGGTCAGGCATGTTCCGAAATATTTCGGGTGTCTGCACGCCCCTGTATACCGGTATTGTCTCAATACCGGCTGCAAAGAGATCGATTCCACCGGTTAATCCTGTATCTGTCCCCCCTGACAGGCAAAAAAAAGAGCCCTGATATTCAGAGCCCTTTTTAAGTTGTGCGGCAGATTCAGTCATACCAGTCAAGTGCATGACCTTCCGGACGCGGCAGAACCGGAAACGAAACTTCCGGAGCTTCGCCTGTCAGGGTTTTCAGAAAGGCCACAATGTCAGCAACATCCCTGTCGGAGAGTTTGATATCAAGCTGTATTTTCGCCATCGAACGAACAGCCTCATCCAGAGTTGCCGCCGAACCGTCATGGAAGTAGGGAGCGGTCATTGCCACATTACGCCAGGACTGAACACGGAAAACGTGATCATCCTCATCCTTGCCCGTCACTGATTTCAGACCGCTGTCGGTGCCGGACGCGAACTGCATAAAATCGTTGCTGGTAAAGAGCGGGCCGGCATGGCATGAGGTACAGCCGACTTCGGCCACCTTCTGCATACCGCGTTTGGCCGCTTTGGAGATATCACCCTCACCACGGGCAAATTTATCGAATGGTGCATTCGGGGTAATCAACGTACGCTCAAAGGATGCAATGGCTTTGGCCATATTGTCGTAATTCAGGGATCTCTTGCCGAACACAGATTCAAACAGCGGCACATAGCCCGCCTCTGTCAGACGCGCAACAACCTCTTTTTCCGAGAGGCTGGCCATTTCAACAGGGTTCAGCGGTGGCCCTTTGGCCTGATCCTCAAGCAACGGCGCACGGCCATCCCAGAACTGCCTGCTCCAGAAAGCCGAATTCAGCACCGTCGGTGCATTGCGTCCGCCACGCTGCCATTTATGGCCGATGGAAAACCGCTGGTTATCCACGCCCCAGGTGCCAAGATTATGGCAGGAGTTGCATGAAAACTGGCCACTCCTGGAGAGTGCAGGTTCGAAGTAAAGTTTTTTGCCCAGCTCAATTTTTGCCTCGGACATAGGATTGTCAGCGGGAACCGGCACAGCCTCCGGCAGCGGCCCCATACCTTCCGGAATCTCGACTGCAATTGCATTAAAGCTGAGCAGAAACAGCGAAGTTAGTAATATCAATATCTTTTTCATCGGGTTCTCCTGTTGGTTGTTTTTTGTCTTGTTCGGATGTTCATTAATGTATCAGCGGGTGGCGCCCTGTATCAGGCAGATGAAACCACTGTCAGCAGATCGCGTTTATGCTCCTCTTCCTGGATCAGGATATCTTCAATAATACGCCGCAACCCATACTCTCTGAGCTGCTCAGCCTGATAAATTCGCTCCTTGTAGCTTTCAATCGCATGATTTTCACCCTTCAGATCCTGTTGCAGCATCTCCAGGCTGTTTGCTGAAAGTTCGATATTCTCAACATTACAGGTCGGCACCCCGCCAAGAAAATCGATCTGTTCCGACAGCATGACTGCATGCTGCATCTCCTCCTGGGAATGGATAATCAGCTCCTTCTGAATGCCCTCGTACTCTGCCCCGGTAATTACCGATGCATGCTGCACATACTGAATAGCGGCTGCATACTCCCATTCCAGATCCTTGTTCAGTGCAATAATAAGATTTTCCCGATCCGGTTTCATTGTGTTCCCCCTGTAAGTTGTATCCTGAGTATAGCTGCTTCACGAAGCGATGAGAATAGTCCGCCGCTCTGCCACAATTTTTCGTGAAAATAGTAGGCGACTGTGTTGATCATCGGTTCAATCAGTGCGATGGCACCACCCACCAGCAGGCTGCCGGAAATCATCCAGGCAACGCTGAAAGCCACGCTGAAATGCACAATAGCAAAGGATACTGTCTTTAACATAACGGCCTCCATGTTCACTTTACGACTAAAGTATAGAGGAAATTAATCATAATAAAAATTGAACATATATATTCTTACCATTGATTTAATCAATTAACGACTCTACCCTGCCCGTGGAGGTACTGCGCATGCTGCCAACGGTAAAACAGTTGCGTTTCCTGATTGCACTTGATGAATACCGCCACTTCAGCAAGGCGGCAAAAGCATGTTTCATCTCGCAGTCAGCGTTCAGCATCGCTATTAAGGAGCTTGAGGCTAGGCTTCAGGTTCAGCTTGTCGACAGAACCAACCGCAGCGTCACCTTTACCGAAACAGGGCGCGCCATTGCCGATCAGGCCCGCCTCTGCATTGGCGATATCGAGGCGCTGGTTAACATCGCTTCGAGCCGGCAGAAGCCGCTGAGCGGGCGGCTTACACTCGGCGTAATCCCGACCATCGCGCCTTTTCTGCTACCGCCCATACTGCCGGAGATCCATAACCGGTTTCCGGAGCTGCAACTCTATCTGCGTGAAGATAAAAGCCAGCAGGTCTATGAACAGCTGCTGGAAGGAAAGCTTGATCTGATTCTGATTGCACTTCCCTATGAGATGAAAGGTGTGGTGACAATGCCCCTTTACAGGGATCCATTCCTGTTTGCCTGCTGCCACCACTCCCGCTGGCTGGAAGGGCTCAAGGGTGATCCGGAGATCGGCTCCCTGCCCGCTGAAAGTGTGTTGCTGCTTGATGACGGACACTGCCTCCGCGACCACGCACTGCAGGCATGTCGGCTGCATGATTCCGACCAGATCAGCCGCTTTTCGGCTACAAGCCTGCAGACCCTGCTGCAGATGGTTGCATCGGATATTGGCGTCACCTTTATTCCGGCCATGGCACGGAATTCACTGCTGCTGCAAGGCTCTATGATCGAATTGCACACAATGCCCGCCGGCAGTTTCCGGGAAATCGGACTGGCCTGGCGCAAAGGTTCGGGACGGGAAGATGAGTTCCGGATGTTAGGCGCCCTGCTGCAGGAGCTGCATCAGAAGTTGAAACCGTAACGGCTACAGCGCACTACGAACTGCAGAGGCAGCTGCATGGCCACTGCCGGAGGTCCCCCGGAGCGGCCATCTCAGCAGCAGCGGGTCATCACTGGCAGCCATTCTCTCCGTGAATATGCCCGTGCTCAAGCTCTTCATCAGTTGCTTCCCGAACTTCAATCACATCAACATCAAAGTTCAGCGTCTCACCTGCCAGCGGGTGGTTGGCATCAACGGTCACTGTCTCATCATCAGCGGCAATCACCTCAACCAGTTCGATACCGTTATCACTCTCAGCCTGAAAGCGCATGCCCACTTCGATCTCACCGTCAAACTCGAAAACCTCGCGTGGTACGCTCTGGATCAACTCCGGAATCTTATGGCCATACCCCTGTTCAGGCTGCACGGTTACAGCAACACTGTCGCCTGCGGATTTGCCCTCCAGTTCACTCTCAAGGCCGGGGACCAGAGCCCCGATACCGTGAATATATGGCAATGGCTCACCGTCACGCGATGAATCAACAATATCGCCGGCCTGATTGGTCAGTGTATAGTGGATGGTAACCGCCCGGTTTTCTGCAACTTGCATCTTTTCTCCTGCGGGCCGGAGCCCCTTTTAATAAGATTGGCCGCCATAATAACCGGGACCGGCATAAATTTCCTCTACCGGTTTTCTGCTCCGCTCCAGTCAGCGCTTGAGAAAACGGCACAATCCGCGATGCTTGCATCATTTATCGGTGCCGGAGAGTTAATATGAAATTTGTCGGAGCCCATGTCAGTGCCGCCGGTGGCGTTGAAAATGCACCACTTAATGCGGAAAAGATTGGTGCCAGAGCCTTTGCACTGTTCACGAAAAATCAGCGACAGTGGGTGGCAAAGCCCCTGACCGATGAGAGCATTGCCAGGTTCAAATCCAACCTGAAGAGGGTTGGTATTGCACCGGAATATGTACTGCCCCATGACAGCTACCTGATCAATCTCGGCCATCCTGAAGCTGAACTGCTGCAGAAGTCACGCCATGCCTTTCTTGATGAGATGCAGCGTTGCGAACAGCTCGGGCTGAAGCTGCTGAACTTTCATCCCGGCAGCCACCTGAAAAAAATATCTGAAGATGAATCTCTGAAGATTGTTGCCGAATCCATTAACCAGGCACTGGATCAGACCAGCAGTGTTGTTGCGGTCATCGAAAATACATCCGGACAGGGCAGCAACCTCGGCTACCGGTTCGAACACCTGGCAGCAATCATTGAGGGTGTCGAAGACAAATCCCGGGTTGGTGTCTGCATCGACACCTGCCACACCTTCACTGCCGGTTATGATCTGCGAACTGAAGATGACTGCATCAGCACCTTCAATGAATTTGAAAATATTGTCGGCTTCAGGTACCTCAGGGGCATGCATCTGAACGGTTCCAAAGCTGAATTCAAAAGCCGTGTTGATCGCCACCACAGCCTGACCCGGGGCCATCTTGGCCTTGATGTGTTCCGTTTCATTATGAACGATGATCGTTTCAACAACATCCCGATGGTGCTGGAGACCATTGATGAGACTCTCTGGCCGGAGGAGATCGGGATGCTCTACAGCTTTATCAGGCAGGAGAACCGCACCTGATGCCGGCAATCTTTTTCAGAACAGATGCAACTTTTTCCGCTATATGGATCCCTGTTTTGTGTTATGTTGCAGGCATGTACTCCACCCCTGATATCCATCAACCATCCGGTCACCACTGATGCGGTTTGATTTCAGGGAAGAGAGCATCGGCCTGCTGGCTATTGCCTTTGGCCTGTTCTACTGGCCACTGGAGACCCTGATCCATGTAACCATTTTCGACGGGGGAAGCTTTGTCGAAAACCTGCTCTATCCAAGTGCACATGAGGCATGGATGCGCCTGCTTGTCGCGCTCTCCTTTATCGCCTTCGGTGTCTATGCTCATCGTGCGATCCGGCAGCAACAGGATCTGAACAAGCTGCTGCAGCAGGAGAAGACTCATGCACGCAGTGTCATCGAATCAGCCCATGATGCCTATGTCTGTATCGATACCAACAGTGTTATTACCGACTGGAATCCGCGGGCTGAGAAGATGTTCGGCTGGCCCCGCTCGGATGCGGTCGGTAAAACCCTGCTTGAGACCATCATTCCTGAGCGCTTTCACGAGGCCCATCGCCACGGCATGCAGGCCTATCTGGCCAGCGGCAACGGACCCTGGCTTTATAGAACCGTTACCACCTCCGCCCGCCACAGACGCGGTTCTGAAATTCATGTGGAGATGGCAATTATTCCGCTCTCCGGTGACGGGCAGCAGGAGTTCTATGCCTTTATCCGCGAAATCCCCTGACAACACCTGCTCAGTGCTGCATCTTTTTCATATGGGATTGAATAATATCTTCGCCGACAACAGTCCGGCAGATCAGGGAGAGCAGGCATGAGTTATGCAGAGAGACGTCAACACCCGCGCCGTCCGGCCACCTATGCCGTAGAGCTCTCTGCCGAAACTGCAGATGGTGTCAGAGTAACCATTGCAGGCAATCTGCATGATATCTCTGACAGTGGTATCAGCTTTGTCAGCCGCAGCAGCATCGACTTTCAGCCCGGGCAGAAGGTTGGTGTCTCTATTCTGGCGGAAACCGAGAACGCTGCAGATCGTGCGTTGCACGCCAAAGGCGAAGTGATGTGGATCGAATACAGCAGGCTTGAATCTGATCAGGTTCTGATTGGCCTTCAGCTTGATGAGCTGATTGAGTCGGAAGCTCTCGCCTCAGGCTCCTGATCTGTAACAGCCCTGTTACCGGTTTTTCTCGATAAAGCCCGCCCTTCCCGAACCCTGCTTATATAACTGATAATGGGCTGAATTCTTCAGGTAATATTTCTGATGGTAATCCTCTGCAGGATAGAATGCCTCTGCCCTGACTATTTTTGTTACAATCGGACTGTCGAACCTGCCCGACTTCTCCAGCGCCTGTTTTGATGCCAGCGCCAGCGCCTTCTGCTGCTCATCGTGATAAAAAATCGCGGTGTGATATTGGGAGCCCCGGTCAGCAAACTGTCCATCGGCCTGGGTAGGGTCAATATTGTGCCAGAAGGTCTCCAGCAGCTTCTCATAGCTGACCAGATCAGGGTCATAGACCACCCGCATCGCCTCATAATGGCCCGTATCGCCGCGGCTGATCATCTCGTAGGTCGGGTTCTCCACATCACCACCGGTGTATCCCGCCTCGGTTGAGATTACGCCATCAAGATTGTCGAATGGCGGCTGCATGCACCAGAAGCAGCCTCCGGCAAATGTCGCGACCTGATATTTCGAACTGTTCATCTCTTCACCATACTCACCTGCCAGTATTATGTATGATGGTCGGAAAGAGCAAACATTGCTTACAGAAAAAAAACAGAACCCCGCCGGAGCTAATGCCCAACGGCGTAAAGAGACTTGGCCTCTTAAGATCAGGACGAGATCAGGCTCAATCCACGTGCCGATTACAATATTCAGGAGCTGTGCCCGGCAAACCTTGAAGTTGCAGCCATAAACTTGCCGAGTCTGTTGGTTTGACGCCGCAAACCAATTTCTGACAGCGAGTAATCCCTATGGGGAATGCGGAACTCGACCTCTTTCCAGTCGTGAGCTACTTCCGAGACCAGATAACAGACCCGGTTCACGGTATGGACGCCGGCAAGAATCCACTGATCCCCGTCATCGCCATCCACAACCGTCCAGAGGCTTGTAGCCGGCAGCGTCTTCACCAGCTCCAGATCTGCCCCGAATGTTTCAAGCCCGATCCCGCCCCAGATACTGTAGCTGGTCTGCGGGTGCTGGTATGGTCGAAAGAGCTCGTAAAACGCACCCTCATGCAGTGTCAGTATCGGCCCGGGCCAACACCGGGGATGGTTTGCAACACGCCCCGAATCTGCTTACCACGCCATGCTCTATGCAAATAATAAATGCGATTTACAATTTACATAATCACCACTAAAGTCCGGGTATGATTACGCGCAAGGTAGAAAAGCTTGTCGGCACCCTGTTACGGGGATTTCCGATTGTGACTATTACAGGCCCCCGACAATCGGGAAAAACCACTCTGGCAAAGGCCATCATGGCCGACAAACCCTATATCTCGCTGGAAGACCCCGACATACGCGCTCTGGCCACGGATGACCCGCGCGGGTTTCTCTCCAGATTCCCTGATGGCGCAGTGCTGGACGAGGTGCAGCGGGTTCCTGATCTCTTTTCATACCTTCAATCATTTGTAGACAGCGATGGCCGCATGGGGCTCTTTCTGCTCACCGGTTCGCAACAGTTCGGCCTGCTGTCGGCGATCACTCAATCACTGGCAGGCCGTTCCGCATTCGTAGAGCTGCTGCCGTTTTCAATGGATGAACTGGATGCAGCGGGGAAATTATCGACCGATCTGGACACCGTGCTCTTTTCCGGCTCCTATCCGCCATTATACGACCGGCCGCTATCGCCGGGCACGTGGTTTCCCGCCTACGTCACTGCCTATGTCGAACGCGATGTCCGGCAACTGCTTAACGTACAGGATCTAGAGACCTTTCAGCGCTTTGTACGCATGTGTGCGGGGCGCAGCGGCCAGATTCTCAACCTCTCATCCCTGGCAACGGACTGCGGCATCACCCACAACACGGCGAAATCCTGGGTTTCCGTGCTTGAGGCAAGTTACCTGCTGTTCCGGCTGCGTCCGCACCACCGGAACTTCAACAAGCGGCTGATCAAATCGCCCAAAATCTATTTTAACGATAGCGGCCTGCTCTGCTGGCTGCTGGGCATTCACGAAGCCTCCCAACTGGCCACGCACCCGTTACGCGGCCAGATTTTCGAAACATTCATCATTTCGGAACTGCGCAAGCTTTTCCTGAACCACGGGGCACCCGTAAATTTCCATTTCTGGCGCGATAGTAACGGTATGGAGATTGATCTGCTTATCGGGAAGGGCGGGCAACTGATCCCGGTTGAGATTAAATCCGGACAGACCGTGAATCGGGATTTCTTTTTCGGGCTGGAGCGCTGGCTGGCTCTGGCAGGTGAGCTTGCCGTCGACCCCGCTCTGATATTCGGCGGCAATGGTGAGCAGATGCGCAAAGGTATTCGGGTGCTCGGGTGGGAACGTCTTGCTTCTGTAACGACCTTTAATCAGCAATAACGGATGTCCACCCGGGAGCCTGTCAGACTGATATGGCAATTCGTGGCGGGAGAGGAAGAAGCATGCACCAAACAAGACACAACCCCGATGGTTCGCCACATCCGTAATCAGGTAACAAATCCGATTCATGGTATGGACGCCGGCAAGAATCCACTGGTCACCGTCATCGCCATCCACGACTGTCCAGAGGCTTGTAGCCGGCAGTGTCTTCACCAGCTCCAGATCTGCCCCGAATGTTTCAAGCCCGATCCCGCCCCAGATATCGCAACCGGCCTGCGGATGGCGGTATGGCCGGAAGAACGCATAAAACGCATCTTCGTGCAGTTTAAGCATCGGGTCGATTTGAGACTCAGGCATTGTCCACAAATACCACCTGTCGGTGGCGCTCCAGAAACACTCTGTCGGGCACGAAACGCTCCGGCAGCGTTATCGCCTGCTCCGCCAGCGGATGAAAGAACTGCTTTACGAACGGCTCGTTATTCTGTTCCAAATCTTTGGAAAGCATGACGCGAAAATCGTCATCCAACGTAATCAGCCCGCGATCAAACGCCTTGTCGTGCAGTGCCGACAGACAGAGTCCGTTACGCGGATTGAGTCGATTCTCTTTATCCTTGCTCCACGGAACGATGTGGCTAGCAATGAGCAGGCGGGAATCAGATAAGCCGGACATGCAGCAACGGTCACGGTAGCTACTCAATACAGCCCGGCGAAAAAAGCCCTGCCGAATGCGCTGCTCGGTGATAACGCGCTTTGTCTCCCCGGTGAAGTCATCGATATCTTCCAATCCGTCATCGCCTACTTCTTCGCTTTGCGGCAATCCCTTCTCCACACGAAGCCGCTCATGAATA
>JAVVEJ010000034.1:0-23643 GCA_032251395.1 Mariprofundaceae bacterium
CTGCATTGTTCTACCTTCACCCGTCCATGGGCTCGTACCTCCTGCGTCTGACCCATATGGATGCCGGGTCACTGCCCGGCATGGTACTTTCCCTGGTGGATAAGGTTAAGCATCCCAACCTTGGGGTTTTGCAACATTGCCAGATGGAGTAATGTGGCGGCAAGTACACAAACAGGGAGCCACCCGTGACAGACGATTTTGATACCACCGATCCGAAAAACATTGAATCCATGGAGCATGTCCGCGGACTGCTTCGCTATATCGGCGAGGATCCGGCACGCGAAGGCCTCAGGGGTACCCCGGCCCGTGTGCTGGCGGCCATGCAGGAACATTTTTCCGGTTATCAGGAGGAGCCGCGTGATCATCTCTCCAAGACCTTTGAAGAGGCGGAAGGTTACGATGAGCTGGTGCTGGTCTCCGATATAGATATCCACAGCCACTGCGAACATCATCTGGTGCCGTTCGTCGGCAAGGCACACATCGCTTATATCCCTAATGGCCGTATCGTCGGCCTCTCCAAACTGGCACGCGTTGCCGAAGGCTACGCCAGACGCCTGCAGGTACAGGAGAAACTGACCATGCAGATCGCCAACGCCATTGAAGAGGAGTTGCGGCCCGATGGCGTGGCCGTAATCATTCAGTGTCAGCATTTCTGCATGTGCCATCGCGGTGTCCACAAGCCCAATTCCTGGACTACCACCTCGAAACTGACCGGCGCTTTCCTCAACAACCCCTCCTCACGGCTGGAGCTGTTCCAACTGATCGGCATGAAAAAATCCTCCGACTGACGCAAATATCCGGCAAATAATGGGTATCCGCTTTCGATTGCCATCCGGAACTGCCACTCACCAACCAGTGGTCGCTATCTCCGGTTGCATGTGATGCTCTAACCGCTCCTCCGGAGGGGTAATAACAGCGGCAGGCCGCAAGCCGGAATTAAATCGCAAGCAAAGCAGCTGAAGCTATCA
This sequence comes from Mariprofundaceae bacterium, assembly GCA_032251395.1. GTDB lineage: Bacteria > Pseudomonadota > Zetaproteobacteria > Mariprofundales > Mariprofundaceae > WSZY01. The sequence goes on from JAVVEJ010000034.1 coordinate 969, forward strand.
GGAAGCAGATGACTACGCCGATCAGATACACTGAGAAAGGGAGCTTCTCACCTGCCTGTCGATGCAGTGCGTCATAATACGAATAAGAGCGGCGTAAAGGCATAACCGGACCCCTTGTTAACGACTATAGCATAAAAGCAGAAGATCTGACTCTCCCGAAAATGGCGGCTCAGACATGAAAAAGTTGGCACGGCACTCCAATACATGTATCTTGCGTACATGTTTTAATATGGCCGCATAGTTCGCGGCATATGATGCAACCAAATTTAATCAAGGATTTTAATATGATACACAATTGCTCGAACTCAACCTCCTTTGACCAGTGCTACCCGTTTGATGCACGCGGTGTCGCAAAACGCTTTCGTCATGCCGCCATCTTTGGCGCACTGAACGCCCTGCACCCCGGTGAGACGATGTCCTTCCTTAACGACCATGATCCATTGCCGCTGCTGGCTCAGCTGACCGAGTATTTTGGCGATGGCATCGAAATCAATTATATCTCTCGCGAGCCTGGACAGATCGCCATCAACTTCACACGCGCATAAACCGTTATGCGCCTGCAGCTTATACCGGGCGTGCGGGTGAAATATTGATCATACGCCGGAAGTATCCATGACTGAGAATGCTGCTTAAATATTCCGGATACCATAAAACAATCACGCCCGGACCGGGCGATAGCAAGAGGGTTTTAGGATGAACTACCCGGATTTTTTTGACGCTGTGCCAAAGATCACTCTGTACGATCCATTGGCACACTTTCTCGGCGCAACAAGCGATGGCATCCTGCAATATGGCTACATCGATGCGGTACGCCTGGCGGGGCACTCCTGCCCGACGGTAGCTGCAGCTTACGGGGCGACCGGCAAGGCGCTGGCGTTTCTCTATCCCGATGCAATGCCGGTGCGTGGTGATATCCGCGTGGAGTTCAGCCAGGAGAGTATAAGCGGTGTCACAGGGGTCATCGCAAATGTCGTGAGCATGTTAACGGGCGCCATGTCCGATGATGGATTTAAGGGTATCGGCGCCCGTTTCGAAAGGAGGATGCGACTGTTTTTCGCGGTAGAAATACCGGGAGAGATGCGTTTCACCCGGCTCGATACGGGTCAGGCCGTACAGGTAACAACCAACCTGCAGCGTGTTCCGGCTTCACCGCGCCTGCCCGCACTGATGGCAGGCTGCCTGTCCGGTACTGCAACAGCAGCTGAAACTGCTGAGTTCAGACAACTCTGGCAGGCACGGGTGCAGAGCATTTTGCTTGAGCATGGCGATGATCCGGATCTCTTTATCGTCACACCGGATTAAACAGCAGATGCAACGAACCCCGGCCCTGCAACCGCTGTCGCGCGAGCACCACACAGCCCTTGTTCTGGCAAGATCGTGTGAACGTGCGGTACAATCGGGTGATAAGGATCTGGTGCGCCAAACCTGCCAGCGTGCAGCCGGCGTGTTCAAAGATGAACTGGTGTTCCACTTCCGGGTCGAAGAAGAAACACTGCTGCCACTGCTGCAGGGCACTGCAACAGAAGCGTTGCGTGAGCGCACTCTGGCAGACCATCAACAGTTGCGCGGACTGCTTGATGACCTGGAGCGGAACGATACCGGTGCCCTGGACAGCTTCGGCAAATGCCTTTACGCACATGTTCGATTCGAGGAACGCGAACTCTTCCCCGTCATTGAACGTCTGTTGCAACAGGAGTGAGAACGTCATACATGGGTAGCAAAGCGTATCTTCCAACACATCCGCTCTGGCTGGTCGGCTTTCGACCATTCTTTGCACTGTCGATGCTGTCGGGGCTAAGCCTGCCAGTATTGTGGGCATTGATTTATTCCGGCGAAATCGCCGCACCTGCCCAATCATTTTCCATGACGCAGTGGCACGCCCATGAGATGTTTTTCGGCTTCGGCTGGGCGGTTCTGGGCGGCTTTCTGCTGACTGCAACCAAGAACTGGGTCGGGGTGCGCGGCTACTACGGCCATGCACTGATGCTGCTGACGGCGGCGTGGCTGTTTGAGAGGGCCGGCATGTGGTTTCAGGGTGTCTGGCCACCACTGCTGTTTCAGGTTTCCAGCAACCTGTTCATCGCAGCTATCGTAGCCATGCTGCTGTGGACGCTGATACGCAACCGCAAAAGTGACTCCTACCGCGATAACTACTTCCTGTTACTCATGCTGCCGCTGTTTCTGGTGAGCAAGCATCTGATGCTCAGTGCTGACTATTACCTGATCGGCTGGAGCATGGCACTGGGACTGTTTCGCCTGGCCTTTCTGGTGATGCTGGAGCGAACCATGGTCCAGTTCATGAAGGGGATTTTTCAGGTTTCGATCCTGAACAATCCCATGCTGAATACGACAATCAAACTGCTCGGATTACTGCTGGTGTTTGCAAGCCTGATGCCGCCGCAATTGTCCGGCCTGATCGAACTGCTCCTCACCTGCCTGCTGGCAGTGCGCTTCATCTACTGGCAGCCCTGGCTGGCAATACGGCGGCTCGATATAGGCATCATGCATCTGGGCTATCTGGCGCTCACCTCGCAACTGCTGTTTGAGTTTCTCAGGCATGTCGCCTATCCCGAATGGTCGGCCTCCCTCTCCTTCCATATCTTCACCTTCGGCGTGATGGGGCTGATCATTCCTGCCATGCTGGTCAGGATATCGAGGGGGCATACAGGCAGAAAGGTGGCTTTTGACAGGCTCGACAAGTCTGCCCTGTGGATCATGCTGGCAGGCTTTGTGTTGCGCATTATCGCACCGCAGCTTTACCCTGCCGGATACGTCTACTGGATTGACCTTGCGGCATTGTGCTGGTTTGGCTGCTTTGCACTGCTCGCCTGGCGCTATATTCCATGGCTTGCCCAGCCAAGGGTCGATGGCAGGGAGCATTAGGCGCAACCCGCAGCAGCGAGGCGGGATTTTTTTACTGCCCGTTCAGCGTTTTAAAGGAGTCAGCTCCACCGATGCCCACTCCTGCTGACTGTCGCTGCGCAGCACCTGCATGCCTGCATCAGCATAAGCCTGGCTGACCGGCTCCACCTGCTCGCATAAAAGCCCTGAAAGCACCAGATGCCTGCCTACACATTTTGCCAGCTTTGGAGCCATCTCAATCAGCGGCCCTGCAAGAATATTGGCAACAACGAGATCGAATGTCCGCTCCGGTGGCGTGTCACTCAAGACAGATTCAAGCTCCACACCGTTAATTTTCGCATTGACACGGCTTGCCTCCACCGAAATCGGGTCATTATCAACGGCAACAATACCTTTGGCGCCGAGCTTGCCGGCAGCAATGGCCAGCAGCCCCGAGCCGGCGCCCATATCCAGCATGCTTGCAGGAACCGCTTCATCACATACCCTCTCAATGGCTTCAAGGCAGAGCCTTGTCGTGGCATGCTGACCGGTACCGAATGCCATACCGGGATCCAGCACGATATCGATATAGTCGCCCTCAAGCGGCTTGCAGAAGGAGGGGCGCACGCAGAGGTGTTTGCCAACAGACATCGCATGCCAGTTCTTCTGCCATGCCGTCTCCCAGTCATCACCCAGAACTTTAAGTTGCACCTGACTGCTCATCGCGCCGCTCAGCAATGCGGCAGCCGAGAGTTGTGCCCGCTGCAGCTGCTCATCACCGGTCAGCGCAAACCAGGCGACATGGGTCTCGGCACCGGAATCGAAATCGGTTTCAAGTGACGTCCCCAAAGCCTGCTGGGAACCGGCAAGCCTCTGAAACGCCGGCTCATCCATTGCGCTGCCATCAATCTTCAATTCCAGACATTTTTGTGCTTGCATCTTCGGCCACCCTTCGCTGCAATGTGCAGCCACCTGTTTTAAAAAGCAGATGCTCAACGCGCATCCACATAAGGGGCATGGATGTGTTGATTCGTATCAAACAACTTTCAAACCCGAGGCCAATAATGCAGCAATCTTCTACATATCGCATGCGCCTTAAAAACAATGTCCGTATCACCGACCCGGCCTGCAAGGATATTGTTGTGAAGCTGACATTTGAAATGCCGGACAGGGGGCCTGTTCAGCCATTCATGCCCGGGCAGTTTATCCGCATGGGTATTCCCGGCGTAAAGGATCCGGCACCTGCCTACTTTGCAATAGCCTCCTCCCCCTATGAGACCGGCTGTTACGAAATTGTGATCAAGCAGGGAACCTGCATGGGCGACTACCTGGCCGGGCTTGCACCGGGCGCCGAGGTGGAGGTTGAGGGGCCGATGGGCAAGGGCTTCGACCTGTCGCCATTCAAAGGCTGTGATGTCATTCTGATGGGCGTCGGCACCGGCATCTCACCACTGCGCAGCGTATGGGATACCATTATCCGGCAACGTTCCGATTTCGGTAAGGTGACCATTTATGCCGGATTCCTTACCCCGCTGCATACTCTGCTGACCGATGAAATGGAGGCGCTCTCCGAACACAATATCGAGGTTAATATCTCGGTTGCCACCGGCAACAACAGCTGGAACGGTGCCATTGGCTATGTGCAGGATGCTCTTCTGGACGATCACCCAAGCGGAGACAACAGCGTTGCCTGTCTGGCTGGAATGAGTGCAATGGTGGACGCATGCAGTGAAACATTGCAGAATCTCGGATTTGATGACAGCCGCATCCTGCTCAACTTCTGATTCCGTGGCACCACAATCCACGACACCTTCCGCTATTTCTGAACAGATTCCTGAAAATTTATCACTGCCGCTTCTGGCGCTCGATATCGGAAAAAAACGCATCGGCGTTGCCGTATCGGACCGGCTGGGTTTCTCATGCCGCGGCATTACATGCCTGCACCGGAACGACCCCGGCTGGCCGAAGCAGGTGCTGAAGCTGATCGGGGAGTATGGTTGCAAGGGTATTGTTATCGGGCTGGCCAGGAATATGGATGGTACAGAGGGTGCGCAGGCTCAGGATTGCAGAAAGAGTGCCGCACAGCTGCAACCGGTTACCGGGCTTCCTGTTATCTTTCAGGACGAACGCCTCTCGACATGGACAGCCAGAGAGCGCCTCTTTGCGCAGGGGCTTAACGAAAAGCGGGTACGTGCGAAGCTTGATCAGACAGCAGCGGCTGTCATTCTTGAAGACTTTATTGCCGCACATCCGGCGCTGGTGGGGTGACCACGATGTCCAATACCATTTTTGATAGCAACCATGTCAACTCGGCACTCGATACGATGGCCCGCTCCATTCAGGAGAGTGCAGGCAACGAAGTCTATATCATCGGTATCCGGTGTGGCGGCGCACTGGTTGCCGACGCACTGCAGCACCGGCTGAAAAAAACGGGCATACTCATCCACCGTGGCAATCTTGATATCAGCTTCTACCGTGATGATCTGGATACCATCGGCCCCAATCCCGAAGTACGTCCGAGTGAGCTTCCCTTTGATATTACAGACAAGCATATCTGGCTGGTTGATGATGTGCTCTATACCGGCAGAACCATCCGGGCGGCGCTGGGTGAGATATTCGATTACGGGCGCCCGGCAAGCATAAAACTGGCCGTGCTGGTGGATCGGGGCGGAAAGGAGCTGCCGATTGCTGCCGATATTACCGGCCTCTCCCATCACGCAGCATCTGGCCAGTCAGTGAAGCTGATTACGGACCCGCAGGGGTGGTACATTAAACAGAGGCAGGTGAAGTGATGAAGTCTTTGAAACATCTGTTCGGCATTGCCGAGCTGGAGCGGGAGCAGATCGAGTATCTGATCAATCTCGGCGACTCATTTATCGATATCAACCGGCGGCCATTGAAAAAAGCACCGACACTTCGCGGCAAGACTGTCATCAACCTCTTTTTTGAAAATTCGACCCGTACACGTACCAGCTTCGAGATTGCGGGCAAACGCCTCTCCGCCGATGTGATCAACATCTCCGCCTCCACCAGCGCTACCAAGAAGGGGGAATCACTGCTTGATACAGGCCAGACACTGGCGGCCATGCAGCCGCATGTGCTGGTAATCCGCCATTCACTCGCCGGAACATGTGAATTTCTGGCCAGATATCTGAAGAACAGTGCGATTGTGAACGCCGGCGACGGTGCCCATGAGCACCCGACCCAGATTTTGACCGACCTGCTGACCCTGAAACAGGCCTGGGGCTCACCCGAGGGAAAAACCATCACCATCGTTGGCGACATCTCCCACTCCCGCGTGGCCCGCTCGCACCTGCTTGCCGCCAAAAAACTCGGCTACAACATGCGGGTGGTTGCACCGAAGACACTGCTTCCGGCAGAGATTGAACGCTACGGCTGCGAGGTCTATCACGACTTCGATAAGGCGCTGCCGGGCTCGGATGCGGTCTATATGCTCAGAGTGCAGACCGAACGGCTGACCGGTGCCTGCGCCTTTCCATCGATCCGTGAATACCATGAAGCATACGGGCTCAACTCCAGGCGCCTGAAAGCCGCCGGTGATGACTGCATTGTCATGCATCCGGGACCTATGAACCGCGGCGTTGAAATAGCTACCGATGTCGCCGACTCGGTAAAGAGCCATATTCTGAGTCAGGTGGAGCATGGTGTTGCCATCCGTATGGCGGTGCTGACAGCCCTCTGTGGTGGCGAGGGCGAAGCGTGAAGCTTCTCACCACCGAGAACACGAAGGGCACGAAGCCCGGTTATTTACATGAAACTTGCGCAAATGAATAAAGGTCTTCTGATTAATTTTAATGTCCGCCAGCTAAACAACGGCATTAAGAGGATGGTATTATGATTTTTCTCTGTGAACTCTGTGCCCTCTGTGGTGAATTATCATGACAACAATTCAGATTAAAAACGGGCACGTTATCGACCCCGCCAATGGCATTGATAAAAAGGCCGACCTCTGGATTGAAGATGGAAAGGTGGTTGCCATTGGCGACCACAACAGCACAGCAGACCGGAGCATTGATGCAGCCGGTAAAATCGTCTGCCCCGGCCTGGTCGATATGCATGTGCACCTGCGTGAACCGGGACAGGAGTGGAAGGAGGATATCGAGTCCGGCTCCCGTGCTGCCGTTGCAGGCGGCGTTACCAGCATGTGCTGCATGCCCAATACCGGTCCGCATATCGATCATGCCGGCATTGCCCGCCAGATTATTGAGCGCGCAGGGCAGGTTGGACTGTGCAATGTGCATCCGATTGGTGCGGTAACCAAAAACCTCGAAGGCAAAGAACTCACCGAGATGCGTGAACTGACCCGTGCGGGTTGCGTGGCATTCTCCGATGATGGCCAGCCGATCTGGCATGCCGGCGTGATGCGCAAGGCACTCGAATATTCAGCCAGTTTCGGTTATATAATTATTCAGCATGCCGAAGATCTGACGCTGACAGGCGGCGGCTGCATGAATGAAGGCTGGATATCCACCCAGCTTGGTGTGGCAGGGATGCCGGTTGAGGGAGAGGATTCGATGATCGCCCGTGACATTATGCTCGCCCGCCGTACCGGTGCCCGCTATCACGTAGCCCATATCTCATCGAAGCGGGGCGTGCAGATGATACGTAATGCCAAAGCAGAAGGCCTGAAGGTGACCGCCGAGGCTGCACCACACCACTTCTCACTGACTGAAAACGAGCTGCTGGGCTTTAATGCCGATGCCAAGATGAGCCCGCCGCTACGCGCCGAAGCCGATCGCCTGGCTGTCATCGAAGGGCTGCGCGATGGCACCATTGAAGTCATTGCCACCGACCATGCACCGCATCATGAAGATGACAAGCGTTGCGGCCTCTCCTGTGCCGCCTTCGGCATTATCGGCCTGGAGACCATGCTGCCGCTATCACTCGACCTGGTGCGCGGTGGCGTTCTCTCCCTGAGCGACATGATTGCCAGGGTGAGTTGTAACCCTGCAAAACTGCTGAATCTCGGTTCCGGCACATTGACCATCGGTGCAGAAGCCGATGTCACCATCTTCGACCCTGAAGCAACATGGACAGTGGATCGTGAAAAGATGGTATCCAAAGGTAAAAACACCCCATGGCACGGCAAGCAGATGACAGGTCAGGTAACCCATACCATCAAGGCAGGCCGGGTTGTATTTGAGAACGGAACTATTCATGGCTGAAGCCGCCAGAACCTCCATCTTTGAAGAGAGTGCCGGAATTCTCGCCAACGTCCGCCATCCCGGTGACCAGTTTATCCTGCGGGTAAAGGCGCCCAGGATTGCCGCCGCTGCCAGGCCGGGCCAGTTCGTGCATCTGCGCGTCTCCGATGAACGTCCGATGCGCAGGCCAATCTCCATCATGCTGACCGACCCTGAAAAGGGTACGGTGGATCTGCTGATCAAGGCGGTCGGTGAAGGCACCCGCCTGTTGCGCGAACGCAAGGCGGGAGAAAGTGTACCGATGCTCGGTCCCATCGGCCGTCCGTTTGACCTCTCAGACCACTCCAGGCGCTATATTCTGATCGGTGGCGGTGTCGGCATCCCGCCGATGATCTTCTGTGCCATGCAGCTGCTGGGCAAGGCTCAGGCAGTTGTGTTTGCCGGCTCCGAAGTCGAGTTCCCGTTTGCCCTGAAACCCTCCACTGCCATTCTTCCCGGCGTGGGAGGCAATGCCATTCTGGGGATTGCTTCACTGGAGGAGCGTGGCATTGCCTCACGCCTTGCATCCAATGCTGGTCTCTACGGCTGTTATGAAGGGTATGTGCCCGATCTTGCACGGGATTACCTGCTGGCTCTGAGTGATGAGCAGCGTGCCCGCTGTCTGCTTCTCTCCTGCGGACCGCATCCGATGCTGCATGCCGTGGCAAAACTGGGACGCGAACTGAATATTCCGGCTTATCTGAGCCTTGAAGAGTACATGGCCTGCGGCATCGGCGGCTGTGCCGGCTGCGTGGTGAAAACGGTTGAAGATGGCGAGGAGAAGTATCGCCGCGTCTGTGTTGATGGCCCTGTCTTTGAATCGAGCCAGCTGCCGGAGTTCGCCTAAACAGCTTTTTCTACTGTGTGACTGGTAGCATAGCACTCTCCTCTTCTGTTTCTATCTTTTGCCCATGTATGAGCTGATGTTATGGGTATCCGGACATGCGATGCAGCGCCCGCGCACGCTGATGACCTACAACCGCATTGCAGGTAAAAGGGCGGATGCCTCCCCGATGTTGTTCGTGCTCATGATCGGCTGGCCGATGTTCGTATCAGCAGCCAGTTAACCGCTTCAGAAACAACTCCCTCTTCGCTATTGAGATGACATTAACTATGGTTCGTGTCATGAATCTGCATGCCCGACTCAGTGCCTATGGCCGCCTGATGCGCATCGACAAACCGATCGGCACACTCCTGCTGCTCTGGCCGACGCTGTGGGCGCTCTGGATTGCAGGTAGCGGGCATCCCGACGGTCAGATTGTGCTGATTTTTGCTGCCGGTGTTTTTTTGATGCGCTCCGCCGGCTGCGTGATCAACGACTATGCGGACCGGAATTTCGACCCGCATGTGGAGCGCACCAGAACACGCCCGCTGGCTACCGGTGACGTTTCAGCCGGAAAGGCGCTCGGCCTCTTTACCCTGCTCTGCCTTACCGCATTCGGACTGGTGTTGATGACCAACTCGCTCACCGTCATGCTCTCACTTGCCGCCGCCGGACTTGCCGCCCTCTACCCGTTCACAAAACGCTATACCCACTGGCCGCAGCTGTTTCTGGGAGCCGCTTTCAGCATGGCCATACCGATGGCCTTTGCCGCACAGACCGGGACGATCCCAGCCGCCGCGTGGCTGATTGTTATTGCCAACATCTGCTGGGTGGTCGCATACGACACCATGTATGCCATGGTCGATATTGATGATGATCTTCAGATCGGTGTGAAATCAACTGCCATCCTCTTCGGCAGCCGCTGCCGTGAGATTGTCGGCCTCTTCCAGCTGGCATTTATTGCCATCATGATTGCTGTCGGCCTATCCTTCGGCCTTGATTGGCCATATTTCGCAGGCATTGTCACTGCCGCCGGAATCGCGATCTACCACCAGACATTGATTTTCAATCGAAAGCGCGAACAATGCTTCCGTGCCTTTTTGAATAACAACTACCTCGGTGCAACGCTCTATATTGCGATTGTGCTGAGTTATGCACAGTTTCTGACCAACTGACCACAGGAGTTTGTTTTGACCCACATCCGTATTGCCACCCGCCGTTCACCTCTCGCCCTCTGGCAGGCCGAATATGTCTCCGCAGAGCTGAAGAGGCTCGATCCGGAAGTCACCACGGAACTTGTGAAGATTGTTACCAGGGGCGACAAGATTCTGGATGTGCCGCTGGCAAAGGTGGGCGGTAAAGGGCTGTTCACCAAAGAGATCGACGAGGCGCTACTTGATGGCCGTGCAGATATTGCCGTGCACTCCATGAAAGATGTGCCCACCCGGTTGCCGGAAGGCACCGGTATCCGGGCATATCCGAAGCGTGAAGACCCGCGGGATGCCATTGCCACCATCACCGGCGGTGACATGGACACACTGCCGGAAGGTGCCAGAGTCGGCACCTCCAGCCTGCGCCGGATCGCCCAGCTGAAAAACAGGTATCCCTCTTTCGAATTTGTCTCCATTCGCGGCAACATCCAGACACGCCTCTCCAAACTCGGTGAAGAAGTCGATGCGGTCATTCTCGCTGCTGCAGGGGTTCACCGCATGGGCATGGCTGATAAAATGGATCAGTTCATCGACACCGACATCATGCTTCCTGCCGTGGCACAGGGAACGCTGGGCATTCAGACCCGTGATGCGGATAACCTGATTAACGCACTGGTGGACCGGATGAATGATGCGGAGACTGTCACCCGCACCAAGGCTGAACGTGCTTTCCTTGCCCGTCTTGAGGGTGGCTGCCAGGTTCCGATTGCCGCCTATGCGACGCTTGATGGTGACACGCTGACCTTGAAAGGGCTTGTTGGTGAGATCGATGGTTCGGTTATATTGCAAAGCGAACTGACCGGCCCGGCTATTGATGCTGAAGCTATGGGGATTGCACTGGCTGATGAGCTGCTTGCTGCCGGCGCACGCGAGATTCTTGCAAGGCTGTATGCCGCCCAGTAGAGGCTGAACTGCATTACAGATAATCCGGAAACGGCTAAAGCCTACTGCTGTCTCACATGGATGCCGGGTCGGGGCCCGGCATGACGTACATTGCATAAGTGGCACAGCAGTGGCTCCGGCCGTTTTGCTATATCCAGAATATGAGACTGGCTCTTTGTGACCCGCATCGCATTATGATGTCACACTCATGCTCTATCGTGGCGCCATCTTTCGTAAAGGAGGTTCCCATGCGTAAAGTGAACTATATTAAGAAATTTGGTGATTTTCTCTACAGGAATGGCCTGATGGTCATTGCGGCCGGTCTCTACCTTGGCATTTATACAGCCCACTGGGATGAGTTGAGCAGCTAAGGAAGCGCTGATTAATCAGTATCTCCCTAAGAGGGCTCACCCTGTTTGATAATCATGGCGGCTGGAAACAGCCGCCATTTTTTTATTCCCGGGGAACACTGAAGATATCCGGGCAGCCCTGCCATGCATGCACTGCTCCAAATCTTCCTCAAACCCCGAAAAAATCGATCTGCAATATGTGATACCCGTCGCATTACATGGCAATGCGGCCCGCTACCGTTGCCCTGTTCAGGCAACAAGAGGTAACAACATGAAACAGGCAGCGATAGTTAAAAAGATTGGCGACATGCTTTATAAAAATGGACTGATGGCTATTGTGACCGGCCTCTATATCGGCATTTATAGTGCCAACCTGGACAGCCTTAACATCTGACCAGAATTAAAAAAGTTTCAGTTAAATATAACAATCTTATAACCGACAGACAGTATTGTAATCAGCAGCAGAAAAGGAGGCCTGACATGAACAAAGTTAATTATGTGAAAAAATTCGGTGAATTTCTCTATAAAAACGGCCTGATGGCCGTCGCATTCGGTCTCTACCTTGGCGTCTATGCTGCCAACTGGGATGAACTGAACGTCTGAACATACGCAACCCACTATCCTCTGGTGGAACAGACGGCGGCTGGAAACAGCCGCCGTTTTTTATGCTGTTTTCTGAACAGCTGCAGCCTGTTCCTGTTGCATTCATGCCCTGTCCCATTCAACGTTCGACACCATGAATCATCCAGACAACCCACTCCTCCAGGGGCTGACTTCCAGGCTTCCCCTGTTTGATAAAATCGAGCCGGAACATGTGCTGCCCGCACTTAATCATGTCCTCGCGGCCAATCAGAAAGCGCTTGCTGCACTGATAAATATCGAACATCCGACATGGGACAGCTTGATGGCTCCGCTTGAGATGCTCGACGAGCAGATTCAGCGCGTCTGGGGGCCGGTTACACATATCAATGCGGTTAAAAACTCGGATGAGCTTCGCCCCGTCTACCAGCAGGGTGTGCAGAAAGTTGCCGCCTACCATGCCGATCTGGCCCAGAATGAAGCGCTCTATGCAGCCATCAAAAAAGTTCGTAACAGCAGCGCATTTGATACGTTAAGTGCCGAGAAGAGGCAGGTCGTGAAACATGCCCTGCGCGATTTCAGACTTTCCGGAGCCGAGCTTGAAGGCAGGGACAGGGATCGTTACAAAGCGATCCAGATGCGCCTGTCGGAACTGGCCACCACTTTTGAACAGCATGTGCTTGACGCCACGCGCGCCTTTGAACTGCACATTACCAATGAAGCCGACCTTGCAGGGCTGCCCGCTTCCATCCGCGATGCTGCCGCTCAGCGTGCCGGAGAGAGTGCAGCCTGCGCCGGAAAAGGGGGCTGGCTCTTTACACTCGATATCCCCTCCTACCTGCCATTCATGCAGTATGCGGAGAACCGTGCTTTAAGAGAGCGCATGTACAGCGCCTATGTCACACGTGCATCGGATGGCGATCTGGATAATACCCCGGTCATTGATGAAATGCTGAAGCTTCGCAAGGAGGCAGCAGAGCTGATCGGTTTTGGCGACTATGGCAGTTATTCGCTCGCCACCAAGATGGCCGACAGCACCGATGAAGTGGTCGGTTTTCTGCGTGAACTGGCCGGTAAAAGCCGCAACATGGCTGAACGTGAAATAGCCGAACTCAAGGCCTTTGCCAGAAACACGCTTGGTATTGATGGTCTGCAGGCATGGGATATACCGTTCGCCTCGGAAAAACTGCGCCTGCACACCTATGCGATTTCCGAAGAGGAGCTGAAGCCCTATTTTCCCGAACAGAAAGTACTGGGCGGCATGTTTGCGCTGGTCGAACAGCTTTACGGAATCAGTATTCGTGAAAAAACTGCACCAAAGTGGCATAAAAATGTACGGTTTTTTGCTGTTTATGACAATAAAGATGAAGAAATAGCCGGTTTTTATCTCGATCCTTACGCCCGTGCCCATAAGCGTGGCGGCGCATGGATGGATGAGTGCACCATCCGTTGGCACAAGGCTGATGGCTCCCTGCAACTGCCTGTCGCCTATCTGGTCTGCAACTTTGATGCGCCTGTGGGTGATAAGCCTGCTCTGTGGACGCATAATGAGGTGATCACCCTCTTTCATGAGTTCGGGCATGGCCTGCACCACATGCTGACCCGTGTGGGCACACGCAGCGTCTCCGGTATCAATGGCGTGCCATGGGATGCCGTGGAGCTTCCCAGCCAGTTCATGGAGAACTTCTGCTGGGAGCGGGAGGTGACCAATCTCTTTGCCCGTCACTTTGAAACCGATGCGCCACTGCCGGATGCGCTATTTGCAAAAATGGTGGCGGCCAAAAACTTCCACTCCGGTATGCAGATGCTGCGCCAGATCGAGTTTGCTCTGTTTGATATGCTGCTGCACACGGAGTTTCTGCCTGAAGATGACAGGTCGGTTCAGCAACTGCTTGATGAGGTCCGCAGTGAGATTGCCGTACTGGCACCGCCACCGTTCAACAGGTTCCAGAACAGTTTCTCGCATATCTTCGCCGGCGGTTACGGCGCAGGCTACTACAGCTACAAATGGGCCGAAGTACTATCCGCCGATGCCTATGCCGCCTTCGAAGAGGAGGGGATCACCAATCCTGAGACGGCAACCCGCTTCCGCGAGTCGATTCTCTCCATCGGCGGCAGCCGTGATATGATGAAGGGCTTTGAGACCTTCCGTGGCCGCAAGCCGAGCGTCGATGCCCTGCTGCGTCATTCAGGAATCCGGTAGCAACAACCCGGCGGCCCTGTCGCATGCCAGACAGGGCGACACGCTACTCAGGCATCCTGAAAGATGGTGAATGCTGCTGAAAATGAACCGGGCACCGGAGAGCAGTATGCAACTCCGGTGCCCGTTCAGTAAATCCGGCTGATGAACCGGATGCGGAGATCTGGCCTGGCTAGAACTTGAAGTTCGCCCCGGTATAGATCGAACGCCCCATACCTGGTGTCGCAAGCCCCCACGCAACGCCGGTTCCGGACATGGTCTTGCCCTGTCCCATATAAACGCCGCCCAACGGGTCATTATAGAATCTGTCGAGCAGATTCTCGATGCCGATGTCGATACGTACATGTTCCCATTCATAGCTGCCACGCAGGTGAACCAGGCCGTAGCCTGCGGTTTTAATCTCATTTCTTACCTGTGACACATTCGTTTTGGCACCAACCATCTCAGCCTCAACAGTACCGGACCAGCCACCCAGACGATGCACGATTGCCGCTCTACCGTTTAACGGCATGATGTTATAAAGATTATCATCCGTAGTAGCATTCCTGCCACGCACATAGTTCAGTATGCCGGTTGCGGTAAAACTGCCGTAGCCGGTGTTTTCTGCCAGAGAGAGGTGACCGGAGACATCAATGCCGTGCATACGGGCAGACTGGTTGACGAACTGCAGGTAGACAAAGGCATTCGTTACAGTCTGGTTCGCTGCACCGCAGTTGGCGTTGGCCGAACTGCAGCGGGCAGCATCGATATAGTTACTGATATAGCTGTAGTAAGGCGTCAGTTTCAGCCCCACAGTTTTTTCGGTGTCATGCAGGTCGATAGTAGCGCTGACAGTGTGAGCGACCTCCGGCTCCAGATCGAGGTTACCCACATAGCCATTGCCATCGCCGGCCCAGTTGATCATACGCATGGCCATGCCGCCGGTTGACCAGGTGTAGCGCTCATAGAGATTCGGTGACCGGGTTTTCATTGCATAACCGAATTCAACGGTACCTGTCTCCGCCGGTGTGAAGCGTGCCAGTGCAGTCAGGTCGAAATTATTATCGGTTTTCTTGCGGTTGGCGGCATTGAAGGCGGCAGCTTCCGCCGCATATGTGGCATTATAGCCCTGTACAGTGCCGGCATTCATATCAACCTTTTCATAGCGTACCCCGAACTGTGTCAGCCAGTTCGAATTCCACTCCCTCTCCCACTCACCGAACATGGCCAGGCGGTCACGTTTACCGTTATTAATATTCCAGAAGGTATCGGGCCACATGCCTTTACCGGAGGCATCCCACCAGTCATCCAGCCGGTACTGCTGAGTCTCGCCACCGACCCTGAGCAGGTTACCTGCTGACAGAGGGATGTGCGCCTTGACGGTGGCGCCGGTGTTTCTTCCTTCGGTATCCATGGGCATACCGGCAGCGCAGCCGTTCATGCCGGCACTCGGTGTGCAGGGGATGCCATCGGTAGCCGGTGCGGTGGCATTAGGGCCATACCAGAAGAGCTTGTCATCAAAAAATTGCATCGCATGCCGGGTAGTCTCGTGATAGACACGCGCTTCCAGATCACCCCAGCCGTACTGCCCGTCATAGCTCAGGTTGGCCTGTTTGCTGTCATTGCCGGTCATGTCCATACGCTGATTCGGCCAGCCCTGGTAGGCGATGTCCTGCAGGCCCAGCGACAGGTTAAGGAGGTGGTTGTCGTGACGCAGCGCCATATCAATTGAATGGTTGGTCGATTTATACATCGTGGAGCCGACCTCATCGGCTGCCAGCCATTCCCGGCCTCCCGCTGCAGCTCCGGCCGGTTTGAAATCATCACCGGCCTTATAGTCGTCAGCCTTGGCGGTTGAACCCCGGTAGCTTACGCTGAACTCTTCACCGGCAACGGTGGCTGCAAGGTTTCCACCCTGGGCATTGCCGTTGCTACGATAGAACGTCCCGATTTCACCCTTGTGCAGCAATCCTTCACCGGGCTTGGCAAATTCCGGATCGGCAGAATCCACCAGAATCGTACCGCCGATGCTGTCACCGGCAATACTGACGGGCGTGATACCGGCAAAGACTATGGCACTGCCAACATTGGTAGGGTCAATATAGGAGAGTGCCGGATTCATATGGTTACCGCAGGCGGAGATCAGATCCATGCCATCAACCTTGATACGAAGACGATCATCGGCGAGGCCATGAATAACCGGCAGGCTGGAAACGCCACCGGAGCCCTGCAGGTTGAGCCCCGGGGTATTCTGCAGAAGAGAGGCACTGTCGCTGGTCGCAGGCGCCATGGACTTCAGCTCTTCTGTGCCCATAACCGTACAAAGCGGGGTCTGAGTGTCGACCAGTGCCGATGCGGTGACGTCGATAGTCGGTTTCTGTACATCTTCAGCCACGGCAGTACCGTGGGTAAAGGTGGCGGCCAGCATGGCAAAAAGCAGCTGCCGCAAGCGGGACGGAGCATGTACTCCCGCCCGTAAACCTTCATTCTGCCGGAACAAAGCGTGTTCTGCGTCAATCTTTCTCATAATAAGCTCCCTCGATTTTTAAAGAGCCCGAACGATACAGAAGGGAGAGGAGCGGGAAATATGGCAAATTGTCGCACCACAGATTGTCATCCCGATTATTCATGCCGGGTAGACAAACTGGAAAGCAGAAATATTCAGGCCGCCGCTATCCCGTCTGGCTGATAGCGGGGCCCGAACTCTCTCATGTTGATCCTATGATTATGGCCGGCAGCTGTTTGGCTCAGGCATCCGCTTCAGGGCCCGGGCAATCACAGCGATACCCAGCCCATACCTACACCGACTCCGACAAAGCCCAGTACCGATGCCCCGATTCTTGCCAGTTGCTGCTGTTTTCCCATCAACTGCGAACGAATTTCATTGCCTGCACGACCCATGCCGTAGCCGAAGATAAGTTGCGGCACAATAATTGCACCAGACCCGTATGCCAGCCCCAGCAACAGACCGTATACGGCCGAGCCGGTTACGGCCGATGCCGCAATAACTCCGGCCAGAGGTGCGCAGGGGCGCAGACCCATAGCAAAGCCCATGCCAAACAATCCGGCCCGGGTCTGCCTGCTTTGAGTACTGGAACAGCCTGCAGCCTTCCCTGTCCGCCACAGCAACACTGCGCTGAACAGCAGCATGGCAGCAAAAATCAGGTTGGCATGTCCAATCTCAAGCAGCCCGACCAGCGATGCGCCGACAAATCCGGAAACCGAAGTCAGAAGTGAGTAAGCACATATGCGCCCGGCATTGAAACGCCATGTCTGCAGCGATGTCTCTTTTGCACCGATATTCTGAGACAGAAGCACCACCCCCAGTGTCGGAATACAGGTGAACAGGCAGGCACTGGCTCCGTATGAGAGGCCGATAATGAATGTCGCCAGCATTGAGGAGAGAAAAATCTCCATAATCAGGCGTCCTTCATTCTTCGGGGAGCTACTTTTTTACCTTCCCAGATTCTCTGCGCAAGATTGCGCGCCTTGAAGTATTTAGGACTGGAGACAAAGACCGGAATCATTGCATACTTCAGTGCCATCACATCTTCATCGGGGCAGAACTCCACACAGCGTCCGCACAGGGTACAGTCCGGAAACAGGATATCCGTCTCTTTCGAGGTATGGATCTCACGAATATCCATCGGGCAGGCCTTGGAGCAGAGGCCGCACTTGTCACAACGCGGTGTATACTTCTTCGACAGCTTGACCAGCCCGACCTTTTTGAACACCGCATGCAGCGCCAGCATCGGACAGATACGGCAGAACGGCTGACGCATGGTCAGCGACAGCACCAGAATCAGACCGAACATCGTATCGGCAATAATCGACAGCGCCATGTATCCGGCTGACGAGGTATCGATATAGAGCTGATTCAGCTGCCCGGCTGCCAGTGAGGTCAGAATCCGGCTCGGGCAGATTTTGCAGAACGGGTCACCCAGCTCAGGGGCGACAAAACCAAGCCCTGAGGCCAGCGGCAAGAGCAGCACCAGGAACCCCAGCATCAGCCACTTCACGGGCCGGATGCGGTCAACCAGTTTCGGATCAAGTGACTCGACCCGGTTCAGGCGCAGCTTCTGGCCGATCATACCAAGCACCTCCTGGAAAAATCCAAGCGGGCAGAGCCAGCCGCAGAAAGCCTTGTTCAGCACCACGAAAAGGATAAAGAACGTCCCGAGCGTGGTGAGAATCGGCAGCATTACGCTGAGGCTGAACATGCCTGCGGAGAGGGCGGGGCCCAGCCGATGACCGAACTGATGCTGCAGCGGAATCAGTACACAATAGTCGGCCGTTTTGGCGTCATAAGCGCAGGAGAGTATAGGGAAGGCGCCTGAAAGCTTGTCGGCAGAATAGAAGCCGACAACCACTGAGCCGTAGACCAGAAATACGAAGGCCAGCAGCTGTACGATCTTGCGAATAACGGAAAGGTTTTTCCAGAATGGCATTATGTTTTCTCCTTACGGCGACGTCTGCCGATAGTAATGATCCCACCGCCCAGCAGCATGCCGCCCAGTACGGTAGCAAGACCCAGCTCTGTGGACTGCCAGTGTTTAGGATTCACCGAGTACGCGGATGAAAAGGTGGTGATATATGTCTGGCCGCCATCACTGTGGCTGGCGGTCACGACAAATTCCGATGGTTTGTTTCCCGCACGGCCCGGTTTGATCATTGAAAAGTCTTCAGGAAGCGGAACTGTCACCCTTCCCCTGACATCGGTTCTGAACTCGCTGGTTGTGCCATTACCGGTTGCCAGCGTGATCGTGGCATCAGCAAGCGGCTTCCCCCGGAAGCGGAGGATAAACACAGCCTCTGTGGCCGAATAATAACGCCAGTGCTCCCTTGCCAGGGGTGCTGGCTCAATTTCCAGTTCCGATTTTTCATGACCGACCAAACGAGATGGCGATTCCCCCGACGGCTCGCCACTCATATAGATATAGCGGATCGCCGACTCGTGCTGTTCACCCGTGCTGCGGGTGGCAACCAGCGCATGATAGTTACCCATGCCGGTTGGTTTAATGGCAACCCGGCTCCGCTCTGCGGTCACAGGCGTTGCATTAAGCTTTGGATTGATCAGCGACAGCGATGCCCCGTCCCCCTCAACCAGCATAAAAGGTTTGGCTGCATTTCTGCTGTGCCCGCCGTGACCACCGTGGCCGCTGCTGTGCTCAACAGGTGCAGGCGCCCAGTGCATGGCGGCCTCTGCTGCCGTAAAACTGCAGAGAGCTGCTGCCAGTGTGGCTCCTATCAAGGCTGCCGCGTTCATGTTTTAGCTCCTCTATGGCTCCTGCCTGCATGCAGTCTGGCTTTCTGCTCATCCGACAACAGGCGTGATGCGGCAACGGATGCCTTCAGGTTTGCCGACAGGCGAGCCGCACGCAGCTCACCCATGCGTCTGGTATAGGCAGCAACCTCTTTGTCAGACAGCTTGCCCGAGTGCATCCTGGAGCGGAATGCTGCCACCGTAGTCTCTGCCTCTGCATGAGCGCGGGCGGCATCAACCTCCGCCTGCACGAGAAGGTCGCCGATCTGCTGGCGCTGCCTGTCACTCAGCCCGATTCTGTCCGCGCCTTTAAGAATTTTGCGGATATAATTCGGGTTTTTTCCCGGTATCGAATGATGACCATGTCTGACATGCTGTTTGTCGCCTGCCTGCTGGCTGCCCGGCGGGGAGGCTTTGGATGCAGGCCCGTTTATATCACAGGCAAGGCCGCTGACCGGGAATGCCATCATCATGGCGGTTACCACTACTGCTTTAGTGCTGTTATTCATGTTTTACCCTCCTTTTTTATTTAAATCAGAATGTTGCGCTGATGCCCGTGGTATACCGGCGTCCGGGATTGACCGTGATCGAGAGATCTTCAGCGTTGTAAACATTGTCGGCATTGCTGTCGCTGTAACCACGCGCTGTGTTGTAGTAGGTGCGGTCAAGGACGTTGTCGATGCGGCCAAACAGGGTCCAGTTAATGACGTTGCCGGTGCCGGTCGAGAAGTCATAATTGGCAATCAGGTCAAATATCGCATGGCCACCGATCGTCTCCTGATTGATCTCATCGGCGTAGTATGAAGACTGCGCATTCATCTCCGTGGTCAGCGTCAACCCTTTAACCGGCTTGACTCTGGCAGCCAGAAAAAGCTTGTGCTTTGGCGCACGCGGCACCGTATGGCCGCTATTATTGTAAGGCGTGAGTGTATGGGCAGGTGAGTAACGGTTACCCAGCAGCAGGTTAAAATTATTGTACTGGGTGAATTTTGCATCCAGCAGGGTGTAGGCGACATCCATGGAGACCAGCTGCTCCTGATCGCTCTTGACGGCCACTTCCAGACCGCGGTTACGCATGCCGCCGATATTCTGATACTGGTCCGTCGTACCACTCAGCGCATACTGACCTGCAACATTGAGAATGAAGTTATTACGGTCGATCTGGAATGCTGCGATATCCCAATCCAGCCCACCGATCAGATCCAGCTTGCCGCGCAGGCCGATCTCATAGTTGATGGCCTGTTCAGGCGTCAGGTTCGGGTTGGCGGCCACATTTCCGGTCAGGGAAATGGTGCCGGCAAACAGCTGATCAATGGTCGGGGCACGGAACCCTGTCGATACATTGGAGTAGAGAGATACAGAGTCGCTGAAATCGTAGTTCACGCCGCCACGCCATGAGCCGACATTGAAGTTCTTGGATAGGCTCCTGGCCGGTGCTGCCGGCAGATAATCATCATAACTCAGTTTTATGTGATCGAAACGGCCATTCATGGTAACCGTCAGAGCTTCAAACAGCCGGTATTTCAGTTCGCCGTAAGCAGCATACATGCGCTCTCTTGTTCTGTTGTCGGCAGTCACTGTTCCTGCTGTAACTAATGCTCCACCAAAAGGGGCGGTGCGGTGATCCTGCAGAATCGTGACCCTGTTATCATAAGTGTTATCCCGCAGATCCAATGCCCCCATCCAGCCGAGGCTCTCACCGCTTGTACGCCACTCACCCTTCAATCCACGCTGGGTCTGTTTGTAGTCATTATCGTTCTGGTAGGCGTTTACATCTGTGACCGCCGGGTATGGCGGGAACGGCGCCAGTCCATAGCGAATCGGAGCAGTCCAGAATCTGGTGTGATCCTGGAACTGATAGAGATTCAGCATCAGATTGCTGGTTTCTGAAATATCATTGGCATAGGTCAGGTAATACTTGCCCAGATCCACATTGTAGTTACGGGCATAATCGCGGCCGGCGACACTGGTCGGATCCGTTGCCGCCTGCGTGACACCGGTAACTGTGCCATGACTGTCCTTGAATCGCTGCGCTATTTCCCAACCAAAAGTCAGATCGCTGGAGTCGGAGGCATAGTACTGTAACTTGCCGTTAAGGTAGTCGGCCTTGTACTTGCCCTGAAAATAGTAGCTGTCGGCATCGCGTCGGCTCAGCTGTACGTGACCGGCGAGCTTGTCGGTAGCAAAACCGGCCCGTGTCGCCCCTCGCACATAACCAAAACTTCCCGCCTCTGCTGAAACGTAGCCTCCTGCCAGCTTGGCGCCGCGTTTGGTGGTAATAATAACAGCACCTGCCAGTGCATCATCACCGAACAGGTAGGAGGCACCGCCCTTGATCACCTTGATTGATTCAATGTCATCCATGTTGATATTGACCCGGCCGGTGCGCTCGAAGACCGGCACGCCGTCAATGACCACGGCCACGCCGGGCTTCTCACCCATAAAGCGCTGATTTTCCACACCGCGGATATGAATCTTCAGAGAGTCCTGGCTCTGCAGCTCGGCTGTTATGCCCGGAATTGCATCAAGCACCTGCTTTATATTTTCGGCATGCGCCTTTTCCACCTTGTCGCCGGATATCACCGAGATGTTCGATGGTTCACCGCGCTTGGATTCAAAGCGGTCGTCAATGGTGGTGGAATCGACTCGCATCAATCCCATATCCTCAGCGGTTGCCATCATTGGCAGCAGCAGGATAGATGCCGCTATCAGTAGCTTCTTGCTTGTTTTCAGGTTCATTCTCTCTCCTTTTTCTCTCTGTTAATCAAAATAATCAGGATGCGTTCAGGCTGAAGCGCATCCGGAATTCACACTCAAGCGGGCAGTGGACTGTTGCCGGAGGCTTGGGCAGAGGAACAGCCGTCTCCACGGCCTGCCGTGCCGCCGAAACAAGCAGTGGTGGCCCGTTCTCCGCCACAACTCCCACGGCCGACCCATCAGGAAGCAGCATGAAGCGGACGCTTATCTCTCCCTCTATGCCGCGCCGTCGTGCCGCTTTCGGGTACCATTTATGCTTCTCGATATGGGCCATAACACTGCTCAGATAACGTTCGGTCTCCCGCTGGATCACGCCTTCATTGATCTGCGGTGTGCTCTCGGCATGCGCCGATGCTGCCTGCTGCATCGGTTTCACTTCCGGTTTGGCTTTCACCACCTCTTTTTTCTTCTTGATCACCTTCCGGGCAAGTTCGGGAGGCTTCTCAGGAACCTCCTTTACCACCTCCTTCTCAGGCTCCTCGGCTTTCTGCGGCTCTTGCGGCATTTCAGCTGGCATCGGGGCCGGAGCAGGAAAACTGAGGCGGGTCACGCTCGTGCTGGGCGATTCAGAGGAGGGGGCTGAAAT
>JAVVEJ010000035.1:0-23420 GCA_032251395.1 Mariprofundaceae bacterium
TGGATGCCTTTTTTGTTGCCATGCTGCTTCCGATGTTCATGGTCAATGTGTTCGGACAGTCGTTCGGCTCCACAAGCGTATCGGTCTATATGCGTGCACGCCTGCAAGGTGAGCAGCATGGGGCCAGTGTGGTTCGGCATCTGGCATATGTTGTAACACTCTCCCTGCTGCTTCTGAGTATTTTTCTGGCTCTCTTTGCACCGGTGATTATTCCCCTGCTGGGCTGGAACTTTGCTGCTGATACGATCGATCTGTCCCGTTATCTGCTGTATGGAGCACTGCCGCTGCTGCTGTTCAGCGGTATGGTTGTGCTGGGCAATGCCATCCTGAGTGCACGCATGCACTTTTCGGTGCCAGCCTGGTCGCAGGCGGTTGTGCCGCTGTTTGCCATCGGCGCACTGTTTGTGGCCGGAAAGCAGCTGGGTGTTGCTGCAGTACTGATCGGTATGGTTCTCGGACAGCTGGCCAACCTGATTCTGGTGCAGTTGTATCTGAGGCGGGATGGCCTGAGTGTGCTGCCGAAACGCGGCGATGACAGTACTGCTCTGCCTGAGGGTAGTAAAAGGCAGTTTATGACACTTGTGCTGGCGGCGATATTTCTGCAGCTATCCCTGCTGATTGATAACGGCATGGCCTCAAGCCTGGATATCGGCAGCGTCGCTTCACTCGGCCTGGGCTATAAGGTCATATTTTTTGTTACCGGTATAATTGGTGCCGGCATCTCCATGGTGCTGCTTCCCTATTTTGTCAGTTTTATTGTGAAGCGGGATCTGGTTTCTGCAAACAGGGAGCTGTCGATGCTGATGTCTCTGGCGACACTGCTCGGAATTATCACCAGCCTTATGGTTTATTATGTTGCACCACCTGTCATGCATCTCCTCTTTGCCGGCGGGCGGGTTGATGTGGAGGATGTCGATACAGTGGTTCGGGTGATCCGCATGGGCATTCTGCAGGTGCCGTTTTTCGCCTGTCAGCTGATTCTGATGAAGTATGCGACGGCAATGCATGATAACAGATCGATTCTGCTCTCTTCGGTGATCGGCATGATTGTTAATGTTGCCCTGAATTATATTCTGATGCAGCGCATGGGGGTGAGCGGCATTGCTGCTGCAACGACACTCTCCATGTTCTGCAGCGCTGCGCTGCTGCTATGGATGATTCATCGCCAGAAAAATATGTCATGGCTGGATGTGCTGCTCTCCGGTCTGGTCTGGATACTGTTTCTGACCATGATGCTCTGTATCCATTTCCATAGTTATTCGGGGGTGGTTGTCTCTGTCATTGCTATGTTGATGGGCACCTTTATATTGAACTACGAAAAGGCGTCGTTAAGTCGGCAGTCGGCCGGGATATCTGAATAAGAGGCCTCACAGGTCCTGTCAGAGCTCCTGAAATTGTATCCGGGTGAAGTGAGTGATAAAACGCATCTGTATTGTGGTTGCAAGCGAGATGACCGTGAAGGCGTTCCTGAAAGAGCAGATCATTGCGCTGGGCGGGCGGTATGACGTGACGCTTGTTGTAAACACGAAACAGGCAGACTTCGCCGGGCAGAACGGGTTACCGGTCAAAGTCATTCCCCTTGCCATAGAGAGGGCCATTAACCCGGTTGCCGATATCCGCGCATTGTACCGTCTCTGCCGACTATTTCGCCGGCAGCAGTTCGATCTTGTTCACTCCGTTACTCCGAAGGCGGGGCTACTTGCCATGCTGGCAGGCAGGATTGCCGGCGTTCGTTTCCGCATGCATACCTTTACAGGTCAGGTATGGGCAACCCGGCATGGCCTTTCACGGCTGCTGCTGAAATCCATGGATCGTCTGCTGGCCTGGTCTGCGACCCATCTGCTGGCGGACAGTGCTTCGCAACGGCAGTTTCTGATTGATCAGAAAGTTACCGCTGCTCAGAAGCTGTCCGTTCTTGCCGGCGGTTCGATCAGCGGCGTGGATACCGGAAGATTCAGGCCGGACCGTGGTGTTCGTTCAGAAGTCAGAAAACAGCTGGCAATCGCCGACGATGACGTTGTGCTGCTGTTTCTGGGCCGTCTGAATCGCGACAAGGGTGTGGCTGATCTGGCTGCAGCCTTTGCCAGTGTCGCCGCAACAGCCAGCCGGCTACACCTGTTGCTGACAGGCCCTGATGAGGGGGGATTGAAAGAGGAGGTGAAAACGGTTGCTGCTGCATATGGTGAACGTATCCACTTTATCGATTATACCGACAGGCCGGAGTCCTTTTTTGCTGCGGCAGATATCTTCTGTCTGCCAAGCTACCGGGAGGGGTTTGGCAGTGTGATTATCGAGGCTGCGGCGTGTGGTGTGCCTGCGATCGGTTCGAACATTTATGGCATTTCCGATGCGATATGTGATGGTGAAACAGGTCTGCTGTTTGAAGCAGGAAGTGTGGATGAACTGAGCCGGGCCATTGAGCGGATGGTTTCGGACCCTGAGCAGCGGCGTGCAATGGGTGAAGCCGCCCTTAAGCGGGCGAGAAATCTTTTTCCGACAAAACGTCTGGTTCAGGCATGGCTGGATTACTATGATGGCCTGCCATGAAACGACTGTTTGATCTCTGTTCCGCTATTGCCGGGCTGCTGCTGCTCTGGCCATTACTGCTGCTGCTGGCGCTGCTGGTCCGTATAAAGCTCGGTTCACCGGTGCTGTTCAGGCAGCAGCGTCCGGGCCTGAACGGGAAGCCGTTTTACATTTACAAGTTCCGCAGCATGAGTGATGCCAGAGACAGGCATGGTGAACTGCTGCCGGATGCCGACCGGCTGCCACCGTTTGGCCGTTTTCTGCGCAGGTTCAGCCTTGATGAACTGCCGCAGTTGTTTAATGTGCTCAGGGGCGACCTGAGTCTGGTGGGCCCCAGGGCGCTGTTGATGGAGTATCTGCCGCTCTACACCCCAGCACAGGCCAGGCGGCATGATGTGAGGCCCGGCATCACCGGCTGGGCACAGGTCAATGGCCGCAATGCCATCAGCTGGGAGGAGAAATTTGAATATGATCTGTGGTATGTCGATCACCAATCGTTTCTTCTGGATTTGAAGATACTCTGGATGACACTGTTGAAAGTTGTATGTTCCGAGGGTGTGGCGCAGTCCGGTCATGTGACGATGGAAAAATTTCGGGGGAGTCCCAAATGAATCAACTGCTTATTCTGGGTGCCGGCGGGCACGGAAAAGTTATGGCCGAAGCCGCCG
Source organism: Mariprofundaceae bacterium (assembly GCA_032251395.1). Lineage (GTDB taxonomy): Bacteria > Pseudomonadota > Zetaproteobacteria > Mariprofundales > Mariprofundaceae > WSZY01. The sequence goes on from JAVVEJ010000035.1 coordinate 3,195, forward strand.
AAGCCTGCGGCACATGGCAGAAGATAGCGTTTCTGGATGACAGACATGCAGCACTCGATGGCACACTGCGCTGGCCGGTTCCCGGAGCAATTGCTGATCTTCCCCGTTTTGCCCCGGACTATTCGCATGCCGCTGTAGCCGTGGGTGACAGTACGATCCGGCTGGCATGGCTCGATATGCTCACTGCACAGGGCTTCCGGATTCCGCCGCTGGTTCATCCGGCAGCATGGGTCAGTCCGACAGCACAGCTGGGAGACGGCTGCGTGGTGATGGCCAATGCCACGGTGCAGGCGGATACCGTTCTGGGAAGAGGGTGTATTGTAAATACGGGTGCGAATGTCGATCACGACTGCATGCTTGGTGATGGCGTGCATGTTTGCCCCGGTGCGAGCCTCGGGGGAAATGTGCATGTCGGTAACGGGAGCTGGCTGGGGATTGGCTGCTCGGTCATTCAGGGCATCAGGATCGGGGAGCAGACGACCATTGGTGCGGGTGCGGCAGTAATCAACGATATCGGGGACGGTTTGACAGTTGTCGGAGTCCCGGCAAGGAAAGCGTAATGAGTTCCGGATTCCCGGCATGGCCATGTTATGCAGAAGATGAGATTGCCGCAGTGGAAGAGGTGTTGCGATCAGGCAAGGTGAACTACTGGAGTGGTGATCAGGGCAGCAGCTTTGAAAGGGAGTTTGCGGCATATACGGGCACAAGGTATGCGATAGCCCTGGCTAACGGCACTGTAGCGCTGGAGGCGGCGCTCTATGCGCTGGGGGTCGGGGACGGAGATGAGGTGATCGTACCCGCCAGAACCTTTATCGCCACGGCAAGCAGTGCCGCCATGCGCGGAGCGATACCTGTGGTGGCCGATATCGATCCGGTCAGCGGCAATCTGACTGTTGATACCATTGAGGCCGCCCGCAGTGAAAAAACAAAGGCGATTATTGCAGTACATCTTGGCGGCTGGCCATGTGATATGCCCGGGATTATGGCATATGCACAAACACACGGACTGCAGGTGATTGAGGATTGCGCCCAGGCGCATGGTGCTGAAATAGACGGGCGCAAGGTGGGTTCATTCGGCCATGCTGCGGCATTCTCGTTCTGTCAGGATAAGATCATCTCCACCGGTGGCGAAGGCGGTATGCTGGTTACTGACAATCAGGATGTCTGGAGAAAAGTGTGGTCACTGAAGGATCATGGCCGGGACTATGATGAGGTGTTTTATCGCGAGCATGAACCGGGGCATCGCTGGTTATGTACAACATTCGGGACCAACTGGCGTTTGACGGAGATGCAGTCGGCTATCGGCAGAATTCAGCTGAAGAAGCTGCCTGACTGGCTCTCTGCAAGGCGCAACCATGCAGCAGTGCTGATTGACGGCCTCTCTGATCTGCCGGGACTGCAGTTGCATCTGCCCGATCAGAAGTTTCTGCATGCCTACTACCGTTTCTATGCGGTTATTGACAGTTCTGCACTAAGTCCGGGGTGGAATCAGGATCGTATCATTGATGCGATTGTGGCAGAGGGAGTTCCCTGCTTTCATGGCAGTTGCAGTGAAATCTACCGCGAAAAGGCGTTCGGCCAGATCATGCGTGACAGTTATCCATTGCCAAATGCGTATATTGCCGGGCGCAGCAGCCTGGCATTGCTGGTGCATCCGAATCTTGAGCCGGAGCACATGCAAAAAGCAGTTGCAGTGGTCAGGGCGGTGTTCAAACGGGCAACAGCGTGAGCTGATCCCCGTCCCGGTCACCTCGACAGATGTGATGTTCGGCCAGTTTTTCCTCTTCTGACATATCTCGGGGCTCCTGTGGCAGAGACGCACACCATGCCGGCACCGGCAGTTGGTATCGGTGCGACAGCTATGCTATATAAAGAAAGTGCAGTACTGATTGGCTTGGGAAGTGGGTAATAGCCTGTCTGCTGCTTGCGTTTCTGGCAGGTCGGTTCTGTAAAATCAACAATGAGGAAGGGAAATAAAATGAACATTAAATTTATTCTACCCATGCTGGCACTGGCCGGCATGTTGTTCATCGCCGCTCCGGTTCAGGCCGGGGAGAAGGTCAATATCAACAGTGCAACGGTTCAACAGTTGCAAGCGGTAAAAGGCATCGGCTCAAAGAGGGCGGAAGCCATTGTTGCCTACCGTACCGAACATGGAAGTTTCAGGTCGGTTGATGAGCTTGAAAAGGTCAAAGGCATCGGCAAAAGGAGCCTGAAAAAGATCGAGGATGATCTGACAGCCGGCCAGTCGGATTAAACATTCATAGATAGTGATTGGCTGCTTTTTAAAGGGCGTGGTTTATACCACGCCCTTTTTTGTTATCATTCGAAGCAATGAGTAAATTATCCGTCTGGACATACCGCTGGCTGGCCCTGATTCATGATGCTGCATGGGTTCCGGTGGCCCTGCTTATGGCATTTCTGCTTCGCTTTAACCTGGAGGGTATTCCCGACCCGTATGTTTCCGGTTTCTGGCTGCTGACCGCTGTTGCAGTTCCTGTGCAACTGGTCTCATTTCACTATTTTGGCCTTTACCGCGGGATATGGAGATTCGCATCCATTCCGGATCTGATCCGGATTCTTCAGGCGGTTATTACCGGTGCGCTGGTGACATTCCTTCTGCTGTTCGTCTGGCAGCGTCTGGAGGGCATTCCGCGCTCTGTCACTGTTCTCTATCCGGTTCTTCTGATCGCAGGCCTGGCAATTCCGAGACTCTTTTACCGCTGGCTGAAGGATCGCCGTTTTGGTTTTGCTCCCCGGCAGGGAAAGAGGGCACTGATTGTAGGGGCGGGCAGGGCAGGCGAACTGCTGGTTCGGGATCTGCTGAAGGATGGGCAATATATTCCTGTGGCGTTTCTGGATGACAACCGTAAAAAACATGGTCTTGAAATTCATGGCGTACAGGTTGTTGCCGGCAGTGATGCATTCGAAGAGCAGGTCAGGGCACTTAATATCGAGATTGTTCTGCTGGCTGTACCGACCGCGTCAGCTACGCTGATGAGAAAGCTTCTGGATAAAAGCCTGGCAATGCATGTTCCATGCAGAACGCTTCCGTCCCTCTCCGAACTGGCCGAAGGAAAGGTGGAGGTCGGAACACTCAGGGAGATCAGGATCGAAGACCTTCTCGGCCGTGAAGAGATCAGACTCGATGACCTGCAGGTCAGGGAATTTCTTAAAGACAAGCGCGTGCTGATTACCGGCGCAGGCGGCTCAATCGGTTCCGAATTCTGCAGGCAGGTTGCGGAATATCAGCCTGAGAAGCTGATTATGGTGGACCATGGTGAGTACAATCTCTATCAGATTGATGCGGAGATGCGTGCCGCTAAAGATGGCCTGATCGTTTCACTGCTCGGAGATATACGGGATGAATCCAGAATGAGGTGGATATTTGATCACTACCGGCCGCACGTGGTCTTTAATGCTGCAGCTTATAAACATGTTCCTCTGGTTGAGGAGAATCCGGCCGAAGGGGTAAAAACCAATGTGCTGGGCACCTCCAGGATTGCCGATATTGCGGTAGAGACGGGTTGCGAAAAGTTTGTGCAGATTTCCACGGATAAGGCGGTCAACCCGACCAATGTTATGGGCGCCAGCAAACGGGCGGCAGAGATTTACTGCCAGAATCTGAACGGCCGCTCACCCGGCACCGCCTTTATTACCACCCGTTTCGGTAATGTGCTCGGCTCGGCCGGCTCGGTTGTACCGCTGTTTGAGAAGCAGATCAAGCAGGGTGGCCCGGTAACCGTTACCCATCCGGAGATTACCCGATATTTCATGACTATTCCCGAGGCCGTCCGCCTGATTCTGCAGGCCGGAAGTATGGGCAAGGGTGGCGAGATCTTTGTGCTGGATATGGGCGAGCCGATAAAAATTGTCGATCTGGCAGAACAGATGATACACCTCTTCGGCATGGAGGCGGGAAAGGACATTGAAATCAGGTTTACAGGCCTGCGCCCGGGTGAAAAACTGTATGAAGAGCTGTTCCATCAATCAGAAGCGCTGATAGGAACCACGCACCCGAAGATCATGCTCTCCGCCAGCCGCGAAGTGGCATGGGACGAGATGCAGTCGCTGCTGGAGAAGCTTCGCGGCGCGTGTGCGGAGCGGGAGGTTGATCAGGTTCGGGCCCTGCTGCATGAGCTGGTACCGGAGTTTATACAGCAGACCGTTTCGGATGATACGGCAAAACCTGACGGAGCCATGCTGCACTGAACCACTCTGTAGCCAATGCAGTGAACTATGTTGATGTTGCGGTGTTTGCCCCGCTGCATGGCACCTATACCTATCAATGGCCTGAAACCCTTGGTGAGCCGGAACCGGGCCTGAGAATCCGTGTGCCGTTTGGCAATGGGTGGCGCAATGGTGTTGTTCTCCTGGCTCACAACAATGCTCCCGAACAGCCGGGCAGGCCGGTAGATGACCGCCTGGAACTGAGTCCATCCTGTTCACCCTCCTACCTTGCATGGATTGAGCGGGCCAGCCGCTATTATCTGGCTCCCTTCGGGGAATTGCTGGAGACGGCGCTGGCCTGGGGAGGTACGGATGAGACGCGGAAGTTCCGCTTGCTGGATAGTGAGAAGCTTGCCTCATCTGATCCGGAACTTGCTGCACTCTTCACAACCAGACGTGCACTCTCCCTGAAAACAGTGCGTCAGCGCGCCTCCGGCCCGGCTGTGCAGATGCGGCTTCTGTATTGTGTTGATGCAGGCGGCCTGGAAGAGGTGTTGAGCAAAAGGGATGATCCACCGATATCTTCCGGTGGGTCTGCAATCAAACTGCGGCCTGCGCAGCAAAAAGCGCTGGATGCGATACTGGCCAGCTCCGACAGGTTTGAGTCACACCTGCTGTTCGGTGCTACAGGCTCGGGTAAAACCGAGGTCTATCTGAGAGCTGCAGAGAAGATAGTCAGGCAGGGCAGGCAGGCGCTGATTCTGGTGCCTGAGATTGCGCTCACACCTATGTGGCTTTCAAGGCTCCAGTTCAGGTTCGGCCGCATCGGTGTCTGGCACTCCGCCATGGGTGCTGATGACAGGAGGGCCGTTCTTGAGCGGCTGGATAGTCTGGATGTGCTGATCGGAACCAGATCAGCCCTTTTTCTGCCTCTGCCGAAGCCCGGCATCATCGTCGTGGATGAAGAGCACGATGGCTCGTTCAAGCAGCAGGACGGTGTTGCCTACTCGGCAAGGGATATGGCACTTCTGCTCGGGCAGGAGATGAAGGTTCCGGTTGTGCTTGGCTCAGCCACGCCAAGCCTTGAGAGCTGGCGGCAGGTGAAGGGAGGCACGATGGGGTTGCTGGAATTGCCGGAGCGGATCAGCCCGCACGCCCCGATGACGCCCGAAGTGATAGACCTTCGCGACAGTGGCGAGGTGTTGTCCGGCCGGTTGCTGGCCGCACTGGAAGAGACGCGTGCGAAGGGTCAGCAGTCTATCCTGTTTCTCAACAGGCGTGGCTATTCGCCGGCACTGCAGTGTACCGCCTGTGGAGATGTGCCAAAGTGCAAGGCGTGTTCACTCAATATGACCCTTCACCGTCGGGCAAGGCAGTTGCGCTGTCACGCCTGCGGCTGGGTGCAGCCGGTTCCAAGGCATTGTTCCAGTTGCGGAGAGGATTCACTGCTTCCTCTGGGGGCCGGCACGGAGAAGCTTGAAGAGCTGCTGGCAGAGAAGCTTCCGGAGTTGCGTTTCGCCCGTTTTGACCGGGATGCCATCACCACCAATAAGGGCCTGATTGAAACACTGAAAAGTTTTACCGATGGGGAGATTGATTGCCTGATCGGCACGCAGATGCTGGTCAAAGGGCATCACTTTCCCAACGTGACACTGGTGGGAGTGGTCAATGCCGATATGGGACTGAGCCTGCCTGACTTCAGGGCGGGTGAGCGCTGGTGGCAGCAGATGACACAGGTCACAGGTCGTGCCGGGCGTGGTGAGCATCCGGGCAGGATCATTATCCAGACCAATTCACCCGATGCCCCATGGTTTGAACGCATCGGTGATGAATCGGCAGCCGAAGTGATGAATGAAGAGCTTCAGCTTAGGGAGCAACTCAACTATCCGCCTTATGCACGCTGGGTACGGATCGTCTTCTCATCGGTGCAACGAGACAGAGCCGAGGCCGCTGCGGAGAGGATGGCAGCACATATCGAGCGATGGGGAGCCGTAACGTTCAGTGGCCCGATGGCGTGTTCCGTTGAACGTCTTTCAGGCCGTTACCGTATCGAGATTCTGCTGCGTGATCCGGAGCGCAAGACATTGCCATGGAAACTGATGCCGCTGTTGCAGAAGTTATCAATACCGTCCGGGGTGCGACGCAAGGTGGATGTCGATCCAATAGATATGATGTAAGCCCATCCATGGGCTTACACCCTGTGGGCGGCTAAAAAGCCGTCCACCCCAGCTCTCCTGCCGGGGTGTGATGTAGTCCCATCCCTGGGACTACACCCTGCGGGCGCCCTAAAGTGCGTCCACAATTGTACAGGATAGTACAATTGCACGGCTTTGCGCCCTGTAAGTGTGGCGCACACGGATGTGCGCCATGACCCCGGCTCTCCTGCCGGGTTGTGATGTAGTCCCATCCCTGGGACTACCCCCTTCGGGCGCCCTAAAGTGCGTCCACAATTGTACAGGATAGTACAATTGCACGGCTTTGCGCCCTGTAAGTGTGGCGCACACGGATGTGCGCCATGACCCCGGCTCTCCTGCCGGGTTGTGATGTAGTCCCATCCCTGGGACTACCCCCTTCGGGCGCCCTAAAGTGCGTCCACAATTGTACAGGATAGTACAATTGCACGGCTTTGCGCCCTGTAAGGGTGGCGCACACGGACGTGCACCATGACCCCGGCTCTCCTGCCGGGTTGTGATGTAAGGAATTCTTACTTCCTTATTTTGCGCTCTGATGCTATTCTTCTGTCAGGTTCAATAACGAGGTGTGCCATGTTGACCAAAAAGACTTCTAAAAATCAGATTACCCTGCCCAAGTCCGTGATCACCCATTTCCCGGATGTCGATTACTTCGACGTGCAGGAGGAGGGCGACAAGATCATTCTGCTACCGGTTCGCCCCAATCAGGCCGAGAAGGTTAGACAGAGATTGGCCGGGATGGGATTAAATGACCAGGATGTGAAGGATGCCATTGCCTGGGCTCGGGAGTCGTGAGCCTGCGGATCGTATTCGATACCAATACCGTTATTTCGGCGCTCCTGTTTGAGAAGGGACAACTGGCATGGTTGAGAGATTACTGGCGAAGGGGAGAGCATCAATTCCTGATTTCCAGGTCGTCAGTTCAGGAGTTGATCCGGGTGCTTGCCTATCCGAAGTTCGGGCTGAACAAGCAGGAGATCGAAGCCATTCTCGGCGACTATCTCCCCTATACCGAAACTGTTGATCTGCCAGCGAAGTTGCCAAAACTGCCGCAGTGCCGTAATGCCAGCGATCAGATGTTTATCGAGTTGGCTTTCATTGGCAAAGCGGACGTGTTGGTGAGCGGTGATGCCGATCTGCTGGAGATGGCTGGTGCATGTCCGTTCAATATCGAATCGCCTGCTCAATTTGCTGAACGTTTCAGCACCAAATAATCTGCGAAACAAGACTTGAACCCACCCTTGTAAATGGTCTGTTTAGTAAAACGCTATCGTAATTCAGTGGTGCACTTGCGACTGGAATCCACCTTGTAAGGGCTTACTGCCTTAGACTTTTACGTTTTGCAAAACGAGGTGGTTTTGCTTCACTTTTTGCTATGCCGCCACCCATCCATGGGTGTAAAGGGTGGTTTCAGGAAGTGTGATTCACTCTTCACCCCTTACGCTTCACTATTTACTCTGTAGCATGCGCCGTTTGCCCGCGAGTCGGGCATTTTCTCATTTTTAACGAGGAGACGGCATGAAAGAGAAGCAGATCAGGGTCGAGGGCGCGCGCGTTCACAACCTGAAGAACATCTCGCTCGATATCCCGCGCGAGAAGCTGGTGGTAATTACCGGTGTTTCCGGCTCCGGCAAGTCGTCTCTGGCCTTTGATACGCTCTATGCCGAAGGGCAGCGACGTTACGTGGAGTCACTCTCGGCCTATGCCCGCCAGTTTCTCGGCATCATGGAGAGGCCGGATGTTGATGCCATTGAGGGGCTTTCGCCCGCCATCTCCATCGAGCAGAAGACAACCAGCCGCAATCCGCGTTCAACCGTTGGCACCATCACGGAGGTTTACGACTACCTGCGCCTTCTCTTTGCCCGTATCGGGCAGCCCTATTGCCATGGTTGCGGCAAACCGATCACATCGCAGCCGGCCAGCCAGATTATTGATGCGCTGATGCAGCTGGAAGAGGGGACAAAGCTCCAGATCCTTGCTCCGATTGCGCGGAGCAAAAAAGGAGAGTTTCGCAGGGAATTGGAGAAGGCGGGGCAGGATGGCTTTGTCCGTGTCCGTGTCGATGGCGAAGTGGTGGCGCTTGAAGATACAGGGCCGCTAGACAGGAACATCAAACATGACATTGAGCTTGTCGTTGACCGTCTGGTGATCCGCGATGGTATCCGCACCCGCCTTGCTGATTCGGTTGAGACGGCACTGAGGTATGGCGATGGCATGATGATGACTCTGATCGACGATCAGGTTGAAACCTTCTCCGAGCGTTTTGCATGTCCGGATTGCGGCATTTCATATCCTGAGATAGAGCCGCGCCTTTTCTCATTCAACTCGCCGGTTGGTGCATGCCCGAAGTGTGATGGCATCGGCACGATGACGGTCTTCGATCCTGACCTTGTGGTGCCCGACGGCTCCCTGTCACTGAAGCAGGGAGCGATCGAGGTCTGGTCCGGCCGCGAATCCTTCATGTACCTTCAAACCATTGAGGCGGTGGCGAAATATCTGAAAATTGATATGCGCACACCGTTTGAGGAGCTTCCTGAGCGGGCGAGAGAGGTGCTGCTGTATGGCTCGGGCAGGGATAAAATCAGCTTCCGGTTCTCCACCTCGATGCAGGAGCGTGTGGTTGAGCGCCCGTTCGAGGGTGTGATCCCCAATCTTGAACGCAGACACCGTGAAACCACCTCCGAAGATGTCAGGGAAGAGCTGGCACGTTATATCAATGCCATTGACTGCCCGGGCTGTCACGGCAGCCGGTTGACCCGTGCGGCACGGCATGTGCTGATCAATGAGAGATCGCTGCCGGATGTTGTGGCGATGCCGCTGCGTGAGTCAAAGCAGTGGATTGAGTCGCTTACACTCTCCGAACAGCAGCAGACCATTGCCGAAAAGGTTCTGGAGGAGATCTCGGCCCGCCTCGGCTTCATGATTGAAGTGGGCCTTGATTACCTTAGTCTTGATCGGACATCCGGAACCCTCTCCGGCGGTGAGGCCCAGCGGATCAGACTGGCGACACAGATCGGCTCCGCACTGGTGGGCGTGCTCTACATTCTTGATGAGCCGTCCATCGGCCTGCATCAGCGTGATAATAACCGGCTGCTGGCAACATTGATGCGACTGCGCGATCTCGGCAATTCGGTAATCGTGGTTGAGCATGATGAAGATGCGATTCGGACAGCCGACTGGGTTATCGATATGGGCCCGCTTGCCGGCGAGCATGGCGGTGAGGTGATTGCGCAGGGGAGCCTTGAGCAGATTCTTGCAGCAGAAAACTCGCTGACCGCCGATTATCTCTCCGGCCGCAGAAGTATAGGGCTGCCAAAACGGAGAGAGGTCGGGGCGGACCATCCGATGGTGGGCGTTGAGGGAGCGACAGAACACAATCTGAAAAATATCACGGCCGGATTTCCCCAGGCTCGCCTTACCTGTGTGACAGGGGTCTCCGGTTCGGGAAAATCAACGCTTACCATTGATACGATTTATCGCGGATTGGCGCGCAACAAGCGGCAGATCTCCGAACGTGTTGGCGCACATTCGGCCCTGACGGGAACAGAGCTGTTCGATAAGATAATCGATATCGACCAGAGCCCGATAGGGCGAACGCCCCGCTCCAATCCGGCCACCTATACCGGCATCTTTACACCGATCAGGGATCTCTTCTCCTCCGTTCCGGAATCAAGGGCGCGCGGCTACAAGCCCGGCCGCTTCTCGTTCAACGTGAAGGGCGGGCGCTGCGAGGCGTGCCAGGGTGATGGTATCATCAGGGTGGAGATGCACTTTCTTCCGGATGTCTATGTCCACTGTGAATCGTGCCAGGGCTCCCGTTACAATCGGGAGACGCTTGATGTCCGCTATAAGGGCAAAACCATTGCCGATGTACTGGAGATGACCGTTGATGAGGGAGCTGAATTCTTTGATGCAGTTCCTGCATTGAAAAACAGGTTGAGCACACTGCAGCAGGTGGGTCTGGGCTATATCCGCCTTGGCCAGTCGGCAACAACGCTTTCAGGCGGAGAGGCCCAGCGTGTAAAGCTGGCCAAAGAGCTGGCCAGGCGCGCAACCGGGGATACGCTCTATATTCTGGATGAGCCGACCACAGGGCTTCATTTTGAGGATGTCAGGAAGCTTCTGGAGGTGCTGCACGCACTGGTGGATCGCGGCAATACAGTGGTGGTGATCGAGCATAATCTGGATGTGATCAAGACGGCCGACTGGATTGTCGATATGGGGCCTGAGGGCGGTGACCGGGGCGGTGAGGTGATGGTGGCAGGCACGCCGGAAGAGGTGGCTGCATGCAGGAAATCATGGACAGGAAAATATTTAAAAAAGTATCTGTAAAAGATGCATGTGACTGCTAGGGTAGCGAGAAAGGATTTAAGCGTTGTGGAGGAGAGAGTATGAATATTTATAGTTTTACAGGCCGTCTTGGGCGGGATTGCGAAACACGGTTTACACAGGCGGGCATGGCGATCTGCTCATTTACCGTGGCTGTAGATTACGGTTTTGGCGAAAACAAGGGCACGAACTGGATTCGCTGCTCTCTCTTTGGCAAGCGTGCGGAAGGCGGCCTGCCAAAGTATCTGGTCAAAGGCACCCAGGTTGCCATTAGCGGTGAGCTTAAAGTACGTGAGTATGACGACAAGGATGGTAACAAGCGCACCTCAGTAGATGTCTCTGTTGATAAACTGGATCTGATCGGAGGCCGCGGCGAAGCACAAAGTGGCGGCGGCGGAGACTTCGGTGGTTCACACTCCAGTGGCGGTTCGCGCTCCAGTGGTGGTTCACAGAAGAGCAGTGATCCGTTTGCAGACAGCCCGGATTTCGGTGATGTGCCTGTCGATGACGATATTCCGTTCTAGAGAACACCTCAGACTATATTGTAAAATTATGTGGATAAGGGCTTGTTTTTACAGGCCCTTTTCTTTTTTATAGGTGTTAAGAAATAGCGCGGGAAAAACTCAGGCATTCCTGTCCGGATTAAGGATTTAAAAAGGGCTCCAATCGGAGCCCTTTTTATTGGATGTCAGCCGATGGAGTCGCGCAGAAATTTGAACAGCAGACGTGCCGACCTGGGTGGGTTCCCCAGCTGAAGCTCTTTGGCAGCACCACGCACCAGTTGATTCAGCCTCTGGCGATCCACGTCCGGATAGCGACTCAGGAAGTCGCTTACTGCCGCACTGCCTTCGTTGATCAGTCTGTCGCGCCACTTTTCAATATGGTGAAATTCACTGACCCCTTTCTGATGCTGTAGCTCACGTTTTTCGATCAGCTCCTGAAGTGCCGTGGTATCGATTGAGCGCAACAGTTTGCCGACCAGCTTGAACTGACGTTTAAGGGCAGCGTGCGCATGAATTTTTCTGGCGTCTTTGATAGCGGTCAGAAGCTCATTCGGCAGTTCCAGGCTTTGAAGTGTGCTCATCTCCAGCTCCGCCAGCCGCTTGCCCAGTTCAAACAGGGCATCGGCCTCACGCTTTAGCCGGCTTTTGTTGGGCCTGTGCGACTCTTCTTCATCAGGTTTATCGACTTCATACATATCAGGGCCACTCTTTCTGGCGAATCCGTTTGATCTGGCTTCGGTGTTTTTTATTGCCAAGGCGTTTCTCGGTGACACTCCTCGGTACGGAGCGCCTCAATCTTATTTTGGGCCGGATGGCCGCCTGTTCCACTAGTGCCCTGAACCGATGAAGTGCATCCTTTTTGTTGGCATGCTGAGTGCGGTGGCGTTGTGCTTTCAGAGTCAGAATCCCCTCGCTGTTCACTTTCGATCCGGCGAGGATAATCAGGCGCCCTCTGACATCTTCCGGCAGTGACGGGCTGTGCAGGGCATCGAAACGGAGCTGAACAGCGGTTGCCACCTTGTTCACATTCTGCCCGCCGGGGCCTGATGAACGGATGAAATCAAATTCGATTTCATCATCGGCAATGGCGATCTGCGCCGTAATCTGAAGCATTAGCCCGGGGTGCCCATTAATAATCCGGGTTAAGCCTGTTCGCGCGTCTTATGGAAAGTGATTTCAGGCCACTGCTCGATGGTATAGTTCAGTTTCCATACACTTGGCGCCAGATAGGTCAGATAGCCATCGGCATCCTCGGCGAGACTGTGTTCAAACAGACGTTTGAACTCTGCGAATTTCTTCTCATTTGTGGAATCAACCCAGCGGGCGGTCTGAAAGTCGGTTGAGGTGTAATCCGCATCCACCTTGTATTCGGACTTTAACCGCGCAACCGTGACATCGAACTGCAACACACCGACCGCACCCAGGATGTAATCACCGCCCAGAACGGTACGGAATACCTGCACGGCACCCTCTTCAGAGAGCTGAATGAGCCCTTTATGCAGCTGCTTTCGCTTCATCGGATCTTTCAGCCGGATGCGGCGGAACATTTCAGGGGCAAAGTTGGGGATGCCGGCGAATTTAAGCGGCTCTCTGGTGGTAAAGGTGTCGCCAATCCGGATGGTGCCGTGGTTATGGATGCCGATAATGTCACCGGCATAGGCCTCTTCAACATGGGCGCGATCCTGTGACATGAAAATCACCGCATTAGGGATCTTCACATCCTTGCCGAGTCGGTGATGGCGGACAGTCATGCCTTTGGTGAATTTGCCGGAACAGATGCGGAAGAAGGCAATTCTGTCGCGGTGGGCAGGGTCCATATTCGCCTGGATTTTGAAGGCAAAGGCTGAGAACTCCTTCTCTTCAGGGTCAACACTGCGCTCAACTGCTTCACGCGGCCCGGGATGCGGTGCAAGTTCGACAAAGGCGTCAAGCAGCTCTTTGACGCCGAAGTTGTTGATGGCACTGCCGAAGAATACCGGCGTCTGGTTACCTTTCAGGAAGTGCTCCAGATCAAAGGGGCTTGCAGCACCCTCCAGAAGCTCGATCTCCCCGCGCAGTTCATCAGCCTGGGTTCCCAGCAGCTCATCGAGTTTGGGGTCATTCAGATCCGTGATCCTGACGGTTTCAAAATTACTGGTGTCAGCACCTGCCTTGAACAGTTGCAGCTCTTTTTTATAGAGGCTGTAGACGCCCTTGAACGCCTTTCCCATGCCGATCGGCCAGGAGAGGGGCGTGCACTCGATTTGAAGTTTCTCTTCAATATCGGCCAGCAGATCGAGAGGTTCGAGCCCTTCCCGGTCAAGTTTGTTGATGAAGGTGACGATAGGGGTGTTCCGCATGCGGCACACCTCCATCAGTTTCTCAGTCTGCGGCTCAACGCCGTTGCCTGAATCGATCACCATCATGGCGGAATCCACGGCGGTCAGTACGCGATAGGTATCTTCAGAGAAGTCCTGATGGCCCGGGGTGTCGAGCAGGTTGATCTCGAAGTCGCGACCATCATGAGCATAATTGAACTTCATCACCGAGGAGGCGACGGAGATGCCGCGCTCCTGCTCGATCTTCATCCAGTCACTGGTGGCATGGCGGCTGGCTTTTCTGGCCTTTACGGCACCGGCCATCTGAATGGCACCGCCAAAAAGCAGAAGCTTTTCGGTCAATGTGGTTTTACCGGCATCCGGGTGCGAAATAATGCCGAAGGTGCGGCGCTTTTCGACTTCCTGTTTCAGACTCATCTCTACCTCGTTGAATTCAAGCGTCGCAGTGTAGCAACCTCGCTGGGTCAAAGGAAACGGCAGTCGGAAGTTAACCACAGAGGCACGGAGGCACAGAGAAAATAGTAGAAAGAATATTGATGCCGATAGAAGAAGATATGTTTCCTGCGAAGCAATGAAGGAGTGCCTTTCCTCCCGCACATAATTCCTGTCTCCTTACACCATTCTTCTCTGTGTCTCCGTGTCTCTGTGGTGAAAAATGTTTTACTGATAGGTGTTTTCAAATGCCTCGATGAATGCCTCAAACATTGCTACAGGCAGTTCATTGATGCCTGCGGCTCCCTTTCTTCCGCCACCGGTCGCAAACTGCATGCAGAGTGTGTCGGCATGCTCTTTACCGGAGAGCGGGGCGCGGACGCTTACACGGTAAAACTCTTCGCCGGTTGTGGTCAGAAGTGCATGGGCGCGATCAGGGTAGTCGCGTGCCAGTTCGTTGGCGTAAACTCCCGATACCCGCCGTGCCCACGGCTGATCAGGCAGCATATAAACGGCGACATGGCTGTTGTGGGTCAACGGTTCCAGATCTCTGGCCTGTGCCATATCCTCAGCATAGCCATCAGCCAGTTTTCTGAACTGCAGCGACTCATGCATGAAGCTGAACGGGTTGGCATGGGGGCGGATATGGCGGTAGAGATCATCCGGCCTGAAATGGAGATCATCCGGTGTCATGCCATAGCCGTTGTAGTTGATGCACTCTCCCAGATGGCGGAGCGCAGCCAGCTCCTCTGCGGAGAGGTCCAGGCCGCTGGCCGCTTCAAGTGCCGCCTGATGCAGATTGTCGCCGAAAGCACCGGCGATGGCCCAGAGGATATGGGCTCTGTTCAGATGGCTGTTAACGATCAGGCTGGTGCAGGTATCGGCAGAGGTGTTGATGTGAGCCGTAAGGCGGGGTGAGACAGGGATGGCACCGGCAAAGTGGTGGTCGAAATAATCAACCTGAGCGCCTGTTTCAAGAATCCGCTCCAGATCACTGCGGTTTCTCTCCATAGAGATATCAACAACAGTGATACTGTCCGATTCAGTTGAAGTTACATGCCTGAGCAGTTGAATGTCCCGCTTTACACCGGTGACCAGTTCGGATTCACAGGGGTTGGCAAGGCGAAGCTGGTGCAGGGCACAAATGCCATCAGCATCGCCATTAAACACATCAATTTGACTCAATTTAATCCCCTGTCTGCAGTTGATGCCGCTATTATGGAAACAACGGCGCTTGCCTGCCAGCACAGATTGGCTGAGCCTTCATTTTCAGAGGTGCCCGTTGGAAACAGTCAAACTCATTCATATCAGTGCCGTATTGTTGAGCATACTCTTTTTTGCCGGGCGTGGGGCAGTCATGATTCACGACGCCTCTTTTACAGGCAGAAGGTGGGTGCGAAGGGTTGCCGAGAGCATCGATACGGTGCTGCTGCTCAGCGGCATAACACTTGTCTGGCTGACCGGACAGCTGCCATGGCAGCATGCATGGCTTGGAGCCAAGCTGATGCTGCTGCTGCTCTATATTCTTCTCGGCATGGTTGCTTTTCACTGGGGCAGGAGCCGGATGGTCAAAATGGCTGCATGGGTTGCCGCCATGATGACCTATGCAGCAATGGTTCTTGTTGCAGTTACCCGGAATCCATGGCCTTTTACCACTTGACTTTGGTACCATTGAATTCACGCTTTGAGACCTGTTACACATAGGAGTTAATGATGGCATTGGTTGGTTCAGTTCATGTAAATTATGGTACAACACTCCCCGAGTTCGAGTTAAATGATGCGGATGGAAACAGGCATCACAGCAGTGATCTTTCAGGAGAAAACGGTCTGCTGGTTGTCGTGACCTGCAACCACTGTCCTTATGCGCTGGCTGTCTGGCCGCGGCTCATCAGACTGGCGAAAGCGATTCGGGGGAAGGGTGTTAACACCGTTGCAATCAACCCCAACATTCACCCTGACTATCCTGAAGATTCACCGCAGGCAATGCAGGCGAAGGCGGCTGAGTGGGGAATCGATTTTCCCTATCTGGTTGATGCCGACCAGTCGGTCGCAAAGGCGCTCAATGCGCAGTGCACGCCCGATATCTATCTCTATAACAGTGATGGAGAGCTCTATTACCATGGGCGAATCGATGATTACTGGAAGGATGAGAGCCAGGTGACAGCTGAGGAGCTTGCTCCGGCCGTTGACGCCATGCTTGCCGGCCGGGATGCACCGTCGATCCAGCATCCCACGATTGGCTGCTCAATTAAATGGCTGGATGAATAAGGCAGTGCTTATAGCCTGCTGCTGTTCTACTTATTCAATTGCGTCATGCCGGACTTCGACTGCATGGCGGATATTGTTTCATACAATCTTCCGCATTTCCCGCATCCATGTGGGTCAGAAGCAGGAGCCGCCATTATAATAGCGTCATGCCGGACTTGATCCGGCATCCACTCAAACAGAGCAAAAACTGGGTTCCCGCTTTCGCGGGAATGACGAACAGGCCCTAATCAGCGGACAAACAGTTCAAATGTTTTGCACTTCGGATAGTTGCTGCAGACCCAGAAGAGCACGCCTTTATATTTTCCGGATTTGGCCCGTTTGAGAACCATTCTGGCTTTGCAGGTTTTGCAGGAGCGGAATGCCTCCATGGAAACAGTGGCCACCATCTCATCGGGAGATGGCTGATGGCCTTTCAGGTAGGGGGTTAGCGCCTGCTGCATCTCAGGTATCGAGTAGCTGGTTTTTACAGGCATGTGGAACACCACCACGCCAACCTCTTCCAGAAGGTCGGCGGAGTGACTCTCTCTCTTGCGGCTGGCTGCCGTTGCGGCATCTTCAAGCTCAATGGCACAGATAACAGCCAGCGACTCCTTATTACAGAGAATAAAGTCGATATGACGTTTCCCCTGCTTGGCTGCTCTTTTCAGGCGAGCCTGGTCCACACCTTTTTTTACCACGGCAATATCGGACAGAGAGACCTTGGCCATGATATAAAATTCATTGCCGGCTACGGCTTTCAATGTATTGAAACAGGCCAGTTCCGACTGGGTCAACAGTGATGGAATATCATTTTTTGCGGCTGACTGCACAGGGATGGTTGCAGAGCCTCTTCTGCGGCGAAGCAGCAGAACGGCCAGGACCAATATCACCAGCAAGGCAATGCCAAGCGAGAGTATCATCCATTCGGAGCTGGTTGCCGGAAGATAGGCCAGAAGTTCATTCATGTGCGGATTCTAGCATGGATACGGGAATGTTGAATGCAGATATTTCACAGCTTGTGCGCCTCAAACCAGCTCTGCCCCTGCCCGATATCCACGACCAGCGGCACATGCAGCTCCAGGGCACTCTCCATCACCTGCTGAATCAGGGCGCTGACATGCTCAGCCTGCTCTCCGGGGCACTCAACCACCAGTTCATCATGAACCTGCAGCGTCATTCTTGCATCGGGAAACGCCTCTTTGAGCTGCCTGTGCAGCCTGATCATGGCAACCTTGATGATGTCTGCTGCCGAGCCCTGCAGCGGGGCATTAATGGCCGTACGTTCCGCATAGGCGCGATGCATACCGTTTTTGGCATTGATCTCAGGCAGATAGACCCGATGGCCGAGCAGTGTCTCTACATAACCGTCTGCTCTGGCTGATTCAAGGGTGCGATCCATAAAGGCGCGCACGGTCGGATAGCGGTTGAAATAGGCATCAATGAACGCCTGTGATTCATGACGCCCTGTGCCGAGCTGTCTGGAGAGGCCAAAGGCACTCATGCCGTAGAGGATGCCGAAGTTGATAATCTTGGCGTGCCGGCGCATCTCGCCTGTCACATCGGCCAGATCGATATCATTCACAGCCGCTGCGGTTGCAGCGTGAATATCCTGACCCTCCGCAAAGGCCCGGATCAGTGCCTTATCCTGTGAGAAATGGGCCATCAGCCGAAGCTCAATCTGTGAGTAATCTGCCGCCAGCAGAACGTTCCCCGCTTCGGCAATAAATGCCTTGCGGATCTTGCGTCCCTCTTCGGTACGAATCGGAATATTCTGCAGATTCGGGTCGGAGGAGGAGAGGCGGCCTGTCGAGGTGATGGCCTGATTGTAGGAGGTATGTACGCGCCCGGTTTCAGGATGGATCAGTTTCTGCAGCGCATCGGTATAGGTGGATTTGAGTTTGGATAACTGGCGCACCTGCAGAATCAGGCGCGGCACTTCATGCTCCTCAGCCAGCTTCTCCAGCACCTCCTGACCTGTGGCCCATTGCCCTGACTTGGTCTTCTTGCCGCCCGGGATTTCCAGCCTGTCAAAAAGCAGTTCGCCAAGCTGCCTGGGCGACTGGATATTGAACTCCTGCCCCGCAGCCCGATGAATGCCGGTCTCCAGTTCATTGATGCGGCTGCCAAACTCTTCGGACAATTTTGCCAGCACTGCTTTATCAATCTTTGTGCCTGCCCACTCCATGTCAGCCAGCACATAAGAGAGCGGCAGCTCAATCTCATCATGTCGATCAAGACGCTTTTCACCCTTTAACCGCTCCCTTAACAGCCCGGTGAGTCTCAGGGAAACCTCCGCATCTTCAGCGGCATAGGGGAGTGCTGCATCAATGGAGACATGTGCAAAGCTGATCTGCTTCGCCCCTTTTCCCGCCACCTCGGCATAGGAGATACAGTGATGGCCGAGATAATCCTCGGCTACGGTATCCATCTTGGGGGGATACTTGGCAGGGTAGAGGCAGTAGGCGAGCAGCATCGAGTCGGCCGCGACACCGGCAAGTGTAATGCCCGCCCGTCTCAGTACCTGCCTGTCATATTTCAGGTTGTGGCCGCACTTGGCTTTGCCACTATCTTCAAGAACGGGCTTGAGTGCTTCAAGTACCATCTCTTTTGGCAGCTGTTTCGGTGTGCTGTCCAGCAGGTCACGGGCACGATGCCCGATGGGAAGATACCATCCCTCACCGGCTTTGACGGCAAAGGAGAGGCCGACAATCTCCGCATCATGCGTATTGAGGGATGTGGTCTCGGTATCAACTGCAATCAGATCAGCGTCATGCAGCGCTGCCAGCAACTCTTTGAACGACGCTTCATCATCAACAAGGCGGTTGCTGCACTCGACTCTCTCCACAGGCTTCTCTGGCTCTTCAGCTGCCGGAGTTGAGGCCCTGCTCTGCCGGGGTTCCGCCTCATTGGACGTACCTTCAGCGCCGTACTCCTCAGCCAGCCGTTTAAACTCCAGATCCCTGAAAAGAGCTGCAAGTTCATCCCGGTTGGGCGGCCGGATGGCAAGCTCATCGAGTGTGAGGCCAACAGGAGTTTCCTCATCAAGGGCTACGAGCCTGTAGGATAGCCGTGCATCGTCGGCAAACTCGATCAGGCTCTCACGCCGTTTGTTCTGTTTAACTTCACCTGCGCGGGCGAGCACGCCTTCAAGATCGCCGTACTCTTCCAGCAGTTGTACGGCAGTTTTCGGGCCGATGCCGGGAATGCCGGGAATGTTATCGGACGAGTCGCCGGCAAGTGCAAGCAGGTCCTGAATGCGTAGCGGTTCCACGCCCCATTTCTCTTTAACGGCTGCCGGGTCGTACTCTATGTTTTTCATGGTATCGAGCGTGTGGATGCGCGCATTGACCAGCTGCATCAGGTCCTTGTCAGTTGAAACGATGGTGACATCCCAACCCTCTTTTTCGGCCTGTTTTGCCAGTGTGGCAATCACATCATCGGCCTCATAGTTCTCAATACATATCAGGGGAAAATTAAATGCGCGGGTAATCTCCAGTACCTTCGGCCATTGTGCGGCCAGCTCTTCAGGCATCGGTGGGCGATGCGCCTTGTATTCCGCATACATCTCATTGCGGAATGTTCCACCCTTCGGATCAAAGGCAACGGCGACATGCGTTGGCGCAAGCTTGCCCAGCACGCTCCTGAGCATCTGCACATAGCCGAAGACGGCATTGGTGGGCTCGCCGCGGCTGTTGGAGAGGTGACGCACGGCGTGAAATGCGCGGAATACATAGTTGGGGCCGTCAATAAGAACCAGGTGAGGCATGCAGACTCCGGATCAGGATTAGGTGAGCGAGGATGCCTTAGAAGGAGAAAAGCGGCAATGCTACTGTGGTTGAGTGAATACCAAAAGCATTGGTCATTCGTTAATGCCATTTTTGGTCTTATTCTGGCGTGTTTTTTCAAAGAATGTAAAAGGCGCTCTGAGGGCAATCAGAATTCCTATTGCATAAGACAAATACATCCCAAGCGTAAGCATCAACACCATCCCAACATCCCAAGCTGCGACCTTCAAAGATGGATATGTTATGTATA
>JAVVEJ010000036.1:0-23123 GCA_032251395.1 Mariprofundaceae bacterium
TTCTTTGACAATGGAAGTTTCGAGAAAAAAAGGTGTGTTAGGCAACTCAATTTGTCAGGCGGTATGGAGCAAGGCTTTTGATATTGGTAAAAGAGTTAGAAGAGCCGAGGCCAGTGTTTTTAAAGAGCCTGCCTATCGTGAGATATCAGAACAATCAGCAAATTTCGAATCAAAGGTAGTCAACTTCATACTTTCTGGAGCAAAGATACTTGATTGAATCGTCACTGACTTTTTAGAAGGTTTAATGTCCGCTTTTGGCCGGAAGCAGTCAGTCGCACAGGCACGTGACAGTCGGTAGCGCTCTGCATCGTGAAGCCGGACGTGGTGAAAGGTCAGATTCTGGCAGATTCATGAACTCCATCTATGGATAGTTGCTTCTCCGTTCTCTAACCTAGCGCAATGGCAAAAAAGGCGGATGTCTCCTCCCAAACACCGATGATGCAGCAGTACCTCTCCATTAAGGGGGAGTATGCCGATTGCCTGCTCTTTTATCGCATGGGCGATTTTTATGAGATGTTTTTTGACGATGCTGTCGAAGCATCAAAAATTCTTGATATTGCACTGACAAAGCGCGGGAAAGCCAATGGCAGCGACATTCCGATGGCTGGCGTTCCGTGGCATCAGGCCGATGGCTATCTGGCCAGGCTGGTTGCGGCCGGTAAGCGGGTAGCCATCTGTGAGCAGATGGAGCCTGCTGATGGCAAAAAAGGGCCTGTCAGGCGTGATGTGGTGCGTGTCGTAACACCGGGAACCATTACCGAGTCCGAACTTCTTGAGCAGGAGCGCAGTGCACCGCTGGCTGCACTGCACAGGTATGGTGAGAAATGGGGCATTGCCTCGCTCGATCTCTCATCCGGTCAGTGGCGGCTGTTTGAGGGGCGCAGCGATCAGGAGCTTGATGAGCGGCTTAGTGTGCTGAACCCGGCGGAGCTGCTGATCAGTTCAAAAGATGAGGTGGCCTGTGGATGCCAGACGTATCATCCGGGGGACTGGAGTTTCTCTCCGGATGTTTCCCGGGAGCAGTTGCAGCAGCGCTTCGGCATCATGGATTGGCAGGCCCTTAATCTTGAGGCTCACGACATGGTTGCTGCAGCCGTTGGGGCGCTTCTCGTCTATCTCGGCCAGACGCAGAAATGTGATCTCGGGCATCTGGCACTCCCCGTTTTTCATGAGAAAGTCCGGGGCATGCGGATCGATGCCCGTTCGCGCCGGAATCTTGAGGTTCACAGCTCCCTTGCCGGTAATCCGAAGACAGGGTTGATTCACATTATTGATCAAACCGTATCACCCATGGGGGCACGGTTGTTGCGGGAGTGGATCGATCATCCACTGGCCGATCTGCAGGCCATCACTGCCCGTCAGGATGGTGTTGAGAGTCTGGCAGATGATCGTGAAACCCTGACCGGGCTCCGTGATGCACTGAAGGCGATTCGTGATATGGAGCGGATGCTGACACGGATTGTATTGAACAGGGCAGCACCGCGGGACTACCGCGGCCTGGCAGAGAGCATGCTGGCGCTGCCCGGACTCTCGGCGCCGCTGGGTGATCGGGGAGGACTCTTCTCGGATATAGTGCCCGCACTGGGTGGTCTGGAATCGCTTGCTGCCATGCTGGATAGTGCCATTGTTGCAACGCCGCCGGCACTGTTGCGTGACGGTGGTGTGATCAGAGAGGGTTTTGATGCCGAGCTGGACCGCCTTCGCGGTCTGGCAAAAGATGCCGGCGACTGGCTGCGTGATTATGAGGCAAAAGAGCGTGCCCGTACCGGACTGCCGAACCTGCGGGTCAGGTACAACAGGGTGTTCGGTTATTTCATTGAGATATCGAAGGCGCAGGCAGCCGATGCGCCACCGGAGTACGTCAGAAAACAGACGCTGGTCAATGCCGAACGCTTTATTACCGATGAACTGCACAGCTTCGAGTCCGAAATTCTTGGCGCCAGGGATGCAGCCATGGCTCGTGAGGAGTTGCTGATCGATCAGCTTCGACAGCAGGTCTCCTCCCATGCGGCACCCATTCAGGCGGCGGCACGGAGTGTGGCCATGCTCGATGTGCTCTGCTGCTTTGCCCATATTGCGATAAAGTACCGCTACAGCAGGCCTGACATTCATGCCGGCCGCAGCATGAAGATTGAGGCGGGCCGGCACCCTGTGGTCGAGCAGTGCCTCAGTGGTGACCCATTTGTCGCCAACGATACGGAGATGGATCTGAAGTCGCGCCGTTTCATGCTGCTGACCGGCCCCAACATGGGAGGCAAGTCCACCTATATGCGTCAGGTTGCATGGATTGTCTGGCTGGCCCACACCGGCTGCTTTGTACCTGCGGAGAGTGCCCGTATTCCGTTGACCAGGCGTATCTTTACCCGGGTCGGTGCAGGCGATGAGCTGGCAAGCGGACGCTCTACGTTTATGGTGGAGATGATGGAGACTGCAGCGATTCTCAATCAGCTGGAACCGCGCTCGCTGGTCATTGTCGATGAGATCGGACGTGGTACGAGCACATGGGATGGTCTGGCTATTGCCTGGGCCGTTGCGGAGAAGCTGATCAGTGCCGACGATGTGTTGACGCTGTTTGCCACCCACTACCATGAGCTGACCGAGCTTCCTGACGATTTTGAACAGGCTTTCAACGCCTCTGTCACAGTGCGTGAATGGAATGGCCAGGTGATCTTTATGCACAGGGTGATCGAAGATGCAGCAGACCGATCCTACGGTGTTGCAGTGGCTCAGCTGGCAGGGCTTCCGCCTGATGTGGTACGGCGTGCGCGTGAGCATCTCTTCAGGCTTGAGCACGAGTCGGAGCTGCATGCCGAGAGAGGTCATCCCCAGCTTGGTCTTTTTGCCGAGGCGGAGCGACGCAAGCAGGATGCGGAGAGTGCGCGCCTGAAAGCGCTGTCGGATGAGATTGAACTGATTAATCTGGATGAGCTGCGGCCTATTGATGCGCTGAATATGCTCAGCCGCCTGAAAAACCGCTGCAGCGGAGAGGATTGATGATTGATGCCAGGCAGGTTCTGAAAAACCTGCATAATCAGGTACGTGAGATGTTTGCTGCCGGCAGCAGTGGCGCGCAGCTGATGCAGCATATGTGCGCTGGTGTCGACGATCTTGTTGTCGCACTGTGGAAGGAGCATGCCCCGCAGGCCGCTGCTGTGGTGGATCTGGTTGCAGTCGGTGGGTACGGAAGGGGAGAGCTGGCCCCGCAGTCGGACTGGGATGTCTGGTTTCTGGTTCCGGAGAAGCTCTCTACCGAAACTGAAGAGGAGATCCAGAAATTTCTCTACGCGCTGTGGGATCTGAACATCAAACTGGGGCATGCGGTACGTTCGGTAAAGGAGACATTGCAGCATGTTAATCAGGACTGGAACTCTGCTACTGCGGCATTTGAGTCGCGCCTGATCTGCGGAACGGGCGAACACTACGACGATGTTGAAAACAGACTGGCATCCTTTTTCAAGCGCCGTCGCAAGGCATTTGTTGAGGCCAAATTCAGGGAGCTGGAGGCCAGACACAGACGAACAGGTGGCACGGCCTTTCTGATGGAGCCTGATATCAAGGAGGGGCAGGGGGGGCTTCGCGATATTCAGGCCATCTTCTGGATTGCCAAGGCATGGTACAGTTCAGAGGTTGAGGAGCTGGTTGACGAGGATGTGATCTCGCCGACCGAGCATGCACAGTTGATGGATGCGCAGGAGTTTCTCTGGCGCTGCCGCGTTGGCCTGCATCTGGAAAACAGGCGTGCAGGGGACAGGCTGGGGTTTGAGCAGCAGGCGGCACTGACCGGGAGACTCGGCTACAAAGAGGTGGAGCAGCGGCCGGCTGTTGAAGTATTCATGAAGGACTACTTCCGTCACGTCGGCAGGGTGGTGCGTATTACGAGCATGCTGCTGCTGCATTTTCAGGAGCGGCTGCATCCGCAGCTTTTTTCGTTAACCCACAAAATCGGGGACGGCTTCACACTTGAGGGACAACGGGTCGGCATTGAGAATGAGCGGGTGTTCAAGAAGGATCCGTTCCGGCTTCTGCGGGTGTTTCATGTGGCGCAGAAGGATCACCGCAGACTCTCCAGCGCTGCACTCAGGCAGATTCGCGCCGACGTGCTGCTGATTGATGATGCTTTCCGTGCCGACCCCAAAGCGCACAGCGCGTTCCTGACAATCCTGAGAGACAGGCGGAATATTGCCTGGGCGTTGAAAGAGATGAACGACACCGGCGTGCTTGGCCGTTTTATTCCCGAGTTCCGGGAAGTGGTAGGGCTCGGCCAGTTTAACCGTTACCACGCCTATACAGTGGACGAGCACACCATCCGTGCTGTCGGAGAGGCGCGTAACATGTTTCATGAAGAGCGTGCAATACGACTTCCGCTTGCACATGAGGTGTGTCATAAAATCCAGCGCCCTGAACTGCTCTATATTGCACTGATTTTTCATGATATCGCCAAGGGTGTGCCCGGCGACCACTCGGAGAATGGCGAGGTGATGGCCCGCAGCTTCTGCCAGCGAATCGGGCTGAGCCGGGATGCGACGGAACTTGTGGCATGGCTGGTGCGTGAGCACCTCTATATGGCTGTTCTTTCCCAGCGCTCCGATCTCTCGGACCCTGAGGTAATCCGTGGCTTTGCCGACAAGGTCGGCGACAGTGAGCGGCTTAACTACCTGTTTCTGCTGACAGTCGCCGATATTGCAGCCGTCGGGCCAAGCGTCTGGAATGACTGGAAAGGCACACTGCTTCGCGAGCTCTATCTCTCCACCCGGCAGCTGTTTATGGGTGAGGGTGCCGAAGGTGAGGCGCTGCAGCAGCGTATTGAGACCCGTCTGGAGAGTACGCTTGCCAAAGCCGGAAAAGAGCGTGCTGACATGGAGAGTGTACTGAAGGTGCTGCCATGGCGTTGTATCATGCATTTTCCGCCACGCCAGCTCTATCCGTTAGGTCTGCTGCTGCTCGGTTCAAAAGGGGGCGACGGGGTGGATCTGTTTACCGATGAGGTGAATGGAGAGACAATGGTGATGGTGGTTGCCAGAGCGCGCTCGGGAATCTTTGCTGCATTGACCGGCTGTATTGCATCGGGTCATATTAATGTGGTGGCAGCACAGGCCTATGAGCTGCTTGATGGCAGGGTTCTGGATCTGTTTCATATTCAGAATGCCGAAGGTGATGCGCTGACCCGGCAGGAGGATCTGCAGCGGCTGCAGAAGCGGATCGGCAGGCTTCTGGAGAGCGGTGATATGAATGTGCGCCCCAATATCCCCAGATGCAGGCCGACGCTTCTTATGCGTGAGGTGAAGGTTCGTGTTCGTGAGTTGCCGCATGCATCGAGCCGCCAGACTGCCATTGAAGTGGAAGCTGCAGACAGGCCGGGTCTGCTGGCTCAGCTGTCGGACAGGATCACCGAGCTCGGCTTTGATATTCGTGGCGCTGCCATCTCCACGTTCGGTGAACGGGTTGTCGATGTTTTCTTTCTGCGTGGCAAGGAGTCGTGGGGCCTTTCGACAGATGAGGTGGAGCTGCTATGCTCCACTCTTGTTGAGGTGGCCAGGCTGCCAGAGGAGTAGGATTGTTTAACAACCTGATTGGACGCTTTCGCAAGTCGGACGACTTTATACTTGCCCTTGGTGGCGGTGGCGGCCGCGGTCTGGCACATCTTGGAGTGCTGGAGGTGCTGGAAGAGCACAAGCTCAAACCCTCTGCCATTGTGGGGAGCAGTATCGGTGGCCTTTTCGGGGCAATGTATGCCATCAATCCGGACGCAAAAAAACTGCGCAGCGATGTAGAAGCATTTCTGCAATCCGATGCCTTTACGCAGATGAATGTGCCGGTTCTTGATGATACTGCTATCGAGATGGAGGATGACAGCTGGCTCTCCCGGCTGGCCAGCGTTGCCCGCCAGTCAATTCTTTACACACGTGCGGCAACTGAGATTGCCATTGCCGATGTCGATGCGCTGATCCGGATCTGTGACCAGCTCTGCCTGGAAAAAAACTTCTCCGATACCAGCATACCGCTCTATATCACCTCCGTTCAGTTTCCTACCGGAGAGTGTCATCTCTTCTCCAGAGGGAATATCGGCAGGGCTGTCGCGGCGAGTATGGCGGTCCCGGGCGTTTTTGACCCCGTGGAGATCGACGGAGGGCGTTATGTCGATGGGGCGCTGGCAAGCGAGCTTCCTGCCAAAGAGGCGAAAATGATCGCCCGTGCGGGGCAGCCGGTGGTGGCGGTTAATGTTGGCGCGCGCCCCCATCCGGGCAAGGTGCCGACGCATGTGATCGGCATGATCGACTGGGCAACACGGGTCAAGGCGCTCTATCTGCGTCAGTATGAGAAGACCTATGCCGATGTTCTGGTGGAGCCGCTGGTCGGCTTTACCCAGTGGCACGATTTCTCAAATCCTGAACAGGAGATTGAGCGCGGTCGGGATGCAGCGCTGGAGAAGATGCCCGAGCTTCTGAAGATGATCAGCCGATGATTATTATTGCATGAGTCATGTAGAACGGGCAGTTGTGCTGGCGGCAGGGCTGGGGACGAGACTGAAATGGCTGACGTCAGGTCACCCCAAGGCAATGATGACCGTTGGCGATGACATGGCCATTGTGCATGTGATCCGCAGGCTGGCAGGGCAGGGTATCCACGATATTGCGGTTAATACGCATCACCATGGCGAAAAGCTGGCCGCTTTTCTGGGTGACGGCTCCCGTTTTGGTGTGCGCCTCTATTTCAGCCGGGAGAAAACGCTGCTCGATTCCGGTGGCGGTGTCAGGAAAGCGATGGAACTGTTGCCCGGCAGTGGCTTGATCGCCGTGCATAATGCCGATGTGATTGCTGATATCGATCTGCAAAGACTGGCGAGCCGTGTTCCTGTTAATGGCGCCTCTTTGGCAATGGTCTCCAATCCGGTTCACCACCCGGCAGGAGATTTCAGCCTGCTAAATGGCAATGTGGTGGAGCGGAGCGGGCGCAGTTTTACCTATTCGGGCGTTTCGGTATGGGATCAGGGTGCACTGGCGCCCTATCAGCAGGGAACTCTTTTTCCCCTGACTCTTCCGATGCGGGATTTGATGGCCGGGCAGCTTCTGACCGCTTCCGTTCACTATGGAATATGGTTTGATATCGGGCGTCCGAGAGATCTGATGCAGGCCCGGGCCCTGTTGAACGGAAGGGAGTAGCCATGATCAGGAAGAGTGAACATCTGCTGATGTGGATGATGGTGGCAGCCGTTATTGCCGGCTTTGTCTCCGGTTATATCTGGGGTGAGGCGATGACTGCTGTCGGCTGGGTCGGCGAGTTTTTTCTTACCGCACTGAAGATGCTGATTGTGCCACTGGTGGCCGCCAGCGTGATCAGCGGTGTAACGGGGCTGGGTGACGTGCGCAGGCTCGGGAAAATGGGCGGTATCACTATTGCCTACTATGCATCGACAACACTGATTGCTGTCACGATTGGATTGATCATGGCCAACCTCTGGCAGCCCGGTGTCGGTGTGCCGCTGGGTGATCTGGCCGAACCTGTCCGCAAGGCAGGAGATGTGGGTATTACCGACCTGATCCTGTCGCTGGTGCATCCCAATATTATCGGTGCAGCAGCTGATATGAAGCTGTTGCCGATTATTGTGTTCTGTATCTTTTTTGCCGCAGCGCTCTCCACTCTGGGTGAAACGGGCAGACCGGTGGTCTCCTTTTTTGAGGGGCTGAATGACGGGATGATGAAAATGGTGGAGTGGCTGATGTGGCTGGCACCGATCGGCGTCTTCGCCCTGATTGCGGCCCGTCTGGGCGCAGCAGGCGGCGGTGATGCCTTTTTTGCCCAGCTGGCAGGGCTTGCCAGCTATGCCATGGCTGTCATCTCCGGTCTTCTGCTGCATGCCGGCCTGCTCTGCCTGCTGCTGGTTGTGCTGGCGAGAAGGGGTGCGGGTGAATATCTGGAGCATATGGCCACGGCCCTGCTGACCGCATTTTCCACATCCTCCTCCAGTGCCACGCTGCCGATGACGATGGAGGGGGTGAAGGCTGCCGGGGTATCGAAACCGGCCCGCCGCTTTGTGCTGCCGCTGGGTGCCACGATCAATATGGATGGTACCGCACTCTATGAAGCGGTGGCAGTGCTCTTTATCGCACAGGCGATGGGCATTGAGCTCACATTCGGCCAGCAGATGCTGGTGCTGATCACGGCAACCATGGCTGCCATCGGCGCGGCAGGCATCCCTGAAGCCGGTCTGGTGACCATGGTCATTGTGCTTGAGGCAGTCGGCCTGCCGCTGGAGGGGATCGGACTGATTCTGGCTATCGACTGGTTCCTGGACCGCTGCAGAACCACGCTTAATGTGTTCGGCGATGCTGTCGGTGCCGCAGTGGTAGGAAGATTCTGCCCGGATCGCCAAAGCGGTTGATATCATTAACAATTCTGCAAGCCTTGCTGAATCTGGCTTTGTGAATAGAATTCCTCCCCTTTATCTGCCCGGAGGCGACATGCATGAAATTAGCGAAGGCCTGACATTTGATGACGTATTGCTGGTGCCGCAGGCAAGTCAGATTTTGCCAAAAGGTGCTGACACCTCTTCCCAGCTGACCAGAAAGATACGCCTCAATATTCCGGTAGTCTCAGCAGCGATGGATACCGTTACCGAGTCGGGAACGGCGATTGCGCTGGCACAGGAGGGCGGCATCGGCGTTGTGCACAAAAACCTGACCAACAGGCAGCAGGCTGCCGAGGTCCGCAAGGTGAAGCGTTACGAGGCCGGTGTGGTTCAGGATCCGCTCACCGTTACCGAAGATATGTCGCTGGAAGATGTGCGCCATCTCTCCGCCAGGCATGGTTTTTCAGGCTTTCCCGTGCTGGATGCCAATGGAATGGTCTGCGGTATCATTACCAACCGTGATATCCGCTTCGAGTCGGACCACAGCATGGCTGTGAGGGATATGATGACACAGCGCGACCGCCTGGTAACTGTTGCTCCGGGCAGCGATCTGAATGCGTGCAAGCAGCTGTTCCGTGAACATCGTATCGAGAAACTTCCCGTGGTTGATGCTGACGGCCGTCTGCACGGCATGATGACCGTGCGTGATATCGAAAAAGCCTCGGCGCATCCGAATGCCGTACGTGACACGCTTGGCCGCCTGCTGGTGGCAGCTGCCATCGGTGTCGGCCCGAAAGAGATGGAGCGCTTTGAGGCGCTTTTTGCCGAAGGCGTGGATGCGGTTGTCGTCGATACCGCACATGGCCACTCATCCGGTGTCATTGAGCAGGTACGCGAAATCAAGCGCCTGTATGGCGACAGGATTCAGGTGATCGGCGGTAACATTGCAACGGCGGATGCTGTTCGTGATCTGGCTGAGGCGGGAGCCGATGCCGTGAAGGTGGGAATCGGTCCCGGCTCGATCTGCACTACCCGCATCGTGGCCGGCGTGGGTGTGCCGCAGTTGACGGCAGTGATGGATTGCGCCGTAGCCGGGCGCGAGCTGGGCATCCCGATCATTGCCGATGGCGGCATCAAATTTTCAGGTGACTTTGCCAAGGCAATGGCAGCCGGTGCATCAAGCTGCATGTTCGGCTCGATGTTTGCCGGTACCGATGAAGCGCCGGGCGAAAAGATTCTCTATCAGGGGCGTACCTACAAGGCCTATCGTGGTATGGGCTCAATCGGTGCGATGAAGAAGGGCAGTAAGGATCGTTACTTTCAGGGTGATGTCGAAGAGGTGATGAAGCTGGTTCCGGAAGGTATTGAGGGCCGTGTGGCTTACAAGGGCCAGATTACCGATATTCTGCATCAGCTGATTGGTGGCCTGCGTGCCTCGATGGGCTATATCGGTGCAACCTCCGTTAAGGAGATGCATGCCAAGGCGAAATTTATACGCATTACCGGTGCCGGGTTGCATGAGTCGCATGTACATGATGTGACGATTACCGAAGAAGCCCCGAACTATCGCCTCAACTCATAAAAATTTAGACACGGATTGATGTGGATTTATGATCTGTGTTCATCCGTGTTCATCTGTGTCTAAGGATTTTATTACATGATGGAAAAGATACTCATTCTCGATTTTGGTTCACAGTATACCCAGCTGATTGCCCGCAGGGTGCGTGAGGCCGAGGTCTACAGCGAGCTGCATGCGTGGGATATGACAGAGGCGGAGATCCGTGAATTTGCCCCTTCAGGCATCATTCTTTCCGGTGGCCCGAATTCAGTTTACGAAGATGAGACGCCGAAGGCGCCGCAGCTGGTGTTCGAGCTGGGTGTGCCGGTGCTCGGTATCTGCTACGGCATGCAGACGATGGCGACCCAGCTGGGCGGCAAGGTTGAAACAGGCCATGTGCGCGAGTTCGGTTATGCCGAGGTATTCACCAGCGGCAACTCGCCGCTGTTCAGAGGTGTCCAGGACAGGGAGAACGGCGCTCTTGATGTCTGGATGAGCCATGGTGACAAGGTGACAACGCTGCCGGATGGCTTCCATGTTCTCTGCAGTAACGACTCCACACCGATTGCCGGCATGGCCGATGAGAAACGCCGTTTTTATGCGGTACAGTTTCATCCCGAAGTGACCCATACCCGTCAGGGAAAAGAGATTCTGAGCCGTTTCGTGCACGAGATATGCGGTTGCAGCCGCGACTGGACCATGCCGCACTATATCGATGAGGCCGTAGCCCATATTCGTCAGCAGGTAGGTGATGAAGAGGTGATTCTTGGCCTCTCCGGTGGTGTCGACTCCTCGGTGGCAGCTGCACTGCTGCAGCGTGCGATCGGTGATCAGCTCACCTGTATCTTTGTCGACAATGGTCTGCTGCGCCTGAATGAAGCCGAACAGGTAATGGAGATGTTTGCCGGAAATCTTGGCGTTAAAGTCGATCATGTTGATGCTGCCGGGAAGTTTCTGAGTGAACTGGCCGGTGTTGATGAGCCGGAGGCGAAGCGCAAAATCATCGGCCGTGAGTTTGTGCATGTGTTCCAGAAAGAGGCTGAGAAAATGCCCAATGCCAGATGGCTGGCACAGGGGACCATCTATCCTGACGTGATTGAGTCCGCCGGTTCCAAAACGAAAAAAGCGCATACCATCAAGAGTCACCACAATGTGGGCGGCCTGCCCGATACCCTGCACCTGAAACTGCTGGAACCGCTGCGTGATCTGTTTAAGGATGAGGTGCGTGAACTGGGTGTGGCGCTCGGCCTGCCGCGTGAGATGGTCTATCGTCATCCGTTTCCGGGTCCCGGCCTGGGCGTACGCATTCTCGGCGAAGTGAAAAAAGAGTATGCCGATCTGCTGCGCCGGGCAGATGCGATCTTCATCGAAGAGCTTCGTGCCTCCGGCTGGTATGAGAAGACATCGCAGGCCTTTGTTGTTTTCCTGCCGGTCAGGTCGGTCGGTGTGATGGGTGATGGCAGGACATACGAATGGGTCGTGGCACTGCGTGCCGTGGAGACACAGGATTTCATGACCGCACACTGGGCGGAGCTGCCGCATGCACTGCTGGCCAAGGTCTCCAACCGTATTATCAATGAGGTGCGTGGCGTCAATCGCGTGGTTTACGATGTCTCCGGTAAGCCGCCGGCAACCATTGAATGGGAGTAGGAAGTACTGTCTGATACGCACATGCTGCGTTGCTTCATTTTCTGCGAGCCTCACATATTGCAAATATGCTGCGGTTCTCGAAAACGCCACGCCTTGCCTGAGCGCACCATCCAGCATTTCCAGTTTGCAGATAAAATTGAATTTTGGTTTATAAAGGTAAATAAATATGAGGATAAAAAATATGAAAAAGTTGATTTTGTTGGGGACAATAGTACTGGGTCTTGCGGCCTGTTCACAGGGACAGGCGCCTGAAGACAAGCCGGTTGCGCTGGATTCGGATACAAACAAGCTCGGTTATGCGATGGGAATGGATGCGGGGAATTTCTTTCGCCAGCTGACCAACGATGCGGATGCGGATGCCTTTGTTGAAGCCTTCAGTGCTGCTGTCGCAGGCAAGGAGATGCGCATGAAGCCTGAAGAGGCCGGTCAGGTGAAACAGGCGTTTGCTCAGCGCAAGCAGCAGGAGAAGCAGGTCGTTGCCGAAGCCAACAAGAGTTCCGGCATGGCATTTCTGGAAACCAACAAGCAGAAAAGCGGTATCACTACAACCTCAAGCGGACTGCAGTATGAGGTGTTAAGAGCGGCCGAAGGTAACAGGCCGGTGGCGACCGATATGGTAAAAGTGCACTACAAAGGCACACTGATCGATGGTACGGAGTTCGACAGCTCCTATGCCCGTGGCGAGCCGGCTACTTTTCCGCTTAACGCCGTGATTCCCGGCTGGGGCGAGGGTCTGCAGCTGATGAATGTGGGCAGCAAGTACCGCCTTTTCGTACCTTCCGAACTTGCTTACGGTGAGCGCGGAGCAGGGGCGAAGATCGGGCCGAATACAACACTGATTTTTGATGTTGAACTGCTGGAGATTGTAAAGAAGTAGCGTTAATTCAGACTACTTGTGAGGGATATGGATAATGTTTGATCGCCTGTCAGAAAAACTGGGTGGCATTGCACACAAGCTGCGCGGTGCTGCCCGTGTCAGTGAGGCCGACCTTGATGCCACGCTGCGCGAAATGCGCATGGCACTGCTGGAGGCCGATGTCGCACTGCCGGTAGCCCGCCATCTTATGAGTCAGCTGCGCGAGCAGGCGCTCGGTGCAGAGGTGGCCAGAAGCCTCAATCCGGGCCAGGTGATCGTAAAGATTCTCAACGATCTGCTGGCCGACATTCTCGGTGGCCAGCGCCGTAGTCTCGACACCTCAAGGATTCCGTCGGTAATTCTGCTCTGCGGCCTGCAGGGTGCGGGTAAAACCACTACCGCGGGCAAGCTGGCACGACTGCTCTCATCACAGGGCAAAAAGGTGGCGCTGACCAGTGTCGATGCAACCCGTCCGGCGGCACGCGAACAGCTGCAGATTCTGGCAGAGCAGGTTAATGTTCCCTACCTGACCGGTGAAGGCAGCAGTGCGGCGAAGATGGCCGCATCGGCGCTGAAACAGGCGCGAACCGGCGGTCATCATGTGCTGATTCTCGATACCGCAGGGCGTCAGGTGGTTGATGATGCGCTGATGGCGGAGATTCGCGAAGTGGGCGATGTGGTCAGGGCGACCGAACGCCTGCTGGTGCTCGATTCAATGACCGGCCAGACGGCACTTACCATTGCCGGTCAGTTCCATGCCAGCCTTGATCTGTCGGGCTGCATCCTCACCAAGACCGACGCCGATGTGCGTGGTGGCGCAGCGCTCTCTGTGGCGCACAGTACCGGTGTTCCTGTCCGCTATGTCGGTACCGGCGAGAAGGTTGATGCCTTTGAGCTGTTTGATCCGGTTCGTATGGCAGGCCGTATTCTCGGGCAGGGCGATATTGTCGGTCTGGTTGAAAAGGTCCAGGCCTCGGTTGATCACGAGCAGGCTGAAAAAGCGGCTCAGAGGCTCAAAAAGGGACAGTTTGACCTGATGGACTTTGCCGAACAGCTGACGCAGATGCAGAACATGGGCGGCATGAGTTCGATGCTGAAGATGCTGCCGGGCGTGAAGATTCCCTCCGAGGCTTTAAACCAGATGGATGACAGGCCGATGAAACGGATGCAGGCGATGGTCTATTCGATGACGCCGAAGGAGCGTGAGCGTCCGACGCTTTTAAATGGCAGCCGCAAGCGCCGTGTTGCAGCAGGTTCAGGCACTACGGTTCCCGAATTGAACCGGATGCTGAAACAGTTCGCCCAGATGCAGAAGATGATGAAGAAAATGAAGGGCGGCAGAGGCAA
This sequence comes from Mariprofundaceae bacterium, assembly GCA_032251395.1. GTDB lineage: Bacteria > Pseudomonadota > Zetaproteobacteria > Mariprofundales > Mariprofundaceae > WSZY01. The sequence goes on from JAVVEJ010000036.1 coordinate 13,759, forward strand.
GCGTATGATGGCCCAGATGATGGGCAAGCTCGGAGGTGGCGGCGGTATGCCGGGCATGCCGAAGGTCTGAAGCAAAGAGTAGATAAACCACAGTCCCCCAGGGGAGCCTCTTTCGCTGCGCGATTCACCTTCAGACTCAAAGGCACAGAGAGAAAGTGTTGAAGAAGATGCTGCTGATCGCAACTTCAAAGGAAGAACTGCTGGCCAATGATATGTTTTTCTAGGAATTTCTCTTTTCCTGGTCTCTTTGTGCCTTCGTGGTAAAAACGTCGGCATCATTCATTTAAATTAAAGGGATGACTTTTTGTTGACGGGCGTTATAGTCCGCCGCCTGATTTTCGGAGGTATTGTTTTATGGCGACAATGATTCGCTTGCAGCGTGGCGGACGTAAGAAGCGTCCTTTTTACTCAATTGTGGTTCTTGATGGACGCAAACGCCGTGACGGCGCGTTCATTGAAAAGCTGGGTCATTATGATCCCTGCACTGAGCCTGAAGTGGTTGAACTGAACCTTGATCGTGTGAAAGCATGGACCGATCTGGGCGCACAGGTCTCCCCTCGTGTCGCAAGCATCATCAGAACTGCACAGATTGATCCGGCCGTTCGCGCTGAGCAGGCTGCTGCAAAGAGAGCCGCTGCCGATAAGGCAGCCGCTGATAAGATTGCTGCAGAGAAGAAGGCTGCTGCTGCTGAAGCGAAAGCCGCTGAGAAGGCTGCCGCCGCTGAAGCCAAGGCTGCAGAAGAGGCCGCTGCCGCTGAAGCTGCTGAAGAAGTAGCCGAAGAGGCTCCTGCTGCTGAAGCGAAAGCCGCTGAGAAAGCTGACAGCTGATCGCTTTCTGGAAGTCGGTGCCATCACCGGGTCTCACGGCCTGAAAGGTGCGCTGACTCTTTTTTCCCATACCCGGCCTGCCATTGGTATCGCCGGGTATTCTTTTTGGTGGGTAGGGGATTCTCCTGAAACTGCCGTCTCCTACAGAGTAGAACGCTGCTGGTCACATGGCGGCAGCAAGTTGCTGGCCAAGCTGGAGGGCGTGGATGACTGCAACGGTGCCGAGGCGCTTAAGAAGAGCACCATCTGGGTCAACGCCTCCGAAGTGGAGCTCGAAGATGATGAGTATCTATGGGAAGAGCTGACCGGCTACCGTGTGGTTACCACCGATGGCGTGCTGCTTGGAACCGTAACGGGGATGGCCGAGTTCGGTGCCCAGGATAATTTCTGTGTCGCAACGCCCGATAACAGTGATGAGCCGGGTGAATGGCTGCTCCCCTTTATCGGGGATGTCGTGGTTGCCATCAATGATGAGAGCAGAACCATTGAGGTGGAGCTTTTAGAGGGGATGGATGCATGTTTTACGCCCAGATCCTGACACTCTTCCCGGAGTTCTTTGAATCGCCTCTGTCCTGTTCAATCCCGAAGCGGGCAATCGAGGCGGGAATTGCCAGGGTTGAAACCATTCAGATTCGCGATTTTTCCACCGACAGACACCGCAGTGTTGATGACTCTCCCTATGGCGGCGGTCCGGGCATGCTGATGAAGCCGGAACCGGTAGTCGGAGCCATCCGTGAAGCGCGCAGGCGCGAACCCGATACCCATGTGGTGATGCTCACCCCGTCCGGCACTCCGTTTACGCAGGATAAGGCGCTGGAGTATACCCGCAAGCCGGGGCTGACGCTGCTCTGCGGCCGTTATGAGGGTTTTGATGAACGTATCTGTGATTATGTCGATGAAGAGCTCTCTGTCGGTGATTACGTGCTCTCAGGCGGCGAACCTGCTGCCATCTCTGTGCTAGATGCCGTGATTCGGCTGCTGCCCGGCGTACTGGGCTCGCCTGAGTCGGCCGTGCTCGATTCGTTTACAGAGGACGGCATGCTTGACTGGCCGCACTACACCCGACCCGAGGAGTTTGAGGGCAGGCGTGTGCCTGATGTGCTGTTATCGGGCGATCATGCGAAGATCGAAGCATGGCGGCGCGAGCAGGCACGCTTGAGAACAAGCCTGAGAACCAAACCAGAAACCGGAAAATGCTGACTGCCTGATCAGCGGCGGCTCTACCGATGGTTATCAACCGTTGGAGGAATCAGGTCGCCGGAGGCCTGCATGGCAATCGCTTCCGGATGTGCTCTGTAGTGATCGCGCACCACGGTTGCCAGTGATTGTTTTACCGCTTCATCCACAAGACATGGTGACGCTTCCGGCAGGGCAGCAATCAGGGATTTCAGCAACTGATCCTGCGGGGGTTGCATGCGGCTTACCCATGAGGTGAGCAGGTCACGGTCCACACAGGCCGGAAGCGAGCCCATGATGCCGACATCGTTCTGATCATGAACCAGCAGACCTGTGGTGGTGCCGCGATCCAGTGTCAGTACCTGGAAAAAGTAGAGGGTGTGGTAGGCAAGCTGAACGGCAAGCTGTTCAGCCGTCGCTTTCGGCGGCTTGTCCAGTGCTGTGGTCAGGATATCCAGATAGCTGTCGATGGCCGCCTCACCGACGGCTTTAGCCAGCAGGTAGTCGGCTTCCCTGTCGCCCGTGCTGTAGTTCTCCAGATAGAAGTGCGCCACACCGCGATGCCGGCCCAGAGCCGGAATATAGAAGTAGCGTTCACCCTGTGCTTTTGCCTCTTCAAATTGTGTGGGTGCGGCCTTCTGAAGCGCCGCAAAGAAGCTCTCCCTGTCCGCGTCGACTTCATTGGACGGGTTCAGATCCGCCATCATGCGCCAGTAACCCTGACCTGATTTCATCTCCGTCCAGCTGACATGGATATGCACCGAAGGAGCCAGCGGATGCACGGGATGAATAATGGTGGAGATGGCGGTGGCTGAAGCGAGCCTCTTCTCAGGATTGTCATCATAATGCACCTGCGAAACGTTGACCGAACCGCGCCCGAACAGATCACCGTCAGCCGTCTCAAGGCGTGTGCCGCCGCCGTGAACTCCCCGGTCGCGGAGCCACTCGACTGCTGTAAAGCGTTGCGGGCTGCCATGCAGCCGGGCCAGACTCTCCAGTCCCTGTACAAAGCGTTGCTGAAGCGATGAGACCAGACGGAGGGCTCTGGTGGCATGAGCCGATGTTGCATGGCTGCGTTTCATATTCGGTGCATCCTCTCTAACCTGATGGCAGGGAACTATGAAGAAATCGGGTCAGGCTTCAAGCATGGTACATACAGTGCGGTATTCATGGTAAAAAAGGCCTGTACGGACCGGATGGCTGCATAAGCCGTGTCTGGCGTCTCCGCTGCCGGCTGGTTACAGAACCGGGGAATCAGCGGATTATCATGCGGTGAGCCATGCCGCGCCCCTGCGCACCAGGGCTTTTCTCAACTCCTCAATCAGAAAGATTACAAATGGTGACATCACGACGATGGCCCATGCAGAGATGGAAAATGGCGTTGTGTTGAATATCGGGTTCAGCAGCGGCAGATAGACGATGAGGAGAATAAACAGGATCTCTGCTATCACGCCAAGTGTGATCCAGCGGTTCTGCCGTGTCAGGTAGGGCAGCGCACTCTGGCGATTTGTACGGCAGGCCATCACATTGCCGATCTGGCAGAAAATAATGGTGGACAGGAAAGCTCCTGATGCCTGCAGATAGAGCTCAGTGTTGCCGGAGAGAGTCTCTCCCCAGCTCCAGCCACCGTCGAAGAGCACAACAAAGAATGCTGCGAATGCAAGGGCAGCCTCAGCCGGGCCGACGATGGCATAGCTGCGAATAAAGGTGCGGAAGCTGACCAGCCGCTCGCTTCTGCGGCGGGGCGGTCGCTGCATGATATCCGCTTCCGGCGGCTCATTACCCAGCCCGATTGCGGGCATGATATCTGTAACCAGATCAATGGCCAGAATCTGTATCACGGTAATGGGCAGCGGGATCGGCAGCAGCACATAGGCAATGAAAGGCAGGATTTCCGGGATATTGCTGGTCAGGATATAGGTGATGAATTTCCTGATGTTGTCATACACGGTGCGGCCCTCTTCGATGGCCTTGACGATAGTGGCGAAATTGTCGTCAAGCAGAATAATGTCGGAGGCTTCCTTCGCCACATCGGTACCGTGCAGGCCCATGGAGATGCCGATATCGGCGCGCTTGAGTGCCGGCGCATCATTGACGCCGTCGCCGGTAACCGCTACCACTTCATCCATGCTTTTCAGGGCGTTGACTATAGCAAGCTTCTGTTCCGGTGCGATGCGTGCAAACACAACCTCCTCATTTTTCAGCGCCGTAGTCAGAAGCTCCGGACTCATGGCGGCGAGCTCCTCACCCTCAATAATTCGCGGGTCAGTGACGATACCCAGTTTACGTGCGATATAGCTGACGGTTTCGGCTTTATCACCACTGATCACGATAATGCGGATGCCGGCGCTTCTGCAGGCGGCAACCGCAGCAGGCACCTCACGGCGTGGCGGATCAACCATGGCTACAAGCCCTGTAAACACGAGCCCCTCCGGCTCCTGCTCCGGCTGCCCGGCGATCCGGTAGGCAAGAGCCAGTACCCGCAATCCCTGCGCTGCATAGTGGCTGGCCCGGGTAATCAGGTGCTCACGTTCGTCATCACGGAGATCCCGTACCAGCCCTTCGCTGTGGACCTGGGTACAGCGTGAGATGACCACATTCGGCCCCCCTTTGACGGTCATGAACAGAGCGCCTCCCTGTGTGGCATGGGTGGCGGTCATGTATTTGTTCTCCGAGTCAAACGGGCGGTTGTGCCTCAACTCGAAGGTGCTGCGCAGGAGATCGAATCCACCCAGCTTGTCGACATAGGCTGCCATCGCTGTTTCGGTGGGGTCGCCTTTGAATTTCTCCTGACCGTGATTGTTGTTGTGGTTGACTGAAATGGCATCGTTGCAGAGCGCCATGATCTCGAGAAAGGTGCGTGCCGCACGGTTGCTGTTGAACGCAGCCTCATCGTCCGCATCGACCTCGGCAAAATCGAGATACATTGTCTCCACATGCAACTGGTTGCGGGTCAGGGTTCCGGTCTTATCCGTACAGATCACCGTGGTACTGCCGAGCGTCTCCACGGAAAGGATGTTTTTTACCACGGCATTGCATTTGCCCATGCGCAGTGAAGACTGGGTCAGGGCAAGGGTAACGGTGGGCAGTAATCCTTCCGGAACATTGGCAACGATAATACCGATGGCGAAAACAAGGTTGGTCCAGAACGGATTGCCGATAAAAAAGCCGATAATGAAAAAAGCAAAGCCGATTCCCAGCGCAAGCCAGGTGATTTTTCTGACAAAATTCTGAATCTCCTGCTGCATCGGTGTCATGTCGTTCTCCACCGCCTGAGAGAGTTCGGAGATGCTGCCAAGGCCTGTAGCCCGTCCGGTTCCGGTCACCAGCACCTTTGCATTGCCCCTGATGATCGTGGCGCCTGAACGCACCTGACAAAATTCATCCACCACTTCTTTGAGGGCCGACCTGGTCACCGGTTCCGATTCACCGGTCAGGATCGACTCATCGACCAGCAACTGGGTTGCCTCAAGGGCTACCCCATCGGCCGGGATTTTGTCCCCCTCCTGCAGGAAGAGCAGATCTCCCGGCACTACTTCATTGGCATCCAGGATCACCTTTTCGCCATCGCGCAGCAGTGCTACCTGCCTGGGGATATAGTCGAGAAAGGAGATCATCAGCTTCTCTACCTTGCGGTTCTGATAAAATGAGACCAGAGCGTTGAGCACAACCACAACGGTCAGTGCCACACCGATCAGATCATACCCCTCTCCGGGGCTGAGAAAGTTCGCGAAAAAAGAGAGCAGGGCGGCACCGAGCAGCAGCAACGGGAAGAGCGCCGTGAACTCCCTGAGCAGCATCAGCAGCTGTGAATGTTCCCGATGGAAAACGATCTGATTTCTGCCATACCGTTGCAGACGTGCTGCGGCCTCCGCACCACTTATTCCATCCCCGGTAGTGGCGAGTGAACTCAGCAGCGCCTCTCTGCTGCTGCCATGCACCGGTGGGGGCAGATCATGTTTCGTCATACGCTCTGACTATAGCATATTTCTGTTGTGCCGATTGCCGGAACGGACATGGGCGTACAAGGCGGTCTACGCGGCCAAAGCGCACGAACTTGCAGCGTATTTTCACAGGAACTTTGATCGGTTCGAGGTCGATGTCAGCGAGGCTGTGCGCAATGCAGGCCCGGTGAAGGTATGAGCGGTACTTCTGCAGTTGATTGATGCCGGAAAAGAGGTTCCGGCTGCTCCGGTGAAAAAGAAAAAGGCCTGCTCAGGGGAGGGAGGACAGGCCTTTTTCCAGCTTGTTGTTTATATCTCTCACTGCACAGGCACCGGTCTCTGTAGTGAGATGAATCTGCGGAAAGCGTACCTCCGCTGAAGCTTCGAGACAACGAAATAATAAGTCCGTCCCGTACCCGGTATCTGGCTCCGGTCACACGCTTTTAAGGCGTGCCACTCATGTTTCATCATCACCCTTGAGCAGTTTTTCCAGACCGGCAAAGGGCTGATAGGTGGAGTGATGCTCTTCACGCTCGTGGCTGGTGTGCACTGTCTCATGTTTGGAATGTTCATGATCATGGCAATAGATGCAGAGCAGTTCCCAGTTGCTGCCATCGGCCGGGTTGTTGTCGTGATTGTGATCCTTGTGATGCACCGTCAGTTCCTTGAGCTGCTTGCCTTCGAAATCCCGGCCACAACGGCCGCACACCCACGGAAACAGTTTTAGTGCCTGCTCGCGATAGTTCTCCGGTTTTCTGATGACGGCCTCCGCTGACGATCAATCTGCTCGTCACTGTACTACGCCCGAACATATCCTGCCAACCGTTCGCTCTCCTGATGGTGTTCAATTGCCATACGGCGCAAAAGCTTTTAAATTAACTCCTGCTCAGGGGAGGGGACAGGCAATGGTTGAGACGAACTCCGAAAAAGAGAGCCCTGACTGGAAACTGTATCTGATTCCCGGATTTATCATCGTTATGGGGATGAGTGTTGTGCTTGCTGCACTCAATGTGATTCCTGCCGATCCGGATAGTTTCCATGCCCCGCGCTGGGTGGTAGCTACATTCGGCATGATGTTCGTTTTTGCAGGCGTGATGATCCTTTTCCCGGACTATCCGAGGATTCGCCATTCGCTGGCAACGTTGATGGTGCTCTGCTTCGCTGTCGGCACGGCATGGGTGTCGCTTTACTCTATTCCGGAGGAGTGGAGCGGCGGCATCGGGCTCCTCTCGCCGCACACCAACGGCATGATCGCCAAGTCGATTGCAGGCCTTGGCGCTCTGATTCTCTTCTATGCCTTCATTCGGATGCTGATCCAGCTGATCCGCGGGAATATTCCGAAGCTTCCGAAAGGCTGAATTGCCTTGCGGCACGATGGGACGTAAGGTTGTTTTGATTGTTCGGGGGAACAGGGGATGATTTCAACTATACTCTTTACACCTATACGCCAATGGCGTACATTCTTCCATGGTCATATTTGAGACCTCTGTTTTTGCGCGTCAGATCAAGGCTCTAATGCATGATGATGCGTATGCAGAGTTTCAAGCGGAGCTGGCGGATCGTCCTGATGCGGGTGCAACGATTCCCGGCAGTGGTGGCATTCGTAAGGTACGTATTGCTGCCAAAGGGCATGGTAAGCGGGGTGGTGCACGGGTGATCTATTACTGGGCTGTTCCGGATAATCAGATATTTATGTTACTGGCCTATGCCAAGAATGAGCAGGCCGACCTGACCAGAGATCAGATCAAGATTTTGAAAGCACTGGTAGAAGAGGAGTTTGGAGATGGATGAGAAGCTTTTTCAGGAATTAACCGCGAGCATCAAAGAAGCCGGTGCCATCAAACGTGGAAAGAAAGCTGCATCGCGAAGCATTGAGTTTGCCGATGTGGATGTGCAGGCGGTTCGTGCGAAGACCGGGCTCTCCCAATCGCAGTTCGCCACCCTGCTGGGTGTCAGTCCGGCGACGTTGAAAAACTGGGAGCAGGGGCGCAGGCACCCGACAGGCCCGGCCAGGGCACTGCTGCGTATCGTCAGTGCCAAGCCCCGGCTGGCCATGGAAGCGCTCCACGCCGACAAACTCGCCGCCTGATAAACGTATGAGGTCGCAAATTGCGACCACCTTGCCAAACTGAAATTTTCCAGGACGTTGCCTTATGCATTTGCCGAGCATGGTGCGTTAATGGCTACCAGCGTTCTGAATAGTGAAAAGGCAGCAGAGACGAGTCTGTTTGTGATTCGTACCTTTGTACGCCTTAGGGAGATGATTGCTTCTCATAAAGGTCTCGCCGGGCAACTTAATAAATTGGAAAAACGACTTGAAGGCCACGATGCTTCTATTTCGGAGATTGTGAAGGTGCTCCGGCAGTTGATGCAACCTGATGGGCCACTGAAGAAAAACAGGATTATTCCCAAAGTTCACGCTACTGACTTCAAGGTCGAATTCGGGCTGAACTACAGTTTTCCCATGGCCGCTTGAATAAGAAGAGCAGGACGCAATTTGCGTCCACCCGAAAATTGCTATACGGCGCGAAAGCACCTAAGGTTGTTTTATTGTTCGGGGGGGACGGGATGACGGAATATCTCAAACGCATGGCGCGTTACAACCGATGGGTAAACAGAAAGCTGTACGAGAAAGTGCAGCTGCTTTCCCCTGACGAAATTGCCAAAGATCGCGGCGCATTCTTTGAATCCATTCTCGGAACACTCAATCACATTCTGGTGGCCGACATGTTCTGGCTGCGCCGCTTTGCAGGCTCCAAATATTGTGCCGAGGCGTTGGCTCCCATCCGTGAGATGGAGATGCCGACAGACCTGCGTGATTTTCTTTATGATGATATTCAAGTGCTTGCTATCAAGCGTGAAGAGCTGGATCAGTTGATTCTAGCTTTCAGCGAAACATGGGATGACGAAATGCTTGCCGAGCCGATCCGCTACCGGAATATGGCAGGGGAGAAACATGAGCGGCCACTGGGCCAATTGCTTCAACATCTGTTCAACCACCAGACCCATCATCGTGGACAAGTCACCACGATGCTCTACCAGGCAGGCATCGACCCCGAAGCCACTGATCTGCTTGTTATGATGATGGAGGAGTAAGAAATGCATGATACCCCACAGTTTTTTAGGAGTGTTATACATGGAATTCGTATTTAGTGTTCTAAGCGTTGTTACTTCAGCCATTGCCTAGGAGAAAAGAGAAAAGGGGTCAGAGCCACTGCTGTCCCAGATAACATAAGACGCATGCTCGGAAGGTGTTGAACCATCGTGAGTTTCGCTGATCTGAAGTGCGATGGACATCAATACCAAATTGGCCTGTTCGTCATTCTCGCGAAAGCGGGAATCCAGTTTTTGCAACGCTTGAGTGGATGCCGGATCAAGTCCGGCATGACGCAATCGAATAAGTGGGACAGCAGTGGG
>JAVVEJ010000037.1:0-22389 GCA_032251395.1 Mariprofundaceae bacterium
AGGAGTACACCTTAAATGGCCAACCAAACTGTCCCACCAATGGGGTCCACCTCAGCCACTGCCCGAGCCGGGCACTGCCCGACTCTACGGCAAGCATGGTAGCGTTGGATGTGTACGGGTTGGGCCATGTTTCACCTGTTTGATGTGAGGATGACCAGACATAATTCAGGGTGCGGCTATTCCAGAAAAAGATTCCGCCATCAATAATAACATAGAGCCGCGCCACAAAATCGTCACCACTCTTCTCATTTTCATTGAGATTTGAAAACAGTTGTTCAGTTTTCCATGACCAGTGAATCCACGGCGTTCTTTCAAGATCGATCCGGAGTTCCCGAACAAGGCCTGATGCGGTGTTGTGGCTGCTGGCCCTGAGTATTTTGCCTCTCTGTTCTGCTGCTGAATCTGTGACAAGCGTATAAACGGTTTTCCCGTCAAAGGATTTGCCTTTCCACCCGTCAAGCTTGCCGTCAGAAAACTTTCCGACATGGAGCGTCACAGCTTCAGGGATGGAGGCATCGGCAGAAATCCCTTTTTCCGGCAACAGCATCAGGCCCGTTACCAATGTCAGCACCACTGCAGCTGCCTGCCTGTATCGACAGGGGAACATATCTCTTCTCCCTACCTGGCAATCAACGATTTCTTTTAAGGTTTTACGACAACCCTGACAGGCGTTTCAAATCATATACCCGGAGGTGGCTGAAATAAACGGTGCGGAGGCACTGCTGTCCCACTTAAGTTGTTTTGTCATGCCCGACTCGATCGGGCATCCATAAAAACAGTGAAAAGAATGGATTCCCGCCTGCGCGGGAATGACGGATAGGGTTCGGGTAGAATTCATGTCTCAACGAAGCCAAACATAACGGAACTAATTGTTTTGCAATGCCCACAGGGCACTAGGCACACATTATCCGGGACAGCAGTGGGGCGGAGGGTCAGGCAGGATCGCTCCCGCCTACCGTTATTTCTTGCCGATCCAGGCACCCTTGATGTCCGGGTACTTCTGCAGATCCATGAGCTTCGCCTTGGCTTCATCCTTGGAGGCAAAGCCTGTAATCTGAACCCGATACCAGGTTCTCTCCTTGATCCGGGCCGTGTGAATTTCGGTATTCAACCCCAGGCTCTGAAGGCGTGCATTTTCCCTGATCGCCAGATCCTCTTTTGCATGTGATGAGATATTAACAACCCAGTCACCATTCGGTGGGGCGGAGGAGACAGGCGTTTGCGGGGTGATCGGTTCGGATTGCAAAACCGCCTCTTCCACCGGCTCCACTGCAGCACCTTGCACGGTGGCCGGTTCGGCTCCCAGCGGAGCTGCCGCCTCAATGGTCGGCGTACCGGTCAGGCGGCGCTCGATCTTGTCAAGACGCTGTCTGATGTCGGCAATATCATGGCTTTGTGAATCATTATTCGCTGCTGACAGGTGTTGGATGCGGCGCTCCAGATCGGCCACCCTGCCAGTGGCGTCAAATGCCATCCAGGCTCCAAACCCGCCTGCTGCAATGCCCAGGACAGCAAAGAGAAGCGGAATCGTGTTTGATCTGCCGCCACCTGATGCTGCGGCTGGATCCATAGCGGGCTCTTCTGCTACTCCTGCTGCTGCCGTATCAGACTGCGGGGGGAACACGGCCTCAACCTCAATCTCAGGAATCTCCTCTTCTCCGTCAATGTTGCCTGTCGTCTCTGTTGCTGCTGATATGACATTGATCTCCCTGGTGGTCAGTTCCGGAGTTTCGGCATTGTTTGTGATTGTTTTATCAATGCCGGAGTTCTTTTCGGCGAAATCACTAACTGCTTCGGAGAGAAGATCATTTTCTCTGGTGGTGAGTTCAGGGGCATCGGGATCGTCAGCCATATCCGGAACTGCCTGATCGTCTGTATCTTCAGGTCTGTAGCGCATCTCTTCGGTCAGCTCAATCAGAGGCCGGAACTCTTCATCATCATCCGGAGATTCAAGGGGCGGCTGTTCGCCTGTTGCCGGGTTGGCGTTTCCGGCAAGGAGCTCGTCCTCATCCCCGGTATCTTCATCGGGCAAATCCGAGATATCGAGATTGAATATATCATCGCTCTCTTCGCGCGTTGTTGCTGTTTCCGGTAAATATTCACCGCCCAGGAGGTTCTCATCGGCTTCTTCTACAGGATCCGGAATGTCTTCGAAATCGGCACTGAGCGCATCGAAACTGACAGTATCATGGGAGGGATCCTGTTCATGAATGCTGTCGGGTTCGATGGCAGGGGTCCCGTCCTTTTTCAGATGTTCATAAATTTCCATCAGACCGTCGATGGATGTCTCTTCATCAAATGGAAGCTCGTCAGTTGAGTTCGGGGCGACATTGACAAACTTGCTGATATCCAGCTCAACAGTTGAATCAAAGTCAAACTCAACGGGTGATTCTGTAGCGTCTTTATCCTTGTTATCAGACATACGAGCTCTCCCACTCAAGGCATTATATGGGATAACATATAGCACGACTTTTGAAATTAAAACAGATGGTTAGTAATTTTCATCTCTGTCGGAGTAGAATTCACGCTTCTGGCATGATTTATAGGGAGCAGAGGTATTGAGTAATCAGCAACCTGTCGGGGTCTTTGATTCAGGTATCGGCGGCCTGTCGGTGCTCAGGCACATTTATGACCTTCTGCCTGACGAGCGCCTGATCTACGTGGCAGACAGCGCCTACATGCCCTACGGTTCACTGACGCATGAGGCAGTTGAAGAACGCTGCCACAGGATTGCCGGTTTTTTTGTCGCACAGGGAGCCAAGGCGCTGGTGGTGGCCTGCAATACGGCGACAGCCGCGGCTATTGAGACTCTTCGCCGGGACTTTTCACTGCCGATTATCGGCATGGAGCCGGCAGTTAAGCCGGCGGTGGAGGCAACCAGAGCCGGTGTGATCGGTGTGCTGGCCACCAGCGGCACGCTGGCAAGCAGGAAGTTTTCCGGGCTGGTCAAACGTTTCGGAAGCAGTGCCGAAGTGATTTTTCAACCGGGTTCCGGGCTGGTTGAGCAGGTTGAAGCAGGCGATTTTGACAGCGATAAAACACGGCAGCTGCTGCAGGCACATCTTGCACCGCTGCTTGCGCGTGGTGTGGATGTGCTGGTGCTCGGTTGCACCCATTACCCCTTTCTTGCGCCACTGATTCATGAAATTGCCGGCAAGGATGTTACGATTCTTGATACCGGCAGTGCGATTGCAGCGGAACTGAAACGGCAGCTTGAAAAAAACCACCTGACTGCATCTGAAAACTCTGCGGGCGGGGTGCAGTTTTTCAGCAGCGGGGATGTTGAGCGCAGTCAGTTGATGATATCCCGTCTGTGGGGAAGTGATGTGACTGTGGAAAAACTCGGTTTATAAGGTGCAACAACAGGGAAAGGGTGACCGGATGGTAAAACATATTGTGATGTGGCGGCTGCATGATGAGGTGGACGGCGTGCCGAAGCGTAAGAGTGCCGTGATCATCAAAAAGGCTCTGGAAGATCTGCGGGGGAAGATTCCCGGACTGCTGCACATCGAGGCAGGAATCGACTTCAGCGCCAGCGATCAGTCAGCCGATATTGTACTCTATTCCGAACTGGAAAGCAGGCAGGCACTTGAGGCTTATCAGGTGCATCCGCTGCATCAGGCAGTGGTTCCTCTGGTTAAAAAATATGCCTGTAAACGGACGGTCGCTGACTTCGAGACGTAGGAATTTCACTGGTTTCTATCTGATTCCGGAATCAGGAATTGCCGAAACTCCGGCCGGTCGGCAGCGGGCAATCACCGGAGCAGGTGCTATTCGGGTGCAACCTCATCCGTAACCGGTTCATTTGGCTCTTCGCCGGCTGTTTCGCCCCGTTTTTCCATCTTGCGCAGGCGCTTCTCTTCCGCCTTCTTCTGTCTGGCGAGCTCTTTCTGACGCTTCTCGTAGCTGTAATTCGGTTTGGCCAATGGGATACCTCCAATCACGGTATGTCTCCGGCCAACGTAAGCGGCATCAGCCGCTGCTGATGCCATTGAAACGGATAGGGGCCAACAGTGCCATCTTTTAGTGCTGCCGTCCCGAAAATATGTTGCAGCGGGTGAATCGAGCGGGCTTCTGACCCGGCCACCAGGAAAGGGGGCCGGTTTTTACTCCGTGGTTAAGGATCTGTGTTTGTGTGCCTGATGGCCACACCCCGTCCTGACTTGACTCCGGATGAAGTGCTGCATCGATCAGTCGGGGTCGTCGCCGGAATCGGAAATTCGCAAATTGAAAATTCAGGCTATAGTTAAAGTGGTTTAGACTGTAAGTCAGCAACCTGCAGCAGTGAGGGAGAAATATGAACGTATGCATTCCGATACAGGCCAACAGAAGCGTTCACAAGGATTGGCGCGAAACCTGTGAACATATTTAACAGATCATCATGTATGTACCTCTGCCTCATGCTGCCTGTCGCAACAGGCCTGTCAGTACCGGCTGCAGCGTCTGCAGGAAGCAACCTGAGCGCAGGCTACCCGAGCCACCGCTGTCACAAACCGGCCAAACCTCCCAGGCCGGATTCGCTTAACAACCGGTGGAGGATTCCCCGGTGGGAGCTTGATGCGTATAACTCCAGCGTCAGTCGCTATAATGCCGAACTGGAAATCTACAACGGCTGTATTACCAGGTATGTGGAAAATGCCAATGAGGATATCGAGCGAATCAGGCAGAAGGCCGGGAAAGCCGTATTGGAAGCAAACAGCCAGACTGACGAATAACCGGTTCCGGCCGCTGACAGCAGCCATTTTGTATTGTTTTAGCGGGTAATATTAAAGCCTGACGGCAGAGGCTCATCATCTGCCGGGGTTACATGAATCCGGCTGACTGCGGCGGCAGAGGGGCCATGCCTGAGCCACTCAAGCATGCGTTGTACTGCCTCATCGGGGCCGTGAATCAGCGTCTCTACCGATCCGTCCGGGCTGTTACGCACCCAGCCGCTGAGTCCCAGTTCAACGGCCGTTTCACGGGTGTAGTGCCTGAAACAGACGCCCTGAACCCGGCCTTCAACGCGAACCAGCAGCGTGCTCATAACTGGTCGGGTGTGAGGACCGTATCCCTGGCTGTTTCAGAGGTTTTCGGGTAGTTGGTGGAGTAGTGAAGGCCGCGTGATTCATGGCGCATCTGGGCTGACCGTACAATCAGGTCTGCAACAAGGGAGAGGTTTCTCAGCTCGACCAGATCCCGGCTGATCGGGTATTGCCAGTAGTAGCTGGCGATCTCCTCACGGATCAGATTAAGCCGGCGTCGTGCCCGGCGCAGTCGCTCATTGGAGCGTACGATGCCTACATAATTCGACATGGTGGCACGAATCTCATCCCAGTTCTGCTTGATCTGTACACGTTCGGTCTCCGGTACTGTGCCGGAATCGTCCCAGACCGGAAGCGTCGTACTTTGCGGTTTGGTTCCCGCCTCGATGATGGCATCGGCACAGAACTCGGCCATTACCAGACACTCAAGCAGCGAATTGCTTGCCAGCCTGTTGGCCCCGTGCAGCCCGGTACAGGCCGATTCGCCAATCACGTAGAGATCTTCTACAGATGTGCGGCCTGCAACATCGGCCTTTACGCCGCCGCACATATAGTGGGCTGCCGGGACCACCGGAATCGGTTGCACGCGCATATCAAGCCCGAGCTTCATCAGCCGTGCATGAATATTGGGAAAGTGATTGATGATGGTCTCTGCACCCAGCGGTCTGGCATCAAGGAACATACAGTCCCGTCCATGCTTCTTCATCTCGTGGTCAATGGCCCGGGCAACGATGTCACGCGGGGCAAGCTCTCCCCGTTCATCATAATCAAAGGTAAAACGGTGGCCCTGATTATCGATCAGGTGAGCACCTTCGCCGCGCAGCGCCTCACTCAGCAGTATGGTCGGACTTGATGCATGGTAAAGACAGGTGGGGTGAAACTGCATCAGCTCAAGATTCATGACGGCGCAGCCGGCACGCCACGCCATGGCAATACCGTCTCCGGTAGCAGCATGCGGGTTGGAGGTGTACATGTAGACCTTGCCGGTTCCACCCGTTGCTACCACGGTATGCGACGCGGAGAGGGTGATGATAGAGCCATCCGGATCGAGAAGATAGGCGCCGAGGCAGCTGTTTTTTCCGTCGTGCCGCCCCAGCCTGCGGCTGGTAATCAGGTCTACTGCTGTATGCCTTTTTAAGCAGGTGATATTGGGATGCTGCTGCACATGCTGCACAAGCGTCTCACCGATGGCCCGGCCCGTTGCATCCTTGGCGTGGGCAACGCGCCGCTGGCTATGGCCGCCCTCGCGGGTGAGGTGAAGTCCGCCTGTCGCCTCGGTATCAAACGGGGTGCCCAGGTCAATAAGCTCCTGAATGATGCGGCTGCCGGAAGAGATGATCCGGTTCACCACATCCTCATGGCAGAGGCCCGCACCGGCACGGATGGTGTCGGCAATATGGGATTCGATCGAGTCGGCAGCGTCGGTAACGCCGGCAATGCCACCCTGAGCCTGATAGGTATTGGATTCGGAGAAGTCCCCCTTATTCGCAATAGCGACGCTGCCGTGGTCGGCCAGCCGTTTTGCAGCCAGCAGGCCAGCTGCGCCGCTGCCCAGT
Organism: Mariprofundaceae bacterium; assembly: GCA_032251395.1. Classification (GTDB taxonomy): domain Bacteria; phylum Pseudomonadota; class Zetaproteobacteria; order Mariprofundales; family Mariprofundaceae; genus WSZY01. The sequence continues at coordinate 6,581 of JAVVEJ010000037.1, forward strand.
ATCAGGTAGTCAAAATGTTGAATTGAGCGATGTTTCATGCATGCGGAGTTTACGCTTGTTGCAGAATCTTTGTATAGTTCGATCATTATGCAGCAATTCGCAATGGTTACTCATTCAGATGGCGAGACAGCCGTGGTTACAGCGCAGCGGGCTTCCTCCTGTGACTCGTGTGCCGGGAAGTCTACCTGCTCCACCCTGGGCTCGTGGAAAAAGCGCTCTATGGAGCTGCGCGTTATTAATCGTATGGGTGCGGTGGCCGGTGATGAAGTTGTTGTAGAGGTGCCGGACCACTTTATTCTGAGCAGTGCAATCCATCTCTACGGATTGCCGATGCTTCTCTTTTTTGCAGCAGGTGTCGCAGCCTATCTGGTGTCACCTGTTCTGGGCCTTGCAGACAGGGACTTATGGGCAGCCCTTGCAGGCATCACAGCCATTGTTCTCTATTATGTCGTTATGGGAAGAAGAGAGAGAAGCGGCCATGGCAGAGAGCAGGAACAGATGAATGCCCGCATTGTCCGTATTCAGACACGCCGGGAGTCACCACTGGTTTTTCACCACCCATGATGCGCTTTTTTTTATGGGCCGGTTTCTGCCCTGCCCGGCGATGAGAGCGTTATCTAAACAGGTCACTCAGGCATAAACTGCTTTTTGAACTGGCCAAGTCCATTGGCTTCAAGCTCATCTGCAGGAATAAAACGAAGGGCTGCGGAGTTGATGCAGTAACGAAGTCCGGTCGGTTTCGGGCCATCGGTGAACATATGGCCGAGATGTGAATCAGCATGGTGGCTGCGAATCTCAACCCGGCGCCTGAGGAGCAGGTAATCCACTTTCTCAACGATGTTTTCCGAAACAAGAGGTCTGGTAAAACTTGGCCAGCCGGTGCCGGAATCAAACTTGTCTCTGGAGCTGAACAGCGGCTCACCTGAGACAATATCGACATAGATACCTGCCTTTTTATTGTTCCAGTATTCATTGCTGAATGGTGGTTCAGTCCCGTTTTTCCGTGTCACTTTAAACTGCATCGGTGTGAGTTGCTGTTCCAGTACCCGGTCTGACGGGCGCGTCCACTCTTTCATGGAAAACTCCTCGGCAACGGTTGTGCCAGCAAATAGAGAAATAATAACAGGTATCAGTAGTCTGTATGTTTTCATGTTGAGTCAGTCGAACGGTTTGGCGGTTTCTTACAACTTCAGTTTTGGCAGCAGAATATTCATATGCATCACTCCTTTACCGGGTTCACCGGCAATCTTTCGCCACCATCCAGCCGGTTCAGCCACTGCTGCCATGCCGTGGCATATGCCGTTGATGAAGAGATATCAAAATCATTGTGGTTTCCGGACAGTGTAACAAACTGCCTGGGCTCATTGGCAGCTGCATGGATTTTTTTACTCATGGCAGCAGGAACAATCTCGTCCTCCCCGGCACTGACTACCATGGCGGGGGCATGCACATTTTTAATAAGGTCGAGGGTATCAAACTGCGTTTTTACCAGCAATCGAACCGGAACGATCCATGGGTAGTGTTCTGCAGCCATATCGGGAATGTTTGTAAAAGGGGTCTCCAGCACCAGCGCAGCAGGTGTTGTCTCCGTTGCCAGCTTTGCAGCCACGGCACAACCCAGGCTTCTGCCTGCAACAATGATCCGGGAAGCGGGAATCTCCTGTCTGCCGACCAGCTCTTTCCAGGCTGCACGGGCATCATTGTAAAAACCTGCTTCAGAGGGAGCTCCTTCACTCTTCCCATAGCCCCGGTAATCGATGGCAAACACCGAGAGTCCCATCCGGTGCCACTGCTTATAGAGATGCAGGCGATGGCTGATGTTCCCGGCATTGCCGTGAAAATGAAGCAGTGTGAATCGGGCTTCAGGGTGAGGTATCAGCCAGCCATGCAGGGCGGTGCCATCATCTGCAGTCAGGTGGATATCCTGAAACTCCAGCCCGGCTGCCTTCGGTGTGTCATAAATCTCCCGGGTCGGGTAGTAGATGTACTGATCCTCAAACATCAGCATCCATCCGGTCATAAAGGCCATGGTTGAGAGGAGAACAGATGCCAGAGTGGCGGGGAAGCGTCCCATTCACACCATTATAGCCAATTCCGGCTGGCAGGCAGATGGCCGCTGCGCGGGTTCAATCGGCTGACATCTCGTCGATACTGAAATCACCATTAATAAGCGCCTCCTTTCTCTGTTTCGGAAGTTTCTTGACGGCAGCCTCGATCTTCAGGGCGGAAGATCTGTCTCCGACCGCACGGCTGAACACCAGCTGCAGTCCGCCTCTGCCACGAAGAAATTTGGCACCTCTGCTGTTTTCATGTTCGCCAAGCCTCCGGGTCACATCGGTAGTGATACCCGTATAGAGATGGCCGCTCTTCAGGCGGATGAGATAGAGATACCAGGTTGCTTCATCTGAAATCGACATGCCACATTTAAACCCAATTTCCTGCTAATGGACAGGAGATCGGGATGAGATATCAGATATGCGATACTCATCAGGCATGTTCCGGGAATAGCTGTAAACTGTGCTACACTGCAAACAGAGGCTGGCAGGTTATGAGTGGAACGAAATCGCTGTTTCCGGAAGGTGAGGCGCTGCGTCAGGCGGTGCGCTGGATTGCAGAGATGCATGCCTACGATCTGGCTACCATTGAGGAGGCCTGCCAGCGTTATGATCTTACGCCGGCAGAAGAGGAGTTCATGATACGCCGCTTCCTCAATGCAGACCGGAAAGAGAGAGGTGACTAGGGAAACGCTGATTTATTCGGCGCTTCCGTGCGAACCATGGACGGCTCGCCAAATCAGGCGTGTAAACGCTTGATTTGTAAGCGAAAGCAAAATCACACTTTTGTGTTCGCGCGCTGATTATAGGCAGGATGCCTATTAATCAGCTTCTCCCTAGGAGTCTGCCGATGTCCGGAGTTGGGCTATACTAGGAGTAGATATATCAGGAGGTGGTTTAATGGATAAGACCTGGATACTTGTTGCAGACAAGAGCCATGCAAAGCTCTACGCCATGAATGGCCGGGCCGGAGCGTTGACACTCACGAAGGAATGGGATCATGAAGCATCCCGAAAGCATGAACAGGATTTGACCAGTGATCTTCCGGGGCGGGCATTTGACCGGATGGGTGAGGGCAGGCATGCCATGGGCCAGCCGCTTGATCCGAAGGAGCATGAGGCCGAACTGTTTGCCCGCCAGTTGATTAATGAGATGGATCGGGGGCGTACATCCAATGAATTCGCCCACCTCTGTCTGGTGGCCCCGCCGGAATTTCTCGGCCTTCTGCGCAAACAGTGCAGCCCGGCACTTGAACACCTTGTTTCGGATGAGGTAGGCAAAAACCTTGTGTTTGAGGATGCAGAAACGGTTCGGGATCACCTTCCCGGCGCACTGTAACGTATCACTGTCAATCCGGTGAAAAAGTCTCAGGCTCTCCCCGGACCGGGGTCGGGCTCTTTGCCCTGCCCTCCAGCAGATGAAATGCATCACCTCTGAGTACCACCTCTCCACCACAGCCTTTGCACGCATTACCGAAACCCGGGAAGGGGAGCGTTTTGGGAGTGTCGCATGCGGGACACAGACCCCGACGTGCCTTGAATGGCAGAACCAGAAGGCAGATAACCATGATGATTGAGGTGATGATTCCGGTCATCGGCATGAACAGCGTAAGCGCCATGGATGCACCCCACACCGGCAGGGTGCAGAGAAGAATCCGCAACGGGGCAGGGGATGTAACTGATGTGGAAACTGTTTTACGCACAGGTTGACTCATAAATGCAGCCCTGATCAGTGTGCCGGTTTTCCGAAGGGCGAGACCTGCTCACTGCCTTCAGCCACACCTGCCGCATCGGTGGCATTTTTCTCATAGACCGTTTTCTCCCGGGGAGCGACAGGTGTCGGCTGGGTGGTCTCCCCGCAACCGGCTAAAAGGGGGAAACTGGCAGCAAGCAATATCCTAAACATGAAGCGCATCCTAGTCACCGCCGCCATCACCACCACTATCCGGGCCTGAGTCATGTCCGTCGCTATCATGCTTGTCGCGGCTGCTGCGTGACATGCTGATGTCGATACCGCCGGATGAGCCGGAATCGGAGGAGTCCATGGTTCCCGAGCTGTCGCCGATGTGCTCTCTTCGCGGGCGTGCCAGCCATGCAACAAGCCGTACAACCATCGCAACGGCAACGGCAACGACGATAAGCATGAGGAAAAATTTCAGTATCATTGCCGCACTCTATTGCTTTTCACAATGCACTGAAACCATGCTTTCCAGTGCCGTGTATGCAGCCGCTTCTGCAGCAAGCGATTCGGCCAGCGGCATCAATTCAGTTTGAGTCATCTGCGGGCTTCTGCGAGCCAGCTCTGCAAGCAGTTGGGCAGAGGTCAGAGGCGGAAGTTGCAATGGGCTGCTTTGAAGGGGGAAGCCGCACGCTGTTTCCGATACGCATAGCAATGAAATCGTTGCACGGCTGTTGATGCTACCAAGCTGGTCGAAGAACTCTCCTGCATATCCGCTTGCCTCACCCTGTTGCAGCTCGTCGAAATTATGCAGGATAAGAAGGTGTTTTTTCCTGCTGCCCTCCAGGTGATCGAGCAGTTCACCCATGCTGTTGATGTTGCCATGATTGAGCTGTCCACCGAGATGTTTCAACAGTGCCCCGGCATTTTCAGGATAATCATGCAGGTTGGCCTGCAGCACGATCAGAGGTGCCGGCAGAGAGCGGCGAAGATCCTGTAGCGTGCGCCTGCGCCCCTGCGGGCCGGTCAGGTTTGCTGATTCACCTTTCAGCAGCTTTCTGGTCAGCTTTTCGGTGAATTCAGGGCGAAGGCAGTGATCCGCAGTCACGACTAACCCAGAGGCAGTTGCGTTGCCTTCTTCGGCGGTATCCGTTGCATTTCAGCCTGCAACTCCTCCTCGCTGACCACGCCTTTGCGAACCAGCAGGCGAATCAGGGCATCGAGTCTGTTTTGATTCACAGGTTGAGCAGCAGCTGCAGCTTCGGGCTCAGGTTTGGTTCTGTTTTTTGACTCCATGTCCGAAATATTGTGACCCTGCCTCATCAGATTCAGTAACGCATCATCGACAATGCCCGTGTTTTTCAGCCCCTTTTCAGACTGGAAGTTTTTCACGGCGTCACGGGTTGATGCGCCAAAAACGGCCGGCTGATCGTTCATGGGATAGCCGAGCCTTTTCAGCATCTCCTGCAGGGTGCGGACACGCTTGCCGCGCATGAACATTTTAAGGGGTCTGGGCATGGGTTTCTCCAAATAGTGAATTTACGCAAGCCGATACTGTCGTTCCGGCCGAATCTCTCAATGGCTGATTACTGCGCATGGCAGGGCGGCTCCCTGCTTGTATATATTATACTCAGCACTAGGCTGCGCCACTTTTCAGGCCATGATCTCGCACATGTTGCTCAAATGGCTAATCTTTTTTTTACGGAATACACTTTGATTTCTACATCCGGTATCACCATGCAGTTCGGGGATAAACCCCTGTTTGAAAATATCTCGGTTAAATTCGGTGATGGCAATCGTTACGGGTTGATCGGGGCGAATGGTTGCGGCAAGTCAACGCTGATGAAAATTCTCGGCGGTGACCTGGTGCCGACATCGGGGACGGTAAGCATCGGTCTGAATGAACGGCTGGGCAAACTGCGTCAGGATCACTTCGCTTTTGAAGAGTGTACGGTGCTTGATACCGTGATGATGGGGTATGAGAAGCTGTGGCAGATCAGGGAGGAGCGTGACCGCATCTATGCGCTGCCTGAGTTTAGTGAGGAAGACGGCATGCGTGCCGGTGAGCTGGAGAGCGAATTTGCCGATCTGGACGGCTACAGCGCGGAGGCCAATGCAGGTGAACTGCTGATCAGTATGGGTATCCCGCTGTCAGACCATCTCAGTCTGATGAAATCCATTGCGCCGGGCTGGAAATTGAGGGTCCTGCTGGCACAGGCGCTGTTTGGTGATCCTGAAATTATTCTGCTTGATGAGCCGACCAACAACCTTGATATTGATGCTATCCGCTGGCTCGAAGGGGTGATCAACGAACGCAACTGTACGATGATTATCATCTCGCATGACCGGCATTTCCTGAACAGCGTATGCACCCATATGGCTGATATTGATTACGGGGAGCTGCGCATCTATCCGGGCAATTATGATGATTATATGGAAGCGGCAGCTCTGGTTCAGCAGCAGCTGCTGACTGCAAATGCCAGAAAAACAGAGGAGATTCAGGAGCTTCAGGCCTTCGTCCGCCGCTTCTCAGCCAATGCATCCAAGGCCACGCAGGCACAGTCGCGTGCCAAAAAACTTGATAAAATCAAGCTGGATGAAGTCAAGCCTTCGAGCCGTGTGAGCCCTTTCATTCGCTTCACTCAGGATAAAAAGCTTTATCGTAATGTGCTGGAGCTGAAGGATCTCAGTAAGGGCTTTGACGGGAATCTGCTGTTTGAAAAGTTTGATCTTAGGGTTCCTGTCGGCGAGCGCGTGGCCGTGATCGGTCCGAACGGTATCGGTAAAACCACACTGCTACGTTGTCTGGCGGGTGATCTGGAACCGGACGGTGGTGAGATCAAGTGGTCTGAAAATGCCAATGCCGGCTACTACGCTCAGGATCATTCGGCCGATTTTGCCGAAAGCATGAGTCTGTTTGACTGGATGGCGCAGTGGAAGAAGAGAGAGCACGGTGAACAGGAGGTTCGCGGTAATCTCGGGCGCATGCTCTTTTCGCAGAATGATATTAAAAAGTCGGTCAAGGCACTCTCCGGTGGTGAACAGGGGCGCATGCTTTTCGGCAAGTTCATGTTCCAGAATCCCAATGTGCTGCTGCTGGATGAGCCGACCAACCATATGGATATGGAGTTCATCGAAGCATTGAACACGGCACTGGAAAAATATGAGGGCACCCTGATCTTTGTCAGTCATGACCGTGAGTTTGTATCTTCGCTGGCAACCCGTATTATTGAACTTACGCCGGAAGGCATTGTCGATTATCATGGTACATATGAAGAGTATCTCAAGAGTCAGGGCGTGGTTTAAAACCCGGGCAGGGTGGTGTTGTGCCAACAGATCGACAGACGGATGAACAAACTAAACATTGCGAAGCATGGTTCAGTGCGGCCAGAAGCGGTGATGTAGAGTCACTGAAGCTGGTGCTCGAATCAGGCAGTGATGTCAACGCTGTGGATGAGCTGAAAAACACAGCCCTGCATTATGCGGCAAAGCATGCCCACCTGGATGTTATGCGCTTTCTTGTTGAACATGGTGCTGATCTGAATGCGACCAATGACAGGCTTTCAACACCACTGCACCTGACTGAAAAAAATATTGATGCCATTCGTCTGCTTCTGGAAGCCGGAGCCGACCCGAATTTGAAAGATGCAGACTGGGATTACCCATACTATTTCGCTTTTTACGGCTCCATGACCCGTGAACTGACCGACCTCTACATCAAACACGGCGCACATCTGACGTACATGGATGATAAGAAGAGGTGAGTGGAAGAAGGGTACGCGTATGAGTGCCCGGCATGAATCGCTGGTTTCCAGCCCGTTTTTTTCCAACCCAATAAATTATTTTCAGTATCCCAGAATTGGCTGTAGCCACTTCTCAGCCTCTTCCACACTCATGCCTTTGCGCCTGGCATAATCTTCCACCTGATCTTTGTTAATGTTGCCGACGGTGAAATATCTGGCTTCAGGGCTGGCGAAGTAGAGGCCGGAAACCGATGAGGGTGGATTCATGGCATAGGATTCAGTGAGCCTGGTACCGATACTCTTCTCAGTATCCAGCAGCTGCCAGAGCGTGCCTTTCTCGGTGTGTTCCGGGCAGGCAGGATAACCGGCAGCAGGGCGGATACCCTGATATTTCTCACGGACCATCTCCTCACTGGAGAGAGACTCGTCAGTTGCGTATCCCCAATGTCTGGTGCGTACCTCTTTGTGCAGCCACTCAGCCAGTGCTTCGGCCAGACGGTCTGCCAACACCTTTACCATGATGGCGTGATAGTCATCATGCTCTTTCTGAAACCCGACAGCTTTCTCTTCTGCACCGAAGATGGATACGGCAAAGCCGCCAATATGGTCGGCACCTGAGTGGGCAACAAAGTCAGCCAGACAGAGGTTGGCGCGACTGTCCTTCTTGTTCTGCTGCTGACGCAGAAAGTGGAGGCGGGCCATTTCGGTTGAGCGGGTTTCATCACGGTAAACGATGACGCTGTCATCATCCGTGGCATTGGCCGGGAAAAGGCCGATCACCGCGCGGGCTTCAAACCACTTCTCTGCAATAATGGTATCCAGCATCGCCTGCGCATCGGCAAAGATCTTGCGGGCCTCTTCACCCTTCTTCTCATCGTCCAGAATACGCGGATAGGCGCCATTGAGCTGCCATGCACTGAAGAATGGCGTCCAGTCAATATAGCCGCGCAACTCACTGATGGAAACATTATTAAATATGTTCACGCCGCTGCTGTTCGGAGCAGGGGGGATATGCTCCGCATCGGGCTTCACGCGGTTTGCGCGTGCATCGGCCAGCGAAAGGAATTCGGTCTGACGGTTTCTGCCCTCATACAGGGTGCGCACCTTCTCATACTCTTCTCGGGTTTCACGAACAAAGGTGTCGCGATTGGCCTCGGAAATAAGGTTCTGAGCCACGCCCACAGCACGTGAGGCATCCTTCACCCAGATGGCCGGTTCATCGTACTCCGGCATGATCTTCACGGCTGTGTGTGCCTTGGAGGTGGTTGCACCGCCCAGCATAATCGGCAGCGTCAGGCCGAGGCGCTTCATCTCTCTGGCGATATGCACCATCTCATCCAGAGACGGGGTGATCAGCCCTGACAGACCGATAATGTCCACATTGTGTTTTCCAGCCTCTTCCAGGATGGTGGCAGCCGGAACCATGACGCCGAGGTCAATCACCTCGAAGTTGTTACATTGCAGCACAACACCGACGATGTTTTTACCGATGTCATGCACATCGCCTTTCACCGTTGCCATCAGCACTTTGCCATTGGAGGAGTTCGCACCCGCAGCTTTACCGGCTTCAATATAGGGCATCAGATGGGCCACGGCCTTTTTCATGACACGGGCAGACTTTACCACCTGCGGCAAAAACATCTTGCCCTCGCCAAACAGGTCGCCGACCACATTCATGCCATCCATCAGCGGGCCCTCAATCACTTCAATCGGGGTTGCAAACGCCTGCCGCGCCTCCTCGGTATCTTCATTCACAAAGGCATCAATACCTTTAACCAGCGCATGTTCCAGCCGCTTGACTACAGGCAGTTTGCGCCACTCGTCATCGGCCTTTCTGGCGACTGCGCCACCGCCGCGATAGTTGTCGGCAATCTCGAGCAGGCGGTCTGTGCCGTCTTCACGGCGGTTAAGCACCACATCTTCAACGGCGGTTTTCAGCTCTTCCGGCAGGTCATCATAGACAGCCAGCTGTCCGGCATTGACGATACCCATATCCATCCCCTGTTTGATGGCGTGGTAGAGGAATACGGAGTGAATTGCTTCACGAACCGGGTCGTTGCCACGGAACGAGAACGAGACGTTGGATACACCGCCGGAAACCATGGCGTGCGGAAGGTTCTTTTTGATCCAGCCGGTGGCTTCAATGAAATCGACGGCATAGTTGTTGTGCTCTTCGATGCCGGTGGCAATGGCGAAGATATTCGGATCGAAAATGATATCTTCGGGCGGAAAACCGCATGTTTCGGTCAGAACTTTGTAGGAGCGGGCGCAGATTTCTGTTTTACGCTTGAAGGTATCAGCCTGACCCTGCTCATCAAAGGCCATGACTACTGCTGCCGCACCGTACTTTCTGATCAACCCGGCATGATGAATGAATGCCTCTTCACCCTCCTTGAGTGAGATGGAGTTCACAATGCCTTTGCCCTGAATGCACTGCAGGCCGGCTTCGATAATCTCCCATTTTGAGGAGTCGATCATCACCGGTACCTTGGAGATGTCAGGTTCGGAAGCGATAAGGTTTAAAAAAGTGCGCATGGCTGTTACGCCATCAAGCATCGCCTCATCCATGTTGATATCGATGATCTGAGCACCGTTTTCAACCTGTTCCCTGCAAATATCCAGTGCCGTATCGTAGTCGCCCTCCATCACCAGGCGTTTGAACCTGGCTGACCCTGTCACGTTGGCGCGTTCGCCTACGTTCACAAACAGCGATGTTTCATCAATGTTCAATGCTTCAAGTCCGGAGAGACGGCACTGAACCTTCAGCTCAGGGATTGCACGCGGAGCAACACCTTCAACGGCTGCTGCCATCGCCCTGATATGCTCGGGTCCGGTACCGCAGCAACCGCCGATAATGTTCAAAAATCCCGAGCGCGCCCATTCACCGATTTCGGCTGCCATCTCTTCCGGAGTTTCATCATAGCCACCCATTGCATTGGGAAGCCCGGCATTGGGGTGTGCGTTGATATAACATGGTGATGTGCCGGCCAGCTCTTCAATATACTGGCGCAGCTCACCTGCACCCAGCGCACAGTTCAGGCCAATGGAGATCGGGCTGGCATGAGCCAGTGAGTTATAAAATGCGGTGGCTGTCTGACCCGACAGTGTGCGTCCCGATGCATCGGTGATAGTGCCGGAAATCATGATCGGCAGCTCAACACCCGCTTCTTCAAATGTCTCTTTTACGGCAAACACGGCTGCTTTGGCATTGAGCACATCAAAGATGGTTTCAATCAGAATGATATCTGCGCCACCATCCATCAGCCCTCTGGTGGCGATCTTGTACGTCTCGACAAGCTCCATGAAGGTGACGTTACGGAAGCCCGGGTCGTTTACATCGGGTGAAATGGAGGCGGTACGTGAAGTCGGCCCTACCACACCGGCCACAAAACGCGGTCGCTCATCAGTTGAAACCGTGTCGGCTGCTTCGCGTGCCAGTTTGGCACCTTCCAGGTTGAGTTCGTAAACCAGTGCTTCCATACCGTAATCGGCCATTGATGCGGCATTGGCATTGAAGGTGTTGGTCTCAAGGATATCAGCACCCGCATCCAGATAGGCTGTGTGAATATCCCGGATGATCTGTGGCCGGGTCAGGCTCAGCAGGTCGTTGTTGCCCTTAAGTTCGCTTGGCCAGTCAGCAAAGCGTTCGCCGCGATAGTCGGCCTCTTCCAGCCTGTAACCCTGGATCATGGTGCCCATCGCCCCGTCAAGAAGAAGGATGCGCCTGGAGAGCTGGTCTTGTAGCCGTGAGGTCGACGCTGCTGATGTAAGAGGTGTTGGCATGGGGAACCCTTTCGAAACAAATTATCCGAAAACTACCATTCATGCCATCTGATTCCAATCAGCCCAACAATCCGGAGCAGGCAGAACAGGATTGCCGCTCATGCTCTGTTGTGGTCTACTGCTGCTGATGAATTCTGCACAGACATACTCTGTTCTGCTTCTGGAAGATGAAAAACCGACGCGTGATTATCTCGCTTCGGTGATAGATGCCTGCCCCGGCCTGACACTGTACGGCGGGGCGGACTGTTGCTGCTCTGCACGCGAGCAGTTGCGGGATAACGCTCCTGATGTTCTGGTGGCGGATCTGGGACTGCCTGACGGCAGTGGCATCAATATTATCCGTGAGGCGCGGGAGCTCCACCCTGAAATGGAGGTACTGGTTCTTACTGTCTGTGAAGATGAGGCGAGCGTGGTCGCCGCTCTGGAGGCCGGTGCAACAGGCTATCTTCTCAAGGAGCAGGCATTCGATGAACTGGGCGACACTATTCTTGCATTGATGCGTGGCGAGTCAGCGATCAGTCCGAAGGTTGCCCGTTTTCTTCTGAAACGCTTCACTGCTCCTGCACAATCACAGCCCGACACCGGAGGACGTAAATCGCACAGGCAGGCTGTGGCTGCAGATGGCCTGACCCGGCGGGAAGGTGAAGTGTTGAAACTGATTGCCAGGGGTTACAGCTATAATGAAATTGCAGAATCGCTGCAGCTCTCTACCAATACCATTCGGGTATATATCCGGAATATCTACCGCAAGCTTGCTGTGAAATCCCGCTCTGAAGCCGTGTTTGAAGCAGCGCATCTTGGTCTGATCAGTTTTGAGGATAGTATTTAGCCTCTGCTGATATCGCATATTCATGCGATTTTCTTTTTTTATGTATGAGTAGATAGTTTGCTGCATGAAAAGGGAAAAAGAGCCCACTGACAATATCTGGATCACCATTCTGCTCATCACATCACTGCTGATGGCAGCGGTTACCTGTCTGGTAAGCATCTGATGACAAAGGACGAACCTCTTTTCGGGCCCCTGTGCAAAGTTGGCGCCGCATGCAGGGCGATCAAACACTATATCCTGAAGCTGGTTAAAAAATCGGACTCAAAATTCAGTTGAAACGACAGGCAGGCTACGGGCGATTATGGGTTTGTGAAGAGAAACAGGGAACTCTCCAGATGATGTGAAGCTTATGAAGCGCACCTATTTCCGGATGTCAGCATTGATCGGGTGGCTCGGACTCTCAGTCGGTTTTCTTCTGTTCTGCTCTTTAATGGATTCCAGCCTGGTTGCCGGTTTTGAACTGACTCTAAACAGGCTTCCGGCAGCTGTTTTTACCTTACTTGCCTTTTTCTATGCCGGCTTTCTGCTTACCGGCGGGATCGCTTCGGCGGTTCTGGTTAACTGTAAGGTGATCACCGTACCTGAGGCTTTCAGGTTCACACTATTTTCAAAGCATCCGAAATACTGGCTTCGCGATCAGGAAGGAGTCTCTTCCAAAAGTAAAAGCCAAACCCATATCTGTGGTCAATAGTGGTACCGAGGGCCGGAATCGAACCGGCACGGCCGCAAAGCCATTGGATTTTGAATCTGAAAAGATATGTTGGTATGACTAGGGAGGACTTGTTTAGCCGTTGGTTTTATTGGACTTCATGGGACATCAAATACCCTGCTTTGACCTTGATTCCCGTTACGTGTTGTCCATATATTGTCCAAAGCCCACTAAAGAATAGGGCAGTGTTAATGCAATATCTGGGGTTCTATGGTTTTGGTATATGCAGCGGCCCAGTCTATTTCTGGTCGCATCAGCGCTTCGGTCAGGCCTGTCGATGAATCTGTGAACTGAGCTGTGTCGAGTATCATAAGCAGGTCGGCGGCTGAAAGGCCATGGCGTGCTAACTCACCAATCTGATCGAGATTAGTTACCACTTTAACCATCGCAGCCGTGACGGTGTCGAGCATCTGATCTCGGTTTACTCCAGCGGTATTGTTACTTGATGCCCAGATTAGAGAGTCAGCAGAGATGTAGAAAAGCCTGCGTGCATCAAGATATGTATAAATGAGTGTCAGCCACGCAGAGGATTCATGGCTATGAGTCTTGATGGCACCAGCGGGCAATAAAATATTAGCTGGTGATTCAAGAACTTTCCAAAGGCCAACTCCGCGTGGGCCTGTAGCAAAGGTCTCACGCTCCTCGGGGCATACATGTAACCAATTTTCGGGAGAGCGTTCTCCTCTCGCGACTTTTTCCAGCAACTTGTGATCGATGCCGATTTTGTGTCCAAGCTTGCGCCAGGAGGATGCATTGAGCCGGGAACGTACCGAATATGCCCAGGCACGGCTTTTGAGCACGTAGAGAATATTATCGCGCTCTGCCGGTCGGCCGATGGGTGGTGAGCCTCTGTTCATGGATCAATGTTAGTGATATGGAGACATAAAAGCAACAATTATGGGGTGTTTATGTCTCCATGAGTGACTCCTAGATTCCACCCATGGCAAATCAACTCATCCCCGTGCCGCTCATGGCACCCGAACTCAATATGACAGAGGACGCCCTTCGAAAGGCGATCCATCGAGGCTTGAGTGGCACAGCTATTCCACCGGTGACCAGGCTTGGCAGGAGGGTCGTGTTCGTTCGATCTGCGGTGGAAGCCTGGTACCAGGAGCTTGCTGAACAGGCGTTGAAAGATGCAGGAATCGAGCCATTGGCTGTGAACAATAAGAAGCAAGGAAAGCCCCAGAAGAAAGCGCCTACTGCAGATCAGCGTATTACTGAGCAACGCAGGGGGTGGCAGAGATGAGTTTTGCGCATATAGATTTTCTTAAGATCTTCGAGGAAGACAAGGAATTTGTCGCTTATCGCCCAAGCTGGGCTCGAATGACGGGGAGTGTGAATTCAGCGATTTTGCTGTCTGAGGTTGTTTTTTGGTGGAACCAGAAAAAGGCGCCCTTTTATAAATTCAAGGAACCTTTCCAACCCGGCAAGAAGGCAGATGGTAGCCCCAAAGAACCTCATCCCCTTCTCAAAGAAGGAGATTCATGGTGTGAGTCTCTTGCCTTCACGCGGAGTGAGTTCGATCGAGCTCGAAGCCAGATTGCAAAGAATGCGAAGAAGGGAGGGGGTCTGCCATACGATTGTTTCGTTTGGTACTGGACCGACGTCCAGAGACTCACTTGGTACAGGTTGAATGAGCCGTTTTTTTCAAAAAAAATTCAGGAAATTTACGTAACGCAGGATCCTGCGTTACGTAAAGTCGAAAGGGGTTTTACGGCTGTAGATATGCAGCGCGAAGAGAGAGCTTTACATAAGAACCCAGAGGGTTCTTATCAGCAACCACCACCACCCACTGAGGGTGGTGGTCTTCCTGATGGTCTAGTGGGTCTTTCAGAGAGCGACAAGAAAACCGTCAACGGCTTGCTGGCCAAAGCCAGCGTTGAACAACAAGAGGCTTTCTTGCATGCGTTCGAGGCTCAACGTGATGTAATCCTCGACATCGGGGCCTGGACTAAATCGATGGCGAGGAGGGCTGTGGAGTGTTCTCTTTCGCTGCCAGTTGCACTCTCCGAAAAAAAAGCATCAGCGGAAACGCTCGAATGGTTGGCTGAAGTGGAGAGGGGTCTTTCTGAAGGAGGTCATCTCGTGGTGAACGGTGCTTCGGTCGAGGTCGAACTACCTTTCGTCTATCTTCCTAGTGGAAGGACGGCGAACTTGGCCGAACTTCGTAGTACCGGCGCAAAAATCGAGGTACACCCGTGACTCATAATCGTTACGCCAAAGAAATTCTCAACCGGTGTCCAAGCGCCTGTGCAGCAGATTCCAACGTATGGAGCGTGACCGAGGCGTTCTCAGGATCCAACAGTCGATTCAGAGAAGAGCGACTTGTGTTCATTTCATGTGCCATAGCTGATTTTGAAAGGTGTCTTTCAGACATTTTTTCTCTTAGCTGGAAAGCAATCACCCGCTTAATGGCGATGGCTTCAGATTCAGCAAGGATTCCTTCATCTGCAAGAAAGTCATCGAAACTACTTCCAATATGTTTATTGCTCATTTCATCCTCCAGATATCTCTTTAAGCCTTTTAAGGGCTATCTTCTTATCACTATCGGGCGTTGCTCTTGTTTTCTTAATGAATCCGTGGAGCAACACAATCTCTTCGTTCACAACAGCAAACAAAACACGGGCAATTTTTCTAGTGGGAAGCTTACTTCTCACTTCCCAAATACCTTTGCTAATGTTGTCGACAAGAGGCATACCAATCGGCCAGCCGAACTGAACGGTTTTGATGTCTTCACCAATAGCCTTTTTTTCTTCTTTCTGCAGTTCCTGAAGCCATTCGCGGACGGGTTCGTTGCCACTGGCGGTTCGATAGAAACGTGCAGAAAGAGCTTTTTCTCTTATCACCACCACACCGTACCAAAAATGGTACGCATGTCAAGGAGTACTTATAATGCGTGAATTCATTTGTTGCTTACTGCTGGCCGGCACACTGACCAGCCAGACGCTGGCGGCCGTGGCCGATGATCAGCCGACCCCGGCTGAAGTCGAGGATATGAACTGTACTCAAGC
>JAVVEJ010000038.1:0-19704 GCA_032251395.1 Mariprofundaceae bacterium
TGCGTTTCGCAATTCGCGAAGGTGGCCGTACTGTTGGTGCCGGTGTCGTCACCGCCATCACAGAATAAGGAGGGCTGATTGTGGCAGCTACTCAAACTATTCGTATTCGTCTGAAAGCATTCGATCATCGTATTCTCGATAAGAGTGCCGAAGACATCGTGGCAACTGCCAAGCGTACAGGTGCTGAGGTTCGTGGTCCTATTCCGATCCCGACCCGCATCAAGAAGTTTTGTGTGATTCGTTCACCGCACAAATACAAGGATTCACGCGAGCAGTTCGAAATCCGTACGCACAAGCGTCTTCTGGATATTGATAAGCCGACTCCACAGACTGTGGATGCACTGATGAAACTTGATCTTCCATCCGGCGTGGATGTTGAGATCAAGTTATAGGCGGGAGTAAGTCATGAGTGGATTGATCGCCCGTAAAGCGGGTATGACCCAGATCTTTGATGATCGTGGTGCTGCTGTAGCAGTAACTGTATTGAATATTGAACCGTGCAAGGTAATTGCACGCCGTACTTCCGAGAAGGATGGCTATGATGCGATCCAGATCGGTCATGGTGCAGCAAGGCGTCACACCAATCGTGCCACGCAGGGCCATTATGCCAGGCAGGGTCAGGATGCTATGGGTGGCCTGCGTGAGTTTCGTGTCAGCGGTGATGCTGAGTTCGAGCTTGGCCAGGAGCTGAGCGCAACCATGTTTGAAGTTGGCCAGAAGCTTGATGTTGCCGGCACTTCAAAAGGTCATGGCTTTGCCGGTGTTATGAAGCGTTACAACTTTGCCGGTGGGCGTGCGACTCACGGTGCTGAAAAGACTCACCGCCAGATGGGTTCAACCGGTCAGTGTCAGTGGCCTGGTCGTGTGTTCCCGGGCAAAAAGATGCCAGGCCACTATGGAGCTGAACGAGTAACCGTTCAGAACATTGAAGTGCTTCGCATTGATGAAGAGCAGAATCGTATCCTGGTTAAGGGTGCTGTTCCCGGGTCCAAAAATGGACTGCTGGAGCTGCGTCCTGCCGTGAAGGGAGCATAAAGATGGCTAAGATCGATATCGTTGATCAGTCCAATACGAAGGTTGGCACACGCGAATTGAATGCTGCTGTATTCGGTCTGGAAACAGATGCAGGCTTTGTTCACCGTGTTTACGCTTCACTGGCAAGTGCTCAGCGTTTTGGTAATTCAAAAACCAAAACACGCAGCGAAGTTTCCGGTGGTGGCAAGAAGCCGTTCAAGCAGAAAGGAACCGGCCGTGCCCGTCAGGGTTCGACCCGTGCAACCCAGCTGCGTCATGGTGGTATTCCGCATGGTCCCCACGGCAGCAGCACATTTACATCACGTCTGAACAAGAAGGAGCGTCAGCGCGCTGTTCGCCTGGTGCTTTCCGATGCTCTGCGCGAAGGTCGTTTGGTTGTACTTGATAAGCTCGAGCTGACCGAGCCAAAGACCAGGGATTTTGTTGCTGTTACCGAGGCGCTGTCTCCGGTATCAGGCCTCTATATTCTGGGTGAAGCAAACAGCGCCGTACAGCTTTCCGGCCGTAACGTCCGGAATGCCAAGATTGTCCTGAATGGGCAGATGAATCTGCATGACCTGCTGAAGTATGATCGTCTGGTGATGACCGAAGCAGCCGTTGCAAACATCGAGGAGAGTCTGGCATGAGTGCGAATCACAGACATTTCAATACGCTGCGTCAGCCGGTTATTACTGAAAAGAGCCACACTGCTTCAGGTGATTCCAATCAGTACACCTTCCGGGTAGCGCGCGATGCGACCAAGCAGCAGATCAAGGCTGCGGTTGAGGCTGTTTTTGAGGTAGATGTCACGAAGGTTCAGGTCATCAACGTTCCAGGCAAGGAGAAGCGTCGCGGTGCTCATACGGGCCGTCGCCCGGGTTACCGCAAGGCTATGATTCGTCTGGCAGAAGGCCAGACCCTTGAATCGGCAGAAGAGGTATAAACGATGGCACTGAAAGCATTGAAACCAATGACCAACGGTTCACGCGGACGTGTGGCTGTTGTAAATGCGGAGCTTTATAAAGGCGCTCCTGAGAAAAGTCTGACTGAAGGGCTGAAAAAGTCCGGCGGCCGTAACAATAATGGTCGCATTACAGCGGCTCATCGTGGGGGCGGTCATAAGCGCCTCTACCGTATGGTTGATTTTAAGCGTGACAATCCTGGCGTTGAAGGTAAGGTTGCGCGCGTCGAATATGACCCTAACCGTACAGCACATATAGCTCTGGTCGTGTTCTCCAATGGTGAAAAACGTTACATTCTGGCACCACAGGGTCTTCGTCCCGGTGATGTGGTCATGTCCGGGCCGGATGCTGAAATTCGTCCGGGTAATACTCTGCCGCTGTCAAACATTCGTGTGGGAACGATGTTACACAATGTTGAGATGAAACCTGGCAAGGGCGGGCAGATGGCTCGCAGTGCCGGTGTTGGTATCCAGCTGATGGGTAAAGAGGGCACGATGGCTATTCTGAAACTTCCGTCCGGTGAGTTCCGCCGTGTGGAGATTCGCTGCATGGCAAGCATCGGTGTGATCGGTAACGCTGATCACTCCAACCGCAAGGTTGGTAAGGCTGGCCGCTCCCGCTGGCTGGGGATTCGTCCAAATGTTCGCGGTGTGGCAATGAACCCGGTTGACCATCCTCATGGTGGTGGTGAAGGCCGTACATCCGGTGGCCGTCACCCTGTAACCCCTTGGGGCGTACCAACAAAAGGTCATAAGACCCGTAGTAAGAACAAGGCGTCGAATCGTGAAATTATTCGTCGCCGTAACCGGAAGTGAGGTAAATCATGGCGCGTTCACTGAAGAAAGGGCCATACATTGAGGCTTCTCTGGAGAAAAAGGTCCAGGCGTCTCAGGAAGGCAAGAAAGGAGTGATCAAGACCTGGTCACGCCGCTCCACGATTTCGCCTGATTTTGTGGGTCTGAATTTTGCTGTACATAACGGAAATAAGTTTGTTCCTGTTCATGTCAGCGAGAATATGGTTGGTCATAAGCTTGGCGAATTTGCGCCTACCCGCACCTACTATGGTCACGGTGCTGATAAAAAGGCCAGGAAGAGGTAAGAGCAATGTCTGAAGAAGTACGCGCTCTACATAGGGACGCACAGATCAGTGCCCAGAAGGCTCGTTTAATGGCAGATGCCATTCGCGGGCTGGGTGTGGACCGTGCCCTGGCAGTGCTTGCGCTGTCGCCGAAGAAATCGGCCGGACTGTTCCGGAAGGTCCTGAAATCTGCTGTAGCAAATGCTGAGCAGAACAACGGGCTGGATGTCGATAACCTTGTTGTTTCGACTGTTACGGTTGACGAAGGTGCAACTCTGAAGCGCTATCGTCCGAAAGGTATGGGACGTATGCGTCAACGCTTCCGCCGTCGTAGTCACATTACAGTGGCTGTGGCCGAGCGCGGTTAAAGGAGTTCTTAGATGGGTCAAAAGGTCAATCCAGTTGGTTTCCGCGTCGGCATTACCCGCGGCTGGGAATCAGTATGGTACGCAGAGAAGAATTTCGGTGCACAGCTTCGCGATGACATTCGCATGCGTCGCTATGTAAAGGAACGCATGAAGCATGCCGGTATCTCCCGTATTATTATTGAGCGTCCGGCCGACAAGGTGAAAATTACGGTTCATACGGCTCGTCCGGGCGTCATAATCGGCAAGAAAGGTTCTGAAATCGAGGCGTTGCGCCAGGACCTGAAGAAGAAGTTTGGTCAGGATGCACAGGTCTACATTGTAGAGATTCGTCGGCCTGAAGCGGAGGCACAGCTGGTGGCCGAAAATATTGCTTTCCAGCTTGAGCGCCGTATTGCATTCCGTCGTGCGATGAAACGTGCCATGCAGGGTGCACTGCGTATGGGTGCGAAGGGCATTAAGGTTCAGTGTTCCGGCCGCCTTGGCGGCGCTGATATCGCACGTATTGAAGGTTATCGTGAAGGGCGTGTGCCGCTGCATACCATGCGTGCGGATATTGATTACGGCTTCACAGAAGCAAAGACCACATATGGAATTATTGGCGTGAAAGTCTGGGTGTTTAACGGCGAAAAGCTGGGCAACACCGACGAGACTGAAGCGTAAAGAGGCTTGTAGATTATGTTGCAACCCAAGAAAGTCAGATGGCGTAAACATCACAAGGAGCTGCAGCGCATTCGCGGCCTCAGTGAGCGCGGTGCCAGCCTCAACTTTGGTGGCTTTGGCCTGAAGGCAATGGAGCCTGGCCGTATTACTGCCCGTCAGATCGAAGCGGCCCGTATCACCATGACCCGTCACATTAAGCGTCAGGGCCGTGTCTGGATCCGTATGTTCCCGGATCTTCCTGTATCCAAAAAGCCTGCAGAGGTTCGTATGGGTAAGGGTAAAGGTGCACCGGAATACTGGGTGGCTGCTGTAAAAGTCGGGCGTGTTCTGTATGAGATGGATGGTGTTGATGAAGCGTTGGCACGCGAGGCACTGACCCGTGCTGCCGCCAAGCTTCCGATTCGCACCAAGATTGTAGTTCGTGGAGTTGGACGATGAAGGCAAAAGAGTTGCGTGATCTTTCTGATGCTGATCTGAAAGAGCGTGTAAATGAACTGGCTGCAGAAGGCATGAAGTTGCGCTTTCAGAAGTCTACGATGCAGTTGACCAATACGGCACGCGTCGGTCAGGTGCGCCGTGAAATCGCCAGCATCAAGACAATTCTGGCTGAGCGCGGTTAAGGGGTTAGGTGATGTCCGAAGCAAATAGCAATAAACGTCGTCTTGAAGGCGTAGTGGTAAGCAACAAGGGTGAAAAGACCGTTGTTGTACAGGTGGAACGAAAGTTCCTGCACCCCCGCTACCGCAAGACTGTTCGTTCGCACAAGAAATATATGGCGCATGATGCTGAGAACAGCTGCGAAATCGGCGATACTGTTCGTATTGTTGAGTCAGCACCCATTTCACGCAGGAAGCGCTGGCTGATGGAAGCGGTAATAACCCGTGCCGAGCAGCTGTAAGCGAGGTTAACGATGATTCAGAATGAAACCGTATTAGAAGTCGCTGATAATTCCGGCGCACGCAAGGTGGCCTGCATCAAGGTGTTGGGCGGCTCCAAGCGCCGCTATGCCCGTGTCGGCGATGTGATTGTCGTGGCAGTAAAAGATGCGGCACCGGGCGGTAAAGTCAAAAAGGGTGAAGTGCAACAGGCCGTTGTCGTTCGTACTGCCAAGGAGTTCCGTCGTGCCGATGGCAGCTCTATCCGCTTTGACGAGAACGCTGCTGTGCTGCTGACAAAAAACGGCGAGCCTATCGGCACCCGTATTTTTGGCCCTGTAACGCGCGAGTTGCGTAACAAGGGGTACATGAAAATTATTTCTCTGGCTCCAGAAGTACTCTGAGTAAGGGATGGTGAGGCAAAAAATGGCGACAAATATCAAGTCCCGAATCCGCCGCGATGATGAGGTGGTTGTGATCACTGGCCGTGACAAGGGTGCACGCGGAAAGGTAATCCGTGTTCTCTCTCAAAATGGTCGTGTGCTGGTTAACAAGGTTAACATGATCAAGCGCCATACGCGTCAGACCCCAAACAGTGCCGGTGGCATTATTGAGAAAGAGGCACCGATTGCGATCTCTAATGTGCAGTACTACTGCACAAACTGCAAAGCCGGAGTTCGTCTTGGCGCAAAACAACTTGAAGATGGACGCAAGGTCCGCACCTGCCGCAAATGCGGCGAAGTGCTTGACCGCTAGGAGTTCTTAGATGGCACGTTTGAAAGAAGATTATCATGCACGTGTTGCACCTGCTCTTCGCAAGGAGCTTGGTTGCAGCAATCCGGTGCAGGTTCCGACGATCAGCAAGATCGTGATTAACATGGGTGTTGGTGAAGCGTCCCAGAACCGCAAGGAGATTGAAGGTGCAATTGCAGACATGACAGCCATTTCCGGCCAGAAGCCAGTCATGACAAAGGCTCGCAAATCTATTGCGAACTTCAAGCTTCGTGACGGTATGATTGTCGGTTGCCGTGTAACACTGCGTGGTGAGCGTATGTGGGAGTTCATGGACCGTCTGGTTAATATCGCACTGCCACGTATCCGTGACTTCAAGGGTGTGAGCCCCAGGTCTTTCGATGGCCGTGGAAACTTCACTCTGGGCCTTAAGGAGCAGATCATCTTTCCGGAGATCGATTATGACAAGGTGGACAAAATTCGTGGTATGGATATCACCATCTGCACCACTGCTAATACAAATGACGAAGGACGCGCATTGCTGAAACAGTTCAGCATGCCGTTCCGTACTTAAGAGGAGTTTGCAATGGCGAGTAAGGCTCTGATTGCCAAGTGTAATCGCAAACCAAAGTTTAAGGTTCGCGCATATACGCGCTGTCAACTGTGCGGTCGTCCGCACTCCGTTTACCGGAAGTTTGGCATCTGTCGTATCTGTTTGCGGAAACATGCCCTGGCCGGTGAGATTCCGGGCATGGTTAAATCCAGCTGGTAAACGAAGCGAGTAGGAGATTATCTTATGATGATGGATCGAATTGCCGATATGCTGACTCGCATTCGTAATGCGCAGACTGCCGGTATTGAAAAAATCGAAATGCCTGCAAGCAATACGCTGCTTGCCCTGGCTGAAATTTTTAAGGAAGAGGGGTATATCGCCACAGTTAAGGCGTATAACCATAAGGGCCACCGCTTCCTGCGCCTGACGCTGCGTTACGATGATGAGGGAGCACCTGTGATCCGTGAGATCAGGCGTGTTTCAAAGCCGGGCCGTCGCGTCTATAGCGGAGCGGAGGATATTCCCCGTGTCCGTCGTGGATATGGTGTTGCCGTCGTGAGCACATCCCAGGGCATCATGACAGACAGAAAAGCGCGTGCAGCCAAAATTGGCGGCGAAGTGCTCTGTACAGTATTTTGAGGTAACACGATATGTCTCGAATCGGTAAACAACCCATTACCCTGCCATCCGGCGTAGAAGCAAGGATTGAAGCTTCCAGTGTCACTGTAAAAGGCCCGAAGGGTGAGATGACATCACCGCTTTTTGACGGTGTTTCTATTGCACAGGAAGGCTCCGAGCTGCAGCTGGCCTGTGCTGATCTTGGCAGCAAGAAGATGAAGGGCAACTTCGGCCTGGCTCGCGCACTGCTGGCAAACAATGTTACCGGCGTAAGCGAGGGGTTTAAGAAAATTCTTGAGCTGCGTGGTGTCGGTTATCGCGCACAGTCTCAGGGCAAGACACTGAATCTTTCACTGGGTTTCTCACATCCGGTTGAATATCAGATTCCCGAGGGTGTCGAAGCAGTGGTTGAGAAGAGCAGTATCATTATCAGCGGTTTTGATAAGCAGAAGGTCGGGCAGGTTGCTGCCGAGATCCGTGCTTTCCGTCCGCCGGAGCCTTATAAGGGCAAAGGCGTTCGTTATGTTGATGAGCATGTTGCAATGAAGGAAGGCAAGAAGGCCTGATTCGTCAGAATTCGGACTCTTCTTTTTGATTTTGGCAGCCCATTTAAGGCTACGCGGATACTCTGGATTTCAGAGCATCCTTAAAGTTTAAGCAGGAGATTTAAGCAATGTCTGCAAAGCGTTACGAAAATAGTGCCTCGATTCGACGTTCACGTCGTGTTCGCGCACGGGTAAAGTCAACCGGACGTCTGCGTCTGAGTGTTTTCCGTTCGACTCGTCATATCTATGCACAGATTATTGATGATGCAGAAGGTAAAACGCTGGCAACAGCATCCAGCCTTGATAAAGAGATCAAGGGTGGCGGCAATCGTGAAACAGCTGAAGCTGTAGGCAAGTTGCTTGGTGATCGTGCCGTAAAGGCAGGCATCAGCGTGGTCTCTTTTGATCGTGGTCCCTTCTCATACCATGGTCGCGTACTGGCACTGGCAGAGGGCGCACGCGCTGCCGGATTGAAGTTCTAGGGGTATATAGATGATCAATGCTGAAGAATTGGAATTGACTGAAAAGCTGGTTGGCATCAACCGTATCTCCACCGCTACTGCCGGTGGCCGTCGCATGAGCTTCACTGCTCTGATGGTTGTCGGTGACGGCAATGGACATGTCGGGTTTGGCCACGCCAAAGCGAAAGAGGTTCCTGAGGCGATCCGCAAGGCCAATGAGATTGCCCGCAAGGCAATGATCTACGTTCCACGTAACGATGGCACCATCCATTATCAGGTAACCGGCCGCCAGGACTCTTCACGCGTATTGATGAAGCCTGCCAGTGAAGGTACCGGTGTTATTGCCTGCGCTGCGGTTCGTGCAGTACTTGAGGCGGCAGGTGTACAGGATGTTCTGACCAAGAGTCAGGGTTCCCGTAATCCTATCAATGTGGTTCGGGCAACTTTCAACGGCCTGAAAGAGCTGGAAAGTCCGGAGCAGATCACCGCACGCCGCGGCAAGTCTGCCTGATTTTTCATAAGTGTTAGCAGTTAAAAGGAGTATATGAACATGGCCAAAAAGAGTGTGATCCGTGTTCGTCAGATCAAGAGCGGCGACGGCTACTCTAAAGATCAGAAGGCGACTCTGACAGGTCTTGGTTTCCGCCGTCTGAACCAGACAGTTGAACTGGAAGATACGCCATCCGTTCGCGGCATGGTAAATAAGGTATGCCACCTCGTACGTATCGAAGATGCGGAATAGGCCGAGGTAGGAGATAAGCGATGAAACTAAATGATATTCAGCCTACAAGTGGCTCCCGCAGGGAGCGCAAGCGTCTGGGCTGTGGCATTGCCACAGGCCATGGCAAGACAGGCGGGCGTGGTCATAAAGGGCAGAAGTCCCGTTCCGGTGGAAAGATAATGCGTGGTTTTGAAGGTGGTCAGATGCCATTGATCCGCCGCGTGCCTAAACGCGGTTTTACACCTGTTTCAAGAAATGAATTTCAGATCGTCAATGTTGGCCAGCTCGAGAAGCTCAAGGCAGGCAGCAAGGTTGATGCAGCCAAACTGTTTGAAGCGGGCCTGGTTCGCAATGCAGTAGACCCGATCAAGCTGCTGGCCAAAGGCGAACTTTCCAAGAAGCTCAACCTGACGGTAACTGCAGCATCTGCATCTGCCAGAGCCAAACTTGAAGCTGCCGGTGGAACACTCTCCGTAGCAGAGGCCAGCTAAGATGGCGCAGCCGGGTCAGCTGGGAGGATTGGCAAACATTGGCAAGATTCCGGAACTGAAGAGCCGGATTCTCTTCACGCTGGCAATGCTGATCGTCTATCGTCTGGGGGCGCACATTCCTGTCCCCGGCATTGATGCGTCCGTGCTGGCTCAGTTTTTCAGTCAGGCTCAGGGCAGCCTTCTGGGCATGTTTGATATGTTCTCGGGCGGAGCACTCTCACGCCTGACCATCTTTGCGCTTGGTATCATGCCTTATATCTCGGCTGCAATTATCATACAGCTGATGACTGTCGTCTCTCCGAAACTGGAACAGCTGAAAAAAGAGGGTGAGGCGGGCCGCCGCAAGATTACCCAGTATACCCGTTATGGAACCGTTGGCCTCGCATGTTTTCAGGCTATCGGTATGTCCATTGGCCTGGAGTCCTTCTCAGTGGCCGGCCAGCCCGTTGTGCTTGATCCGGGGCTGCAGTTCCGCGCCATTACCGGCATCACTCTTGTTACAGGAACAATATTCCTGATGTGGGTGGGGGAGCAGGTTACCGAACGCGGTATCGGCAACGGTATCTCCATGATTATCTTTGCAGGTATTGTTGCAGGTCTGCCATCGGCCATTGGCGGCACACTGGAGCTGGCACGGACCGGCGAGTACAGTGCATTTACCGTGCTTGGCCTGTTCGCCATGGCAATCGCTGTTACCGGTGCGGTCGTATGGTTTGAGCGTGCCCAGCGCCGTATTCCCATTCAGTATGCAAAACGTCAGGTGGGCAACCGACTCTATGGCGGTCAGGCATCCTTCCTGCCATTGAAGATTAACACAGCAGGTGTCATTCCGCCGATTTTTGCATCTTCCCTGATTCTTCTGCCGGCTACATTTGCGCAGTTCACCAAAGGTACGGAAGGGTTTGGCTGGCTGGGAGATATCTCTGCGATTCTCTCTCCGGGTCAGTGGCTCTACATGACAATATTTACGGCTCTGATCGTGTTTTTCTGCTTCTTCTATACCGCGATTGTTTTCAATCCCAAAGATACTGCGGATAATCTGAAGAAGAATGGCGGTTTTATTCCGGGCATTCGTCCTGGCCAGAAGACAGCTGACTACATTGACGCTGTCCTGACCCGGATTACTGTTGTCGGCGCGATCTACGTTGCGCTCGTCTGCCTGCTGCCCGAATATCTGATCAGCAAGCTCTCTGTTCCGTTCTATTTCGGAGGAACCAGCCTGCTGATTGTCGTGGTCGTGACTATGGACACTATGGGTCAGATTCAATCTCATCTGATGAGTCATCAGTATGAGGGTCTGATGAAGCAGGCGCGCCTGAAAACCAGCCGTTAAATGAACATCGTTCTGTTTGGACCGCCGGGTGTTGGCAAAGGCACTCAGAGCGAGATGCTTGTAAAAGAGCTTGGCATTACCCACTTTGCCATGGGTGATATCTTGAGGGCAGCCGTTAGCGAAGGATCAGAGCTGGGCATGAAGGCAAAAGCCTTCATGGATGCAGGCAAGCTGGTCCCTGATGATGTTGTGATTGGAATGATTGAAGAGCGGATTACAGACTCTTCTGCAATGGCAGGTTTTCTTCTGGACGGGTTCCCTCGCAACGTTTCTCAGGCAGAGGCTCTGGCCGCGATGCTTGAAAAACATGGCAAGAAGATCGACCGTGTTGTCTTTATGGATGCTCCGGAAGATATGCTGCTGCAGCGGCTTAGCGGCCGATTGATCTGCAGGGGTTGCGGTTTTGGATTTCATCGGCATTATTCGCCCCCCCGTGAAGAAGGGCGTTGCGATCGATGTGGCGGAGAGCTTTACCAGAGGGATGACGACAGGGAAGAGGTGATCAGCCAGCGCCTTGAAGTTTATGGTGAGCAGACAAAACCACTGCTGGATTACTACAGGGCTTTGCCATCGTTCAGGAGGCTGGATGCATCCGGGGAGATGAAGGCAGTTTACGCTGCGCTGATAGAGGCGGTGAAAAGCTAGAGTATGGCTAAAGAAGATATTATTGAGATGTCCGGGGAAGTGGTTGAAAAACTTCCCAACGCAATGTTCAGGGTTAAGCTCGAAAATGACCATGAAGTGTTGTGCACAATTTCAGGCAAGATGCGTAAGTACTATATTCGTATTTTGCCAGGTGACAAGGTTACAGTGGAGATATCTCCTTATGACCTTTCACGCGGTCGCATCAGTTACCGCGAAAAGTAAACAAAACAGGCTCAGGCCTGTCTGTTGGATGAGTTGGCAGGCTTGAAAAGTTTGTCGTTAAAGAAACGACGGAGGTAGATCTGTGAAGGTCCGTGCGTCAGTTAAGAAAATGTGTAATAAGTGTCGGGTAATCCGACGTAAGGGCGTGGTTCGCATTATTTGCGAAAATGCACGTCATAAGCAGCGTCAGGGCTAACCTGACCTACTGCGATAAGGAGGCGTAAGTGGCACGTATTGCCGGTGTTAATATTCCGACGCAAAAGCGCGTCGAAGTTGCATTAACCTATATTTTTGGTATCGGGTTAAGCAGTTCACGCAAGATTCTGGAGAAGGCCAAGGTCAGCCCGGAAGCGCGCGTGAAGGATCTCAGTGATGCTGAGGTCAACAATATTCGTGGCATCATTGAGACGGATTACACCGTGGAAGGTGATATGCGCCGTGAAGTAACCATGAGCATCAAGCGTCTCACCGACCTTGGGTGCTATCGTGGCCTGCGTCATCGTAAGGGACTCCCGGTCCGTGGCCAGCGCAGTAAAACAAATGCTCGTACCCGCAAAGGTCCCCGTCGTACCGTTGCCGGTAAGAAGAAATAGGGACTGTAGGTAAGTAGAATGGCTGCACCGAAAATCAACAAGAAGCGCACGCGTAAGAATATTGCCAATGCAGTGGCTCACGTAAAAGCCTCTTTTAACAACACAATTATTACGTTTACCGATGAATCCGGTAATGCTATCAGCTGGGCGACCAGTGGTGGTTCCGGTTTCCGCGGCTCCCGCAAGAGTACTCCATTTGCTGCACAGGTTGCTGCTGAAGATGCTGCCCGCAAAGCAATGGATCATGGCGTCAAGAATGTCTCCGTACTGGTTAAGGGGCCTGGTGGCGGTCGCGAGTCCGCTCTGCGTGCGATTGCCGCAGTCGGCCTTAACGTTACATCTATTCGTGATGTCACCCCAATCCCGCATAACGGCTGCCGCCCTCCAAAGCGGCGCCGCGTTTAGGAGTTTTAGACCATGGCTCGTTATCTCGAGGCTAAATGCCGTCTGTGTCGTCGTGAAGGCGAAAAACTCTACCTGAAGGGTGGAAAGTGCTATTCTGATAAATGTCCGATCGAGCGTCGTCCGTATGCTCCGGGTATGCACGGTCAAAGCCGTCGTCAGAAAGTGTCTGACTATGGAACCCAGCTGCGTGAGAAGCAGAAGGTTAAACGTACTTATGGTTTGCTGGAGAAGCAGTTTGCCGCGTATTACAAGGAAGCTGATCGCAGACAGGGCGTAACAGGCCTGAACCTGCTGCACCTGCTGGAATCACGTCTGGACAATATTGTGTTCCGTATGGGCCTGGCATCTTCCCGTACCGAGGCGCGCCAGCTTGTTCGTCACAACCACGTCAAGGTGAATGATCGCTGGCTGAATATTCCTTCGTATCAGGTGCCTGTGGGCGCACGTATCTCCATCAACGAGAAGGCCGCCGAACATCTTCGTGTTAACGCCTCGCTTGCCGCAGCATCACAGCGCGGTACTGCTGAGTGGCTGGATGTTGATCTTACGACCAGACAGGCCACATTCCGTGAGCTTCCTGCACGTGATCAGCTGGATCCGGGTATCCGTGAACAGCTGATTGTAGAATTGTACTCCAAGTAATCACTGAGGTCATAAATATGGATCTGATCAAACCACGTTCGATTACGGTTGAGGAAATTATTCCCGGCCGCACAGCAAAGATTGTCTTTGAACCACTTGAACGTGGTTATGGTACAACCATTGGTAACAGTCTTCGCCGCATGCTGCTCTCTTCTCTTCCGGGAGGAGCGGTGACATCAGTCAGGTTTGAGGGTGTCATGCACGAGTATGATACCGTTAAAGGTGTTCGTGAAGATGTCATGGACATAATTCTGACCATGAAAGAGCTGGATATTGGCATGGCCAACAGTGAATCCGTATCCGTTGTGCTTGATGCCAGGGGCCCTGCGGTTGTGACTGCCGGCGATATTCAGTGCCCGGCCGGCGTGACGATCATGAATCCTGAAATGATTATCGCACATCTGAATGAAGACGCCGTTCTGAAGTTTGAGGCCATCGTCGAAAAGGGGCGTGGATATGATCCGGCGCATGAGCGTGAAAGCGATGACCGTGCAATCGGATTTCTGCTGGTAGATGCCTCTTACTCGCCCATTCGCCGTGTCTCTACGCGTGTTGAGAATGCGCGCGTCAGCCAGAAGACCAACTATGACAAGCTGATTATGGAGATCGAGACCAACGGCTCACTTACTCCGGAAGAGGCGATTGGCATGGCTGCCAACATTATCCAGGAGCAGCTTAAGGTATTCTCTGATTTCACTACGATTGAAGGTGAGCCGGCACCGGAAGGTGATGGTGATGGTATCGAAGAGGTGCTGGCCCAGCCCATCGACCACCTTGATCTTTCAGTGCGTTCCATGAACTGCCTGAAGAGTGATGATATCTTCCGCGTGGGTGACCTTGTGCAGCGCAGCGAGCAGGAGATGCTGCGTACTCCGAACTTTGGCCGCAAATCACTGACCGAAATTAAGGAAGTGCTTGAGAATATGGGCCTGAGTCTGGGCATGAAGCTGGAAAGCTGGCCGCCTGAAGATTCCACAGAAGCTTAAGGAATAGAAGAGAGGTATCAGACGATGAGACATCGTAAACATAATGGTTCTCTTGGACTGCCAACCGGCCATCGCCGTGCCCTGCTTGCAAATCTTGCAACAGCACTGCTGACACATGGCCGCATTGAAACTACACAGGCCAAGGCCCGTGCAGTTCGTCCATATGTTGAGAAGCTGATTACACTTGGCAAGGCCGGAGATCTTCACTCCCGTCGTCAGGCGCTGGAAAAATTGCGTTACCGTCCGATTGTTGACCGTCTGTTCAATGATGTGGCACCGGCCTTTGCAGAGCGCCCTGGCGGCTATACCCGTATGATCAAAACCCGTCACCGTGCAGGCGATGCAGCTCCAATGGCCATTATTGAGCTGGTTGACCGGAGTGAGGCAGCTGCTGAGGCGTAGCTCTTCGCTGCTGAATATGTTTCCAAAGGAGGTGCATTACTGCACCTCCTTTTTTTTGCTCTGAATACGAATGTTTTCGGTAACCGATTATTGACCCGGGGCCGGTTACCGGCTTGAATGCGGCGCTATGAAATATTCACTGCGTTTTCTTATTCTTGTTACAGCACTCTCCGGACTATCAGCCTGCGCTGATCGATCATTTCTGACTCCATGGGAAGACAAGGGTCAGCCGGATTATACCAGAGGAGCATCCGGCTCTTCTGCAGCCGAATCCCGTGCGCCACTGGATGTGCCACCTTCACTGATGGGAGAGGTGGAGGTTCCTGCGCCTGATGCCGTTGCTTCACAGGGTGGTGATCTGCCGGAGTATGCGAAGTCAGTCGTAGCAGGAAAGGCCGTCTCTCTTGATGCCAAGCTTTATGAAGTGGATGCGGCCAATGTTTTCTCGGCAGTGATCGATGCCATGACGGCGCTGAACATGCCGGTGCAGAGTGTCGATTCCCCCAGCGGAACAGTTACGACGGACTGGATTCGTCAGGATGCCTCCAGTTCCAGTTCCTCGGCCTATCTCGGCGGTCTGTTCGGTGGTGATGGCGTCATGGGATATCGCCACCGGTTTGTAGTCAGGGTGCTGCGTCAGGCGGTGGAAGAGAAAGGTCATACCCGTCTGGAAATCAGAACCATTGGTCAGGTATATGTTAATCGTCACTGGGTGAATCGTCCCATTTCGCGCAAGGTCAGTGGTGAACTCTTCTCCGCCGTAGATGAGCGGCTCCAGGCCGGCTCATAACCGTATACACCTGTTGGTTAGAAAGATGCTGATTTATAGCCATCCTGGCAAAAATCAGGACACGAAAGAAAAAGCGTGGTTTTCCTTTCGCTTACAAATCGGTCACTTACGTTCCCGATTTGGCAACCCGTCCATGGGTTGCGCGGAAGCGCCGAATTAATCAGCGCTTCCTTAGAAAGAGGGCGTGCAACTGCACGCCTTTTTTTTATCGCGGCTGAATCAGTTTACTAAGGGCCCTGCCCGGCAGGGGCTGGCGCATCAGTGACTCACCGACAAGAAAGCCGTAGATGCCTGCAGCATTCATCAACCGGATATCATCAGGCGAGAAAATACCTGATTCGGTTATCACCGTTCTGCCGGCCGGAATCTGTTCCAGCAGTGAGATGGTCGTCTGCAGCGATATTTCAAATGTATGCAGATTGCGGTTATTAATGCCAAGCAGAGGTGTATCCAGTTTCATGGCTCGCTCCAGCTCTGCCGCATTATGAACCTCGGGAAGGATCGACAGACCCTGCTCAATAGCCGCAGAGGCCAGCTCCTCTGCCAGGGCATCACTTACCATTGCCATGATAATCAAAACGCAGTCAGCACCCATCATGCGTGCCTCTGCAACCTGATAGGGGTCAATCATGAACTCCTTGCGCAGAACAGGCAGGCTGACCGCCTTGCGTACGGCGCGGAGATGGTCATCAGAACCCTGAAAATATTTCACATCGGTTAGCACGGAGAGGCAGGTCGCGCCGGCGTCCGCATAGGAGCGGGCGATCCGGACCGGATCAAAATCCTCCCGGATAACTCCTTTCGAAGGTGATGCCTTCTTGATCTCCGCAATGACCGCATTTTCCCTGTTGCTGATGCGCTGAACAAGCGCCCCGGCAAAATCCAGCGGTGAATAGTGGCTGGCCAGCTCCAGCAGCTCCTGTTCAGGGAGGCGGGACTTGCATTCAGCCACCCACACTTTTTTACAGGCGGCAATTTCGTCGAGAATGGAACTCATGACTGATTCTGGGTGAACCGGATCAGTGCAGCGAGCGTCTGCTCAGCCCTGCCGGAATCAATGGCCTCGGCAGCCATGGCAATGCCATCCCCGATACTGTTGGCACGTTGTGCGACCCAGAGGGCAGCTCCGGCATTGAGCAGAACAATATCACGGGCAGCACCTTTCTGGCCGGCAAAGATGTGTTTAATGACCTCGGCATTATAGGATGCATCTCCGCCCTTAATGGCTTTGGGCGTTGCAAACGGCATGCCGAACGCTGACGGGTCGATTTCAAAGGGCTCGATATCACGATCCTCTTCAACAAGAAAGGCATCGGTGATACTGGTTGTGGTGATCTCATCAAGGCCATCACGGCCATGCACCACCAGGGCGCGTTTGGTACCCAGTTTCAGCAATGCATCAGCAACAAGCTCAAGTCTATCTTCCGCATATACGCCGAGGAGCTGATACTCCGCATCGGCAGGGTTTGTAAGCGGCCCCAGAATGTTGAACAGTGTTCTGATGCCCAGCTCACGGCGTATCGGCCCGGCATGGCGCATGGCAGGATGAAGATTGGGCGCAAAAAGAAAG
This sequence comes from Mariprofundaceae bacterium, assembly GCA_032251395.1. Lineage (GTDB taxonomy): Bacteria > Pseudomonadota > Zetaproteobacteria > Mariprofundales > Mariprofundaceae > WSZY01. The sequence continues at coordinate 16,667 of JAVVEJ010000038.1, forward strand.
CCGATACCGACCTCATCGATACACGCGGCAACCTGTTCAGGAGTCAGTTCCAGCTTTACCCCAAGGGCCTCAAGCACATCGGCTGCACCGGATTTGGAGGACATGGCACGGTTTCCATGTTTGGCAACAGGCTGGCCACAGGCGGCAACCACCATGGAGACCGCTGTTGAGATGTTAAAGGTGCTTGCCGCATCGCCGCCGGTTCCGCATGTATCCAGCAGGCCGGTTGAATTCGGGTGGACATGGGTTGCTGCAGATCTCATGGCCTGGGCAGCACCGGCAACGACCTCGGCAGTCTCCCCGCGAATGGTGAAGCCCATCAGCAGGGCTCCGACCTGGGCAGGGGTTACCTCTCCCTGCATGATCAGGTTGAAGACCTTCTCCGTCTGTTCTCTGGAAACAAATTGATCCGACTGAAGCTGTTGAATCGTCTGCTGGATAAGAAGCTGACTCATGGTTGAACCTCCAGAAAATTTTTCAGCATCCGGTGTCCATGCTCGGTCAGGATTGATTCCGGGTGAAACTGGACGCCAAAGGTCGGGTGTTCACGATGCTGCAGCCCCATCAGTTCTCCCTCTTTCGTCCATGCGGTTCGGATCAGAATCTCCGGAAGCGGCTCCTCGACAATCAGTGAGTGGTATCTGGTTGCAGTAAATGGCGAAGGAAGGCCGGCAAAAATGCCTTCACCGGTGTGCTCGATCGGGCTTGTCTTGCCATGCATCAGCCTTGGTGCACGGATTACCCTGCCGCCGAAGACCTCACCAATGGCCTGGTGGCCAAGGCAGACGCCCAGAATAGGGATCTTCCCGGAGAACCGTTCAATGGCAGACTTGGAGATGCCTGCCTCATGCGGTGTGCAGGGGCCCGGAGAGATCAGGATACGGGCCGGCTGCATCGCTGCAATTTCATCAAGGCTGATTTTATCGTTACGGTAAACCAGAGGATGCTCACCCAGTTCGCCCAGATACTGCACCAGGTTGAAGGTGAAGGAGTCGTAGTTGTCTATAACCAGAATCATTAAACAGTCCTATTCCCGCCATGGATGGCGGGCAAACAGGCAGCTTCAGGCTGCACATTTGAAAGCAGGTCGAAATCGCGTTTGTGGGCTGCGTCTGCAAGCCGGAAATAGGAAGTTGGCGGCGTAATCACGATTGCGCTTCAGCCAGCGCGACAGCCCGGAACATGGCGGTGGCCTTGTTGACGCACTCTGTGTGCTCCCGTTCAGGCACTGAATCGGCAACGATACCGGCTCCGGCCTGAATATGGATCTCACCGCCGTGAATAACGGCCGTACGGATGGCAATGGCTGTATCCATGCGTTGACCGCCAAAGCCGATATAGCCGACTGTGCCCGCATACGGGCCGCGGGAGACCGGTTCGAGTTCATGGATGATCTCCATGGCGCGAACCTTGGGTGCGCCGGAGACTGTTCCTGCCGGGAAGGTTGCTGCCAGCAGGTCGAGGCTGTCGGACTCCTCACTCAAAGTCCCCTCAACCTGGGAGACAATATGCATCACATGCGAATAACGTTCAATGGTCATCGACTCTGTGAGCGCCACAGAGCCGTATCTGCAGACCCGGCCAAGATCATTGCGGCCAAGATCGACCAGCATCACATGTTCCGCCAGCTCCTTGGCATCCTGCAACAGATCCTCTTCCAGCGCCTTGTCTTCGGCTGCAGTTTTGCCGCGCGGGCGGGTGCCGGCAATGGGGCGAACCACGGCCCTGTCCATCTCCCGGCGAACCAGAATCTCCGGTGATGAACCAACCAGAATGGTATCACCGATATGCAGGTAAAAGAGATAGGGTGACGGGTTGATATGACGTACTGCGCGGTAGATATCAAACGGTGCACAGTTCAGTTTTTTTGAAAAACGCTGGCTCAGTACCACCTGAAAGATGTCACCGGCAAGAATGTATTCGCGCGCCCTGGAAACCGCAGCTTCAAAATCGGCCTGAGTGGTCTGGGCCACGGGCGGTTCGGTCAGGGTTGTGTCGGCATCCAGATTCAGCACACGGGCCATTTCACCCTCATACAGGCTTGCCTGCATGCGATTCAGTATATCTGTAGCCTCTTCGGACTCGTTCTCCGACAGGCGAACACAGCAGGTCAGTGTTCCTTTCAGGTTGTCGAATACCATAAAGCGGTCAACCAGCAGGTAGCCCGACTCAGGCGCACCCACCGGATCGGGAAGGTCGGCAGGGATATCTTCAAACTGGGAGACAATCTGATAACCGAAATATCCGACTGCCCCGCCGGCAAACGGCAGGTCATCTTCCGGGATAAACTCCTGATTCAGAACATGGTCACGCAACCAGTCAAGAATGCTGCATTCAAGATGCTCTTCGCTGCCATCGCGGTGGAGCAGGAGTGTTGAGTTGCCGTTCGAAGTTACCCTGCATGCAGGGGTGATGCCCAGAATGCTGAAACGACCCCACTGTTCGCCGCCTTCGGCTGACTCGAACATGAAGCAGTCACCACGATTGACAAGGTGTGAAAAAACACCCGGCGGGGTCAGGCAGTCGGCTGAGAGGGTGCGGCGGAAGAGTTTCATTTATCTGCCCTCAAATGGTGTTGACACTGCCATAAGCTCATGGCTGTATTCGCGGCCGCAACGGATCGACAGGTCTGATGCTACGGGGCCATAGCTCAGCTGGGAGAGCGCCACACTGGCAGTGTGGAGGTCAGCGGTTCGATCCCGCTTGGCTCCACCAGATAGAAAGCCGGAAATTGCCACTGTGCGGTTTCCGGCTTTTTTCTTTTGAGCAGTGATGTCTGCAACGGTTTTCATTGCTGCGAAACATACATTTTCTGCCGCAGGCGGGCTAGACTCAATGCAGCATAAAGAGTGATACATGTCCTCCGGAAACCGGGCACGAAGGCCTGTTTATGCAAGTGAATTCCATGAGAGGGAGCTGAATTAATACACTCTCCCCGTTTTCCAATGCACGTCATGCCGGGCTCGACCCGGCATCCATAGATTGATTCGGGGCATCCTTGCCCCTCACCCTTCGGGCGGCTTGCGGCCGTCCAAATC
>JAVVEJ010000039.1:0-19227 GCA_032251395.1 Mariprofundaceae bacterium
CAGGGTATTCAGTCGGTGATGTGTGCTCCTATTATGCATGATGGCGAGTTTTTTGGCGTCGTGCATATGGACGGACAGCAGGGGGTAACAACTTTTACCCGTAAGGATCTGCAGCTTTTTATCGGTATTGTACGATCAGTGGCGATGGCGGTATCCAATGCACATCTGATCAGGAAGATTGAGCGTGACGCCCGTAACAGGGCCCAGTTTGAGCGGCTGCTTTCACCCGGTGTGGTAGAGCAGATCATGAGCGGCAAGGTCTCTCTTGAGAAGGGCGGAAAGCTGCGTGATGTTACGATTCTGTTTGCAGACATCCGGGGGTTTACCGCGATGGCCCGCCGTGTCGAGGCGACCCATGTGGTTGCCATGCTGAACCGCTACTTTGAGATGATTGTAGATGTTGTCTTCAGCCATGGCGGAACTGTTGACAAGTACATCGGCGATGCGGTCATGGTCCTCTTTGGCGCCCCCGTTAAAATGGACAATCCGGCAGACAGGGCAGTGGCCTGTGCGCTGGAGATGCAGTCGGCACTTGAGGCCTTCAATCTGGGCCGGGAGCGGCATGGTGAGGACAAAATACAGATCGGCATTGGTATCAACTCGGGAGAGGTGGTGGTTGGCGCCATCGGTTCAAGCCAGACCATGCAGTACACATGTATTGGCGATGCTGTAAATATCGCATCCCGCCTGACTGATATGGCAAAGCCGGGTCAGATCGTGATTAGCGAGCATACACTGGCCGCCTTAACGGACAAGGTGGCATATGAGTTGTTGCCACCTGTTCCGTTAAAGGGCATTGATGGTGTTATAAAGAGCTATCTGATCAGGGAGCTGTTGACCGATACAAAGCCTCCCGTGTAGTGCCTAGCCGGCCTTTCCACACGCTGGAAACCGGGCTGCCCGGCAATCTAAAGCTGGCTTTTGCAACCTGAATTTGAGATATTTTCTCTGCACAATTTCTCTGGAGGGAACCCATGTCCGCATTGACGCAGTCTCCGGCCTGGCAGGCGCTGTCAGCACACTATGAGAGCATCTCCGGGTCTCATATGCGGCAGCTGTTCAGAGATGACCCTGAACGTTTTGACAGATTCTCTGTCAGATTCAAGGACATTCTGCTCGACTACTCGAAAAACCGTTGCAGTAAAGAGACGATCGGGCTGCTGATTCAGCTTGCCAATGAGGCGGATCTGAGGGGTGCTATTGATCGTATGTTCCGCGGTGAGAAGATCAATAACACCGAAGAGCGCGCCGTTCTGCATATCGCCCTGAGGAATCGCTCCAACCGCCCCATTATGGTAGACGGGAAGGATGTGATGCCGGGTGTAAACGATGTGCTGGCACGCATGCGTGAATTCAGCGGCAGGGTGCGTGACGGGCAGTGGCTTGGCTCCACCGGCAAGCCGATCACCGACATTGTCAATATCGGTATCGGCGGTTCCGATCTCGGCCCTGTCATGGTGTGTGAGGCGCTGAAACCCTTTGCACAGGAAGGCCTGAATGTTCACTTTGTATCCAATGTTGACGGCACCCAGATCGTAGAGACGTTGAAAGGGTTGAGCCGGGAAACAACGCTCTTTGTCATTGTTTCCAAAACCTTCACAACACAGGAGACCATCGCCAATGCCAAAACCGCACGCGACTGGTTTCTGACCCGGGGAGGCAGCAAAACTGCGGTAGCCAAACATTTTGTGGCTGTATCCACCAACGCCAGGGCTGTACAGAATTTCGGCATTGATGCCGATCATATGTTTGAATTCTGGGACTGGGTGGGTGGCCGCTACTCTCTGTGGAGTGCTGCAGGCCTCTCCATCGCCCTTTATATCGGTATGGATAACTTTGAGAAACTGCTTGCCGGTGCACATGATATGGATGAGCACTTCCGTAGTGCACCGTTTGAAGAGAACATGCCTGTCATTTTAGGGCTTCTGGGCATCTGGTATAACAACTTTTTCGATGCAGATTCGTATGCGATTCTGCCTTATGATCAGTATATGCACCGCTTTCCGGCCTACTTTCAGCAGGGAGACATGGAGAGTAACGGCAAGCGTGTCTCACGTGATGGTGAGGCGGTCGATTATTCGACCGGGCCCATTATCTGGGGCGAACCCGGCACCAACGGGCAGCACGCCTTCTACCAGCTGATGCATCAGGGCACGAAACTGGTTCCAGCCGACTTTCTGGCGCCGATAGGCACCAAAAACCCGATCGGTCAGCACCATACACTGCTGCTCTCCAATTTCTTTGCACAGACAGAGGCCCTGATGCTGGGCAAGAATGAGGATGAGGTGCGTTCCGAGCTTGAAGCCGAAGGGCTGAGCGGGGCAGCCCTTGAGGCACTGCTGCCGCATAAGGTGTTTCCGGGCAACAGGCCCTCTAATTCGATCCTGTTCCAGAAGCTGTTTCCCGAAACACTGGGGGCACTGGTTGCCATGTATGAGCACAAAGTCTATGTGCAGAGTGTCATCTGGAATATTAACGCCTTTGACCAGTGGGGGGTCGAGCTTGGCAAACAGCTGGCACGGACCATTCTTCCCGAGCTGATGCAGGATGGTAAGGTGACCAGCCATGACAGCTCAACCAACGGGCTTATCAATGAGTATAAATCCAGACGGATGGACTAGCTTCATTTTTTTCCCTTTGGAAAAATTATGTTACCGGGCAGTCCCGAACAGCCCGGTTGCATAAATCACCGTTTTACCCGGCCGGATTCCCTGTCGCCGACCCTGATTTACTCCGGAAACAACCATAAAGAGGGCTGCTTTTGAAAGCGCAGTGAGCCGGGCGCGACCCGACAGGGGTTGTAAGTCGATAGTACCCGGGCAAAATAAGCCTCTGCCGGAGGGTGGTATATGAAATTCATTTTTAAGCTGACACTGCTGCTGAGTGCCCTGTTTCAGACCCGGGCTGTCTATGCCGCTGAAAATGGCGTGGATGCTTTTTTTGGCACTGTGAACGGATATCTTGCACAGGTACTCTTTTTTGATGTGCTGCCCGGCGAAGGAGATATGCCGTTTATTGTGGCGTGGCTTATTACCGGGGCGGTCTATCTTACTTTCAGATTCGGGTTCGTTAATCTGCGCATGATGGGGCACGCCTTTCATGTTATCACCGGCAAGTATCACTCTGCTGATGACAGGGGTGAGGTGACGCCGTTTCAGGCACTGACCACAGCCCTCTCGGCGACAGTGGGTCTGGGTAACATTGCCGGTGTGGCGATTGCTGTCAGTATCGGGGGGCCGGGCGCAACTTTCTGGATGATTGTGGCGGGATTTTTCGGCATGACCACCAAATTTACTGAAGTGACACTGGGCCAGATGTACCGTGAATTCCGTCCGGATGGCCATATCATGGGTGGAGGCATGGAGTACCTCTCCAAAGGCTTCGCAGAGAAAGGGATGCCCTCGACCGGCAAGGCGCTGGCCATTCTGTTCGCGCTGCTTACCGTGGGAGGCTCTCTCGGTGCGGGAAACCTCTTTCAGGTCAGTCAGGCGATGGGGGCGGTGCAGACCGAGGTGGGCCTGTTCAGGGATTATCCTCTTCTTTTCGGTCTGATCATGGCAGCGGCTGTGGGCGTGGTCATTATTGGCGGTATCAGGCGTATTGCCCATGCAGCAGAGGCGATTGTGCCAGCTATGGTCTTTATCTACCTGTCAGCCTGTCTCTGGATTATCGTGTCGCATATCTCGGCTGTTCCTGCCGCCCTTAGTCTGATTGTAACAGAGGCGTTTGCACCGACAGCGGTTGCCGGCGGCATGATCGGCGTCATTGTGCAGGGTTTCAAACGCGCCGCCTTTTCAAGCGAGGCGGGCATCGGCTCGGCAGCCATTGCCCACTCCGCCGCATCGGTAAAATATCCTGTGCGTCAGGGTTTTGTTGCACTCTACGAGCCGTTCATCGATACCATCGTGATCTGCACCATGACTGCCCTGGTGATTGTTATTACCGGTGTTTACAACGCACCTGAATACGCACATCTGGTTGCCGAGAGCAAGGGGGCGGCACTGACGGCCGTGGCCTTCGGCTCGGTTATCTCCTGGTTTCCCATGATTCTCGCTGTCTCGGTGGCGCTTTTTGCCTACTCTACGATGATCTCCTGGTCATACTATGGTGAGCGCAGCTGGACCTATGTGTTCGGTGAGCGCTTCTCCATGTTTTTCCGTATTATTTTTGTCGGCTTTGTGGTGCTGGCATCGGTTACCAGTGCGGGGAATATTCTGGATTTCAGTGATCTGCTGATTCTCTCCATGGCCTTCCCAAATCTGATCGCGCTCTACCTGCTGCAGGGCAAAGTATCTGATGCACTGAAGGAGTATATGGCTAAACTGCGCAGCGGCGAACTGGATCGGGAACTGAACCGTTAGCCGGCCAGCCGGCTTATGCCCGGAGCAGCCAATAAAATAGAGGAGAACAATCGCGCATGGCTTTGATGATTACCGATGACTGTATCAACTGTGCAGTATGCGAGCCCGAATGCCCCAATGAGGCTATTTTTGAAGGTGAAGAGATATATGAGATCGACCCTGATCTCTGCACGGAGTGTGTGGGCCATTTTGATAAGCCGCAATGCCAGCTGGTCTGCCCGGTAGACTGCATTCCGCTCGACCCTGAGCGTGTTGAATCCGAAGAGCAGCTGATGAACAGATACAGGGCTTTGACAGGGCAGGCGTAAAAGATGAACAGAGCAGAGCGGGGTGAACTCTTTATTGTTTCCGGGCCATCCGGCAGTGGCAAATCAAGCCTCTGTGATGCACTGCTCAGGCAGAGTCCGAACCTCTGTCTCTCCATCTCATGTACGACAAGAAAGCCGAGGCCCGGCGAAGTCGACGGGCGGGAGTATCACTTCCTGAGCAGGGCACAGTTCGAGACTCAGCGGGATGCCGGAGACTTTCTGGAGTGGGCCAGCGTACATGGAAATCTCTACGGGACGCGCAGGTCGGATGTTGAGGCTGTACTTGATGATGGCCGGGATATGCTGCTTGAGATTGACTGGCAGGGAGCAGCTCAGGTAGCACGACAGATTCCGCAGGCGCATCGTATCTTCATTCTGCCGCCATCCGTTGAAACACTGCGACAGCGGTTGCTGTCACGCGGGCAGGATGATGATGTGGTCATCAGCAGGCGTGTTGCAGCTGCAGAGAGCGAGATGGAACATGCCGGTGAAGCACGCTACCGGATTGTAAATGACCGGTTTGATGATGCGCTGGAAGAGATTCTGGCCATATACCATAATAATCATTCGTGACTTTTACATTGCGCTTGATATGCTCGTCACGATTCCCGGAGGTAAATAACCCATGGCACGAGTAACCATAGAAGATTGTATTCGGCACTATCCCAACCGTTTTGAGATGGTTGTTCTCTCATCAAAGCGTGCCCGCCAGCTGCTCGGTGGCATGCCGTCGCTGATTGAGAATGACGAGGGAGACAAACCGACTGTTCAGGCCCTGAGAGAGATGGGTGATGGCCACATCACGTGGGAGACTGTGTTCAAGATGGATGAGCAGGAGCGTCTGCGTCTGGAAGCTGCCACATTTGAAGATGAGGTCGAGTAACACACAACCTCTCTTTTCCGGTGCCGTGACTGAATCTGATCTTTCATGAGCCGTATCTTTGAAATTACTGAAAAGGTACAGGCGTATACTCCGAAGGCCGACATAGACCTGATTAACCGCGCCTACGTCTTTGCTGCCCAGGCCCATAAAGATCAGCGGCGCAGTTCAGGCGATCTCTATATGACCCACCCTCTGGCCGTGGCAAATATTCTTGCCAGTCTGAAGCTGGATGTAGACAGCATCGTCACCGCACTTCTGCATGATACCGTTGAAGATACACATGTTACACTGGACGAAGTGCGCAATCGTTTTGGCGATGAGGTGGCGCGTCTGGTTGATGGCGTGACCAAGATCGGGCAGATCCAGTTTCGCTCATCGGAGCATAAGCAGGCTGAAAATTTCCGTAAAATGATTCTTGCCACGGCACAGGATCTCCGGGTTCTGCTGATCAAGCTGGCAGATCGCCTGCATAACATGCGCACACTCGGCTTTATGCGGGAGGAGAAGCGCAGGCAGATCTCGGAAGAGACGATGGAGCTCTATGCGCCACTAGCTCACCGTCTCGGCATTCACTGGATCAAGCAGGAGATGGAAGACCTCGCCTTTTCCCATCTGGAGAGCGATGCCTACAGGGAGCTTCTGGATCTGATGAAGGGGCAGCTGGAGTTTCTTCACCGGACGCGTGAAAACCTGGAAGGAATACTGCAGGAGGCGCTGGATCGCCAGGGTATTAAGGCTCAGGTCTATGGCCGCATGAAACATCTCTACAGTATCCATGATAAAATGCAGCGCAAACATGTCGACTTCAGTGAGATTTATGATCTGATCGCTTTCCGGGTCATTGTCGGGGACACGCCGGCCTGTTACCACACGCTGGGCATCATTCACAGCCTCTACCGTCCCGTTCCCGGCCGTTTCAAGGACTATATCGCCCTGCCCAAGCCGAATGGCTATCAATCGCTGCACACCTCGGTAATCGGGCCGGACAATCACCGTATTGAGATCCAGATACGAACGGCATCCATGCACAGCTATGCCGAAGATGGCGTGGCGGCCCACTGGCTCTATAAGAATGGCGGTACCAATGAAGAGGATCATAAACACTTCCAGTGGCTGAAACAGCTCACTGAACTGCTGCAGCAGACAGAGAATCCCGGTGAGTTCATGGAGAGCGCACGGCTGGATCTCTTTGTACAGGAGGTCTATGTGTTCAGCCGGGATGGCGATATTTATGCGCTGCCGCGTGGTGCAAAGCCGCTCGATTTTGCCTATGCGGTTCATACCGATGTGGGGCATCACTGTATGGGCATCCGGATCAATGGTGAGGTGGCAGACTTCAGGGCCCGCATCAGGAACGGTGACCAGATCGAGGTGCTGACCAATCCTGATCAGACGCCCAGCCGCCAATGGCTCCAGTATGTGAAGACGCCGAGAGCGAGACAGGCGATTCGCCAGTGGTTCAGGCGTCAGGAGCGGGATGACAGCATCAGGATCGGCGAAAGGATCCTGAAGGACTCCTTTGGTAAAGGTGATCTGGAGGCGTCGGTTATTGAGGCGCTGCAGTGCAGCAGCATGGGCGAACTGAAAGAGAAGCTCGGGCGTGGAGAGATTCCGCTTGATACGCTTCTCGGAACTATCGATCAGGATTCAACGGCTCCTCTGCAACTGAAGGGGATGAGCCGCTCCATGACGAGTGCTGCTGCATGCTGCCATCCGATTCCCGGGGACCCTGTGCTGGGCTATATCGAGTCAGGCAAAGGGATGGTTATTCACCACCGCAACTGCCCCAATATTCCGAGGGATGCCAATAATCACTGGCTTGAGGTCAACTGGGGTCCAGAGAAGGGGCGCCTCTATCCGACCGGTATCGAGGTACGAAACCACAACCAGCGCGGCATGCTGGCCAATGTCTCGGCAACCATTGCAGAGGCTCAGGCCAATATTGAGGATCTGAAAATAGAGCAACGTGGCGGCTCTATCGCCAGCCTGAAGATTCTGGTGGAGGTTGAAGACCGGGACCATCTGGCAAAGGTGCTGCGTAATATCAAAGCGCTTGACGGTGTGGTCACGGTGAGCCGGCGCAACCAGGTTGGACTGGGACAGAAGAGTCACGCAAGAGGTATCGGTGCTGCCATTAAAGGTATGGTTTCACTGGGCAAACGCAGCCTCTTTAAGTCGCAGCCCGAGCAAAAAAAGAAGGAGTAAACAGAGCAGATGAAAGAGATTCAGGTTATTCACAGCGAGCAGGCGCCGAAGGCGGTCGGGCCGTACAGTCAGGCGATGATGCATGGCGGGATGCTCTTCACATCGGGCCAGATTGGCCTTGATCCGGCAACGGGAGCACTGGCTGATGAAGGTGTTGAGGCGCAGACCGGACAGGTAACCAGAAACCTCTCTGCGGTACTTGATGCTGCAGGAGCATCTGTTGCAGATATTATCAAGGTGAATATCTACCTGACCGACATGGGTGATTTTCCACTGGTCAATGCCATCTATGCCGACTGGCTGGCAGAACACCGTCCGGCCAGAGCCACGGTAGCGGTGGCAGCACTGCCACTGGGCGCAAAGATTGAGATGGATCTGATAGCCAGGGCATCCTGAATCTGCACCGCCAGGTTGTCCTGATAAGCGGGTGACCGCTTCCGGCTGCCGGCTTGACCGGCCATTGCCGGGAAAAATTAACCACAATTTACAGAACAGTGATTCATACCTGCACAGTCAGGCCGGATGGACTATAATCCTGTTGCTATTAGGTTATTACTCTTGGGAAGGGGTTAATATGGATACAAACAGGGTATATTCACTCAGGCATGAGCAGGTAAGGCTTCTTTACGAGGCCATGCCGCTGGCGCTTGTTGCCACTCTTATCAACGCAGTTATTCTGTTTGCTGTTGAATGGAGTGTGGCTGAACATCTGTTATCGATTGTATGGCTGGTCAGCATATTAATCATAACATTGCTTCGCTTCGGGCTGGCTTTTCTCTATCACCGGATTCAGCCGGGCAGGGATCAGACACATCATTGGGAGATATATTTTTCCATTGGCTGCATAGTTGCAGGAGCCGTCTGGGGCAGCACTTCGCTGCTTCTGTTTCCGGAGAGCTCAATTACGCATCAGGTTTTCGTAGCCTTTATTGTTGGCGGTATGTGTGCCGGAGCAGTGACCTCGCTGTCAGCTCTGCCCGTTCCCATATTCAGCTTTCTGATTCTTGCATTGACTCCTCTTATTGTCCGTTTCTTTACGGTTGGTTCGGAGATAACAAATGCAATGGGAGTTATGCTGCTTCTGTTTTTTATCATGATCTCGGCAAATGCACTCAAGAGCCATCGCAATATCAGGCAGAATATCGAGCTTCGAACAGAGAGCAAAAGACAGCAAGAGATTATTTTACAGAGCCAGCTGGAGCAGCAGGTTATTCTTGATAATGCTCCCGTTGGAATCTGGCTGGTTGGAGTGGACGGGCGATACCGCTTTGTGAACAGAACATTCTGCGATGCCGTCGGGGTTCCTGAAAACGAATTCCTTGCAACCACGCATCTCTCCGATCTTTTAGGAGAAGAAGCGGCTGCCAACTCTCTGCAGTCGGATCATGAGTGTCTTGAAAAGGAAGAGCCACATCACTCCCATGAAACACTGACCTTTGCTGACGGAAAAAAGCACCTGATGGATATCACCAGGGCCAAAGTCAGAGACAAGGCAGGCAAGGTCACAGGCATTGTCGGAATCGCTGTAGATATCAGTGATACGCAGTTCCGGGGACACCGGTTCCTCTGATACAAAATGCTTAACGGTTTTAAAAGCCCTGATCTGCCGGTGTTGGTGGTAAAACAAAAAAAAGGGCGCCCGGTATGGGCGCCCTGTGCAATCGTAAACAGAAAGGTTTAAGCGGCTTTCTGAATCTTGCCTGAACGCAGGCAGCTGGCACAGACGCGAACTTTTTTGGTCTGACCGGAAATCATCGCACGAACATTTCTCAGGTTCGGCAGGAAACGGCGACGGGTGGTATTGTGCGCGTGACTGACATTGTTGCCACTCATCGGACCCTTTCCACAAACTTCACAACGCTTTGCCATATCGAATACCTCCGTCTTATGGGGAGCGCACTTTAAGCAAACGGAACATATAATCAAGGAGTTTGTTCCCGCCTGCAAAAAAGCGTCCTGCCTTTTGCTCGTAACGCATCGGGAAAAACGCGGTTTCCCCGATGCTCACGAATTCTGGCGGATTCGTCCGCCGTCCATGGCGGGAAGGACGTTTGAAACTTCACTGCTGCTTTGCCAAGATGGCGGTTGTGTACCACTCTCTTCTGCAACCGCTGAATCTGATTCAGGGCATTGGCAGCGCTATCGAAAAGCGTCTCCGTGCCCGTGGCATCGACACCGTCGGCGATCTGCTGCTGCATCTTCCAAAGGATTATATTGATGATCGTCAGATTGTTGCCATTAAAGCGCTTGTCGAGGGCGTCGAGGCACGTATCCGGGGCAGGATTACAGGCAAGAGTGCGCGCGGCTTCGGCAGGAAGCGGCAGGTGACGATGACGCTGACCGACAGTGATGATGCACGCATCACGCTGAACTTCTTTCACTCCGGTTATATGATGAGCGATGCCCGTCTGAGCGAAGGGCGTGAAATATCGGTACGTGGAACTCCCGAGCGGTGGGGGGGGCGGCTGCAGATGAACCATCCCGAATGGATAGTGAGCGAGCAGTTCAGGCCGGGCTGGCATCCACGTTACGCATCGCTGGCAGGCCTGGGAGGCAAGCGGATCGAGGGGATGATCAGAAAGGCTCTCTCCCTGATTCCACCCGCAGCCAGAGTGCCGCTGGATACGCAGCTAACAGAGCATCCGCCGCTTATCAGAGCGCTGTCACTACTCCATCTGCCTGATGGTGAAGGTGTTGATTCACCCCGGTTCAGGATGTCGGTTGAACGGATCAAGCTGGAGGAGCTGCTGATCTACCTGCAGCTGATGCAGGAGAAACGGCGTGAGGCCGAGACGGAGGCGCCGGCATTCGCCTCTGGCAGGGAGGTCGCGCATCTCGTTGAATCACTCCCCTCTCCGCTGACCGATGCCCAGCAGCATGTGTGGCAGGAGATCTCCGCTGACCTTGCCTCCGGCAGGCGCATGCACCGGCTGTTGCAGGGTGATGTCGGTGCGGGCAAAACGTGGGTGGCGGCGATGGCGATGGCGAGCGTTTTCGGGCATGGCATGCAGTCGGCGCTGATGGCTCCGACTGAAGTGCTGGCAACCCAGCATCACCGGACACTCACATCCCTGTTAAAGCCGCTGGGGATCAATATCGAGCTGCTGACAGGAAGCAGCAGGGCAACTGAACGGAAACGCATTCTGCAGGCGCTCGCAGACGGATCACTGCACTGTGTGGTGGGTACCCACGCACTGATCTCCGGGGATGTAACCTACAACAGGCTGGGGCTGGCGCTGGTCGATGAGCAGCACAGGTTCGGCGTAAGACAGCGCTGGGCTCTTGCCGGAAAGGGTGGTGATGCGGCGGTGCATCTGCTGGGCATGACAGCCACACCGATTCCACGCTCGCTGGCGCTCTCTCTCTACGGGGATATGGACTTGAGCATTATGAGGGGCATGCCTCCGGGCCGGAAGCCTGTCGAGACGCGTGTGATTGATCCGAAAAGGATGGGCAGTCTGGCAGACGGGATGCAGCGGATTCTGGACGGTTCCGATGCTGGCAGGGGTGGCCGAATCTACTGGATCGTGCCGCGTATTGATGAGGAGGAGGATGGCATCTCGGTGGCGCAAAGGGTGGAGGCGCTAAGCCAGCGTTTTCCGGATGAGAAGGTGCTGGGCCTGCATGGCCGCATGAAGGCAGCCGAGAAAAACAGCGTACTGAAGGCATTCTCGGACGGTGAGTGCCGGATACTTGTCTCCACCACGGTGGTGGAGGTGGGCGTGGACGTTCCTGAAGCCCGTCTGATCGTGATTGAGCAGGCTGAGCAGTATGGGCTTGCCCAGCTGCATCAGCTCAGGGGCCGGGTGGGGCGCTCATCGGAGCAGGGCTACTGTATTCTGCTGCCCGGCAGGGAAGCCACAGATGGCTCCACAGAGCGGCTCAATCATCTTGTGACCACCCATGACGGCCTGAAACTGGCCGAGGCGGACCTGAAGATGCGTGGCAGCGGAGATGCTGTCGGTGTGCGCCAGAGCGGTTCTGCCGGCTTCAGACTGCTGGACAGTGTCGCCGACACTCATCTGATCCTGCAGTGGCACGCCATATTTGATGGCTGTGTTGTTGATGATGCGATGGTCCGGTTCTGGCGGCCTGAGGCCGATTCGGTGGATTAAACCATACCATGGAGTCTGCTGTCCTACCTCAGATTGCAGGGCAATCCGTCAGCCTGATGGGAGCCCGGATTCACGCAAATCTAACTTCATCACCGTATTGGTGATAAGTTTGGGGCTGAGATCGAAATTCCGGCTTCGGGAGGCCAATGATCCGTATGAAGGAGCGACTGATGAGGTGGCTGATGCCGCGACTGATCAGGATGATTATTGCTGTTCTGTCGCATACGATCCGCTGGGAGTATGTCGGGTGGCGTTACGATCCGGCTGATTCCGGGCGCCATATCTTCGCCTTCTGGCATGCACGTATTCTGATGATGGGGACCGGCCTTAAAGGGTGTCGTGGTTATACGCTGATCTCCGAACACCGCGATGGCGGCTATATTGCCGATACGCTGCATCTGCAGGGGTTCAGGACCATCCGCGGCTCATCCACTCGTGGCGGAGCCAGGGCACTGCTGCAGATGGTGCGCACATATCAGAAAGAGCACTGTGATTTCGGTATCACGCCGGACGGACCTAAGGGGCCGCGCGAAAAGGTGCAGACCGGGACTGTTCTGCTGGCCAAAAAAACCGGGCTCCCGGTCCGCCCTGTAATCTGGGCAACAAAACGGCAGTGGCGCATCACCTCATCATGGGATCACTTCTATATTCCGAAGCCGTTCACCCGTGGTGTGTTTGTTTACGGTGAACCGCTGTTCATTGCTGCCGATGCCGATGATGGCGAGGCACTGGATCGCGTCCAGCAGGCGATGGATGCCACACAGAGAGCGGCGGACAGCTATTTCGATCAGCGCGCCTGACTGGCGTCAGCAGGCGTTGTCCGTTTTTATCTGGCTCTGTCTATACAGGTCTGCGCGGGTGAGCGGCAGGCCGGATGGCCCTTTGGAGACCCGTTTGCTGGCCACGACCTGACAGATATGCATGGAGCCGTCCGCAAAGCCGATTGATACGCCGGCCAGATAGAGTGCCCACATGCGAAACTTCTCCTCACCGACAAATCCGATCGCCTCATTTTTGTGCCGCATCAGTTCGCGATACCAGTGCTGGCAGGTCAGCGCATAATGTTCGCGCCATGCCTCGACATCGTGCACCTCGAAACCGCTCATTTCCAGCAGGTCAATCGTATGGCCGACATTGTCCAGTTCGCTGCCGGGAAAGATATATTTCAGCAGCAGACGACGCTCCGGCCTGATTCTTTTCGCCGCTCTTTTTGTTGCTTTGGCATGCCTTGAAATGCCGTGATTCATCAGAATGCCGCGGTCACGCAGCAGCGAGTGAATTTTCCGGAAATATTTCGGCATATTATCGATACCGATATGTTCGAACATGCCGACACTGGAGATTTTATCGAAGCTGCCTTCCAGCTCTGAGTAGTCCTTAAGCTCGATGGTGATCCTCTCCTCAAGGCCGAGGCGTCTGATCTTTTCAATACTATAGTCGAACTGCTTCTGCGACAGCGTTACCCCAAATGCCTGAACACCGTAATGCCGGGCGGCGTGGCAGACAAGGCCGCCCCAGCCGCAGCCGATATCAAGGAATTTTTCACCCGGTTTCAGGCGCAGCTTTTTACAGATCATGTCCAGTTTATCGAACTGAGCCTGATCAATGGAGTTGTCCGGATGTGTAAAATAACCGCACGAGTACTGCATCTCCTTGCCGAGAAAAAGCGCATAGAACTCGTTGCTGATATCGTAGTGAAACCGGATAAAATCCATATTCCTTCTGCGCGACTCTTTACGCCCCACCGCATCAGCGCCATAGGTGTGTGCCACTTCAATTTTATCTGCGGGAGCGAACAGAAGTGGCAGCACGGTTTTTGCCAGCTGCATACGGCTGACTTTTTTTGACCGGTCGCGCGGCTGTTTTTGCCGGGCAAGATTGACAAAGTCGATCAGGTCGCCGTGGATTTCAATATTGCCGTTGGCGTAGTGGAACAGCAGATTTTCATAACTGGGTCTGCGCAGCAGCGAACCGAGCACGCCCGGCCCTGCGATGGAGATGAAGAAACCGGGATCGCTGTTCTCTCCCAGCGGGATCAGGCTGCCGTCCCAGAGCTGCACCGATATGCGCCGGTTGAGCAGTGGCTCCAGACGGGTAAACAGCCTGCGGGCAGCATCCAGTTGTCTCTGCTCCGAAAAGAGAGCCATCCCTACCCCGACCCCGCCTCAGGCATGATCTTTTAACCACCCCTCGATAAGGGCACGCATCTCGGAGAGACGCGCCTGTGTGGGTGCTTCAAAGCGCAGCACAAGGCCCGGTTGTGTGTTGGAGGCGCGGAGCAGGCCCCATCCATCCTCAAACTTCACCCGCATGCCATCCACATCGATAATCTGATAGCCGAGCCCGGCAAAGTGGGCCTTTGCCTCCTCGACAAGAGCAAATTTTCGTTCATCCGGACAATCCACCCTTATTTCCGGTGTCGCGACAGCCTCGGGAATACCCGACAGCATCCCGGAGGCCGGCAGGCTCTGGTCAGCCACCACCTGCATCACCCGTGCACCGGCATAGACCGCATCATCGAAGCCGAAGAAACGGTCGGCAAAAAACATGTGCCCGCTCATCTCACCGGCCAGCAATGCCCCGGTCTCTTTCATTTTGGCCTTGATGGGCGAGTGTCCGGTCCGCCACATGATCGCATTGCCGCCATGGGCGGCGATGTCGTCATACATATGTTGCGAACACTTCACCTCCGAGATGATGGTCGCGCCGGGATGCTCTTTCAGCAGATGGCGGGAGAGCAGTAGCAGCAGCATATCGCCCCAGATGATTTCACCGCGTTCATCGACCACGCCGATACGGTCGCCATCGCCGTCAAAGGCGATGCCCAGATCGGCCTTGTGCTCCCGCACAGCGGCGGCGATGTCCTGCATGTTGGCTTCAACGGTCGGGTCGGGGTGGTGGTTGGGGAAAGTGCCGTCCGGCTCGCAGAAGAGCTCGATCACTTCGCAGCCAATCGCTCTGTAGACCGGCGCCGCAATAATACCTGACGGGCCGTTGCCGGCATCGATGACCACCTTCAGCGGACGGGAGAGATGGATATCTCCGGTAACGAAGGCGGCGTAGTCGGGAAGCAGATCAACAGATCTGAGCCAGCCGCGGCTTCCGGCCCTCTTTTCCGGCTTAAGCATGCGCTGTTTCAGTGTCTGGATATCTTCACCATGCAGGCTCTCACGATCTTTCATCATCTTGAAGCCGTTGTAGTCGCCCGGATTATGGCTGGCAGTCACCATCACGCAGCCGGCACCATCAAGATGAAATACGCCGTAATAGGCCAGCGGAGTCGGACCCATACCGATATCAATCACATTGGCGCCACCGTCAAGTAGCCCCTCAATCACCGCCTTCTGAATGGCAGGGCCGGAGATACGCACATCCCGGGCGACAATCACCGGACGTGATTCACCGGCAGGCAGCATGGATGCATAGGCCTGCCCGAGGCTGTAGGCCAGCGGCCCGGTGATTTCTGTTCCGGCAATGCCCCGGATGTCATATTCACGGAATGCCTGATGTGGAAATGGGCTGTCAGTCTGAGGCATGGAGTCTCCAAAGATAGGCTTGTTGAACGATGGATACTATCAACTGTTCATTGATTGTGGACTCTTTATTGAGAGGCTTTTTTCAGGGCCGTTTTAAACCGCTTGCCAGATGGCTTATGCTCTTTAAGCTGCGACAACATGTCATCGGCTATATATTTCTAACATGCCCAAAATCACAACATCAGATCTCAATGAAGCGCAGTACAGGGCGGTATTTCATCGTGGCGGTCCGTTGCTGGTGCTGGCAGGCGCCGGATCGGGTAAGACGCGGGTGATTACCGAGCGCATTGCAGCGCTTGTCGAGCGCGATGTGCCGGATGATGCCATTACCTCGGTAACCTTCACCAACAAGGCGGCACGCGAGATGCGGGAGCGCCTTGCTTCACGCCTGGGCGAGAAGAGCCAGAAGCTTCGCATCTGCACCTTTCATTCGCTTGGCCTTGCCATTGTGCGCGAGGATGCCCATCTGGTTGGCTGCAAAACCAATCTCTCTGTTTTCGCCGGTGCCGAGCAGCGCTCATGCATGCGAAGCGTGTTGCAGGATATGAAGCTGCCCTCCGACAGTGATCAGGTAGACAGACTCATTAACCGTGTCTCGATGTTAAAGAGTGGCATGCTTGATGATCAGGACGGAGCGCTTGCCCGGGTGCGTGAACGCTATGACGCACTGCTTCGAAAAATGAATGCCGTTGATTTTGATGATCTGATGCTGCTGCCTATTTTACTACTCTCCGAACATGCGGATATCAGGGCCAGATGGCAGGCACGTGCACGCTATTTTCTGATTGATGAGTATCAGGACTCCAGCCGCATCCAGTATGAACTGGTGCGTCTGCTGGTGCCGGAAAACGGCAACCTGACTGTTGTGGGCGATGATGATCAGTCAATCTACGGCTGGCGCGGCGCCGAGGTGAAAAACCTGTTTCAGCTTGAGCGCGATTATCCGACGCTGACCGTGATCCGGCTGGAGGAGAATTACCGCTCTACCGGCATGATCCTGAAGGCTGCCAACAGCCTGATTGCTAACAATTCGGAGCGGCTGGGCAAGACGCTCCGCTCCAACCTTGGCGAGGGAAAATCTGTGCGCGTCTGGGAATCGCCGAATCCGGAAGAGGAGGGTGAACGGGTGGCCGGAGACATTAAAACCCGGCGTGCGGTTTCAGGCCCGAACGGGTCGGGTGGTCTGAAATGGGATGATTTCTGTGTCCTCTATCGGGCCAGTTATCAGTCGCGTCCCATCGAAATGGCGCTGCGTGCTGCCAATATCCCCTATCATGTCAGCGGCGGCCTCTCATTTTTTGATCGTGCCGAGATACAGGACACACTTGCCTACCTTCGCCTGATCGCCAATTTTGCCGATGATCTTGCCTTTATGCGTGCCATTTCAAAGCCGAGAAGAGGCGTTGGTGACAAGGCGCTGGGCGACATCGCCAGCTTTGCACAGGAGCATCGCTGTTCACTTCTGGATGCCTGTCTTGATGAGAGGCTGGAGCATCGCCTGAGCCACACATTGAGAGAGTTCGGCGACATGATTGTCGGCCTTGAGCACATGTTCAGTCATGGTGAACCTGATGATGCCTTTGATGCGCTGATGGAGCGCTCGCTGCTGATTGCAGCTATTGAAAATGAGGCTGCTGATGAGAAAGAGAGTGCACGGCGTCTGGGCAATGTTTACGAGCTGCGCCGCTGGTGGATGACCCATGCCGAGCAGGATGGGATGCTTGCCGACTTTTTGCAGAAGGTGTTTCTGCTGGCAGACAGGGAGGATGACGATCCAAGCGGCCAGGTGCGCCTGATGACCGTGCATGCCGCCAAAGGTCTGGAGTTTGCCCATGTCTATGTGGTTGGCATGGAGGATGGAAGTTTTCCGCACAGATCCGCTATTGAAGAGAACCGTATGGAGGAGGAGCGCCGCCTGATGTATGTGGCGATGACCCGCGCCCGCCATCGCCTGACACTCAGCCGTGCCCGTGTTCGCACCCGTTTCGGGCAGAAGGAGAAAACCGCACCTTCACCCTTCCTGAAGGAGCCGGATCAGGAGACACTCTGGTGGGTGGATCGGGACAAGGATACCGAAGAGGCGCAGGAGGAGGTGGTCGACAGTATGGCCGCGATGCTCGCCCGCCTGGAAGCAGCCGCTCAGGCGAAGTAATCTTTTTTGTCTATGCTAAGAGTGCTTGGAAGGCAGGGGGGTTATGGATCAAAAAGAGAGGTTACGAATAGGAGTTGAGTGCATTTAGTAAACTGTCACCGTAATCTTATGTGGTTGGCATGGAAGATGGAAGTTTTCCGCACAGGTCGGCAGTGGAGGAGAATCGCATGGAGGAGGAGCGCCGCCTGATGTATGTGGCGATGACGCGTGCCCGTTTTCGGCTGACACTCAGCCGTGCCCGTGTTCGCACCCGTTTCGGGCAGAAGGAGAAGACCGCACCGTCACCTTTTTTGAAGGAGCCGGATCAGGAGACGCTCTGGTGGGTGGATCGGGACAAGGATACCGAAGAGGCGCAGGAAGAGGTGGTCGACAGCATGGCCGCGATGCTCGCCCGCTTAGAGGCTGCTGCTCAGGGTAATAAGTAGTTCACTCCAACTAAACGACTGCTGCCAGCTAATAAGAGTCGCTGATGCTGGATGGCTAGTGTTGTTCAATTGAAGTTATTCGTTTTAAAACTTACATATAATCCCGAGCCTTTATAGTTCTCTATGGTGAGAAGATTCAATATGCTTTTTATATTTTATCGAAGGTGGTGAGCAATTAAGAGCGTTTTTATCAGAGATTACCAAATTGAAATCTCCAATGGCTCCGTGTGTCACGTTGAAAAGTACGAAATAAGAATATCTTAAAGGCTCTTTTTCGACTTCAATTTTTAGAGCTCTATGTTTTCTCCCTGATTTAGTAACTATATAAAAAGAATCTTTAGATAGTTGCGAGTAGTGAATGTGACTATCTACATTAATTTTTAGTGCTAACTTATCGCTCCCCTTAAACCATAGAGGCACAACATAATATAGTACTCCAGAGTTAGAAGTGGCGCTTTTAGTCGCTGAAATAGCCCAAGGTGCTTTGCCACACCATACAGAAGGATTGACTGGGATGAAGCTAGACTCATGCCTATAAGAACATCCCTGAACAGCAATACTAATCAAAGCTAATAAAACTGATGTTGAGAGTAATTTTAAATTTCTATCTTGCGCCAAAATTGCCCTCCAATCAGTCACAGTTAAATACTACGGAATATTTCAAATTGATTTTTTAATCCCTTCTTAGAAGTTTACTATAGACTAAATCTGCCGACTGTCTGCCGACTGGGTCGGACCAAGGTAAGTGATTGAGGCATAAAGGTTTATGGTCTAAACATAGGGGATATTAGGCCTTAGAAGCATCTTTTTGAGGGTAAAAAGGCGCGTCTAAGGATTTCGGGAGGGGAATTATGCAGGCGGAGTGCGTCACCGGTTACTCCTATGATGCCAACAGCAATCGCATGAGCCGCAGTGATAGCACAGGCACGGAGCCTTATGTTCGGAAACGAAACGGGGACAGGCTTTCATAACTTGATAAACTATCTGGAACAATATCAAATAATGAAAGCCTGACCCCGCAACTGGATATTCTCATAATCAGGGCGGAAGACCCACTATTCAGAGCAAAATAACGCTTAAGTTAGTGCCATTCTATTATATCCCCGAAACCTCCAGAGTGGTGCACTTCATGGATGAATTCGCCCGCTCCGTCCGTTTAGGCTACAATAAATCGGGACATCAGGGGTTTGGAGAGATACATGATGCAGTTGATTCCAGAAAAATTGTGGAGTCGTTTACTTG
>JAVVEJ010000040.1:0-18142 GCA_032251395.1 Mariprofundaceae bacterium
GTGCGCTCATTATGCTTGCCGGTTTCGCGGTAGTACTGCAGATAGGCCTTGGTGATATCGACAACCTCATCATCTGTTTTGACCAGGCAGAGCAGGTCTCCCGCGCGTACCTTCACACCACCATTGCCACCAATGTAGATTTCCCAACCGCCTTCGACGCCGACCACGCCCAGATCCTTGATGGTTGCCTCGGCGCAATTGCGCGGGCAGCCGGATGCCGCAAGCTTTGTCTTGGACGGATACCAGCTGCGATCGAATATTTTCTCAAGCCGGATGCCCATGGCCGTGGAGTCCTGGGTACCGAAACGGCACCATTCGGATCCCACACATGTTTTTACGGTTCTGAGCGCCTTGCCATAGGCAAAGCCGGAAGGCATCTCCAGATCGCGCCATACCGAAACCAGATCATCTTTCCTGATGCCATACAGGCCGATGCGCTGGCCACCGGTAATCTTGATGGTTTTAACACTGTATTTTCTGGCAACCTCGCCCATGCGGATCAGTACATCCGCACTGGTTTCACCCCCGTAAATACGCGGAATGACCGAGTAGGTGCCATCTTTCTGAATATTGGCATGCATCTTTTCATTCACGACTCTGGAAAAGCGATCATCTTCCGCTTCGGTGGGCCAGCACATGCCGATGTAATAGTTGATGGCCGGGCGGCACACATGGCACCCCTCACCCTTCCACTCCAGTACATTCATCGTCTCCCTCACCATGGTCAGATGCTTCTCCCTGATCGCACTCCTGACCTGCTCATGTGTCAGATTCGTACAACCACAGATCGGCTCTTCCTGCACGGAAGCATCAAAGGATGTCCCCAGTATCGAGGCCAGAATCTGCTCCAGCAGCCCGATACAGCCGCCACAGGAACCTCCCGCCTTGGTGCAGGCTGTGACCTCCTTGCGTGTCATGCACCCCTCTTTGACAATGGCATCGGTAATCGTCTGCTTGGTGACACCATTACAGCCGCAGACAATGGTATCCGGTGCCATTGCCGATGCCTGATCTATACCCGAGTGGCCGGAGTTGCCCAGAACCGAACTGCCGAACAGCAGTGATGAGCGTTGCTCGGAGACATCCCGGCCCTCCTGCAGCATCCGGAAGAAACTGGGGCCATCCGCCGTATCGCCGAACATCACGGCACCGGCAATTCTGTTCTCTTCCAGCACCAGCTTCTTGTATATGCCACCGGCCCGGTCCAGATATTCAATGACGTCCGCCTCAGGAGTACCCTGGAAGTTACCGGCCGAAAAGACATCCACACCGGAAACCTTGAGCCTGGTGGATACTGCTGACCCATTATAATTTTTCAGTCCCTGGCCGGTAATCTGCCAGGCAAGAATCCTGGCCTGCTCGAACAGCGGAGCGACAAGCCCGTAAGTTATACCCCGGTGCTCGGTACACTCACCAACCGCATAAATGGCAGGGTCGGTAATGGTCTGCAGGTGGTCATTGACGAGAATTCCACGGTTGCAGTATAGCCCCGACTCCTCGGCCAGCGTCTTGTTCGGGCGAATGCCAACAGCCATGACCAGCAGGTCGCACTGCAGCGACGTTCCATCTGCAAAGAGCAGGCCTGTAACGCGCTCCTTGCCGAGAATGGCGGTGGTCAACGTGGAGAGGCGGAACTTCAATCCCTGCTTTTCGAGCGAAATACGGAGCATGTTTCCGGCAGTCTGATCCAGCTGCATGTTCATCAGCGTCGGCTGATCGTGAATCACGGTCACATCCATGCCTAGATTGGCCAGTCCTTTGGCCGCCTCAAGGCCAAGCAGGCCACCGCCAATAACTGCCACTGTTCTGTACTGTTTTGCCGCTTCAGTCATCGTATTGCAATCATCGATATCACGGAAAGAGATGATGCCTTCCTTGTCCGCGCCGGGAATGGGTATGATGAACGGATTGGAACCGGTGGCGATAATCAGATTGTCGTAACCGGCCTCGGTGCCATCTTCAGCAATAACCCTTTTGTAACCGCGCTGAATCTCCGTGACCCGCTTGCCCATATGCAGCGTAATGCCACGATCCGCATACCACTGCTCATCATTGAGAATGATATCATCAATGGCCATCTCTCCTGCCAGTACCGGAGAGAGCAGGATACGGTTGTAGTTCGGATACTTTTCAGCGCCAAAGATGGTAATATCAAACATGTCCGGATTGGCGTCGAGTATCTCCTCAATGGCTCTCATCCCGGCCATGCCGTTACCGACCATAACGAGCCTCTTTTTATCACTCATACCCGCTCCTTACTCTTCTCTCTTTTCAATGTGCCTGTTCCATTTTCTGCCTGAATACGGTGAGGCAGGATTTCTCCTGCCTCCCGCTTCATCAACGATAATCCACCGGATGGATGGGTGTAGCGGATTATCGTGTCAGACTTCTTACTGCCTTGACTGAGTAAACTCGGGATAGGCTTCAAGACCGCACTCCCCGACATCAAGGCCTTCATACTCCTCTTCCTCGGAGACACGGATGCCGAACAGCGCCTTCACGATGAGCCAGACAATGAAGCTGGTTACGAATACCCATGCGAAGATCACGCCGATGCCGAGCAGCTGAGCCGATAGGGTTGCCTCCGGGTTGGAGATGCATACAGCCAGCAGTCCCCAGATACCGACAACCCCGTGTACGGAGATTGCACCCACCGGATCATCGATTCTGAACATGCGGTCCATGGTCACGATCGATGCCACTACGAGTATGCCGCCAATGGCGCCAATCAGCGTTGCCAGTTCCGGTGACGGAGTCAGCGGTTCTGCAGTAATTGACACCAGTCCGGCCAGCGCTCCATTGAGTGCCATGGTCAGATCCGCCTTGCCAAACCAGAGGCGGGCAAAGACCAGAGCGGCAATACAGCCGCCGGCAGCAGCCATGTTGGTGTTCACGAAGACCATGGCCACGGCATTGGCCTCGCCGATATCTGACACCTTAAGCTCGGAACCGCCGTTAAAACCGAACCAGCCCATCCAGAGGATGAATGTGCCCAGAGTGGCCAGTGGAAGGTTTGCACCCTGAATGGCGTGTACCGAACCGTCCTTGCCGTATTTACCTTTACGTGCACCAAGCAGAATTACGCCTGCAAGGGCAGCTGCAGCACCTGCCATATGAACGACGCCTGAACCTGCGAAGTCGTTGAAGCCGGCCTCCTGCAGGAAGCCGCCGCCCCATTTCCAGAAACCCTGCATGGGATAGATGAAGCCGGTAAACACAATTGCAAAGGCAAAGAATGCCCACAGCTTCATGCGCTCAGCTACCGCACCGGATACGATCGACATGGCTGTGGCTACGAATACGACCTGAAAGAAGAAGTCCGACAGGTTGGAGTAGTACGGGGCGCCTTCACCGCCAGCCAGAACTGTTGCCGCTTCATTATCACCACCCAGGCCAAAGCCGATGGTAGAGATGATTTTCCCGGCAAAGTCACCACCCGGGTACATGATGTTGTAACCCACCAGCATGTACATGACACATGCAATCGAATAGAGGACGATATTCTTGGTCAGAATTTCGGCCGTGTTCTTGGAGCGGACCAGGCCTGCCTCCAGCATGGAAAAGCCGGCGGCCATCCACATAACGAATGCACCCATTACCAGAAAATAGAAGGTATCAAGCGCGTATTTCAGGTGGAGAATGTCTCCTGTTATCTGTTCCATTTTTTTCTCCTGTTAGCTGAGTGCATCGGCGTCTTCTTCACCCGTACGGATGCGGATAACACGCTCGATATCACTGACAAAGATTTTTCCATCACCGATCTTGCCGCTGTTTGCCGCCTCTCTGATGGCGTCAATAACGGCATCGACCTTGTCTGCTGTTACAACGACACTGACTTCGGTTTTGGGCACAAAGTCGACGTTGTATTCAGCTCCGCGGTAGAGTTCCGTATGGCCTTTCTGACGGCCATGTCCCCGGACTTCAGCTACTGTCAGCCCCGTGACATCCAGCGCCAGCAGGGCATCTTTTACATCATCGAGTTTGAATGGTTTGATGATGGCTCGAATTACTTTCATGATTACCTCCTTAATTTGTTCAGTATCATTTGAGAGTCATGGAGGAGCGGGTCAGACCCGGTCCTCCATGGTTTTCATCAGTAGCTGAAATTCACGCCTGCGATGAATTCGCTTTTCACAGACACACCGTAGATATAGCGATTTCCGTCGGCCTGTTTTTTGGCCAGTGGATAGGTGAAGGTCAGTGATGGCGTCATGGTTACGCCGGCGACGTCAACATCCTTGCTGACTCCGATAGTTGCCAGACTCAGACCGCTCTTCCATGTATCAACGGCGCCGAGGGGACGGTTCACAGCATCTTTCTTCCAGTTGGCGTATGAGATCGTGCCCGAGAGATCGAAGTCGGCCACAGAGCCGGAAACGCCCAGGTCAATCCACAGGTCACCTGCCAGGTAGGCCTTGCTCTGGCTGTCAGATACCGTGTAGTAAGCCGTCAGTGACGGTGACAGCATGGAGTCAAAAGAGAGGCCCGCATAAAGTTCCGGGAAGTTCGAAGCCGAGTCGTAGAGGTATGTATAGGCGATGCCGCCTACTGAGTAACCCAGGCCGGTATCACCGAAGCTTCCCGAGTAGTCGACTGTCCAGTCGAATTCAACAACGTCTTTGCCCGCATACTGTGGTGCAGCAGCCGGATAGCTGTTGGAGAACCAGACGCC
Source organism: Mariprofundaceae bacterium (assembly GCA_032251395.1). Taxonomy (GTDB): domain Bacteria; phylum Pseudomonadota; class Zetaproteobacteria; order Mariprofundales; family Mariprofundaceae; genus WSZY01. The sequence continues at coordinate 4,673 of JAVVEJ010000040.1, forward strand.
TGCTGAAACGTTGCCCATGGAGACGCCAAGATCACCCTGCACAGCAGTTGAGTTGACAGTCTGTTCCACGCCACGCCATACATACTGAGTGTAGGCGCCGATATCGCCGCTGATGGCGACATCATCAGCTTTGGCTGCTGAAACTGTCAGGCCCATGGCAAGCAACAGTGCGCCGGTATATTTAGTGATTGTTCTGGTCATATTAAAGCTCCTGTGTTTGTGAGGATAGAGATTGCTCTCCGGTTACATACACCTTTAGCAGCTTGCGTGCCATCCATGCCAATATTGAGGATATCTATATAAAACAATGGGTTATGATATTTGCCGGGTAGCTTTCGAGTATATATATGCCTAATTAATAGCCATTCGTGCCTATATTATAGCCATTGATATCAGGGTATGTTGCAATGGAAATGATGCTGTTATCTTTCGCGGCTCTGTAATAATAAAGGAGTTGAAGATGGTTCAGTTTGATTATGCCGCATGGGGCGTGTTTTTTGCCGCGCTGCTATATATTCTGGGCAATGGTGTCTGGGTGAATCATCTGGTGCGTGAACGCAACTGGCTGGGCTGGCTGCTCTGGTCTGTTCTGGGTTCACTGCTGCTGTTTGTCGCAGCACTGTTTGAGGCAAGGCTTGATCAGACAGGAAATATGGGAGCAGTCGAGAGACTTGTCAGTGCTGATTCCGAGAACCACTGGATTGCGCTGGGGCTGTTTGCGCTCATATCTGTGCCGGGAGCGGCATCGGTACTGCTCAGGCAGAGCGTTCGGTGGACCAGGGTCATATTGCTGCTGCCTGCCATTCTTCTTTTTACTCCTGTCGGCAGACAGCTGGACAATCCGGATGACAGCTATCTTCTGTTGAGTGTGGGTACAACACTGGTGGTCTGTACCGTGCTGTATATATGGCAGATGCTGCTGGACTGTGAGCCGGAGAAAACGCTTAAACATGAAGGTTAGGAGGGCGGGGAGATGAAACATGCGCAGTCGCGGGCTTCGACCCTTGTTGAGGCACTACCCTATCTGCAACGGTTTGCCGATCAGACCATTGTCATCAAATATGGCGGCAATGCCATGGTTGAAGAGGATCTGAAGCGGAGTTTTGCCACCGACATTACGCTTTTGAAGCAGGTAGGCATCAATCCTGTCGTGGTTCATGGTGGCGGTCCGCAGATTGGTAAAGTTCTGGCGCAGGTCGGTAAAGAGGCAAAATTTATTGAAGGTATGCGGGTTACCGACACCGAGACGATGGATATTGTCGAGATGGTTCTGGCCGGCAGGGTAAACAAGGAGATTGTCGCCAATATCAACTCCGCAGGTGGCAGGGCTGTTGGCCTTTCGGGCAAGGATGGCGGACTGATCTGCGCTGACAAAATGCAGGTGAAACGGGATGCACCGGAGCTGGATGTCCCCGAAATTATTGATATCGGCCATGTCGGGCAGGTCAGGAAGATCAATACGCAGATTCTGCACGTGCTTGAGAGTGACCGCTTTATACCGGTGATTGCACCGGTCGGTTATAACATGGCGGAAGGGCAGAGCTACAATATCAATGCCGATCTGGTTGCCGGAGCGATTGCTCAGGCCCTGGGTGCGGCCAAGCTGATTCTGCTGACTGATGTGCCGGGTGTGCTGGATGAGAACAGGGAGCTCTGTTCCGGTCTGTCTGCCGCTGAGGCGCGTGACTGGATCGGGAAGGGGACCATTGCAGGGGGCATGATTCCCAAGGTGAACTGTTGTCTGGACGCAGTGGAACATGGTGTGTCACGCGCCCATATCATTGATGGCAGGGTTCCGCATGCGCTGCTGCTGGAGGTGTTTACGGACGAAGGCGTCGGCACCGTCTTCACTGCCGATTAATTAGCACTTGCTAATATAACAGAGTTATGTCTATCATTCGCTGATGCATTCAATACCACAAGCCAGCATACAGGACGCCGCGCAGGGTTTAAGAGCAATAGCGCATGAACTGCGACTGGCTGTACTGTGCCACCTGCTTGACGGGCCGATGTGTGTAAATGAGTTGATAGAAGCAACAGGCGCGTCACAATCCAATCTTTCACAGCATCTTGGAAAGATGCGTATGATGGGTATCATTGCCAATGAGAAACGTGGCCAGCAGGTCTATTACCGCATTACCAGACCGGAATTTCTGAATCTGGTTCAGGTGCTGCAGAGTATTTACTGCCCTGAGATCTGCCAGCCGGCTTCAGAGGAGGGCTGAATGGTGTTTTTTTCAGCTAACATATCAGTAGTTCGGCATGTATTAATATTACCGCTTTTTTCACTGCTGATGCCAGCTATCGTCTCAGCTGCCGAAGTGACATCTCTCAGGCAGAGCGTCGCTTATGCGGTTGAGCACAACAGTATGCTGGCCGTTGCCGCAACACAGGTAGACAGAGCGCAGGCAGAAGTCGATATGGCGACCGGTCAAATGCTGCCGAGCGTGGATATTTCTACAGGCTTTGCCCGCACCAATTCACCCCTTGGCGCTTTCGGTACCAAACTACAGCAGGAGCGCATTACAACTGCTGATTTTGCTCCCGCAACGCTGAATTCACCGCCATACATCAACAATTACCAGTCCCGTCTGGGATTGACAATGCCGCTCTATTCAGGAGGGGCGATGTGGGCCGGGCGCGCCCGCGCCGAGCAGCATGCCGAGGCCAGTGAACTGGAATTCGAATTTCGTAAACAGCAGCTGATTTATCAGACCATTGCCGCGTATGTACACTCCAGACAGGCATTGGCGCAGGTTAAAGCCGGGGAGAATGCGGTGAAGGCTGCACAAAAGCGCTGGCAGGATGCAGCGGCGATGAAGAAGCGGGGCATGGCAATTGATAGCGACGTCATGGATGCACATGTGCATCTGCTGCGCTCCCGGGTGGCACTGAATGAATCCCGCAATATGTATCAGCAGAGCCTTGAATCGTTGCGGTGGATTCTGGGTATGGATTCCGGCGCACAGTTGAATGCCCTCAGTGAGCCGTATGTGCATTTCTCTTTTGAGTCTGTAGCGCAGATGCTGGAAAAATATCATGAGCGCCGTGCTGATCTGCTGGCTCTGGAAGAGGAGCTGGAAGCTGCTGAATTTGCCCGGAGCCAGTCCCGGGCGGGATACCTTCCGCAGGTGAATCTGGTGGCTGCTCAGGAGTGGAACAATGAGACCCTTGGGCTCAGGAACCGCAATGCCATGGTTGGTGTTACGATGAGTATGAACCTGTTTTCAGGTGGAGGCGACCTTGCAAGGGTGCGTGCTGTGACATCTGATCGCGTGGCGCTGGAATTTCAGCTCAGGGACAGGCGGCAACAGATTGAAAATGAGATCAGGCAGGCTTTCCGCACCCTGCAACTGGCTGAGCAGCGCCTGCAGAGCGAATCTGAAGCCCTGAAGCAGACATCCGAATCATTGCGCATCAAATCTTTAAGACATGCTCAGGGGCTGGAGACGACATCTGATCTGCTGGATGCCCAGGTGCGGGCCGATGCATCAGAAGTGGCGCATATCCGTGCCAGATACGATCTGATGATTGCCAAAGCAGCCCTGCTTCTGACTGCCGGAACACTGAATGAGGAGGCGGTTCAATGAACCCCATGACGACTACGATCATAAACCGGGCAGGGATAGTGGCCCTGCTGCTGGCGACCGCGAATCTGATGGCCTGCTCCGATGATTCCAGGCCGCCGGCAGAAGCGCCGCAAACTTCCATAGCCACTACATTCAATGTCTCAGTTAGCGAAGTGCCGATAAGGTATGTCACCAGTGGCACTGTCACCTCAGACCATCGGGTTTCGATCAGTTCGCGCATATTCGGATATATACGTGAAATGAATGCGCGTGAGGGTGATCTGGTAAAGGCAGGGCAGATACTGGTTCGGGTTGACCCGGTGGATGCGAAACAGAGCCTGATTCAGGCAAAAGCCGATCTGGCTGACGCGGAGGCAGACCTGCAGCGTTATGACGAACTGCTCAAGGATGGTGCAGTCACCATCCAGCAGGCAGCCAGGGTAAAGTTGCGCTATAAAGTGGCAAAATCCCGGGTTGAGCAGGCGCGTAATCAGTTAAGCTATGCCGAAGTGCGCTCACCGGTAGATGGCGTCGTTGTCGAAAAGCGGCTGAGCCAGGGTGACCTTGCAGCCCCCGGAATCGCCATCCTTACCCTTGAAGACCCTGCAAGCCTGCTGGTTGAAACCTATGTCTCCGAGCGCTATGTAAGCAGGATTCATACAGGTGACCATGTCGACATTCATATCGCACCGTTGAAGCAGAGCAGCCGGGGCATTGTGCGGCAGGTGGTTCAGGCCACCGGGCCGGTTTCACATCAGTTTCTGGTGAAAATTGCTCTGCCTGCAGCCGATGAGGTGCATCCGGGCATGTATGCGGAAACCGGATTTCATGTCGGAACCCGTCAGGCTCTTCTGATTCCGCGGGCAGCTGTGCTTCTCCGCTCGGGACTGCATGCAGTTTACCTGCTCAACAGTGAATCCATTGCCCAGTATCGTCTGCTACGTCTCGGAGCAGAACAGGGAGATTATGTTGAAGTGCTTGCAGGCCTGCATGCCGGCGATGTGATTGCCTGGGATGGTAATCCGGCCCTGAAAAGCGGCATGAAAGTTCAATCTGCCGGCAACGGACAGTAGGCATGCAGGAGAAAAGTGTCGTGGAACAGCCACCATTGAATATTGCCGGTCGACTCGGGCAGGTGGCGATGCAAACCAACCTGACGCCCATTATCAGTATTCTGATTTTTCTTGTGGGACTGGTGGCGCTATCCATCACCTCGCGTGAGGAGAACCCGCAGATTGATGTGCCGGCAGCCAATGTGATTGTGCAGATGCAGGGTGCAAGCCCTGAAGAGGTGCAGAATCTGGTTGTCCGGCCTCTGGAGATGGTGCTGCGTGAAATGACCGGTGTAGATCACACCTTCGGCACTGCCATGGATTCAATCGGCGTGGTTACGGTCATGTTTGAAGTCGGCGAGGATAAAGAGGCCAGTCTGGTTAAGCTGTATGACCGGGTGATGCATAATCTGGACCGTATCCCACCCGGTGCAATGCAGCCGCTGGTCAAGCCCATGGATGTCGATGATGTTCCCGTTTCGGTCATTACGCTGTCGTCACCGGAGATGGACGGCCTCTCGCTCAAACGTCTGGCTGAACGGGTTCGTGAACAGCTGGCACCGCTCGCAGGCGTATCGGTGGCCGATATTGTCGGTGGCCGGGAGCGTGAAATCCGTATTGAAATTGATGCTGCCAGAATGGCGGCTTACGGCATTACGCTGGATCAGCTGCACACTGTTCTGGTCAGTGCCAATGCGGGCGGGCCTGTCGGTTCGCTGACAGGCAATAATGCAGTCACACGTGTCTGGCTTGATGGCTATCTGAAAAATGCTCAGCAGGTAGGTTCGCTGATCGTCGGCAGGCGGGATGAGAGGGCAGTGTATCTGCATGACATTGCCTCCATCATTGATGGTCCGGCCGATGTCGAACAGCTGCATCGTATCGGCTTTGGTCCGGCCGGAGAGCAGAGTGTTGAGGGCCAGGATCCGGAAATGCCTGCGGTATCCATAGCTCTGGCCAAAAAACGCGGCACCAACGCTGTTTTTGTCACCGGGCGCATCAACAGCAAACTGGAAGAGCTCAAGGGCGATTTTATTCCGGACAATGTCCGTGTCGACATTACCCGCGATTCCGGTGAGCGGGCCAATGATGCGGTCAATATGCTGGTTGAACATCTGGGCATTGCGATTGCCACCGTTATCCTGATTCTGCTGCTCTTTCTGGGCTGGCGGGAAGCCACCATTGTGACCATGAATATTCCACTGATTCTGTTCATTGTTCTGGCCATCGGTCTGATGGCTGATCAGACCATCAACCGAATTACGCTGTTTTCACTGATTCTGGCACTTGGCCTGCTCGTTGATGATGCCATTGTGGTGATTGAAAATATCCACCGCCATCTGCACAAGGGTGTAAAACAGATGTCGGATAAGGCGCAACTGATCATTCAGGCGACCAATGAAACCGGCAGGCCCACGATAGTCGCCACCATTGCCGTGATTCTGGCGTTTGTGCCGATGGCCTTTGTGACGGGTATGATGGGCCCATATATGGGGCCGATTCCGTTTAATGCGCCTCTGGCCATGGCGGCATCACTGGTGATTGCTTATGCTTTTACACCCTGGATTGCCCGGCGCTGGCTACCATGCAAAATGGCTGAACCAACGCTTGAAGAGAGAGACAGCGATGCCAATGACTGGGTACGCAGCAGTTATCTGCGTTTTGCCAGGCCATTAATTGAAAGCCCGTCGACACGTCTTGTTTTCTGGCTGGTTATTGCTGCTCTGTTTGTTGCCGCGATGTTGCAGCCGGGGTGGCAGTTCCTGCGCCCGGCAGGTATTAACGGCCCTTTAACACCGGGAACGGTCGAATTGAAAATGCTGCCCAAGGGCAATCAGAACACGTTTAACATCACCATTGATCTGCCGGAAGGCTCCACGCTCGAACAGACCGACAGGGTCGCACGCGACATTGGCGACCTGCTGCGCCGGCATCTTATGGTGAAGGATTATGAAGCCTTTGTCGGGCGCGGCGGACCGATTGATTTCAACGGCATGTTGCGCGGTGCTGCGCTGTTTCGTGAAGCACCGCATCTGGGTGAGATACGCGTCAATTTAATGGATAAACATCAGCGCTCCATTCGTTCCGCCGCAATTGTGCTTGAGATTCGTGAGCTGCTGGCTCCGGTCTTTGCCGCCTATCCCGAGGCATCGATCAAGCTGGTGGAAGATCCGCCGGGGCCGCCGGTACGTGCCACGCTTCTGGCTGAGATTTATGGCCCGGATTACAGCGTGCAGCAGCAGATTGCAGGCAAGGTACGGGATGTTTTCGACCGGACTTATGATGTGGTGGACAGCGATGACTCCGTCGGTGCGGACCAGAAGCAATTGAATATTCGCATCGATAAGGAGAAGGCAGCACAGCTGGGTGTTGCGACCCGGCAGGTTGAGACTGTGCTGCGTGATTTTCTGCAGGGTTATAATTTCGGTGCGGTGCACATGGCCGATGAGCGCCATTCCGTACACCTGCATGTGCAGTTGCCAAAAGCTCTTCGTGCACATGCTGAAGATCTGGAACGCATCTATGTCAGTGCCGGCAATGGTCCGGTTCCGTTGTCAGCCATCGCCACGGTTGAAGAGAGCACGGCTGCCAGGCCGATTTTCAGCAAAGACGGCCACCCGGTAAGCTATGTAAGTGCAGAGCCAAAGCAGGGCTCGCAGGTCTATTCCTTGCTGGATATCGACGGGCGTCTGGATGGCAGCGAAATAGTGCCCGGTGTCAGGCTTAAAACCGGCGGTATGCGTTTCACCGATACCGCACCGGAGGATACTTTCGGTTACCACATGTTGTGGGATGGAGAGATGCGTCTGACTCTGGATGTATTCCGGGATCTGGGCGCGGCATTCATTGTTGCACTGGTGCTGATCTATCTGCTGATGGTTGCCTATTATGGAGAGTTTATTCTGCCTGTGCTGGTAATGGCGCCCACGGCGCTGACAATGATCGGTATTTTCCCGGGCCACTGGATTACAGGCCAGCCTTTCACTGCCACGTCGATGATCGGCATGATTGCTCTGGCCGGTATTGTGGTGCGCAACTCGACACTGCTGATCGATTTTATTCTCGACTACCGCAAGCTGGGTCACGACGTGAAAACTGCAGTGCTTGAGGCCGGAGCAGTTCGTGCCAGACCAATTCTTCTGACTGCACTGGCTGTGATTGCCGGAACCTCGATCATGATTTCAGACCCTGTTTTTGGCGGCCTGGGCGTATCCATGGCCTTTGGCACACTGGCAGCAACCATTCTGACCCTTTTTGTGACACCACTGATGTATTATCTGTGGCAGCGCAACAAACCTGATACAGGTGGCGACTGTTCAGCTTAACTGTTTTAAATGTTCAAAGATTCATTAACCAAGGAGTAAATTATGACCATTCAACGCGCTATTCGTATTATTGCCGGCTCATTCATATTGCTGAGCCTCTATCTGGCATCACTCTATAACGGTGTTGTACTGACCGAGCCAACCTGGCTCTGGTTCACCGCATTTGTCGGCGCCAATCTGCTGCAGTCCGGTTTCACCCAGTGGTGCCTGATGGAGGTCATTCTGTCCAGACTGGGCATGAAGCACGCTTAAGCCGTATCAGTTCACGAACAGGCAGGGAGTAACTTTATATGGATTTTATTCAACAGAATATGGTCTCTGTTCTCATGGCCGTGTTTGTGCTGTGGATGCTCTGGCGTCGCCTGATCGCGCCTAAGCTTTCAGGTGTCAGGAGCATCTCAGCCGTCGAGTATATGAACTTCCGTAACCAGCCCCATACCCTGGTTGACGTGCGAACCGGTGCAGAGTGGTGTTCAGGCCATGCGCTCCAGGCATTGCACATTCCGCTCGGGGAGCTTGGCCGGAGAGGGGACGAAATCGACCGGAACAGACCGGTTGTGGTTGTCTGTGCATCGGGTAACCGTTCGGCAGTTGCGGCAACTTCGCTGGCCCGCAACGGTTATGCATCTGTGTACAACTTTGCCGGCGGCATGGGCTCGTGGAAAGGTGCGGGTCTGCCGGTCAAAACCGGAAGCTGACAGCAGTTGCAGGCGGAAAAGAGGGTGGATGATATTCAGATCGATTGATCTGAACGCACTGAACGGATCAGTGACTTGTTAAAGGAGATATCATGTCTGATTACGGAATGAGCACGGTTTACAACGGCAGCGTGGCGGAGGCCGAAACGGCGGTTACTGAAGCCCTGAAGGAGGTCGGCTTTGGCATACTGACCCGAATCGATGTCGCCGACACATTGAAGAAGAAGATTGGTTACGATAAGCCACCGTACGTTATTCTGGGTGCCTGCAACCCCGTGGTGGCAGCTCAGGGGCTGGAGATGGAGGAGGAGCTGGGCCTGCTTCTGCCGTGTAATGTGATTGTTTATGAGCGTGGTTCAGGCGAGACCGTGGTTTCAATCATTGAGCCGCAGGCGATGCTCTCAGTGGCGGGTCGCGATGATATGAACACGCTGGCAAGGGAGATAAGAGATCTGTTACAGAAGGCTTTGGCCGCTCTTGGTTAAGGGTTGCTGCTGCTTTGTGACATTATCACTTTATATGTATTCGAATATCAGTATATTGCGAATATATAATAGTTATAAAACCTGATCGACAGGAGAGAAATATGGCACATGTAGTGATTATGGGTGCAGGAATCGGCGGACTTCCTGCTGCCTATGAGATGAAGGATGCACTGAATAAAATTGGAAAAGAGCATGAGGTTACCGTGGTATCCAATGTGGATTATTTCCACTTCACCCCATCAAACCCCTGGGTGGCGGTTGGCTGGCGTACCAAAGAGGATATCAGCTTCAATCCGACTCAGTATCTTGGCAAGAAAGGGATCAATTTTGTTGCATCAGGCGTTAAGGACATGCATCCGAAAGAGAACCGGATCACGCTCCACAACGGTCACGATCTGGAATATGACTATCTGATTATTGCAACAGGCCCGAGACTGGCGTTTGAACTGATTGAAGGCCTGGGTCCCGACGGTCATACGCACTCGGTTTGCCATGTGGATCATGCAGTTGAGGCATATCAGGCGTTTGAAACATTCTGTAAAAATCCCGGACCGATTGTGGTCGGTGCGGTTCAGGGCGCCTCCTGTTTCGGTCCCGCCTATGAGTTTGCAATGATTCTCGATACCGAGCTGAGAAAAAGAAAGATTCGCGACAAGGTTCCGATGACTTTCGTGACCAGCGAGCCCTATATCGGCCATCTGGGCCTGGGCGGGGTTGGCGACTCAAAAGGCATGCTTGAGGCCGAAATGCGTCAGCGACACATCAAATGGCTGACCAATGCCAAGACAACCAAGGTTGAAGATGGCAAAATGTTTGTCGAGACAGTCACTGACAAGGGCGAGACCGATGCCAGTCACGAGATTGATTTCAAGTTCTCAATGATGCTTCCGGCATTCCGTGGTATCCCTGCCGTTGCCAATGTCGAGGAGATGTGTAATCCGATGGGTTTTGTTCTGGCCAATGAGTTCCAGCAGAGCCCGGTATTCAAAAATATCTACTCTGCCGGAGTCTGTGTGGCGATTCCGCCTGTCGAGGTGACACCTGTCCCTTGCGGTACGCCGAAGACCGGTTATCTGATTGAGTCGATGGTGACAGCTGCTGTACAGAATATCTGCCATGACATTCAGGGCAAGGCACCCGAGAAGGTGGGCACATGGAATGCGATCTGCCTTGCCGATATGGGCGATACGGGCGCTGCTTTCGTGGCCATACCCCAGATTCCGCCACGCAACGTGCAGTGGATGAAAAAGGGCAAGTGGGTACACACTGCCAAGGTGATGTTCGAGAAGTATTTCATGCGCAAGATGAAGACCGGTGTCTCCGAACCGTTCTATGAGAAGGCATTTTTGAAGACGCTGGGCATTACCCGTCTGGACGGAGAGTAGTGGCAAGGCTTACTGCAAACTATGAGGGCGGCACGGCATTTTGTATGGAGTGCCGGGGCCATCAGGTCCGTGTCGATCAGCCAGCTGATCATGGTGGCAGTGATTTGGCCATGACACCGCCTGAGCTGTTTGCCGCTTCGCTCTCCGCCTGTATCGGTCACTATGTGGCCAACTATTGCAATCAGGCAGGCATCTCCACTGATGGTCTGCAGGTCTGCTGCGACTGGGGGACGGCAGACAGGCCCAGGCGTATCGGAGAGATGGCTATTCAGGTCGTGCTTCCCGGCATGCCTGCGTCACGCAGAAAGGCTGTTGAGCGGGTTGCATCCTCCTGTCTTCTGCATGCAACACTGCAAAACCCTCCGAAGATCGATATTGGCGTTGCATAGTCGTACAGGTATAAATGCTCCACAGGCTGAATTGCCGGCCGGGAATCCGGCTGTCTGTGGTGCATAATGTGTTGACAGTACCGGGCTTTTTTGGCTCTTTGACTGGTGAAAAAAACAGCTTTATGGAGAAGAGAATGAAACGGATAATTTTTCTGATGGTTGCCGCTGTGGCCCTGTTTTCTTTTAACGCATCCGCGTGCGGTCTGGGCGAACAGGTCGACGGGTATGAGAATACAGATGTGAAGCATGCATATACACACTGGAGCGCAGGGGAGAAATCACCGGTTCCGTTTCTGTTTATTGATGTGCGTACGCCTGAAGAGTACAGCGAATCACATATCAAGGGTGCGAAACTCATTCCTCTCCAGGAGCTGCTGCGACAAATTGCAGAGGTGCCCGGAGACAGGCAGGTATATCTCTACTGCCATTCCGGCAGGCGCTCGGCTGCTGCTGCCGAAATTCTGGCCAAAGCCGGGTACAGCAACATTGAGAATATTGAGGGCGGCATCACCGCCTGGAAGGAAGCAGGCTACCCGGTAGTAAAATAGCCGTGAGCCGGTTTAACCCAGTTGCAACTGCAGCAATAACAGGCAGAGGGGCCCTCTGATGCTGGAGTACGTCTTTTTCGATCAGAGACCCTTTGATCAGTTTCTGCACCATGTCAAAGCCCTTGGCCTGCATTCCGAAAGCAGGGTGTCAGACCGCGATGAGTATCTTGTCGAACTGCCGGAAGATATGGATGAGGCGGTGATGGACGACGTTGAAGCCTTTTATGAGAAGATGATGGGGGTGAGCGAGGCACTGCTTGCTGATACAGATGAGGAGTACTACTCCGCTGCCGGTGTTCAGGTCACACTTGCTGATGGCAGCCGGATTCTTGCATCCGTTGAGCCCGGGCTTCTGAAAAAAGTGCTTTCGGTCCTCTCTTATGATGAGCTGGCTCAGTTTGTCGATGCCATTGCCAGTGCTGTTGAAAACCCTGACAGCCGGCCGATCTGCAAACGTGGACAGTTGTGACCAATAGCGAACAGGAGTGGGAGGAGCGTTACCAGCGCGGTGTGGCCGGCTGGGACCGCAACGGCATTAACCCGTTGCTGCACACATGGGTGGTCAGCACGCTTGCTCCCGACAGCAATATTCTTGTTCCCGGCTGCGGTCACGGCTATGAGGTGATTGAGCTGGCACGTATGGGATTCGATGTGACGGGCATCGATATTGCACCCACACCTGTGGCACGCATGCGCCGTGAGCTTGAAATCGAAGGGTTGCATGCGAATGTCATTCAGATGGATATGTTCGATTATATTCCTGAAACACCCTTTGATGCGATTTATGAACAGACATCGCTCTGTACGGTCAACCCGGAGCGGCGTCAGGTCTATGAGCAGAAGCTTTATCAGTGGCTGAAGCCCGGCGGCTCTCTCTATGCGCTGTTCATGCAGACAGATGCCGAAGACGGGCCGCCGTTTCACTGTGATGTGACAGCCATGCAGGAGCTGTTCGATGCATCGCGCTGGGAGTGGGGTGAGGACGCCGCCGTAGACTCCCCGCACCCTTCCGGACGTTTTGAGCTGGGCCACAGACTGATCAGACGCTGACTGCACCCATGGCCGTTTTGCTCAAAACCGTTTTAAAACAGCCTTCCTGTTAATTTGAATTGAGGCGGGTGGGAGAGAATGGCAACAGCCCGTCTCTCACCGCTGCCAGTGAGCAATGAGAGCATCTCTGCACGCATCCGCCCATTCACAAGTGAGGTTTGTCTGCTGGCAGGAGTCCCGATGATCCGTTCGAAAACAGGGCGTATTCCCCTCGGCGCTCTGAATGCGCCGGATAAGGCGTGTCATAGTCGTATCCTTTGCGATGAAAACACCGCAGTTGATGGCGCGCACACTCAGTTTGTCAGAAATCCTCATGCGATATACCCCTTTCGCTATTATAGCTCATCTGACCGGCAGACGTTTCTGCCGACTCTTGCGCAAGCCCCAATCTCTGCTATAGGTAATACACCTGTTATTATTATGTGAACAGAAAATAGTGAAAGGAAAACAGAGGGCTGCATCCGGCAGCCCGTACCAGGAGGCGGTTATGACTGAATCAACCAAAAAGGGTGGCAGGCAACAGGTTCCCATCACACAGAAAGGGGGTGGCGTGAAAAAAGCCGAGCCTGGCCATACAGCGGGCCCTGTTGAGGAGATAGAGCATATGTTCGATGATTTTTTCGCCCATCGGTGGATGCGCCCGTTTGATTTCGGGCATCCGTTCTGGAGAGATCTGCCAACTCCGTTTACAGGCCGAATGGCCCCGCGGGTCGATATCATCAATCGTGATAATGAGATTGTTTTACGGGCACAGGTTCCCGGCGTTGACAAGAAGGATATTGATGTCTCGATGAGTGATAACACAGTCACGATCAAAGGCCACACCAGCCACGAGAAGAAAGAGGAGAAAGGTGATTACTATCGCCGTGAGTGCTCCAGTGGCTCCTTCTCCCGTACCTTCACTCTGCCGGGTGAAGTTGATGGCACCAGGGCCAAAGCAACATTCAACGATGGTGTGCTTGAATTAA
>JAVVEJ010000041.1:0-18010 GCA_032251395.1 Mariprofundaceae bacterium
AACAGCAGCAGAGTGGCGAGCATCAGAATACCGCCCAAGCGGATCATCATGCCAAATTCAATGTAACCGGTGCCATATGCCATGGCGTTGGCCGGCGTGCCCATCGGCAGCATGAAGGCAAAACCCGAAACAATGCCGACCACCAGAGCAATAGTGACCGGATCAATACCGGCCAACGTAGCCAGCGGAATGGCAATGGGCAGCATGATCGCCACGGCGGCGGAATTACTGATCGCCTCAGTGAGCAACATAGTTAACAAGGCAGCGATCAGCAGAACGGCCAGCCCCGTCACCCCTTCCGGCCAGAAGGAGGTGGCAACCCATTCGGCTGCGCCCGTCTTCTCCAGGGACTTGGCTACGGCTATGGCACCGCCATACATCAGCACCACCCCCCAGTCGACGTGCGACTGAATCTCTTTCCAGTTGACAATGCGCAGCGCGAACATGGCCACGACGGCCATCAGGGCTATACTGGCCAGCCCCAGGCTTTCACCGAAAAAAATCCATGCTGCCATGGTGACCAGCATCAAGGCCGCCATGATCTTGCCGCGCATTTCGATGTGGCCGAGTTCAAGCTGCCGGTCTTCGATGCGCTGCCTTGCCCCCTGCATGTCAATAGCCTCGTGCGGCACCAGATACATCAGCAGCATTGCGGCGACAAGCAGCACGCCGATCACTAGAGGTGCGGCCGCCATGGTCCATTCGGCAAAGGAGAATCCCCTGCCGGTCATCTCGCTGACAATTGCCATGGCCAAGGGGCCTCGGGCACCACCCAGCAGCGTCATCACACCACCAATGACTGCGCCCCAGGCCATGGCCAAGAAGATGGCTGCTCCATAGCGGCTGCCCGGCTTAAGCCCAAGCCCCTGCACAATGCTCCAGACGATAGGCAACAGCACAGCGGCCACGGCATGTTCAGGCATGAAACAGGACATCAAGGCCGGCAACAAAAGCATTGTCAGTAACAACCGGCGTGGATCGGCTCCGAAACGATCAAACACCGCCAATGCCAAGTGCTCCGACAAGCCGGATTTCATGATGCCGGCAGCCAGAATGAATGCCCCCAGAATAAAAAATACCGCTTTGTTACCAAACATGGCATACACATCGCCGGCCGGCAGCACCCCCAGCAACGGCAACAAGGCCAATCCAAGAATCGATGTCACCTGCAGTGGCAGCAACTGACTCACCCACAACACCAGGCAGAGGCCAAAAACAATCAGCGCCCGCCAGCCATTCACCGACAGCCCCTCCGGCTCCTGTTGCTGCAGCAACAGATAGGTGATAGCCGCCAGCACGAGCAGGGCGGCAAAAGGAAAGCCTTTGCGTGCCAGCAGCACATGCAGCGGTGACTGATCAATAATAACTGCCACAGGTCTATACTCCTCTGCCGGAGTCATGTTGCTGCACCCGCAGGCTCCGGCGCAGCCTGTCCATGATACCGCCAAACCACCGACCTGTTCCGGATATACCCCACTGCTCAACCCTCTCCCGGAGCGTGGCTGCATCCCCAACCAGTGTGCGCCCCTCCATCGGGGTCAGTACCCGCCCCATATCCCGCAGGCGATGGGTGGGAATGCCGGAATCGGCCAGCAGTTCATACTGAACCAGCAGAGCCTGCTCCACATCATCCAGGCTCGGCAGACCACGATCTTCCAGAGCCGTCCCCGGCAGCGGCCTGAATGGAACCAGCAGGGGAACAACTCCGTGCCCGATCAATGCCTGCATGCCTTCCACGGTTGATTCAAGCGGTTCCAGCCCCGGAATCAGGTGGCTTACAACGGCCCCGTCACGAAATATCTGTCTGGCATGGGTCAGTGCAGACCAGATCGCTCTCTGACCTCCATGCTTCTGTTTGCCCGGACAGACCGTGGCAAAACACGCCTCATCATACAGCTCAAGGTTACAGACAAAAATATCCAGGCCCGCCGCATATAACTCATCAATCACGGAAACATCGGCCGGGGCAACAGTCTCCAGCGCAATCTGCCTGTGGCCGAGATGACGGCGAAGCAGGTCGATAACCGGGACCAGACGTGCCAGCCCGACATCATCACCCGGTGCATAGCCGTTGTAGAGGTAGACTGTATCGACTTCGCGCTCATCCAGCGCTGCCCGGACCACTTCGACCAGATCAAGGGTATCACGAAGCGGTGGCTCAACCTCATTCAACATCGAATCATACTGGCAGTAGTGACAGGCAAGCCCGCGCTCTGCAAAAAAGCCGCAACCCAGTAACGGGTTCAGGATCAACAGCTTGTCGTGCAGTGAAGCAAAGCTACCCATCCTCGCACCCGAACGCGTGCTCCTGCTGTAGAAGGAGGGAGCTTCAACCAGCTCGATCTCCTGCTCCTCTCCGGCACAGCTCAGATGAAAGCCATCCTGGTCTTCATGCAGCAGGAAGGTGCTCTCCTCGGTATAGGGCTGACCCACGGGCACTGTGCAGAAATGACCACTTGGCAGACGGATATCAATCACCGTCTCAGCCGCATTGGCCTGAGCAATCCAGTGCGATGGCTGGCTCAACCCCTCCGGCAGAGCCACACCACGGCTGACCAGAGAGAGCTTGGTCCGGCCGGGGTTGGCGAATGGATGCAGATCGGTTGTCATGGTCAGATTCGGGTGCTCTTCTCCACCCGGATTTTCCACTGAGTATCGGAAATCTTCTCCCTGGCCAGAATGGTCTGCCCCTGCTCTTCAAGCGAGAGCGGTACATTTTCTATCGGTGCGCCATCATCAAGAATCACATCCAGCTGCGAACCAACCGGCATAGGCGAAAGCCTGATCTTGGTCTTCACAAAATTCATCGGGCAGGCCACGCCGGAGAGATCCAGTAGTTCCACATCCGAAGATACATCAGCTGATGCCTCAGTATTGGATTCTGGCTCAGACGTATCTGCCGGCACCGCAGCAAAACGTATTGCCGCAAGTCCAAGCCATGCAGACTGAACTTCTTTCAGTCTGGTCAAACCCGGTGCCGGATCTGCCAGATCAATACTCATCAGCGCCGTCTGTACAGCCTGAAATCCGGGCATTACTTCGCTGTCACTTACCGCATTAACTGCCAGCAGGCCGAACACTTCACTATCCTCTTCGGGTGCTTCGCCGAATGGCACAAGGAATGCGCGCGCTGTCGAGATCGCTGAACGACGAAGCGCGGTAAGTGCCTCCGGCCAGAACATGGCATCGGCATGGGCACGGGCGATCAAGAGCTCGTACTCGGCTTCGGAGATCAGCGCATCCGTCATCGAAAGTACCGCACCGGCACACTCACCCTTCTTGTTACCCCTGGTATTAAAAGCCTCGTTTTCACTCCAGTCGTAGATCAGCCCTTCAACCTCGCCTTCACCTGCACCGAACGGGGCAAGGATTGCGTTAATCGCTTCCTGGCCAATGCGTGTTGCCCAGGCATGAACAGACTCATCTGCCTGACGCTGATCCTTGTAGCTGTTTAACACCGCCATGCCTGCTTCAGGCGCATGCTTGGCCGGAACCGGATCTGTTGCATAGGCAAGGTTTTCACCGCCCTTTCCGGATCCTCCGACATGCAACTGATAATGAGGCACTGCCTGCCCCTCAATCTTTTTGGCAAGACCATGAAACCCGAGGTCAGCAATATGATGACGGGCACATGAGTGCTGGCAACCCGAAGCCTTTACGGTCAATCCGGACAGTTCCGGATCCTGCTTCAGCTCTGCCATCAGTGGCTGCATCGCTTCAGCCAGTCCACGCGAGGAGGTAATGCCAAGACGGCAGGTCTCTGTTCCCGGGCATGCCACAATATCTGCAATACCGCGGGCATACTCACTGTGAAGGCCCGCCTCTTTCAGCACTGCAAGCGCAGCTTCGACTTTGTCGCTGTCGACATCGGCAATAACAACGCCCTGCTCCGCTGTTACCCGCAGCTCATCCGTGTCTGCCGTACGCGCCGCACTGGCAACCGCACGGCACTGGTCGGGCAGCAAATCGCCACGGAACAGGTTCAGCAGAATGGCATGCTTGCCATTATGCTGTTCCACCACGCCATCGGCCGAAACCGGCAGATCTCCTGTCGGTGTTCTCCAGTTTGCTTCCACGTAGCCCTGATCATCGGCATGTATTTTTTCGATGACGGCACGCTGCTTCCGGTACTCTTCAATAAAACCCTCTGCACCCAGCTTTTGTGCTACATATTTCAGGCGTGCACGGGCACGGCGTTTGCGCTCCGAGTATTTAAAGTGCATACGCATCAGTGCTTCACCGACCAGAAGCAATTCAGACTCTTCGATAAATTCTTCAAGCAGAATTGCAGCCATTGGCTGGGAGGAGAGCCCGCCTGCAGCCCATACCTTAAAGCCGAACCTGCCATCTTTCTGCGCGGCAATAAAACCAATGTCATGCATGCCGGAGAGTCCACAGTCGGTCGCACAGCCGGAGAATGAGACCTTGAACTTACGCGGAAACTGCTGTGCCAGTGGATGGCGCAGGAAAAACTCCGCAAATTTTCTCGCATGGATCGTTACATCTGCATATTCCGCCGGGCAACGCCCTGCCAGAAAGCAGCTGGTTACATTGCGAATCGTGTTGCCGCATGCCTCACGTGTGGTTAATCCTGCCGCATCAAGCTTGCGCAGGAATGCCGGCACATCTTCAAGCTTCACAAAGTTGGCCTGAATATCCTGACGTGTGGTTACGTGCGCAAACCTGGGCGGATTTTCGGTCAGCGTACCATCAGTCGGTAGTGCACCGGCATAAGACTCCACACAATCTGCAATTACATCCAGCTGATCCGGCGTAATTACACCGCCCGGCAGCTTGACGCGTACCATCTGCACACCCTCCTGACGCTGGCCGTAAATACCCATCTGCAGGCGAAATGGTGTGAAACGCTCCTCCGGCATGGTGCCGGCAAGAAAGGCCTTCAGCCCCGCTTCAAACTCATCCACATCGGATGTCCGCGCAAAATCAAATGTTGCCATGTTTATAAAACCTCATTTTTACCACTGAGGCACCGAGAACACAGAGAACATAATTGTCTTACCTCTGTGCCTTTGTGTCTCTGTGTCTCTGTGGTTAACTTCTCTTGAGCCTAACTGTGCCCAAGCTGGAGTTCACACGCCTGCTCATACGTTACCAGATCGGTAATGGTCGGATTGTCACCACAAAGCGGACAACCCGGATCCCTGCGCAGCTTAAGTTTTTTCCACTCCATGCGCAGTGCATCGAAGGTCATCAGCCTGCCTGCCAGTGACTCCCCGATACCGAGCAGCTCCTTGATTGCTTCCACCGCCTGAATGGTGCCTACCGCACCGGCCAGGGCTCCCAGAATACCCGCTTCCGAGCATGATGGAACCAGGCCTGCCGGAGGCGGCTCCGGATAGAGGCAACGGTAGCAGGGCGCATCCTTCTGCTGATGCGGCCTGAATGTTGCGACCTGTCCTTCAAATCGGAACATCGCACCGGAAACCAGCGGTTTCTTCTCGAAATAGCATGCGTCATTGACCAGAAAACGGGTCGGAAAATTGTCACAGCCATCAATAATCAGATCATATTCACGGATAATTTCACGAATATTGTCTTCGGTTACAAAGTAGTTGTACGTGTTGACCTTCACATCCGGATTCAGCGCCTGAATGGTTTCGCGGGCACTCTCCACCTTCGGCATGCCGATACGATCCTCGTTATGAATAATCTGGCGCTGCAGGTTGGAGAGATCCACCACATCGGCATCAGCCAGACCAATGGTGCCTACGCCTGCCGCTGCCAGATAATAGGCCACCGGTGAGCCAAGACCGCCTGCACCGATCATGAACACCTTTGATTCAAGCAATCTGCTCTGCCCTTCCGCACCCACTTCCGGCAGAATGATATGGCGCGAATAGCGCTCTATCTGTTTCTCTGTAAAATCAATCACGTTTAACTCCAATAATTCACCACAGAGGGCACGGAGTTCACAGAGTAAAGTCTTTTTGCTTCTCTCTGTGTTCTCTGTGTTCTTTGTGGTTAAACTTCAATGCCTTTGAACAGATCGGTGGACATATAGCGTTCCGCCATCGACGGGATAATCACCACAATACGTTTGCCTTTCATCTCAGGCCTGGCTGCAACACGCAGTGCTGCCACAACGGCTGCACCGGAAGAGATGCCACCCGGAATTCCCTCTTCACTGGCGAGACGACGGGCCATGGCAAAGGCTTCATCATTGGTCACCTGCTCCACGCCATCAATAATATCGACGTTGAGGTTTGCAGGGATGAAGCCTGCACCGATGCCCTGAATCTTGTGCGGACCGGGAGCACCACCTGAAATCACAGGCGAATCGGCAGGCTCAACAGCAAATGCCTTGAACGCCGGGTTACGGCTCTTCAGCACTTCAGCTACGCCGGTAATGGTTCCACCGGTACCTACGCCTGCAACAACCGCATCGACTTTGCCATCGGTGTCCGCCCAGATCTCTTCGGCTGTGGTCTGGCGGTGAATCTCAGGATTGGCCGGATTTTCAAACTGCCGGGCAAAAAATGCTCCTTCGGTTGAGTTCACAATCTCTTCAGCTTTGGCAGTCGCCCCCTTCATTCCGAGCTCAGCAGGTGTCAGAACCAGTTCCGCACCCAGAAGCTTCAGCAGTTTCCTGCGCTCAAGGCTCATTGATTCAGGCATGGTCAGAATACAGCGATAACCTTTGGAACGCGCCACAAAGGCAAGCGCGATGCCTGTGTTGCCTGAGGTCGACTCCACAATGATGCCGCCATCTTTCAGCTTGCCATCACGTTCAGCTGCTTCGATCATTGCTTTACCTATCCGGTCCTTGACCGAATTCAGCGGATTAAAAAACTCCAGCTTGGCAACCACTTCAGCATCCAGGCCTGCGGTGACCCGGTTCAGACGGACCAGCGGCGTATCCCCGACGGTTTCTGCAGCATTGTTATATATTGTCATATCAATCTCCTTTTCCAGTAACCGTGACACATGGATGTGTCACCAAAATCAGGCGCGTATCGGCTGATTTTGTGAGCCAAGGGAAAACGATGCTTTTCGCTTGGCGTTCAAGCATAAAGCCACGGACGGCTTTATGCGTATCAATCATCCTTCTATTACATTCTGCTCGATGGGTTCCACATGGACGCCCCGGGACTGCAGCCACTTCACCGATGCCTCGACAACATCCGTATCACCCTCAATCTCAAGCCCGACCAGACCCATATGATCCTTTACCTCAGCAGTGCGGATATTGGTGATCACATCGAACTCCTGTGCCAGCTTCCAGATGATCGGTTCACGGACCGTCTCCTCATTGAATGTCAGATAAACTCTAAGTTTCACTAAACTCTCCTTTCTCTTTCGATGAGAGATTTTTGTTCGCAGACAAGACGCGGAAGATTCGAGGAGTGCAACATATTAACAATACATAAACACCGGAAAATCAAACGCAACGCCGCATGCGGGCAAAAAGGCTCATCGACCTCCGGCAATCGCCGGAACGATGGAGACCTCATCCCCATCTTTCAGGGCCGTGTTACGACCGTCCAGAAATCGAACATCTTCATCGTTCACATAAACATTCACAAAACGTCGAATTTCGCCGGCTTCATCGCACAGCCGCTCTTTCAGGCCTGTATGCGCAGCTTCCAGGTTATCAATCAACTCACCGATACTGGATGCCTCGATAGAAACTTCATCAGAACCACCAGTCAGTTTGCGCAGCGGGGTTGGAATACGTACATTTACACTCATTATTTTTCTCCTGTTACTTAATACTTTTTTTTACCACAGAGACATGACCCTTGGAAATCCCCGAGGGGACAGAGCAACAAAAATAGAGCGGAATAATAAGAGACAATTACACCTTACATTCGTGTTTATCCGTATCTATGTTTTCTTTATTTCTTTTCTTTGTGCCTCTGTGCCTTTGTGGTTATTTTTTCTTACTTCACGCCATCGGCTTCTGCGAGGGCATCAAACTCTTTCAAACTTGCTTCAATAATGCGTGGCTTGGTGATGTGCTCCGCCACTGCTTCCTGCGTCTTCAGGCCGTTACCGGTAATGCAGAGTACAATCGACTCATTACGCGGCAGACGACCTGCCTCAATCAGCTTCCGGGCACAGCCCAGCGTTACACCACCGGCTGTCTCGGCAAAGATACCTTCAGTCTCAGCCAGCAGTTTCATCGCTGTGACCACTTCATCATCGGAGACATCTTCCGCCCAGCCGCCGGACTCCCTGATCACCCGGTTGGCATAATAGCCGTCAGCCGGGTTACCGATTGCCAGAGATTTGGCGATGGTGTCGGCGTGAACCGGATGGATCATGTCCGTACCATCTTTCACCGATTTGGTGATTGGTGAGCAGCCTGTGGCCTGCGCACCATAGACAGCCGTACCGTTATCTTCGACCAGGCCAAGCTTGACAAACTCCCTGATCGACTTATCCACCTTGGTGCAGAGCGAGCCGGAAGCCATCGGAACTACGATATGCTTCGGCGCTTTCCAGCCCAGCTGTTCCATCACCTCATAACCCAGAGACTTGGAGCCTTCAGCATAGAACGGGCGCACATTCACGTTCACAAATGCCCAGCCATATTTACCAGCCACTTCCGAGCAGAGGCGATTCACATCATCATACTTGCCCCTGATGCCGATAATTTTAGTGCCGAAGATGCCTGCACCCAGCACCTTGCCCTGTTCCAGGTCGTGCGGGATAAACACGTAGGACTCAAGCCCTGCTGCCGCCGCATTGGCTGCCACGGAACCTGCAAGATTACCGGTAGAGGCACATGCCACGGTTTTGAAACCGAACTCGACAGCCTTGGAGAGTGCCACGGAAACCACGCGATCCTTAAATGAAAGCGTTGGATAGCAGACTGAATCATTCTTGATATAGAGCTCTTTTACGCCCAGCGCTTTCTCAAGATTTCTGGCGCGCACCAGCGGCGTAAATCCGTTCTGGGCACCGACAGTCGGTTCGCCATCAATCGGCAGCAGCTCTTTATAACGCCACATGGTCTGCGGGCGGGACTCAATCAACTCGCGGGTAAACTTGCCCTTCAGCTTCCCGTAGTCGTAAGCCACTTCCAGCGGGCCGAAACAGAACTCACAGACATGAGTCGGCTCAATGGCATACTCCTGACCACACTCCCGGCATTTCAGTGCACGTACGATGCTCTCAGACATTTGATTCCTCTCATTCGCAAAAGAACTCCTGTCTTTTGCTTTTTATCGTTACGCAAAAGTGATGCTCGGCTCCTGCCTCGCCCATCTTTGCTGCGCCTATCGGCGTCCAATTTCACTGTCCTGTGCAATTGTGTGACTTTGCTCCACTTACGGATTCGTTTTTACTCATCCGCCGCACAAGGTGAATTGTGCTTGCACAAAAGAGAGTACCCTGGGGTACATCCATGTGCGGGTTGGGGCAACCTCACAAGATTGCGGTTAAACTTTTCATGGACCGGAAATAAAAAAACCTCCGCGTTGAGGCGAAGGTTGAACTTAGAAGATGCGTCGACATTGACGCATATTAAATGATCAACCCGAACATCATCGCTCCTGTTTAGAGTGCATAAGCAAACCAATCAGGCAGGCATTGGCACCAGTCGCTGTCGATTGTTATCAATCTTCAGCCGGTTGCCGCGGTTTCTGTGGGCCTGTAACCCTCCACCGCTCTGGATAAATTCGGATCCATATGTAAGACGGCGCATTATTCGCAATTGCAACCAAAACGCAAGCCTGAACTTGGATGGCCTGCCCGGTTATGGCTTTTCGATGCTGTAGCGCACCCACAGACGGTGGCTGTCGCCGGGAGCCAGTTGCACCACATCCTCATCGGCATTGGCACTCTCCACGCAGAGCATGCCGAGGTAGCCATCATCCCATCCGAAATCACCCATCTGTTTGCACTTATCAATCCACGGATTCCAGACAACCGTTGAATGGCTGCTGCGTTTCTCGATACGGATACCGCGCCCCATGCCCGCATCCTCGATTATTACATCCTGCCCCTGATCGAAATAGATGCGGTCAACCTCCGAGCTGATCGTAACATCGCCG
This sequence comes from Mariprofundaceae bacterium, assembly GCA_032251395.1. GTDB lineage: Bacteria > Pseudomonadota > Zetaproteobacteria > Mariprofundales > Mariprofundaceae > WSZY01. The sequence goes on from JAVVEJ010000041.1 coordinate 10,020, forward strand.
TTCTGTTTCTTGCGGGCACCACCATCGACCTTGTCCAGATAGTCGCAGCCATCCAGCCCGTAAACAACCACTTTGCTTACATCCCTGACGCAGAAGTAGGTGTGCAGCGCATCGCCGAGGGTGATGACCTCATCGTTCCGGTTTTCCGTCACCAGTTCCATCTCCAGTTCACGGCCAATAATCATATGCATCTCAGCCGGAACCTCGCACGGCCACTGATCGGTATTGCACCGGGCAATGCGGAAACTGATACGAGTGCTGCCGTTGTCGAGAGAGGCTGTGCCGGTAACATTCCACGACACCGTGCGGGCAAAGCCGTGACCGGGGAATGAGGAATTGATTGCATGCGCACCAAACCAGGGCCAGCAGATCGGCACGCCGCCGCGAATCGACTTGCCTTTAGCCAGTTTGGCCACGGGAGACATCCAGATTACCGGCTCCTCGCCTTTCGGGTTCCATGTCATCAGGTGGGCGCCCTGCATGGCGACGCTGGCCGTACAGTGGCCGTTGTCGATATCAGCAACGATGAACCCATCTCCGGCATCGCGAAAGGCAAGCTGCCCGGCAATGCCGAAAGCGTTATTCAGTGTGGAAACCTCTCTGTTCATAACCCCTCCACGAAACACAAACTTTACTGTGAGGCTTGCAGCCTTTTTCAGCAAGGCAAAATATACCTGTTCCGCTTGCTACCCGACTCTGACTGCCATCAATCCCGACATATAATGTATTATGACTGCCGCAGTTACCGGAACAGCGGCCATCAGGCAGTGAAGCCGATCCGGAAGAGACATGCAAAACCGTTCATATTCAGTTAAACTCACTTACCAGGGGCTGTAAAGACCGGTATAGCAGGAGGCTGGAATGGCAGAACAGCATAAGTTGACCATTGAAGGTAACGAGGCAGCGGCTTATATCGCCCACCGAACCAACGAGGTGATTGCCATTTATCCCATCACCCCATCATCCGTGATGGGTGAGATGAGCGATACCTGGTCGAATCAGGGCCGAAAAAACCTGTGGGGGACCGTTCCTGAAGTAATCGAGATGCAGAGCGAGGCGGGTGCTGCAGGCACCGTGCATGGCTCACTGCAGAGCGGCGCATTGACCACCACCTTCACATCATCGCAGGGGCTGCTGCTGATGATCCCCAACATGTACAAAATCGCCGGTGAGTTAACCAGCACTGTCTTTCACGTGGCTTCGCGTTCGATTGCTGCACAGGCACTCTCCATCTTTGGTGATCACTCCGATGTCATGGCAGTACGCCAGACCGGTTTCGCTATGCTCTCCTCCAATTCGGTGCAGGAGGTGATGGATTTCGCCCTGATCTCCCAGTCGATAACGCTGAAAGCACGTATCCCTGTGGTACATTTCTTCGACGGCTTCCGTACCTCGCACGAGATGAATGAGGCAGAGGTTCCATCGGATGACATCCTGCGCGAGATGCTTCCCGAACACCTGATCCGGGAGCATCGAAAACGGGCACTTACCCCTGATGCACCGGTGCTTCGCGGCAGCAGCCAGAATCCCGATCTCTATTTTCAGGGTCGTGAGTCGGTAAACCCCTATTATGAGGCGTTGCCGGACATTGCGCAGGCCTGTTTTGATAAATTCGCTGAACTGACCGGCAGGCAGTATCGCCTGTTCGAGTACCACGGAGTGCCCGATGCCACAAGAGTGCTGGTATTGATGGGTTCGGGCGCGGAAGCAGCGGCGGAAACGGTTGACCATCTGGTTGCCCATGGTGAAAAGGTGGGTCTGCTCAAGGTGCGTCTTTACCGTCCGTTCTCGGCCGGACATCTGATTGATGCGATACCTGCCACGGTGAAGAAAATTGCCGTGCTTGACCGCACCAAAGAGCCCGGTTCCGATGGTGAGCCCCTCTATAAGGATACCGTGACTGCACTGGCCGATTATGTCGGCAGCGGCGGGGAGCGTTTTGAAGCCATGCCGCGCGTGACCGGAGGCCGCTATGGCCTCTCCTCCAAAGAGTTTACACCGGGCATGATCAAGGCGGTGCTGGATGAACTGGAAAAAGATGCGCCGAAAAACCACTTCACCATCGGTATTCATGACGATCTCACGCACAGCAGCCTTGACTGGGATGCGGCATTCCGTATCGATACCACGGCGAACATTACCCGCTGCATGTTTTACGGACTCGGCTCGGACGGTACGGTGTCGGCCAATAAAAACTCGATCAAGATCATCGGCGAAGGCACCGACCTCTATGCACAGGGGTATTTCGTTTATGATTCGAAAAAAGCAGGGGCGGTAACAATATCGCACCTGCGCTTCGGCCCTGACCCTATCCGTTCCAGCTACCTGATCGGCAGCAACGAGGCACACTTCATCGCCTGCCACCAGCCGGTCTTCCTCGAGCGTTACGACATGCTTGATTATGCAGCCGAAGGCGCGGTGTTCCTGCTGAACTCGCCGAAAGAGGCCGATTCGGCATGGCATGACCTGACCGCTGCAATGCAGCAGCAGATCATTGATAAAAAACTGCAGTTCTATGTCATCGATGCCTACCGGGTTGCCGGCGAGTCCGGCATGGGAAGACGCATCAATACGGTGATGCAGACCTGTTTTTTCGCCATTTCCGGTGTACTGGAAAAGAGTGCGGCAATTGCCAAAATCAAGGAGGCGGTCGAGAACACCTACGGACGCAAGGGCGCAAAGATTGTTGAGCGCAACTTCGCCGCCATTGATGCGGCTCTGGCACACCTGCACCGTGTGGAGGTTCCGGATGCGGTCAGCAGCAAGTCTGTGATGTCCGCACCTGTTGCAGATGATGCGCCTGACTTTGTCAAAAAAATCACCGGTGAGCTTATTGCCGGTCGCGGTGATGCGATTCCGGTCAGTGCCATCCCTGATGATGGCACCTGGCCACTGGGAACGGCGGCATTCGAGAAGCGTAATATTGCGCTGGAGATTCCGGTCTGGGATGAGGATCTCTGCATTCATTGCGGCAAATGCGCGTTTGTCTGTCCCCATGCAACCATCCGTTCCAAGGTGTTTGCGGAGGAGCTGACGAAGGATGCACCCGAGAGCTTCAAGCATGTGCCGGTTAAGGGGCGTGAGTTTGAAAAAGGAATCCATATCACTTATCAGGTCGCTCCCGAGGACTGCACCGGTTGCCGCCTCTGCGTGGAGGTCTGTCCGGCCAGGGACAAGAGCAATGTCAGCCACAAGGCTTTGAACATGGCACCACAACCGCCACTCAGGCAGCAGGAGCGTAAAAACTGGGACTTTTTCCTCAGCCTGCCCGAATATAACCGCAGCCGGATTCGCTGGAACGGCATGAAGGGTGCGATGCTGGCACAGCCTTTGTTCGAGTTTTCCGGTGCCTGCGTAGGCTGTGGTGAGACCCCCTACATCAAGCTGGCAACTCAGCTCTTTGGTGACCGCATGGTGATCGCCAATGCCACCGGCTGCTCTTCAATCTATGGTGGCAATCTGCCGGCTACCCCCTACACCAGAAACAGAGAGGGACGCGGGCCTGCATGGTCCAATTCTCTGTTTGAGGACAATGCCGAGTTCGGGCTGGGTTTCCGGCTCGCCATTGATGCCCATCGTGAAAATGCCAGGCAACTGTTGCAGGCGCCTGAGCTGAATATCGACGAAGAACTGATCACCGCCATCCTGAATGCCGATCAGTCTGATGAGCCGGGGATATATGAGCAGCGTTGCCGTATCGAAACGGTGAAGGAGAAGCTCGCCGCGATCGACAGTGAGCCTGCTCGCAATCTCGAGTCGGTGATCGATTACCTGGTGAAAAAGAGTGTCTGGATTATCGGTGGTGACGGCTGGGCTTATGATATCGGGTTCGGCGGCCTCGACCATGCCATGGCCAGCGGCCGTAATGTGAACATCCTGGTGCTCGACACCGAGGTTTATTCAAATACCGGCGGCCAGATGTCCAAGGCTACGCCGATCGGGGCGGTGGCCAAGTTTGCCTCAGGCGGGAAGCCATCGCCGAAGAAGGATCTGTCGATGATCGCCATGGCTTATGAACATGTCTATGTCGGGCATGTCGCCTTCGGAGCCAGGGATATGCAGACATTGCGCACATTTATCGATGCGGAGAGTTATGACGGTCCGTCGCTGATCATCGCCTATAGCCCCTGTATCGCCCATGGCGTGGACCTGTCACATAACCTGAGGCAACAGGAGCTGGCCGTTGATAGCGGCCACGTCAACCTGCTGCGCTACGATCCGCGGCGCGCTGAGGAGGGCAAAAATCCGCTGCAACTAGACTCCAAAAAACCGAGCATCCCATACATGGAGTTCGCACAGACAGAGCCCCGCTTCTCAATGCTATGGCACACCCATCCGGAAGCGGCCGAGAAGCTGATGAAGCAGGCACAGGAGGGGGTGATAGAACGGTTCCACCACTACGAACAGTTGGCCGGCTTGTCTTATGGAGACGCTGAGAGCGAAGGAGAAACGTCATGACTGATCTTTCTACCGATTACCTGGGCATAACCCTGAAAAATCCGCTGGTGCCATCAGCATCGCCTCTGGCGAATGATCCGGACGCTGTAAAACGGCTTGAAGATGCGGGAGCTTCCGCCATCGTCATGAACTCGCTGTTTGAAGAGGAGGTCACTGCAGATGAGGACCAGCTTGATCATCTGCTGCACCATCAGAATATCGGCCACGGTGAGGCGGCCAGCTACCTGCCTGCCGAGGATGCATACAAAACGCATCTGGAGAGTTATCTGGAGCAGCTGGAGGGGTTGAAAAAGAGCCTTGAAATCCCGGTGATTGCCAGCCTGAACGGCACCACCGCCAGTGGCTGGACCCGGCATGCCAGGCAGCTGCAGCAGGCCGGTGCCGATGCACTGGAGCTTAATGTCTACTACATGCCTGCCGACATGGCACAAACGGCTGACACGGTAGAGGCCCGCTATGTGGAGATACTGAGCAGACTGAAAAAGCAAGTTGAGATCCCAATCATCATGAAACTCTCATCCCAGTTCAGTTCTGTCGGCAATTTTGTACAGAAGCTTGAGGCCGCAGGTGCGGATGGCGTCTCTCTCTTTAATCGCTACTACCTTCCCGATATCGACCTTGAAACGCTGAATGTGATTCCGAGCCTGAAGCTTTCAACCTCTGTGGAGTCCCGCCTCTCCATGCGCTGGATCGCCATGCTCCACGGTCGTGTCAATCTTACCCTTGCCGCAACCAGCGGCATTCATACGGCAGATGATGCCATCAAGATGCTGATGGCCGGAGCCGACGTAACACATATGTGCTCCGCACTGCTGCATCATGGCCCGGCATATCTTGGTGAGGTACTGCGTGGCATCGAGCAGTGGATGGAGGAGAAAGAGTATGCCTCAGTAGCTCAGCTTAAAGGCAGTGTCAGTCATGCCAGGGCAACCGATCCCGCCGCATTCGAGCGCTCCAACTATATCAGGGTACTCAGCAGCTTCGATTCACCCGGCAGCGTCTGGCGCTAGGGAGAATCGGAAGCAAAACGGAGACTGGATAGTTGATGAGTATATACCGCCCCTTTTATCTGCTGCTCTCAGGGTACAAAAAAGCCCGCCAGAGGCGGGCTTTTTATTTATAGTCGGCTGGAGAGAGAGGAGGAAGAAATCCCCCCAGATCTGACTATTCGTTGTTCCAGCTCTCCCTGCGCCTGTTCAGGCAGGGAGAGGCCGGAGACGTCTGCACATCAGGATGCTATCGCGAGGTCGCGTGCCTTGATGGCATCATATGCGTCATACGCGAAGTTCGGCTTCTGCGAGGTCAGGCCCGTATTCCTTGAGGGCAGGCATACCTTGTTCGAGGCCAGACGTGGCTCATTTAAGGCCAGGCGTACCGGACCCTCGATCCCCTGGTCGGCACCAGCACTAACCGCAAGATCATCTGCATAGATACTGTCATATGTGAAGTGTGCCTTCTTCGCGATCAGGCATACCATCTTCGAAGCCGGCTGTGGAGCCTTGAAACTATTCAGGCCCGTACCACTCCATAGCGCAAGGTCACGCTCATAGATGGCATTGCCGTTATCGACACTGTCGGCTGCAGTAGCGAGGCCGGGAGCAACAAGTCCCAGGGCAAGGGTAAAAGCAAGAGTTAGATGTTTCATGTTAAATCTCCTTTGGCAGATACTATCCGTATCGCGCCACATACAGGATACACAGCAACACCCGTGCCAAACCGGTACAGAGTTCTCTATCTGACTGATAACAATAGAGAATGTGGATATATTGCTGTCTGTTCAGTGCTTGCAATACCGTAATGTGAACGTTAACATTGACGTTCAGATATGAACGCAACCGTTCACAAGGAGTAATTTATCATGGATCTTATCAAGCTGCCTGACCTTTCACATATCGTTGATAATCTGGAGGAGGGTATTCTCTTCCTCGACAAGGATCGGCGCATATTGTCTATCAACAAGTCGGCAATGGGCATGATCGGGCATACAGAGGATGGAACCGCCAGGATTATCAACCAGCTCTGTCCGGACCTGTTTCCGGGCGCATCCTGTGCGAAAGAGTGTGAGAGCAGCGGTGTTTGCTCACTGATCGCGAAGGATCATCAGGAGACGGAGAAAGTTGAAGAGGTTACCCTGAACGGACCGGGAGATATGATGGTGTCGTTGAATCTGCGTGGTATCGCCATCTCCTCTGAAGAGACACTGGCCCGTTGCGCCGTGCTTCTGACCAATCGTACACAGGAGCGGCGGCTCGAAGAGGAGATGAGCAACCGGATCCGTATGGGTGGACTGATAGGACGCAGCCAGCCAATGCGGCAACTGTTTCAGCATATTCTGCGGGCCGCAATAAGTGAGGCCACGGTACTGATTGAGGGGGAAAGCGGCACAGGCAAGGAGCTTGTGGCCAGATCACTGCATGAAAACTCCAACCGAAGCAAGGGCCCGTATGTGCGGCTGCACTGTGCAGCACTGGCTGAAAATCTTCTGGAATCGGAGCTCTTCGGACATGCCCGTGGTGCTTACACCGGCGCAACAACAGATCGGGCGGGCCGATTTGAAGCCGCCCACACCGGAACGCTGCTGCTTGATGAGATTGGTGAAATATCGCCTGCCATACAGGTTAAACTGCTACGTGTGCTGCAGGAGCGTGAAGTCGAACGGTTGGGGGAAAACATACCACGCAAGGTGGACGTGCGCATTATTGCCGCCACAAACCGGAACCTGCTGGAGATGGTCAGGGCCGGCACCTTCCGCGAAGATCTCTATTACAGACTGCGTGTTCTACCCATACAGACCCCCCCACTACGTTCACGCCTTGAAGATATTCCCCTGCTTGTCCAGCACCTGCTCGCAGAGATGGAAAGCCGTTACGGACGCAGCCTGGAGATTTCACCGGATGCACTGCAGGCAATGGAGAACTATGACTGGCCGGGAAATATCCGCGAACTGACAAACGTACTGGAGTTTGCCGTTGTACAGTCAGAGGGTCCAAATATCCTTCCTTCACATCTCCCTCCTGAAATCTACAGTTCGACAACGCCTCCTGCCTACCGGAGCAGCGGAACAGAGGTGGCCGGCAATATGCCGATGGCCTACTACCGACCCCGCATGCAGCCGGATGAAGAGAAAGATCTGATCATACGCACCCTGAAAGAGACAGGGAACAACAAGGCCGCTGCTGCCAGAAGGCTCGGCATGTCGCGCACAACGCTATGGAAGAGGCTGAAACACTTTGGTATAACCTGATTTGCCGGCAGCAGATCAATCGATAATCGGCAGGTAAAAAAGGGCACTCTCACTGTTGCCTCATTTATGCGGCCATAAAGAGAGAGGGATGCACCTGTGCAGCGATGGAGGCCCTCAAATGAATAGAGCTGCCGAACAACTCACGGATCATTCGCACTATCGGTTCAGGATTGTCCGTGATTCGGGTGATCTGCCTGTTATATTAAAGGAAGCGGGAACCTGTTCGTCCCGGAACGGTTCCGGGCCAAACAGGTTTTCGTGGAAAATAGTCAAGGCTGGAGAGAGGAGG
>JAVVEJ010000042.1:0-15806 GCA_032251395.1 Mariprofundaceae bacterium
GAAGTTGATGGCACCAGGGCCAAAGCAACATTCAACGATGGTGTGCTTGAATTAAAGATTCCCAGGAGCAAAGGGTCAAAACGGCACAGTGTGCCGATCGAGTAAGTGTTAATAAATGTTATCTGTTCAGAAGGGGGCAGAATAGATTAAAGGGGAAGGTGTAATGGTTAATTCAAAAAAAACTGCGACTAAAAGAGCGGCGAAAGTATCCGTAATAATTACTCCCGAAGGGCGCAGGAGAATGGTTGCTGAAGCAGCTTACTATCTTGCTGAGCAGCGCGATTTCAGGGGAAATTGTCAGTTGCATGACTGGCTGGAAGCCGAGGCCAGAGTCGAGCGCATATATGGAAAGGCTGCTTAAATCCTGACAGGCCGGCAGACTGGCCATGTAAATCTGAACGGCTGGTTGTGCCGGCAACCCTGACCGGAAGTTCGCCGTCATCCGGCAATTTGTACAATAAGGCGGCACTCGTTTTTGATGCTTCCCGTCCAGCCGGCTGCACTTCGCCCGGTTTGCTTTCTGAGCCCGCAGCACTAGGGTAGCAGGTAATGCTTACCGGAAACAGTCTGGAGACAGATCTGAAAACAAAACAGGCAGCCTGCTTCTCCTTGCACCAGTCCGATGCGGTGCTGCGTCCGCAATTTTTACACCCGTCAGACGTCTCACCATTGACGATCAGCCTGTCTTTTCTGCTACAATGTACAGCAATGAACAGAGTAAGCGGAAAAATTCCCTCCGCACCGGATCGGTTGACCCGGTGAGAATAACGCTGACCGGAAGGCATTAAACAGTGGCTACACAATTTGCCAATCTCTATATTGTACTGATCAGCCCTCACGGGCTGGTGCGGGGATATGACCTTGAACTGGGACGTGATTCGGATACGGGTGGCCAGACCAAATATGTGGTGGAGCTTGCCCGGGCTCTGGCCGAGCGGCCCGAGGTGGGGCGGGTTGACCTGCTGACCAGGAAAGTGGTCGATCCGCTACTCAGCAGCAGTTATGCCGAGCCCGTTGAAATGCTTTCCGAAAAGGCACGTATTGTCCGCATTGAGTGTGGCGAGCCGGGTTATCTGCCCAAAGAGCAGCTGTGGGACAGCCTTGAAACTTTTTCGGACAATGCGATGGCATATATCCATGAGCAGCCACGGAAGCCGAACATTATTCATAGTCACTATGCTGATGCCGGTCAGATCGGCATCCAGCTCTCCAGCCTGCTGGGAATACCTCTGGTGCATACAGGCCATTCACTGGGTCGAAGCAAGCGCAAGCAGCTGCTGGCTGCCGGTGCAACCCGCACAGAGATAGAAACCACCTACAACATGAGCCGTCGCATTGACGCGGAAGAGAGGACGCTGGGAGCTGCCTCGAGAGTGGTGGCCAGCACCAATCAGGAGATTGAAGAGCAGTACGCACTGTATGATTACTATCAGCCTGATCAGATGCGGGTTGTGCCTCCGGGAACGGATCTGGAGAAGTTTTATCCCCCTGTCGGCAATGAACGGGAGAGCGACATCGCAAAACAGCTACAACGATTTCTGACTCAACCGGACAAGCCGGTTATTCTTGCTCTCTCCAGACCCGATCCGAGAAAAAATATTGCTACGCTGGTTGAGGCATACGGGGAGTCTGAAAAACTGCAGGAACTGGCCAATCTGGTTATTATCGCTGGCAACCGTGATGATATTCGTGACATGGATGCCGGGGCACAGGAGGTGCTGGCCGGCATTCTGATGGGCATCGACCAGTATGATCTTTATGGAAAGGTGGCATTTCCCAAACATCACAAAGCCGAAGAGGTACCGCAGCTATACAGGCTGGCTGCACTATCAAAAGGCATTTTTGTGAATCCGGCCCTGACCGAGCCATTCGGACTGACCCTGATTGAGGCCGCGGCTTGTGGAGTACCGATTGTTGCGACCGAAGATGGCGGCCCTATTGATATTATCGGTAACTGTAAGAACGGCCTGCTCGTTGACCCTCTGGATAGCGGGTCGATTGCCGCCTTGTTAATCAGAGTGCTGGAAGAGAAGCCGCTGTGGAACAGCTTCGCCCGCAATGGTATTGAGGGTGTCCGGCACCACTACTCATGGCCGGCGCATGTCGAGAAGTATCTGGATGTGATACGTCCGCTGGTTGAGCAGGCTGAACCGATAAAACGAATGCAGCTCAGCCGAAGGCCTGTGCTCTACCGCGATGCGGCTATTATCACCGATCTGGACCAGAACCTGCTGGGTGATCCCGACTCGCTCGGTGAGTTTACCGCCATGCTGCAAAAGCACCGCAAGCAGGTCAGTTTCGGGATTGCGACAGGCCGCAGCCTGAAAAGCGCCCTGACCGCACTTCGAAAACACAGCATTCCCCAGCCCGATGTGCTGATTACAAGCCTGGGGACAGAGATCTACTATGCACCCAACCTGACCAGGGACTCCGTATGGAGCCGGCACATCAATCACCGGTGGCATCGAAACGATATTCTCAACATTCTTGCAGACATTCCGGGACTGGAATTGCAGCCGAAAAACTGCCAGACGCCCTATAAGCTCAGCTACTACATTGACCCTGCCATTGCTCCCGACGTCCATGAGATCAACAGCACCCTGTTGCAGCATGAACAGACTGCGAATGTGATTTTTTCACATGGCCAGTTTCTGGATATTCTTCCCTGTCGCGCTTCCAAGGGATTCGCCCTGCGCTGGGCTGCCGAACAGCTGGCTATTCCCCTGGAGAATCTTCTTGTTGCAGGCGGTTCAGGTGCAGATGAAGATATGATGCGCGGTAATACGCAGGCTGTTGTGGTTGCCAACCGCCATGATGAGGAGCTTTCGGGGCTGGTTGATGTCGAGCGTATATATTTTGCCGAGCAGAGCTATGCTGCCGGCATTATCGAGGCGATTGAGCATTATGGCTTCTTTGATACCCGTAAAGAGCCGAAAGCATGAACAGGCTTTTGCTCTGCACGGATATGGACAGGACACTGATTCCCAACGGCAGGCAACCGGAATCGCCCGGAGCCAGAGACGTTTTTTCACATCTGATGCAGAGAGACGGTGTAAAACTGGTATATGTGTCGGGTCGGCACCGCACTCTTATCGAGCAGGCCATGCAGGAGTATCACCTGCCGCTGCCGGATTTTGCTATTGCTGATGTTGGCTCGACTATTTACCGGATTATCAAAGGAGAGTGGCAGCATTGGCAGCAGTGGGAGGATGAAATTTCCGGAGACTGGAGGGGAATGTCGGCAGGGGCTCTGCATGGCCTGCTTGCCGGCATTGATCTGCTGCAATTGCAGGAGCAGGAGAAGCAGAACAGTCATAAGCTCAGCTATTATCTGCCCCTAGGGGAAGATCACAAGGCGGCCATGGCTGAGATAGAGCAGCGCCTGCAGGTGAATCAAATCAGGGCGAATCTGATCTGGAGTATTGATGAAATAAAGAGAGTTGGCCTGCTGGATATACTGCCGGTAAGTGCGAGCAAGCTGCATGCCATTACATTTCTGATGCATCATGAAGGCTATGATGACGAACATACCATCTTTGCAGGCGACAGTGGCAATGATCTGGACGTACTGCTCAGCCCCATTCAATCTGTACTGGTTGCCAATGCGGATGATGAACTGCGCGCGGCTGTTAAAGCTGCTGCACCGGAAAACCTCTATTTTGCTCATGGCGGTTTTTTGAACATGAACGGCTGCTACAGTGCCGGAATCCTTGAAGGCATTGCCTATTTCCGGCCTGAATTTGCCCCGTTGATGGAAAGCCTGCAGTAATGGAGAGGAAAAAGTGCGTCCGCTGATTTTCGGAGAGGTATTGTTTGATCATTTCCCGGATGGTACTGCTGTACTGGGAGGGGCTCCGTTCAATGTTGCCTGGCATCTGCACGCTTTTGGCCTGAAGCCGCTGATGATTTCCCGCATTGGCAACGACGAACTGGGTGGCAAGGTGGAAGAGGCGATGCAGAGATGGGGCATGGATTGCTCAGGGATGCAGACCGACACAATTCATCCGACCGGGACGGTGCAGGTCACTTTCCGGGATGGCGAACCGGCTTATGAGATTGTGGACGACGTGGCCTATGACTTTATTGATGCATCGTTAATACCACGGCTGAAGGGGAAATGGCTGCTCTATCACGGTTCACTGGCGCTGCGTCACGACTGCTCAGCAACTGCTCTGGGCAGCATTAAAAGCGACTCTGCAGACACCCTCTTTGTTGATGTTAATCTGCGCCCGCCATGGTGGCAGAGGGAGTTGGTGACAGAGATGATGGATGGTGCCGACTGGGTAAAGCTCAATGAACAGGAGCTTGCCAACATCTATCCCGGAGCCGGTGGCAGCGAAGAGAGAATCCGGATGCTTGCACATCTGGTGTCCGAACAGATTGTGCTGACCGGAGGTGAGGCGGGGGCAACTGCCATATCATCTGCAGATGGGAGCCGGATTTCGGTTGTGCCCGAATCGCTGTCGCCCGCAATCGATACGGTTGGTGCAGGCGATGCGTTTTGCAGTGTGCTGGTGGCAGGCCGCCTGTTGAACTGGCCGCTGGAGATGTCCATGCAGAGGGCGCAGCAGTTTGCCAGCGCTGTTGTCGGTATCAGAGGGGCGATATCTCAGCAGAGGGATTTTTACCGGCATTTTACTGATGCATGGGCCATATAAGGATTACGGATATGTATGAACAGGTCTCACACTCGCTGCTGAATGAAATTCTGATCGAACTTGATCCGGAAATCGTTAAACAGCCCAAGATGCGCTATTTCTATACCCGCCTGGGGGCAAATTTCTATGCCATTCACTCTCTGTTTCAACTGCTCTATGGAGGCAGGCCTGATTTTAAGGTGCAGATGCAGAAGCTGATTGAAACCATGGCAAGGCAGTACATAGCCAGACCGGAGAATCTGAAAAAGACGGATCTGGACAGAGAAAATGACCATAACTGGTTTCTGAGCCAGCAATGGGTAGGCATGGCGCTTTACAGCGATGGATTTGCAGGAGACCTGCAGGGCCTTAACGCCAAACTGCCTTACCTGCAGGAGCTGGGTATTAATATGCTGCATGTGATGCCTGTGCTTGACTGCCCTCCGGGCAAAAGTGATGGCGGTTATGCCGTCCGCGATTTCCGCCGCGTCGATGAGCGGATCGGTTCCCTGCAGGATATTGATGCGCTGTCGGATGCCATGCGTAAGCGCGATATGCTGCTGACGCTTGATGTGGTCCTTAACCATACATCGGATGAGCACGAATGGGCACAGCGGGCCCGCAGTGGCGAGAAGGCCTATCAGGACTATTACTATGTCTTTGACGACAGGGAAATGCCGGACATGTTTGAAGAGACGATGGTTGAGATTTTTCCGCAAACATCACCCGGAAACTTCACCCGGGATGAGGCGACGGGTAAATGGGTGATGACATCGTTCAACAGTTTCCAGTGGGATCTGAACTACAGCAATCCTGCGGTATTTATCGAGATGCTCGATATTATCTTTCACTGGGCCAACCATGGCGCCGATATTGTCCGGCTGGATGCGGTGGCTTTTTTGTGGAAGAAGATTGGCAGCAACTGCCAGAATGAACGGGAAGCGCATCTGATTCTGCAGCTTTTCAAGGATTGCTGTCAGGTTACCGCCCCCGGAGTGCTGTTTATTGCCGAGGCGATCGTGGCGCCGGTGGAGGTGACAAAGTATTTCGGTGAAGATGCGATCAATGCCAAGGAGTGTGAAATTGCATACAACGCCACCTTTATGGCACTGCTGTGGGATGCCGTGGCGACGAAAAAAACCGAACTGCTCAACAGAGGCATCAGGAGCCTGCCTGACAAGCTCGAGCGGGCCACATGGCTAAACTATATCCGTTGCCATGACGACATCGGCCTGGGGTTTGATGACACGGACATCCGTCTTAGTGGCTACGAACCTGCTGCTCACCGCCGGTTTCTTGTTAACTACTTTACCGGAAATTTCGACGACTCTCCGGCAAGGGGGCGCCCTTTTGCCCAGAATGAAAAAACCGGAGATGCGCGCATCTCAGGTTCGCTGGCTTCACTGGTCGGGCTGGAGAGCGCGCTTGAGTCCGGTGATGAGGCAGCTGTCGATGCCTCCGTTAATATTATCCTGTTACTGCATAGCATGATTTTATCATTCGGAGGTATTCCTCTGCTCTATTACGGTGATGAGATCGGCACCCTTAATGATTACTCCTATCAGCAGGATGAACATAAAAGCCGTGACAGTCGCTGGATTCACCGGCCGACCATTGACTGGGATAAGGCAGCGTTAAGAAACCAGCCGGGGAGTGTTGAATTTCGAATATTTTCAGCTCTGAAGAGGCTGATTGCCGTGCGCAAGGAGATTCCTGCCTTTGCTGATTTTAACAGTCGTGAACTGCTGGATGTTGGCAATCCGCATCTGCTGGTCTACTCTCATTTCGATTATCAGCACGCCTCCTCAAGGGTTCTTGTGGTTGGGAATTTTGACGGGTCTCCACAGCATCTGGATTTGAACCTGCTGCGCCGGATGGGTTTCTTCAAACATGATGCGGTCAGAGATCTTCACTCAGGAGAAAGCCCGCCGATATTCAATGATCAACTGGCTATTCCTGCATACGGATTTTACTGGTTGACGGAATGAAACAGGTTTTGAGGAGTATCAAATGATAAGAAAATGTCTTTTTCCGGTCGCCGGTTACGGCACCCGCTTTTTACCGGCGACAAAGGCCCAGCCCAAAGAGATGCTGCCCATTCTGACCAAGCCTCTGATTCAATACGGGGTTGAAGAGGCGGCTGCGGCGGGTATGACGGACATCTCCTTTGTCACCGGCCGCAACAAGCGGGCCATTGAAGACCATTTTGACATCACCTATGAACTGGAAGACCAGATCAGAGGCACAAGCCGCGAGGAGCGACTGGAGTCGATTCGTGGCCTTATCAGGGAGTGTACCTACTCCTATACCCGTCAGATTCAGATGCGCGGACTGGGTGATGCGATTCTGACCGGTCACACGATTATCGGGCATGAACCTTTCGGCGTGATTCTGGCAGACGACCTCTGTGTCGGAGAGGAGGGGATCATGTCCCAGATGCTGAAAGTGTACGAAAAGTACCGGTGCAGTGTGATCGCGGTAGAGGAGGTTCCTTTCGAGGATGTTAACAAATACGGCATTATCAGCGGAGAGCCGCTGGATGATCGACACACCAGGGTTAAGACCATGGTGGAAAAGCCGGAACCTGATTCTGCTCCGTCGAATCTGGCCATTATCGGACGCTATATCCTGACTCCCGATATCTTCGATATTCTGCGCAATACTCCTCCGGGCGCCGGCGGTGAGGTACAGATCACCGATGCCCTGCAGACACAGGCCAGCCAGGGGAAGGTTATTGCCTATCGTTTCCGCGGCCGGCGCTTTGATTGCGGCAGCATTGATGGCTTTGTCGAGGCCACCAACTTTTTCTATCAGAGACTGAAACAGGGCGGGTAGGGCAGGGGCGGAGCAGACCGGAGAGCATCAGCAGGCGTGCCGGAAACAGATCTCCGTGGTTGTCTCCACGGGACAGTTAATCAGAGTGTTACGTGCTGCTGTTATTCTCTCTTAAATAGAGCGCATTCATTCTCCTGATCAGCTGAGGCAGTGTATTCATGCGGTTGTGGTCAAGTTTGAACCGCAATCTAGGCAGATGTTCATAACATTTATCATCCGATTTTGGCCATTTAACCACCTGCTCGATTCCGCCTTCATGCAGAATGTCACTGAATTCCGCATTCAGCCGTCCCATGGTATCTGCAGAGAGCGGATTAAGGATACGTAACAGAATCCAGTTATCCACGTAACGGAAGCTGTGGTAGTTGACGTAGTAATCGGTGATATAATCCACCGCCGACTGCTTGCTATCGGTGTGATAGATCAGATGCTGGTCATCGGAACTGATCAGTCCGTCATCAATCAGCCGGCGAATCCATGAATGAATAAGAGGGCCCCAGTAGTCATCACCCGGTGCATCCAGTAATACAACCGGAATCGGAGGATTTCGGCCTGTCTGCAGCAGCGTCAGAGTCTCAAACGTCTCATCCAGCGTGCCGAAGCCGCCGGGGGTCAGCACCACCGCATCGCTCTCCTTCAGGAAGAAGAGTTTGCGGGTGAAGAAATACTGGCAATAGAAGTGACGGGGTGAGCCATCCACCACATGATTGGGATGCTGCTCCATAGGCAGATTGATGTTGATACCGAATGAGCGTTCCCGGCCGGCCCCCTCATTGGCTGCCTGCATCTGACCGCCGCCGCCGCCGGTTATGATCATATAGCCTTCATCACGCAGCGCCTCGGCACAGTCGTAAGCCTGACGATAGCAGGGGTCGGATGATTTGGTACGTGCAGAGCCGAAGAAACTGGCTTTTCTCCAGGATTTATAGTGCTCAAAAACGCCCAGGCCATGACGGATCTCACGCAGCATATGCGAGATCATTTTCAGATCAGGGATCGCGTATTTTCCCTCAAGCAGGTGCAGTGCCTCAATCAGGAAAGCGGCTTTGTACGGATTGTCGCCACCGTAGTTCTCAAGCAGCGCCTCGATATGCTTGCGGATATCCTCCGGGAACTGATCAAGTACCGGATACTCAGTCATGCTGCGCTTCAATGACAATATCGATACGGCGGTTCATGGTCCTGCCTTTGTCGAATTCGTTGCTGGCGACGGGTCGAACCTCGCCATAGCCGAGTGCCTTGATTCTGCTTCCGTCCATTGCGGCTGCGACGAGGAAGTCACGTACTGCCTCTGCACGTTTCAGGGATATTTTCTGATTTACCTTAACATCGCCTTTGCTGTCAGTATGGCCTTCAATACGGACCTTGCGTTCGCCGTAGATATCAAGCGCCTCTTTCAGTCTGCCGAGCAGGTTGTAGTAGGCGGCATCAATCTTGCTGCTTCCCGAAGAGAACTGCAGCCCTGTAAGTCGAATCAGAAGGGAGCCGTCCAGATTAACCAGCAACTCCGCCTCGCCCTTTTCAAACAGGTCGTGGAGACGTTTCTGGCGTTTGGTTTCAAACGTTTCACGTTCAAGCTTGGCATGGAAAGCCTCTTTCAGGCTGCTGAGCTGCTGGCTCCGATCAGAGAGCAGGGCGCTTCGCTGTTCCGAGACTGCTTTCTCCAGCTCAGCTTTATGGTGCTCCTTTAATTCGGCAATATCATCTTCATAAGATGCCTGCTGACTCTCCAGCCTGCCTTGCAGTCGTACGACAGCCTGTAGCAGCTCATCGACAGAGACATCCGCATTGGCATCAGTTGCATCCACTTCGATATTGAGCGCGGCCGCAAGTTTGAGCCGGGTATCTCTGGCATTAAGATAAAGCTCCTCATGGCTGCCGTATGACTTGCGCCATAACTTTACCTGATTGGCAAGCTGAAGAGAGCGCACGGCCATGGCCAGGGCGTATCCCGGCCGGGTCGGGACGGTCTGGCTTAAGCCATCAGCATACAGCTCCAGTTTTGACAGCTCCAGTTTTGCGGCTTCAAAGCTTTGCGGAGCATATTTTTTTGCTCCGGCTGCA
This sequence comes from Mariprofundaceae bacterium, assembly GCA_032251395.1. Taxonomy (GTDB): domain Bacteria; phylum Pseudomonadota; class Zetaproteobacteria; order Mariprofundales; family Mariprofundaceae; genus WSZY01. The sequence goes on from JAVVEJ010000042.1 coordinate 9,537, forward strand.
GCTGCCTTGCCGATAATGGTGCCGATTTTATTGATCAGTACCGGGAGTGCCGCATCAATAACCCTGATATATTTCTGTTCTGCTGTATCCGCACTCTGTTGAGCATTGTTCAGCTCACCACTTTCAAAGAGTGCAATAGCGCGTGCAAACAACAGATCTGCATCAGCAAGCAGATGCCCGGGGTTGGGCTCCTGCAGGGGCTCCTCGATAATGCTTTCTGCGGCAGCCTGTGCAGCCGCCTTTTTGTAGAGCAGGAGATCGGAATACTGGTTCCGGAATTGCCTGGCATTCGCACGGGCTTCATCCAGAGCAGCCAGAGCCATGGAGATGCCTTCGCCGGCTTTTTCGCTGTTACCCCCCTCATCTGCAAGCATGGCAGCACCGAGATAGGCACGTGCTCTCGATGCAGCCGAGGGTGCAAACTGATGGTCACTGCTGGACTGAAACGCATCCACCTTTTGCTGCAGGCTCTCGATAGTCTCCGTGGCTACAGCTGTTCCGGACAGCATCAGCGCAATCAGAATGGAGAAGGGCAGGCTGAAACGGTATTCAGGCAAGGTTCAGCATCCGTTCAAGAGAAAGTTTTGCCCAGCGCCGCTGATCGGCCGGTACAGAGATTTGATTGAACTGGCCGTGATCCCGGATTGCAGTCAGTGAAGCGCACAGATGCTGGGGGTCGGTCCGGAACATGGTGGAGCACATGCAGACCATCGGTGAGAGAAACCATATTGGCTTTTCCGGGAACTGGATACGCAGCCGGTTGACCAGATTCAGCTCGGTTGCGATCGCAAACTTGCTGCCTGCTTCGGCCCGGGTGACATGCTCAATAATTGCACCGGTCGAGCCTACAAAGTCGGCTGTTTCACACACTTCGCGTGAGCACTCCGGATGGGCAAGAATCTGAATGCCGGGATGGTTTTTTCGCATCGTGGCGGCATGCTCGGCTTTAAAAAGCTGGTGCACGGAACAGAAACCTTTCCAGAGAATCAGCCTTGCATTCCGGATCGCTTCCGGCGTGTTGCCGCCCAGATGGCGGAAAGGATCCCATACGATCATATCATCTTCGGGCACACCCATGGCCAGGGCGCTGTTTTCACCCAGATGCTGGTCCGGAAAGAACAGAATCTTTTCACGCCTGTTCCAGGACCACTGCAGCACTTTTTGTGCATTGGATGATGTGCATACAACACCACCGTGCTCGCCACAGAAGGCTTTCAAGGCTGCCGTGGAGTTAATGTAGGTGACCGGTGTAACCAACTCCTCCGGCGACAGCACTTCGGCGAGTTCCTGCCAGCAACGGGAGACCTGCTCGATATCGGCCATGTCTGCCATAGAGCAGCCTGCAGCAGGGTCGGGAAGGATTACAACCTGATCATCACCGGAAAGGATATCGGCAGTTTCAGCCATAAAGTGGACACCGCAGAAAATGATGTAGGGTGCCTTAGTCTCCGATGCCATCTGGGCCAGCTTCAGCGAATCGCCGGTAATGTCTGCAAACCTGATCACCTCTTCACGCTGGTAATGATGGCCGAGGATCAGCACCTGATCGCCAAGCTCCTTCTTCAGTGCGTGAATCTGTTCAATGATAATTTCTTCAGGGGTGTCATAAAGCTGTTTTAACAGCGCTTGAGTACTCATGCGGCAAAGTTTCGGAAGCCGTGGTGACAATGTCAATTACTATACGATAAACCTGTTTGTGGGTGTGGTTTTAACCGGGCATCTGTTATCAGGACGGGTGGAGCAGGCAGATCCATACAGATGGGTCATAATCATGGGGAGCTGCCATTGTTGAGGTTGGTCTGTTTATGCGCAATAATAGATTACCGGCGTTTCATTGGAGTCGGGATGCAGTACGGGGGTGAAAAGTGGGAAACAATATTCTTTTTATACTATTGGTGCTGATCGCGATTATGGTGCTGGCTCTTGTATTGAAGAGCTTCGGACGCAGCCGGAAAGAGAAGCCGGCGACTGGCGATCAACCCAGGCAACAGCACTTCAAACGCTCTATTGAAGAGGTGCAGCGCCAGCAGAGGGAGGAGCAGGCTGCAATGATCCTGCCAGAGGATTCAAGTCATGGTGACGTGATCTATACAAAACGCGGTTTCGGAAGAAAGGTGAATACAGGCGTTGATGAGGCCGTGGAGAAGGTAAGCCAGGCATTCAGGGCGGAAGGGTTCGAGCTTCTCGGTGATGCGGATATTATGCCGGTTCTGCATAAAAAGGAGATGCTGAAGTACCATATACTTATAGCCTATCACGAAGAGTTGGGGGGCAGAGCGATTGATATGGAGCCCTCTCTCGGACTGCTTACCTGTAACGCCATTATCCGTCAGGATATGTCCGGTGTTGTACATATCGAGTTTTCTGATCCGTTCCTGCAGATGGGATCTACAGACCATCCGGAGCTTCAGGCTCTGGTTTCCAATCTGAAGAAAAAGCTGTTGCGCGTGCTGCAAACTGTTTAAACAGCAGCAGATGATTCGGGGCATCTGACATCTGATTACTATCCGGCATAAAGTTTCAGAAGCTTATGGGGAGCATGCCAATGTGACAGGCATAACCATGGCCAGGTCTGTCTGTTCATGCATAATACTCGAATTGTCAGCGTTTTGCTTAAATCGGGAAGTTGTGTGAGGTGAAAGTTGGGAAGTAATACTTTTTTTCTACTAATGATGCTGGCCTCTGTTCTGGCACTGGCACTTGTGGTGATGGCCTTAAGGCGGATCCATAAGGAGGGGCTGACGGTTAGTGATCAGCCCAGACAGCAACATTTCAAGCGCTCGGTTGAAGAGGTGCAACGCCAGCAGAAGGAGGAGCGGGTTGTAAGAGATATGACCAGTGACTCGGGCCGCACCAGCGTAAGTTACACCAAGCGCGGATTCGTCAAAGCCGTAGAGTTGGGCTTTGACGAGGTTATGGAAAATGTGAACAGGGCATTGAGGATGCAGGGCTTCCAGATTCTGAACGATACGGATGTTATGGCGGTTCTGCGGAAAAAGGATATGCCCAAACAGCGGTTGCTGTTGATCTATCACGCAGAGTTGGCGGAACGTGTGTTCCATATCGATCCATCCATCGGGCTGATCGCCTCCGGTGTATCTGTCCGCCAGGATCTTTCTGACACTGTACATATCGAGTTTTCCGACCCTTCACTGCAGCAGGAGACGGCAAACCATCCGGACCTTCAAAAAATCACCTCTGAATTGAGGGAGAAACTCATGGACGTGTTACAGTCTGTATAAGTAAGCAGCTCCATAGCAGCGTTAGCATCTGATGCCGTCAGGTATTACAGTGCGGCACTCAAGTTTAAATTCAGCAAGAGGTTAACTATGCCTGCATATCGTTCACGCACATCCACACATGGCCGTAATATGGCCGGCGCCCGTTCGCTCTGGCGCGCCACAGGCATGAAGGATGATGATTTCGAAAAACCCATTATTGCCGTGGTCAACTCCTTTACCCAGTTTGTTCCGGGGCATGTGCATCTGAAAGATATGGGACAGCTCGTAGCACGCGAGATCGAGGCCGCCGGTGGCGTAGCCAAAGAGTTTAATACGATTGCCGTGGATGACGGTATTGCCATGGGCCATGGCGGCATGCTCTATTCCCTGCCGTCCCGTGATCTGATTGCCGATTCCGTTGAATACATGTGCAACGCACACACGGCCGATGCGATGGTCTGCATCTCCAACTGCGACAAAATTACACCGGGGATGCTGATGGCTGCATTGCGGCTGAATATCCCGGCTGTGTTTGTCTCCGGCGGGCCGATGGAAGCGGGAAAAGTCACACTGCACAACCGCGAGCGATACCTCGATCTCGTCGATGCCATGGTTATGGCTGCAGACCCTGATGAATCCGATGAGGATGTCGCGGCAGTGGAGCGCTCTGCCTGCCCGACATGCGGTTCATGTTCCGGCATGTTTACCGCCAACTCGATGAACTGCCTGGCTGAAGCACTCGGCCTGGCCCTGCCGGGCAATGGTTCGCTGCTGGCCACGCATGCTGATCGTCGTGAACTGTTCCTCAAGGCAGGCCGTATGATCGTTGAGAATGCCAGACGTTATTACGAGCAGGATGATGAAAGCGTGCTGCCGCGCTCGGTTGCCACCTTCGAGGCGTTTGAAAATGCCATGACGCTGGATATTGCCATGGGCGGTTCGACCAACACCGTGCTACATCTGCTGGCCTGCGCACAGGAGGCCGGTGTGAACTTCACGATGGCCGACATCGATCGCCTTTCACGCAAGGTTCCAAACCTCTGCAAGGTTGCGCCTGCTGTTGAGCAGTACCACATGGAGGATGTGCACCGCGCCGGTGGCGTTATCGGCATTCTGGCAGAGCTTAATCGTGGCGGACTGATTCACAGTCATCTGCCCACCGTGCACGCCACAACCCTCGCCAATGCTCTGAGCGAGTGGGATATCGTCAATCCTGCCAATGAGGAGGCACACCACCTCTACAGGGCCGCACCGGGCGGTATTCCGACGCAGCAGGCCTTCTCGCAGGCCGAACGCTACAAGAGTCTCGATCTGGACAGGGAATCCGGCTGCATTCGCGATATCGGGCATGCCTACTCGAAAGAGGGGGGCCTGGCTGTCTTGTTTGGAAACATCGCCGAACGCGGCTGCATCGTCAAAACCGCAGGCGTGGATGAATCGATCTGGAAGTTCACCGGTACGGCGCGTGTATTCGAATCGCAGGATGATGCGGTGTCCGGCATCCTCAACGACAAGGTTAAGGCGGGCGATATCGTTATCATCCGCTACGAAGGTCCTAAGGGCGGCCCCGGCATGCAGGAGATGCTCTACCCGACCTCGTATCTGAAATCGAAGGGTATGGACAAGGTCTGCGCCCTGCTCACCGACGGGCGCTTTTCCGGCGGCACTTCAGGCCTCTCTATCGGCCATGCTTCCCCGGAAGCAGCCGAAGGCGGTGCTATCGGCCTGATCGAGGAAGGGGATAAGATAAATATCGATATTCCTAATCGTTCCATTAACTTAGACGTTTCTGTTCAAGTGCTTGATGAGCGCCGAAAAGCGATGGAAGCGATGGGTGCCAATGCCTGGAAACCGGTGTCTCGGGATAGAGTTGTCTCCAAAGCACTGCAGGCCTATGCAGCCCTGACCTCCAGTGCCGACAAGGGTGCAGTCCGCGATCTGGAGCAGTTAAGCTAGCTGCAGTTACAATTTTTTTTGGAGGGAGCATGATTAAGCTGATCAAAGTTGATGGATTTAAGTCTTTAAAAAACTTCAAGTTGGAGCTGACTGAAGGCCTAAATATTTTGGTTGGTCCTAATGGGTCGGGTAAAACGAACATCCTTTCATTTTTTCAATTTCTCGGATACTTAATGGAGTCAAATGTTTCGGAAGCAATTAGTCGCTGTGGAGGAGCCGGGGCTGTTTTGTCGAAAGTAGAAAATGGCTTTAGGTCATCATTAAAAGCAGTTATTCATGGTAATGTTGCTGCTGGAAAGAAGGTGTATTTCTACTATAAATATGAATTTACTATCGGTATACAGCATTCAGGCGAGTTGTTCACTTTTAGATATCAGCGACTTCAATTGAAAAGAAGAACTGTAGTAACACGTGATCCCAGAGTCATAACAGAATTCGATTTAGATGTTTCGGTCACTAAAGACAAAGAGGGAAAAACTAAAGCAGAAGTAGCTTCACTAGATAGGAGAAAGCTATCTGTCAGGGAGCCATTTTTTGGTCAAGGGAAAAAGCTTACAAAGCCAGATATTGTAAATTATATAGAAAGTAATCTTTGTGATAATAGTGTCTCTGACGAAAGTTTGATCAACGCTATTTCTATGACTGTAAGGGATGTAATGCATGTTGGTTTCGATATCGGAGGGGGGAAAGTTTATAATATTGTGCCCTCACTCGCTAAAATTCCAGAAGATAGTGCGAAGCCACCAGGAATTAACAATGATGGATCTGGAATTTACTCAACATTATATTCCATTCAAAAGGCATCAGGACGTGAAAGAATCCACTTAAGATATGGAGGGTTTTACAGGCCGTTTGGTAGAAGATTGAGTCAAACTAAGGTCACTCTTGATAAGGTAGTAAAATTTATTCAGTTAGCAAACCCTGCCATTGAGAAAATTGAAGTATCCAATGACCCGTTTGATAACCAGTTGCAAGTTAGGATCAAAATTGAAGGGGATGATAACACAGTGCTTCCGCTTCAGTCGATGTCAGATGGAACTATCAAATGGATATCATTAATGCTAGTTATCATGACAGACGATTCAACATACTC
>JAVVEJ010000043.1:0-15245 GCA_032251395.1 Mariprofundaceae bacterium
CTTGGCTCAATTCAATTTGATCTCTTCTGCATCCAAATCAGATAAGGCACTCGAGATTATTGATAGGATAGAAGAGGTTCTAAATGAAATAGAGCAGCCAGAGCTTAAGGAGTCTTCCGAGGTTCTGTCCTACTCAATGATACTTAACAACCTCGAGGTAAAGCTGCCATCTGCGATGATAGTTCGAATGCTTTCGCGCTTTATGGATCTTGCTGAGGAAAACTTGGGGCTGAAGGAGATAAAGAAATCTTTTGAGGAAGGCCGGGAAGGGGAAGATCTTCCTCGAATAGGACAGAATCAACCAGCTCAAGTCCTCTTCTCGTACATGGGTGTTCGATTGCAAGGTCTGGATGATTTGCATGAGCTTTTCTCATCATTGGACGAGCTCCCATCTTCTAAGCGAGATCAATTATTAGGCGCTTTAGATTCTGATATCGAATTTGCTTCTCTTTTGATTAATCGGGCATGGTGGAAAGAACTCGAGGATGGAGCCCTAGATGAGGAAAAAGCGCTTCAAGTGTTGGACTTTGCTTTGACAAAGTCTCGAGAGTGGGGCGTTCCGGAGCTTACTAAGACCTGCCTCGTTGCGATATCCGTCATTTATGATGAATACGGAGAATCCACTGAACATGCCTTGGAGGTATTAGATGATGCTGACAAAGAATTTCCTGATGATGCTGCTTTAATAAATCAACGAGCAAAAGTACTTTTTCATGCAAAGCGTGATTCCGAAGCTTTACCTATAGCATATAAGGCAATCGAATCGCCAGCATTATCTCGAATCGACTTCCTCTTCTCCTGTAGAAATATTGGCATCGCCGTTGCGAAGTTAGACGATTGGTCTGAAGCTGAACGTGTGTTTTTATTAGCAGCTGATAAAGCCTTTAACTCAGATTTACAATTGAATATGAGAATTGGATTTATGAGTGATGCGGCTTTTTCACTATGGAAACAAAAGAAATGTGCTGAAAGTCTATTGCGATTTGCTGATGTCCTTGATTTGCTGGGAGCCGTTTCACCAACAGAAAATATTCATGCACGGTATCTCCATGCAACTGTTCGCCATAGTATTGTATGGGTTCATTCTGATGCTTTGGGCGATGTTATTCCAAATCTTGCAGAACCACTTCCAGGGATGTGTAGTAACCAAGAGCCACATGAAGGTTTTGAAGATCTTCAGATTATTGATCTAAGTGCATCTTGGAAGATGTTGGAAATTACTGAAAAAGTATTGGGGCTTGAAATTGGTATAAATGAGCGTGCGGCTGCTTCAACAGGAGGTAAAACTCCACAAGTTGTAGAAGGATACGCTCGAGCTCAGGCATTTGAGGCGATTTTCAAAAACAAGAGTTTCGAGAGTCTTGTTCCAGCACTAATTGGTATGCGTGAAGCAGTGGACTTTTCCAAAGGGCTGAAGGAGGGAGAAGAGGATAGTTTTTCAATGGACAGTATTCCAAAGCTTCCAAATGGGTACTGGAGTAATCACGAGAACATTGGAGTGGCTTGTCATTATTTTCTTGTGGCGAGTGTAATATGTTCTGCAGACAATCACTCTCTTCCCTTACCAATTGAACGATGGCGCGAAGACCTCACAAAAGAGGACGCTTTGGTTGAAGGTATAGATCAATTCTTTAATGTTTTAAATGGATCGAAGCCCAATGAGACTCTATATCAGCATGCAGCAGCTGCAATTTTCGAGTTGAGAAGAGGTGCCGTTTCTCCAAGAAATTTATGGTTGTTTTCTTTTAAATTGCTTAATGCTTTTGTGAATGGAGGGAATTGGGTTGAGGATTCATTAGAACGGTTTCTTGTCCCTAGATGGTCGTATGCAATACATAATCAAAAGTTCTCATTTAAGACACCTGCGCTTGCATTTCCAGCAATTGAAAGGGTCTGCTTACACAGGTCATGCCGTGGGATGGCAAAAATTGCTACCATTGTTGATGTTGCAAGTCCTTATGTTGATATGCACTTATCACCGGAGGCGAAGAAAATGATCGAAGACATTATCAACAGTTCTGGGGACGCAATACTCAATTAGAAAAGGCAGCCGGGGGGACCGCCATTTTCGTTGCAGGACAGGGTCAGCAGCAGCGCCTATCCTGCTGCACGGGTGGGCATGGAACATCCCCGTAAGAACAGAAAACACAGCAGTCGCCGGGCTTGGGTTTAAGCAGAGCGTGGCAGGATTCGCATTCGTAGAACCACTGGCAGGCATCAAGCGGCATCGTCTCGGTTTTCCTGTGCCCGCACTCAGGACAGGTAATTGTCGATTCAGTTTTCACTTGCCGGTGCTTTCGGCTCTTCGGGCCTGCTCCGCGCCCCGACAAGCACCATCTCCTTCAATGTCTGGTTTCCCATTGCCTGAATGATCGCCTCATCGTTGTTGCGCAGCATCCCGTCCACGGCCGGCTCTTCCGGAAGCTTCCACGCAATATCACCGCTGCCATCATCGCCTGTGCGGACGGCATCGAGAATGTGCCTGAGCTGCATCGTCTCCATATCCTGGGCCGGCACGTAAGGGGGTGACTTCTCGCTGGTATAGAGAATAAGATGGCGGTCATGCAGTTTGTTCAGAATCTTCTCGGCGACATTGACCGGAACCCCGAGCCAGCGGGCCAGTTCGTCGAGCTGCCAGCCGGTCTGGTGGCGGTAGTAGTGGCGGCCGATGTAGAACATCACCAGCAGTGACAGCCGCTCGGTCATTCGGGCGCTCAGATCCAGCTGCCCCGGCCGCATCCCCAGATGTTCGGGGTGCTGGCAGTAGAAGGCGATGCGGCTGCCGAGCAGCAGAATCAGCCAGCTAACGAAGAGCCAGATCATGAACATGATCAGGATGGCGAAACCGGAATAGATGGCCGTATATTTGGCCGAATTAACGACAAAGGCGCCGAATATCCAGCCGGTGCTCTCCCAGGCAATACCGGCAATCAGGCCGCCGATCAGTGCCGGCCCGATCTTCACTTTGGTGTTGGGCATGAAGATATAGACGAAGGTGAAGGCGGCGACCACCAGCGAGTAGGGAATCAGTTTGCCGACCGAATCGACGATAAGCCCCAGCAGCGGCAGCGTGGAGATCTCCTGCACGACGGTGGAGCTCATCAGCGATGCGGTCATGCCGAGCGCCGAGAAGATCAGCAGCGGGCCGACGAGGATGACGCTCAGGTATTCGCTGAATCGTTGCCCGAACGCCCTGGCCTGGTCGATGTGCCAGATGTAGTTGAAGGATTTCTCAATCTTGGTGAGCAGCGAGATGACGGTGTAGATCAGCATGCCGAGGCCGAGTGAACCGAGCACACCGACCTTGATGTTGTCGACGAAACTGACGATCTGGCGGGCGATCTCTTCGCCCTTCTCACCGAGTGCGGAGAGTGCGTTCAGCAGTGCCGGCTCAAGCTGGTTGTGAACGCCGAACCCCTTCAGCACCGAGAAGGTCAGGGCCAGCAGCGGCACCAGCGACAGCAGTGTGGTGTAGACGAGGCTCATGGCGCGCAGTGTCAGTTGTCCTTCGAGAAAATCGCGGACGATGGCGACGCTGATCTGCAGCAGGCGCGACAGCACGAGCTTCCAGCCGGGAAACGATTCGGTCTCCTCCGGCCAGAGCAGCTGCAACGCTGCAGCTCTCCATTTCATCAGTAGTCCGAGCATAGAATGATCTTAGTTGAATGCTCCCCCCGTGGCAAAAACGCCGCCTGTTCCGGGCAGGTTTCGCCTGACTGGGAAAGGCAGCCATCCGGCTGCCTTTTTTACTGTGGGTTAATCGACAAACGGGCCATGCTGAAAGATCGGCTCTCCGTGCGGGCGACCGAAACACCACATGAAGCGGCTGGCCTCAGAAGCCTGAATTGAAAGGGCGCTCTCACTCTCGACAAAGGCAGCTGCCCCTTCCGGTACACTTTCCCCGTTGACGGTCACCGAACCGGTCACGACATAGACAATGCCGCGCATCTCTTCCCTCACAGCCCGGTTGAGTGTGGCCCCCTCGTTCAGAGAAACATCGAGATACTCCACATCGGTTTTAAGCCGGATCATCCCGCCCTCGCCGACAATGGTTTTGTACGATCCACCTGCAAATTCGACAGGCTCAAACGACTCCACCTGCTGGTATTCAGGATCGATCCCCTTCAGCCGCTGCGGCAGGTTGATCCAGAGCTGGATGCCTGAAGCATGACCGGCGGGCATCTCGGAGTGGACAATGCCGCTCCCGGCGGTAAAGCGCTGTGCTCCGCCGCCATGCACCGTGCCCCGGTTGCCCAGGTTATCGGTGTGTTGCATGCCGCCTGTGAAGATGTAGGTAATCGCCTCAAAACCACGATGCGGGTGATCGGGAAAGCCGCCTGCTGCAATATCGAAATGGTCCCAGAGCACGAACGGATCGAAATTCCGAAGCCTGGGCACAGGCATCAGTCGTTTGACCTCAACACCGTCACCTTCGGGTACCACACTTGCCTGCCGGGTCGTGATGCTCATATCAGGCCCCTTCCCGGCTCTCCGCGAACAGACCTTCGCCCCACCTGCCTGAAAAAAAGTTCCCGGAAAGTGGCTGGCGTTTGCGCTCACCCTTCTCAACAGCTGCAAAGCCCTCATCCAGATCATCGATGCTGCCCGCATAACCGATTGCAATCACGGCCATCGGCATATACTGCTCCGGGACAGCAAAGGCCTTACGGGCATCTTCAACATCGAAACCGCCCATCTGATGGCTGGCCAGCCCCAGTGCAGTGGCCTGAAGGCAGAGCGAAATGCTTGCTGCACCGGTGTCGTACTGCCCCCAGCGGTTCGGGTTTCCGTTCTGCCTGAATTGCGCATCAGAGCAGGCCAGCAGTAGAAGAGGTGCATGGCTTGCCCAGAGCCGGTTCTTCTCAGCCAGACATGCAAGCATCGACTGCCATGCTGTTTCATCAGCACTGCGATCGCAGACCACATATCGCCACGGCTCGTCGCCGAAACAGCTGGGAGCCCAGCGGGCAGCCTCAAGAATCGAGAGCAGTTTTTCCCGCTCCACCGGACGCGATACATCATAGGCACGCGGACTCCAGCGATTACCGATCAGTTCATGCACCTCTGCTATGGTTTCTGTTCGAACCTTACTCATATCTTTCTCCCTTGCGTAACATCAATACTGCACGCCGACAGCACGGCAGAGCTGCTGCATGAATGGCGTCGCAGTTTCAAAATAGCTGCTGATCAGGCCGACCAGATCATCCTGCAACAGCAACTCCGGCATCAATGGTGCAATACCGATGAAATCCTTTCGTTTCAGATCTTCAATCATCGGATGCTCAGGTGCATACCCCTTGGGTGCACGTTGCAGTGAGTCGCCAGCCAGCGCGTAGGCTTTGGCAAACCCGGCATTATCCCGTCCATCCTGCCAGCGGGTCGGGTGGGCATCGATATAGGTACGGATCTTTTTCAACGTCTCGCTATCCGGATGCCAGATGCCTGCACCGACAAACACCTCATGTGCCTCGATATGAAAATAGAAGCCGGGCGCATGCACATCCTTGCCCAGTTCATGACGGAACTGGATGCCGATATTGGTTTTGTAGGGCATCTTGTTTCTGGAGTAGCGGATATCCCGATGAACCCGCATCAGTGATCCGCCCATTTTCCTGTCGATGGCCACAAAGTGCGGTGCAAACCGGGCCAGCTCCGGTGCCATTGCCCGGATAAAGGCAAGCGCCGGCTCCCGCACTACTGACTCGTATCGCTCTTTGTTGTCGTTGAACCAGCCGCGGTTGTTATTGGCCGCAAGCTCCTTCAGGAAGGAGAATGTGTTCTCACTGAAAAACTCACTCATGGTTGCCTCGTCAATATCTGCCTAGCTCATGGCCGGGTAATCGGTGTAGCCATGCTCATCACCACCGTAGTAGGTGGCTGTATCCGGCGGGTTGAGTTCCCTGTCATGCCTGAATCTTGCCACCAGATCGGGATTGGCCAGAAAGCTCTGGCCGAAGGTAATGGCATCGGCGGCTCCGCTTGCAATGGCGGCATTGCCGCGCGCCTTGTCGTAACCGCTGTTAGTGATGTAAATCCCCTTGCATAACCTGCGAAGCTTGCCGAGATCGAATGCCGGACCTGCCGCACCCGGCACCTCGCTGCCCATCTCGGTGATATGCAGGCAGGCGAGATTAAAGTTGTTGAGCTTTTCAACCAGATAGCTGAATGTCGCCTCCGGATCGGAGTCCTTCATATCATTAAAGGGCTGCAGCGGTGAGAGGTGGATGCCGACGCGGTCGGCCCCGACCTCATTGCAGACCGCCTCAACCACCTCCAGCATCAGACGTGCCCGGTTTTCCAATGATCCGCCATAAGCATCACTTCTCCGGTTACTGCCATCACGCAGGAACTGATCGAGCAGGTAGCCGTTGGCGCCGTGAATCTCGACACCATCAAAGCCTGCGGCAATCGCATTGGCCGCCCCTTTACGGAAATCCCCGATCACATCGGCGATTTCCGGAATTGTCAGCTCTCGCGGTGTCTCGAAAGGCTTGAGCCCCGCAAGGGTGAACGCCTCTCCGGCAGGGCGAATGGCCGAGGGGGCAACCGCAGGCGCACCATGATGAAAGTCCGGATGCGACACCCGGCCGCAGTGCCAGAGCTGCAGGAAGATGTGGCCGCCCTCCTCATGCACCGCATCGGTCACCTGCTTCCACCCCTTAACCTGCCCGGAACTGTAAATACCGGGCGTGGCCGGATAACCGACCCCCTGCTCCGAGACCTGAGAGCCTTCGGTTAAGATCAGTCCGGCTGCAGCACGCTGGCGATAATACTCCGCCATCATCGCATTGGGCACATTGTCCGGTGCACGGTTGCGTGTCATCGGCGCCATGAATACACGATTAGGCAACTCGTAGCGGCCCAGCTTTAGCGGTGAAAACAGATCGGTCATTGCCTGACGCCTTCAAACGAGAAGTAGAGCTCCACCTCCGCAGCAGCCGGGCCAAGCATCGCAGCTTTGGCGATATTGTAATCGGTCAATTTCAGCACTGTCCTGCCCTCAAAACCACGCCGGTAGCCACCCCACGGATCAGCACCTGCGCCGATATGGGTGACATCGATAGTGATGTCACGGGTTACACCGTTGAGCGTGAATACTCCGGTCAATTCAGCCTTGCCGTTACCCAGTTCCCTGAATGATTTACTGACAAAAGATGACTTCGGATGCGCATCCACATTGAGAAAATCGGGGCTGCGCAGATGCTTGTCACGCTCGGCATGGTTGGAATCCACACTGGCAGGGTCGATATTGACCCGGACTTTGGCAGCCGCCGGATTCTTCTCATCATAGCTGAATGTGCCATCAAAATTGTTGAAGCGCCCAAGCAGCCAGCTGTAGCCCAGATGCGATATCTTGAACTGAATAAAGGCATGCGCCTTGTTTGTATCAATCACATAATCCTCTGCCGCTGCCGGTGCAGACAGCCCCAGTACAAGCAGTATGGTTCCAAGTAATATTTTAGCTTTCATTTCTATTCTCCTTGCTTTTTGTTTATACCCAACATACGTAACAGTGTTACGTCTTTATCAATAAAATGATGCTTCATGGCTGCTGCCGCGTGCATACCTATATAGCCCATAAATCCCCAGGCCAGCAACATATGAATGAATCCGGCTGTGCTCTCACGCCCCTTGTCCGCCTCCAGCAGTGCCGGAATCTCAAACCAGTCGAACACCTCGACACCACGCCCGTGAGCAGTGGAGATCAGGTAGCCACTGATGATGACTGCGAACATCAGCACGTAATGGCCGCGATGCACCCACAGCGCGATAATCTTCTCCCACCACCGGCCCATGATCTCCGGCACCGGATTGGTGAGTCGCCAGAACGTACGGAAAATCAGCAGGAACAGAAGCAGCATGCCGACACTGCGGTGAATCCAGGGCGCCTTGTGATACCACGTATCATAATATTCAAGCCCCACCATCCAGACGCCGAGTACAAACATGCCGATAATCGCGGCCGCCATCAGCCAGTGGATAGTGATGGAGACCCAGCCGAACCGATCATGACTGTTACGCAACATCACCGGATACTCCTGATCTTCGCATCACCCCTGCCGGAACCATTCTCAAAGCGAGTCCGGTCATGCGGCGCATTAAAATCAAGTTTCGGCCCTTTCGGCACAATGCGCGTCGGATTGATCGACTCATGGCTGTAGTAGTAGTGCTGCTTGATATGGTCAAAGTCGACCGTCTCTTCCACTCCCGGCTGCTGGTAGAGATCGCGCAGATAGTTCGAAAGGTTCGGATAGTCACTGATGCGCTGACGGTTACATTTGAAATGGCTGTAATAGACAGCATCAAAACGGATCAGAGTGGTAAAGAGCCGCCAGTCAGCCTCAGTCAGGCTGTTACCGACCAGGTAGCGATGCCTGTCCAGCATCGATTCAACCCGATCCAGTGCAGAGAAAAGTGCATCGAATGCCTCTTCATAGGCCTGCTGTGTGGTGGCAAAACCGCACTTGTAGACACCGTTATTAATGCTGTCGTAAACAAAGGCATTTATCTCATCGATTTCCACCCGCAGACTTTCAGGATAGTAGTCATCACGATTTCCGCTCAACCCATCAAAAGCTGAATTGAACATGCGGATAATTTCCGATGACTCGTTGGAAACAATGGTCTCGCTCTGTTTATCCCACAGGATCGGCACGGTCACCCGGCCGGAATATACCGGATCGGCTTTGGTGTAAAGCTGATGTGCATACCTGAAACCATACAACGGTTCGGCCTCATCAAACTCCCATCCGTCTGCCAGCATATACGGACTAACCACCGTGATATCTATCAATGCTTCCAGATGCTTGAGTTTACGGAAAATCAGCGTGCGATGCGCCCACGGACAAGCCAGCGAGACGTAAAGATGGTAGCGGCCAGCCTCGGCCCTGAATCCCGCTTCACCGGAATCTGCTGCTGAACCATCCGGCGTAATCCAGTTGCGGAATCGGGACTGACTGCGCACGAAACGGCCACCGTTTTCGCTGGTGTCATACCACTGATCATGCCAGTTTCCTTTTATAAGCAGGCCCATCACTTCTCCTTCAGACGATTAAACCGGACAGGGAGAGTTTAGGCACAGCAGACGATAGTTATAAAGCATAATGTTTATATCGTCTTGATATATATTTCTTATCATCTAAAATGAAGGCATGACTGCTGACTATTGCCTTATAATCATTCCATCCGTCATTCCGGCGAAAGCCGGAATCCACTTCTTCACTAAAAACAGTGGATACCGACAACTCCGCAGGAGCAGAAGTTGAACACCGTTTGCGGTGACCCAAATGGGTTCGAGGCAGGACGCCTCGAATAATCAAGTCCGGTATGACGCAAATACAACAGTGACACTCGATCAGTTAAAAGTACTGCGTGCCATTGTTGAGTTCGGCGGCTTCAGGCCTGCTGCCGAGGCCCTGTTTAAGAGTCAGTCGGCCATTAGTATCGCCATCCGCAAGCTTGAAGAGGAACTCGGCATCACGCTGTTTCTGCGTGATCAATATCGCCCGACCCTCACCGGGGAGGGCAAAGCGCTCTACGAGAAGGCCGGGACAATTCTCTCCCACACAGAAGAGTTCATCACCACCGCACATCACTTTGCAGCCGGAGAGGAGCCCGAGCTACGGCTTTCGATGAGCGCCATTGTACCGGTTAACCCTGCACTGCAACTGTTCAGCACCATTATGGAATCAGCACCTGCAACCAGGCTCTCTCTACTGGTAGAGACGCTGAACGGCACCATGGAGCGGCTGAATGACGATGATGCGGATATCGCCATCGCCGAGGTGACTGAAGAGAGCAGCCGGTACATCTATGCGCCACTGACCCGCATTGAAATGGTCAGCGTGATTTCACCCCGTTTCAGACTGGCAGCACGGGCTGCGGAACTGAGCGAACGGGAGATGCAGGGAACCACCCAGATTATCGTGCGCGATACCAGCCGCCACTCCGAAAAAAAGACAGCGGGCGTGCTTGCAGGCGCACATCAATGGGTGGTGAGCGACTTCATGACCAAAAAACAGATTATCGCATCAGGCATGGGATGGGGCCGCATGCCGATGCATATGGTCAACCGGGAGATTAACAGCGGAGAGCTACTGCTTCTGGGCAGCGAGGATTTTCAACCCATAAAACTGGAGATCAAAGCCGTCCGCAAAAAAGAGACGCCTCTCGGCCCCGTCGCCACTGAACTCTGGCAGCAATTACAGAACATCAACTGGTCTCAGGTTTGTTGAATGTCTGCTTTCACCAAAAGCGGTCATTCGCAATTTCTTAAATTTGAGCTAATGTGGCCATTAAGTTGTAGGGGGGAGAATCATTAAATGTTCCGCCAGTTTCTTCTGTTGGTATTTGTTATTGTTCCGTCATTGGCATTAGCCAGTGATAATTGTAGTAACCCTGTTCCCGTAGCGAGACACTTTTTCGAATCTTCAAATACATTTTATTATCAAAGTCCTCCTGAAACTTTAATGACCAATAAGTTTTACCGAGTTGTGTCTAAGGAAATTGATTGCCTTAAGAAAGAAGGCTTGTGTGGTTTGGATTATTACCCTTGGACGGGCACGCAAGATGGTGAAATTGGTGAACCAGTATCATTCGAACTAGAAAGTTGTGTTGATTCATCTGACACGGCAATAGTTGTGATGAAATTACCCTTCATTTTAAGTCCAAAGAAAAAATCTATACAACATATTGTTCATCTTATTCTTCGAAAAGAGCAAAGCGAATGCTGGAAAGTCCATGACTTAATTACGCCACTTGGTGACTCATTATTGGAGAAGCTCTCAAGCTTCCATCATGAATACTGAATGCCTGCTTTTGGCGGTAGCCTAAGATAGTTGATGCAGCACTTGAGATCATTGCCGGAAGCAGTCATCCGTGCTTGCATAGATCAGCAACAAAAAAAGGACCGCGATGCGGCCCTTTTGTTTTAGAGGGTGATATTCTACCTTTTTGCAGACTCATCCTGTTTTTCATCATCACCAAATGCCCACTCGTAGGCGTCGCTCGATGACTGTTTGGTTGAATCCCATGCACTTTCCATTGTTGCACACCCGCTTAGCCCAAATGCAACGATCATAATCCAGAACAGATTTTTCATACTCGCCTCCTGAAAGCCGGAACAGATATCTGTTCCATAGCTTGTGCAAAGCAGGCTGCGGATAAAACAGTCGTGTTATGTGAATGCGATCACAAAAAAGAACAATCAATATCTGGCAAACAGCGTCGACCTGGGCAAGGCGTCAGGAGCGAAGTATGGCAAAGACCAAATGAGCGACGCACAATGCAGTACGGGAACTCTCTGCAGGTCAGATCAGATAATCATTCCTGCACCGACCGTGTTATTGGTGAAGCTGTCGATCAGAATAAAACTTCCGGTCGAACGGTTATCTGCGTAGTTGTCGGCATAGACGGGCTTCAATAGTTTCAGCTGCACCTGTCCGATCTCATTCATGGTCAGCTGGTCGGCCGAATCATGCTGCAGCGAGTGAATGTCAGTCCTGAAATCAATTTCTGTCACCATCGCCTTGAGCGTATTGGTGGTATGTTTGATCCAGTACTTCTTCTTCGGCTCCAGCGGCTCACTTCCAATCCAGCAGATATTGGCCGTGATCTCTTTTCTTGGCTCCACGCCAGAGTCCGTGTGTACCAGCATATCGCCACGGGAGATATCGATCTCATCGCTCAGCGTAATGGTGATGCTCTGCGGCGAGAACGCCTCGTTGAGGCTGCCGTCGAATGTGACGATCTCTTTGACTGTCGATGATTTGCCGCTCGGCAGGGCGGTAAGCGAATCGCCTACCCTCACGGTACCTGAGACGATAGTGCCCATGAAACCGCGATAGTCGGGCAGCTCTTTCGTCTGCGGGCGGTTGACCAGTTGAACCGGAAAACGGAACGGCTGATCGTCAATATCACCCAGCACAGGCAGTGACTCCAGCGTCTCCAGCAGCGTCTCGCCTTCATACCACGGCATTCGATCGCCGCGCACAGCCACCATATCACCATCAAGTGCCGACATCGGGATACAGATCAGGTCCCTGATTCCCTGCCTTGTACAGTAATCAGCCATATCCTGACGAATCTTCTCAAATATTGTCTGATCAAAATCGACCAGATCCATCTTGTTAATCGCCACAACCAGATGCGGCACACCGAGCAGCCCCAGGATATGGGTATGACGCCTGGTCTGCGGCATCACACCGCTGCGGGCATCAATCAGGATAATGGCGGCACTGGCGGTGGAGGCGCCGGTTACCATGTTACGGGTGTACTGCTCATGGCCGGGGCAATCGGCCATGATGAACTTGCGCTTCGGCGTGGCAAAATAACGGTAGGCCACATCAATGGTAATGCCCTGCTCACGCTCAGCCGAGAGGCCGTCAGTCAGCATCGCCAGGTCAATTTCGGCTGCAGAGGCGATCTCCTGCTCCCCCTTCTTCTTGCGCACGGCCAGCAGCTGATCTTCAAACGCACCTTTGGTATCCACCAGCAGACGCCCGATCAGGGTCGACTTGCCATCATCCACGCTGCCGACCGTTACCAGCCGCAACAGTTCGATCTCTTTGGTCAGCTTTATGTTCAATTCCGTCATTTAATAAAACCCCATTCACCACAGAGACATGACCCTTGGAAATCCCCGACGGGGGACAGAGGGCACAGAGAATAATCTATCATTGTTTTTCTCTGTGCCCTCTGTGCTCTCTGTGGTTAAAATTTCCTAGAAATAGCCTTCTTTCTTTTTATCTTCCATCGTATTGGCACCATGATCGATAATACGTGTCTCACGCTCAGAGCGCCGTGCCGCTGCCGCCTCGGCCACGATTTCGTCCATGGTTGCAGCCGATGATCGTACCGCACCGGTGCACGGACTGCAGCCAAGCGTACGGAAGCGAGACATCACCATGGTAGGCTCTTCACCCTCAAGCAGCTGACCTTTGTTCTCTTCATAGTACGGAATCAGCATCTCACCGCGCTCAACCATCGGGCGCTCTTTTGCAAAATAGAGCGGCACAATCGGAATGTTCTCTTCCCGGATGTAGAGCCAGACATCCATCTCCGTCCAGTTAGAGATCGGGAACACACGCACCGATTCACCCTCGTGAATCCGGCCATTATAGATATTCCACAGTTCAGGGCGTTGATTCTTCGGATCCCACTGCCCGAACTCGTCGCGCATGGAGAAGACGCGCTCCTTGGCACGTGAGCGCTCCTCATCACGACGCGCCCCGCCGAAGGCCGCGTCATAACCGCCCTCCTCCAGTGCATCGAGAAGCGCCTGGGTCTTCAAAGCGCCACAGCAACGCGCCACGCCAAACTCTTTCGGATTCATGCCTTTGGCAATCGCACCTTCATTACGGCGCACAATCAGATCAACCCCGACCTCTTTGCAGTAGTTGTCACGGAACTCATACATCTCTTTGAACTTATAGCCGGTATCCACATGCAGCAGCGGGAATGGCAACGGCGACGGATAAAAGGCCTTGCGTGCCAGATGCAGAAGCACCGATGAATCCTTGCCCACGGAATAAAGCATTACCGGATTACGGAATTCGGCCACCACCTCTCTGATAATGTGGATCGACTCGGCCTCAAGTGCTTTCAGCTGCGTCAGTTTATGTTCAGACATCTCCGGTCTCCAAATCACTCATCCTGTTTCTCATATCTATTTTTTAACGAGCACACGGTGTTTACCATCACCACACGCATCAACAGAGATCACCCGGTAACCCTGCTCTTCACATGAGTGAGGCACATTTTCCAGCGGCTCGCCCTCGTTCAGGATAATCTCCAGCTCATGGCCTGCATCCATCCTGGCCAGCTGCAGCTTCACCTTCACAAAGGTCATCGGGCATGTCTCACGCGTAATATCCAGAAAATGAATCATCGTTCTAACCTCAAAGGATCCAACCTCAGAAAATCCAGTCTCAAAACATCTAACCGCAATTTTTGCCTCAGATAAAAATAATATGTGCGTCTTCGGACTCATTCAGAAATGTGGCAACGCCCACAATTTCCTGCACCGAATCAACCAGATCATCTTTTGTCACACCAAGGATCTGCATCGCCATCTCACAGGCATACAGACGAATGCCAAGCGCATCGGCTGCTTCAATCAGCTCCGGCAGCGTGGCCACATTGTTTTTCTTCATCATGCCTGTCATAAGCTGCGGGCTGATACCGGCAAAGTTCAGCCGTGAGAGCGGCAGGTTTTTTCTGCCGCCCATCAGAAAATTAAACATGCGGGAGAGAAAGTCCCTGCCAAGCCAGCTGTGCCCCTGCTTTTTCTTCAGTGCATTCAGCCCCCAGAAGGTGAAGAACATCGTTACTTCACGGTTGGTTGCCGCAGCGCCCGTAGCGATGGTGTACGCCGCAATAATTTTATCAAAATCACCGCTGAAACAGACAATGGAAATCTTTTTATGATCATTCATCAGTGATCTCCTTCCGGTTTTGAAATCGGGCTGGCATGCAGTCCGCACTCAGCCACGGCATCCTCATTCTCCCACCACCATCGGCCCGCTCTCGGGTCTTCACCGGCTGCAATGGCACGCGTACATGGCGCACAGCCGATGGATGGGTAAAACCGGTCGTGCAGTTTGTTGTACGGCACATCGTTGGAACGAATGTAATCCCACACATCATCCTGCGACCACTCAATCAGCGGGTTGAACTTTTTAATACCGAAGGCTGCATCATCTTCAATCGGCTGCATATCCGTACGCGATACCGCCTGCTCACGGCGAAGCCCCGTCACCCAGGCTCTGGCACCCTGCAGAGCGCGTTTCAGAGGCCGGACCTTACGAATCTCACAGCAGAGTTTGCGATTCTCAAGACTGTGATAGAAGAGATTCACACCCTTCTGACGAACCATCTGCTCAACATCGGCTGTATCCGGGAAATAGACCTCGATATTCAGACCATACTTCTCGCGGCAGGCATCCATCACATCATAGCTCTCCTGCGGCAGGCGCCCGGTATCGAGCGTAACAATACGAATCGACGGGGCATGTCTGGCAATCAGGTCAAACAGCACCACATCCTCCGCACCAAAGCTGCAGGCAAACACCAGATCCGGAGAATACTCACGTTCTGCCTGTTTCAACAGCTCTACGGTCTGATTCAACTGTTCCATATTTGTCACACTCCTAACCCGACCAGCGGCCACCAGAGCCAGACCACCAGCACGAACAGCAGCAGAGTGGCGAGCATCAGAATACCGCCCAAGCGGATCATCATGCCAA
>JAVVEJ010000044.1:0-13978 GCA_032251395.1 Mariprofundaceae bacterium
GAGTACACCTTAAATGGCCAACCAAACTGTCCCACCAATGGGGTCCACCTCAATTCTTACTTCGTGCCTCTGTGGTTCACCCTTCTTTTTTTGCCTGCTTTTTCTCTTTGTTATGCAGTGCTGATCACGCATACATCATAATGATGTGGGATAGCAGAGGCAGCCGGATTCTTTAAACGAATCGGCTACCTTTTTTATTACTGCCTGCGATCACGAATAGGAGGCAATCAGTGCCCGTATGTTCTCATGCGTCACATCTTCGGCAATAAATGCATCACCGATTGCTGTCAGCAGAATATACCGGATTCTGCTGCCAACATTCTTTTTATCATGCCCCATCGAATCAAGCCATCTGTCTGCCGTGAACCGGGGAATCGTGACAGGCAGGCCTGTGGCTTCATAAAGGCTCTGAATACGCGGCTCAAGGTTTTCGGCGGTGTAGCCGAGCATGTGGGAGAGTCGGGCAGCCATCAGGGTTCCGAGCGCAACAGCTTCACCATGCAGATACTCACTGTAGTGGGTCATCGACTCAATAGCATGGCCGAATGTATGGCCGAGGTTCAGCAGGGCCCGCATGCCCTGTTCGGTTTCATCAACCATCACCACTTCTGCCTTATGGCGGCATGATGTGAGAATAACCCTGGAGACAACTTCGGAGTCCAGTGCCAGAAGCCTGTTCACATACTCTTCCAGATAGGTAAAAAACCGGGCATCCCTGATCAGTCCATACTTGATCAACTCTGCAATGCCCGCACGCAGTTCCCGGACTGCAAGTGTTTGCAGTACATCCGGATCAATCCAGACCAGTCGAGGCTGATAGAACGCACCGATCATGTTTTTTCCGTGCGGATGGTTAATCGCCGTCTTGCCACCCACACTGGAGTCCACCTGTGCCAGCAGCGTTGTCGGAATCTGAACAAACGGAATACCGCGCCTGTAGCAGGCAGCGGCAAAACCGGTCATATCTCCGATTACGCCTCCACCGAGTGCAATGACAGGTTCCTGGCGTGACAGCTTCGATGCCATCAGGGCATCCATCACCGTCATCCACGATTCACAGTTTTTATATTTTTCGCCATCAGGAAGTATACAGCTCTGAACCTGCCAGCCGGCAGTTTTCAGGCTTGCCTGAACAGTTTCGAGATAGAGAGGGGCCACGGTTTGATTGGTAATGACCGCGCATCGTGACGGCGACCCGAAAAGCTCAGCCAGCACAGAACCGATTGATGCAAGGCACCCGGATTCGATATGGATATCGTATGAACGGTTGCCCAGATCAACATGGTAGATATTCAAGTCAGTTATCCTCTTTAAAGATTCGGGGAATCAGCTTTCCGCCCGTTCAGTCATTGATGTATCTGCTGACCCTGTACGAAATCGGGCGGCAGACTGTTCTTCCAGTTGCCGCCCGACTGTCGATCTGCCCGATCCCGTCGGACCTATCAGAATACCTCTTTGCATCTGAGGTTATATACCCTCTGTTTTGCCACCATCACCCCGTACAATCGTAGGTGTCAGGAAAATCAACAGCTCCGTTTTATTATCTGTCTCGCTCTTGGTCTTGAAAAGCCAGCCAAGCAGAGGGATATCTTTCATCCCCGGAACACCGCTTTCGTTATCTGATTTATCCCGTGTAAAGATACCACCGATAACAATGGTTTCGCCGTCCTTGACCTGCAGGTTAGTAGTAACCTGCTTTGTTGAAAGGATGGGATTGCCCTGAACAGTCTGACCGGTAGGAGCATCCTTGGAAATATCAACCTCCATGATCACTGTCCGGTTTGCTGTTATCTGAGGTGTAACCTGCAGTTTCAGTTCGGCTTTCTTGAATGATACTGTTGCCGGGCCAGCACCGGATGCGGGCGTAACAAACGGCACATCGCTGCCTTGTGAAATCAAAGCGGTTCCGCCATTTGCTGTCAGAATCCTGGGGCTTGATACCACTTTGGCGATGCCGTCAACCTCTGCAGCTGACAGCTCCAGATCAAGATTGATTAAATGACTTATTGCCGCCCAGCTTATACCAACCGCTCCGCCGGATGTGGCTGATGCTGCCGGAAGATCAACCAGGAACCCGTTTGAAGCCGTAGGGTTGACCGAGCCGACCTGAAGGTTCGGGCCACCATCGCTTGCCTGACCATCCCGGTATGTGGCCTGTCCTCCCCATCGAATACCGAATTCCTGAGTAAAATTATCAGTTGCTTCAACAATCCGGGCTTCAATAAGCACCTGCTCCGTCGGTTTATCCACGATACTGATAAAGCGTTTAACATTACTGATTGCCTGGGCCGTATCGGTTACGATCAGTGTGTTTGTTCTGTCATCCACCAGATATGATCCTCTCGGGGAGAGTATGGTTGCACCACTACTGCTATCCGGAGATTGAGCCCCACCTGCTGCCGGGGCCGCCTTGGATGCATCAAGCATTGCTTTAATTGTGTCTACACGTGCAAAGCTCAGTGCTATCGGCTCAGTGATCAGAGGCTCCAGCATCTCCACATCTTTAATGCTTTCAAGCGCTTCCTTATGCTCCTGACGCAGAACGGAAAGCGGAGCAATCCTCATTACATTTCCTTCCACCGCTTTTCCCAGATCCTGGGATGAAAGAATCAGATCCAGTGCCTGGTCCCATGGCACATCCACCAGTCGCATGGTCAGATTACCCTTAACGTTGTCCGACATGATGATATTAAGATCACTCATCTCTGAAATAAGCTTCAGTGCATTGGTGATGTCAATATCCTTGAAATCAAAGGTGACTTTCTTGCCGGTATAGGTGAATTTACCATCTGCCTCATCATCTGCCCTGCTCTGCCGCAAATCCTGAGGTTCCAGATTAACGGTAAACACATTCCCCTGCTGAAATGAGGTGACATCCACCCTGTCCCTCAGGCGTGCAACGATTCTGACTTTCTCTCCGATGGCATAGCTGTCAATCTGTCTGACCGGTCCCGGGAATGCACTGACATCCTGAGAGCGCTCCTGCCCCTCTGCCAGGGCTGCCTTTTTCACATCAATAATAACGTTACCATCCTTTTCGGTAACGTTCAGAATAGGATTGACTACATCGGTACGCACCATCAGGTGGGCAATCCTGTCGTCCGGCTGAAAGTTCACACTCTCTACAACCACAGCCGATGCCCGTCGTGCCGGAGCAACACTGCCAAAACGAACTGTCAGCATATCTTTTTCAGCATCAATCTGCTGGCTCAGTTCACCGCCGGGCAGTACCCCGATCACCAGACGTACCCTGCCTTCTGCCTGACCAATGGTTACATCATTAATTCGCTGCGTAGAGTATTTATAGTTCTCTCTGGGAAGTTTTGATTCCCCCTCCCAGAAGTCGAGAATCAGCACCCGGTTATCGTTAGACAGGAATGCATTGTGGCTGGCATCCATATTTTCGCCACGCAATACCAGTTCAGTGACAGAGCCTCTGTCACGCACCTCAATATCCTTGATAACTGCAGCAACAGCCGGTTCCGTACTCTCCATGCCGGTCTGCTCGAATCGAACCACCAGGGTATTCCCCGACTCTTCAATTTCATACCCGATCATCTCACTGAGTCCGACCTCAAGCCGAACGCCTTCCCCGTCAGTAGCCGGGAAAACACTGGTTACACCTTTTCCGTCCGGCTTCATTGCTGTTACATCACTGCTCATGGATGCTGCGGGAAAATTAATCACCATTCTCGGTGGCCCGTCCAGATCAAACACCTGATATTCAAGCGGTGCATCAGCTTCAACCCGAAGGACGTCTCCGCCATCGGAATCCATCAGCGAAACTCCATTGATCTGGGCCGCTGCAGCCATGTTCGGTATGGCCAGAGTTACTGCAAACAGTAAAACAGACTTTCCCAAGGCTTTCAGTGCAATGTTTAAAAGTTTCATCACTCTCATCTCGTCATTATCTCCGTGCCTAAACATCATTTACGCCTCCCGGAGGTGAATCTTTCCATGCCACGTTTCATCTTCTTACTTTCTCTTGACCTTTACTTCCTGCTCGTCAACAAACCGATAGGTCAGAATGTTTCCCTCGACCTTCAGCACTTCGTCTTTGCCGCCGGACATGGTTAAATTTTTGACTGCTACAATACGCGGCATCTCTCCAACACGTTTAAGGAAAGTCAGCAGTTGCCTGTAGCTTCCGTTTACAGTCAGACTAACCGGGACTTCAGCATAAATCTGCTTAACCACCTCGGTTTTCGGTGTGAAGTCACTAAATTCAAGGCCGGAGTCCTTGCCTGCCCATGACACGCTTTCCAGCAGATCAGGAATCTGGGACTTTTTGGGCAGCATATTGAGCGCAACTTTTAACTGCTTTTCCAGTTCGGCAAACTCTGCCTTCTTCTTGGGCAGATTCCTTGCCAGCAACTGATTTTTTTTCAGCAGCATCTCCTGTGTTTCAACCTGTGACTGCTGTTGTTCGATTTTCTCCTGCAGAGGCAACCAGCCAAAGTAGATATACAGTATGATAATCAGTACAAAAGCAGCTGTTAATGCAACGGCTTTTTGCCACAACGGGATCGGAAGAATTGGCCTCAGCGCGTCAAGATTCAATCCTTCCAGATTCATTTGCCACTCTCCCCGGGCTCTTTCTGAACCTCTTCTGTCACCCGATTCATGGTCAGGCTAAAGCTGCGCACGGGAATATTCCCGATATTTGTTCTGGTAATTTTTGAAAGGCTGATATTTGAAAAAATGGTCTCCTGATCCAGTGCGCGCATAAAATTCGCAACGGCTTTGTTACTTTCGCCCAGACCGTTTATTGTTATTGTTCCTTCCTTGTCAGCAATGGATTGCAGCCACACATTCTCCGGGATAACTGTCGCCAGCTGATTCAGCGTCATCAAAGTATGAAAACGCCCCTGCTGAAGTTCTTCAACAAGCTCGAGTTTCCGTTCCACATCCGCACGCAGGTTATCCAGATCTTTAATTTTTCCGATCTTCTTCTGTAATGCTGCATTCTGAGCCTTCAGCTCGCTGAGCGACTCCTCTAATGTGGCCAGTTCAGAAGTTTTAATTAAATCAGCAACGAACACCAGTGAGGCTGCAACAAATAGTACACCCAATGCAACGACAAGGTGCTGAAGGATTTTAGTCTGACGCCGCTGTGTCCGGTATGGCAGAAGGTTAATACGGATCATCTGTCAAAACCCCGCAGTGCAAGACCGATAGGAACCATCATGGACGGACCGATTCTGTTTAGATAATCCATATCGAATTTTCTGGATGAGGCCTTGATATTGACGAAGGGGTTAACCACTTCCGCCTCGATCCCAAGCCGTTGCTCCAGCTCATTTGCAATATCAGGGATCAGTGCACTGCCGCCACTGAGCAGCAGCTTCTGCACCGGATGTTCGGCATGATTTGCAGCATAAAAATCAAGTGATCTGACCAGTTCCGAGGTCAGCCCGGCATAGAAACGCTCCAGAGCTTCCGGGCTGATCTCTGAAAAACGCTCTATTTTCATCTCTTCTGCTGCCTGATAACTGACACTGTGCTCTTTCTGAATCTCTTCGGTCAGATTCTGGCCGCCATAAAACTGGTCCCGCACAAATGTCATCTGCCCGTTGATCATGATATTGATGTTAACCAGATTTGCCCCGATATTCACCAGTGCGACAGCCGGCGCCACCTCCTCATCATCGGGCTCACCCGTTACAACGCCTTCAGGATTCGCCTCTGTTGTCTCCAGGGCATTTTCCAATGCAAAAACGGCACAATCCACACACACTGCTTCAATCCCGGCCTCACTGAGCACAAGCTGGTAATCATCAACCACCTCCCGCTTGCATGCGGCCAGCACGACTTCCATCTCATCCGGAGAATCGGGTACCGATCCCAGGATTTCGAAGTCGAGGTAGACATCATCAATATCATACGGGACATGCTGATCAGCCTCAAACTCAATCTGAGCCTCCAGCTCAAACTCGGTTGCGGTTGCCATTCTTACTGTTTTGATAATCACGGCATTACCGGATACGGCAATGGCGGCCTTGCGAGTCGATGGGCGGGCGATTTCAAGCGCATCAAGCAGCCCCTGAGAGACGGCCATTGAGTCAATCACCGTATTTTCAACGATTGCATCCCGGGGAAGCGGCACAACGGCCAGTGCCTTCAGCTCATAGCCGGCACGGCTGCCTGCAAGTTCCACAAGTTTGATACCGGTCGCGCTTATATCGATACCAATCAGAGGTTCACCAGTTCGAGAAAAAAGGCCCACTTGCCCTCCTTTGTTGATGTATCACACACACATATAAACGCAACTTAGCTTATCTAAAAGGATATTGTCAAGTTAATAAGTCATGCTCAGCCACCATATATTGGTTCCCGCCAGATGAGTTCCACCCTGCATGGCATCCATACCATACAGCACATATGATTCCCTGCACAACTCCGGCCTCTGCAACTTTTACATGCATGACATCTTCTCCTGCCGACAGAATTCGGGGGTCGCTCTTGCCATGACCTGTTTCCGATACAATCAGGCCCTGCTTAGCAGGGCCTGATTCTCCGGTTACTGCAGTCGTATCCAGGATTGTCGCGCCCGGGCTGCATCGCCCGGTGCTTCATGGATGGTCTCAACCATTCCTGTTGTACCACTGAGAAGCTTAATCTGCCGCTGGCCTCCCGGCAGACTCACAACGGTAGGGCTTGCTACCGCGCCGACCGTGGAGGCGGTACCGCTGACCTGCATCAGATTGCCTCCGCCGACATCAACATAGTCACCACCATCGACAGATGTATCCATGTTAATATCCCATACCGAACTCTCCAGACGGCTGCCGTCAATGGCATCAAGCTCAATGATCCAGCTGTCGCCTCCTCCAG
Organism: Mariprofundaceae bacterium; assembly: GCA_032251395.1. Classification (GTDB taxonomy): domain Bacteria; phylum Pseudomonadota; class Zetaproteobacteria; order Mariprofundales; family Mariprofundaceae; genus WSZY01. The sequence goes on from JAVVEJ010000044.1 coordinate 6,835, forward strand.
AGCAGACATCAACCGGTGGCAGGAATGTGGCAAAAATGATTCGTCCTGCGATCAGAATGGGGTTGGTAATAAGCCGCTCACCCTCGTTGGCATTGCTATTGGCCGGATTCTGGAGGTCCATATACCAGCCCAGGTGCTCCGTAATCGGTGAACCGGTAGGGTTACCTGTCGCCCAGTGCCAGACGATATTGTTATCGCTGCTCACTCTCGCAGGCCGCTGGGGAGGTGAGCTCGAACCGGGAATCTGGTAATCAATGGTCTGCTCCAGGAGATGGGCGCGGGTAAAGGTGGGCACTGTTGAAGTGTCCTTGTCCCATACACCGTAAAACGTCTGGGTGTTCTGACCGGTACTGGCATTATCCGCATTTTCCAGATATTTACCTGTTCCGAAGAAGACCGTATAGCCCGGCCCCGATGGATGCCGGCCTACCTCTACACGCGATGTGATCGGCTGAGGATTGCTGCTGGCATCTGTTGCTGCAAACAGCGGCTGGGGCACACCCGCCGTGTTGAAGGCTGAATCCCAGCTGCCTGTTGACGTTGAGGTCACATCAAACTTCCAGACCTTGCCTTCCAGATCCCCGGCGTAGATATAATCCACAACCGAATCACCATTCACATCAACAGGCAATGGTGCTGCCATGCCGCTGGGTGTTCCGACGGTGCCGCCGCCAACACTGAACGACTTCAGCAGTGCGCCGGTAGCAGCATTGACGACATACAGCGTTGCTTTTCCGGTTCCGCTGTTGTTATAGCCATTGCCAAAAATCGCTGCGTAGACACCGTTGGCCATTTTTGCAATCGCAACCTCACCATGCACATAACCGAGGTCAGCGTGGGTAAACTCCCACATCACCTTGCTGGCCAGATCCGCCTCTTTCAGCGCGGTAGTCGCCCCGCTCAATACCGGGTTGGTAATATCAAGAGCATAGACCGCCTTGCCGCCGCTGCCGAGTGCTCCGACAAGTGCTGTCTTCCAGCTGCCCCCGACCTCAATATCCTCAACAGTAATCGGACCATCCACATAATACTGGTGAATATAGCTGGATGCCGTCAGCTTGCTCAATTCACCAATCACCGCATTGGGAACAAAGGCAAACTTCTCACTGCCTGTCGCGGCCTCAAGCGCGTGCAGCATACCATCGTTTGCGCCCACATAGATCATCGGCGTACGTGAAGCATTTGCTGTCTTGAAGGTTTCATATGTGCCTGAGTAAGATCTTGGCGGCGCTGCAACATAGATGGGTGAAGAGTGCACGACATCACCCAGTACGCCGGTAGTTCTCGGGCGGAAACCGGATATACCTGTTCTGCCGCGAATGAATTCAACCCTGTCTGAACCCCTGGCATCTGCCGTACCTGAAGCATTCAGGTTCAGTGCCGTCTGCTGCGCGGCTGTCAGGTCAGCCCAGCGGAACGGAGTCCCGGCATTCGGCGAAGCAACTGTGTCCCATGTCGCAACAAAACGGCCTGTATCCCAGTTCTGGGCGCTGACCTGAGTCTGCGCATCCCAGTTCTCCGTTCCGATCACTCCGGTATCCAGATCCACCGGGAACGACTTAACCGTACCGGTCCAGTCGCCGCTGTAGAATCGGGCCTGATAAATGGCACGGCTTGTTGTTGTCACCGCCGTATCAATGGCCACACTGGCAGCAGAAGAGGTGCGATCGGTAATATCACTGAACACATCCTTGATTGAGTTGACCAGTGCAGTTGGATTATCCACGCTGAAGAACTGGCCGCGGCCATTGATCGCCGCATGCCACATATCATCAATCTGGTTGCTGCTGGCAGATGGCCACCCGATCGTCCCGGCCGATGTTGTCGTTCCGGCTGTCAGGGCAGGCAGATCTGTATCCGGATCCAGTATCCCTTCCAGACCGAAACCGAGCGTAAAGGAGACCATATGCTGCCAGAAGGCCGGATCCTTGGTGTTGATCTCCACGATATTATCGAGATTGGTTCGCAGATCATTTTTCCAGTAATACATCGCCACATCCGCCAGAGAGTCGGAAGAGCCGGTGTCCTTATACGGAAGCACTGCTGTATTGGGCCATGAGACCGGTGTGCTAATCACAGGCCCGTCCGTGCCATCGGCATCACCTATACTCGGGCTGCTGCCGTTATAATAACCGTCTGAGCAGAGCAGCTGATAGCTCTGCCTGCATGCAGCATGCGCACTGGAGAGCTCAGTGGTAGAGGAATTTTCCGGATAGCTGCCCCACGGGCCTCTGGAGTCGGCACGGGAGTAGTACTCACCGACATATTTCATCGCCCGGCGCAGCGGTGTACTGCCACTAGTGCTGGTACCATAAAACTCTGTAAACCAGGCCTGCTTGGCAGCACCTGTAAAATCACGCACGCCCAGCCTCATTGCACCGGTGCTGCTAACCCCGTCAATCGTTGCGCTTCCCTGATTGATTTTTGCATAGCCGATACGAATATTTTCACCGGCCAGCTCGGCAAATGCCCGGCCGGCAGATGTCTTCATCGAATTGATACGAAGGCGGTAGTAGGCATACCAGTTGGCAAAGTTGGTCATCTCTTCAGCATAGGTGCAGACAGGCGCAGTGGCGCAGTCGGTTCGATTGCTGCGATCAATAACCGTATAGCCATCCACGGTGACATTACCGTAGGTTGTCACGGCCGGGACGATGTCCTGCCGGTAAAACTTGCCGTACCGCGGGGTATCATATGTGCCCGAATACTTGCCCCGGCATATGGCGCCATCGCTGACAGGGGCATCCAGATCCGCATTGGTCCGGTTGGTGCAGAAACGAACCGGCGCCGGATAGGTGTGGGTAGCCGTTGGTGCGGCTGAGGCAATGCAGTTGGTCAGCGCGGCATCACTGCAGTGCTCCATCGGAATAATCGTATAGAAATGCGCATTGGTGTTGATATCAACGACAGTGTCATACGGGGATGAAGGGAGCCCGTGCACCAGAGGTTCATCCAGAGTCGGATGTACGCGGTATTCGAAAGGGTTGTTGGTATCAATACCGTTCTGCAGTCCGGTGGATGAACGCTTGCTCACCCTGCAATCCTCGCTACCGGAAAACCCGCCACCGCCTTCGTAATACCAGAAACTGAAGGCATCGACAACAGTAACGGCTGCATTGGAAACCTGGAGATCGTTATCACAACCACCGCCATCATTGGTAACGTTAATGCGGTCTCCGGTCGTCAGGCCGTGAGCGCTGGGCAGCCTCATGAATACCCAGCCGCCCGATTTCTCAACACAGGGAGCGCTGCCGCAGCCATCGGCGAAGGAGGCACCACTGTAAACCGTGACGTACTCATAATACTTCTTATCGGGAAAGTTGCTGGTCAGGTTTGTGGTGCTTGTGGTTTGCGCTCCGAAAGCGTCCTGGGGAACCGCCGTCCATGCCGATGTTGTCGCAGAATCCATATCCCCCATGGAGGTCTCGTCATAATTGAGTGCCGGGGTATAGGTGACTTCAGGGTCGTAATAGATCGTATTGTAGTCGCTGGCATAGTAGGGGGGCTCGCCCTCATCACAGCTGCTACCTTTGCAGGTGCCGCTGTCATTGGCCTCATCCGGCATGTAGTCCCAGCCCATCGAGCCTGAGTCATCCATATTGAATACAAGATTGGGCTTGGCTGTATTGCCCAGATACATCGGCTTGCTACTGAGCGCCAGCGGGGCTGCAGTCGCCACAGCCGGCCATGCCATGATAATGGCCGCTGCAAATGCCAGTGGTTGCAGGGTAAATCTTAAATTCATCCGGATTGCTTTTAGCATAACAATTAGCATAACAACTCCTGCTTCACCATACGCACCCGTGCTTCTACACCACTTGCGGGGCCGGGGCTGTGACCCCTGTCACCACGGAAGCGCTGATCAATTCAGTGCCTCCGCACAGGCCATCCATGGCCTGCCAAAAATCAGCATCTGCCTAGAAGCGCCGGGCATAGACACTCTGTACAACGACCTGTGCACTGTCCGTCCACCCTGTTCCCCGCGCAGTAACACGGTAAAAATCACTGCCCGGGATATTCATCCCGGTGCCAATCCCCAGCGAACTGTTGGTATCGGGCAGATTCGTGTCGTATTCAACAATAAACTCCGGCACGGTCTTGGGGCCGGCAAAGCCTGTCATGGCAAAGGTATAGATATCCCCCCATGGCAGTGTGGCGGCATTGGCAAAAACGCCGCCGTTGACGCTGTTAATGGTTGATACGCACGGGGCAGAACTGGCATCGCAGCCGGCCACACCCCGATCCAGTGATGCCAGCGATTCAACAAAAGCCTCGCCCGTTCTCAGGCTTGATTCGGCGGACTGGAATGCCATGTCCTGATCAAGCAGATTACCGGACATTCGTTGCTGGAACACTGATGTTGAACTTGCTGCCAGACCGATCGCTGCCAGAATCAGCAATATAAACAGCGAGAAGACGAGCACCACGCCCTGTTCATACCTGCGTTCGCTCAGGTCCGGTCCGGCCTGGCCCTGCATTGCAATAAAATCATCTGCCATCAGAAACTCCTGTTTCTCAATGTGATCGTAGTCGTAAACACACGCCGCTGCCGCAGATCGCTAAACGGGCCGTAATTTTCTCCCAGCAGCGAATAGACGGTCGATTCCGGCGTCTTCACGGTCGGGTTAAGCGTGGCGACGAGCAGGGAGATGCGCACATTGACCACTCGGCCCCACAGCGCCCCGGCATCCACCTGTGCCGCTGTCAGGTACTGATTGGCGGATGTATCGGTGTTGCTGGTAACGCCATAAAGAACCTGCATGCCGTCAACACCTTCGATCAATGCCTGCGCAGCATCATCCCCCTCTTTCAGCCACAGCGCCCTGGTATTCGCTATAGCGCTGCTGTCCCGGATAAAAAACGAGGTGGGTGCCACCTTGACCACCACGGCATTGGCTTCATATACACTGCCCAGACTGGCACTGCTGTTAAGGCCTGAGGCTGTATGTGCAATGGTTGTTCCGGCCGCATTGGTTTTTTCAAACACGTCCGCATTACCTGCACAACTGACAGCCATCATCCAGTCGTTGGCCACAAACGGGCTTCCTGCCGGCACACTTAGCGTGTCAGATGTATTCGCCATATCAGCGGTAAGATTCACGCCGCTGCCAATGGGCCCCCGGACAGTCAGGACATCTCCGCCAGCCCATAACGGGCTCGGAATAAAGCTGCTGGCAACCATGGCAGGATCCCATGTATTCGCCGTAGTCGTGGCATCAAAGCCCTCAATGGGCTGGATAAAGCTGCGGGTATAATCGGTGTTGCTGTTCAGCACGTTGTTAATCGTAACATTTTTCCTGCAACCGTTATAACCGGCCACCTGAACACTATTTTGCAGTATCTGAATCGCGATCCGGCCACGCTCCTGAATGGATGCCAGCCCCTGCAAACGGCGATAGCTGTCACTGCTGGAAACAAACACACTGACTATACCGGTCATGACCACCAGAGCGATCACCATCGAGATCAGCATCTCGATCAGCGTGAAGCCACGCGCCCGGCCTCTCTGCGCCATCTCAGCCCCCTGCATGACATTCATGGCAGCACCGTGATCCGGTGGCAGAGCAGATCCGATGTGTTGGCCGAATCACAGCCTGTGCCGGTTGCACCGTTACGCCTGCCATCCCACATCACCGTAATCCGGTACTGTGAGCCGACAACACATGGTGAGGCAAGGCATGTCACCGAACCCTGAGCCGAAAGCAGATCAGTGCTGTTGGCCAGTGCAGAGGTCCACGTGTAGGCATCATGGGCTGCCACAGCAGCAGCCAGGCAGTTATTTGTAATACAGGATGTGGGCGCTGTCCCTGCCGGAGGGCTGGAGATGGCCGCATACTGCAGCGTATCCACGCCGGTTTTGTTGGCCCGCATGCGCTCCGCCATCTCCATCGCCGCAATCCCGGCCTGGGTGCGCATATAGGACATATGTGTGCTGCGCAAGGCTGCGGACTGCAGTCCGGCCAGCCCCATCAGGCCGACAGCCAGAATGATTACGGCCACCATCACCTCAATCAGGGAAAACCCCCTCATCCCGGCATGCCTCTGCGGATCTTCCACCACGTCTGCAGCTGCAGCGCGGCTCATCAGGGCGTTTTTCAGCGGCTCGCTAAATCTGGTTAACACGCATACTCCCGGCACGGCTGATCGTGACACGTCGGCCCGGATCAGAGCCGCTGTCACCGACCCTGCGGATATCAATGCTTCCGCTCCACCATGAAAAACCGCTGGTTTTCGGCATACCCGATGAGACAAAGCTCAGATAATTCGTTGTCCCGCTCAATACCATCGTGAACTCAGTATCGGCCGGTGCGTTTTGAACAATCACCTCTCCGGTTGATACGGCGGCATCATTGTCGCTGTCCACAAACATGATCCAGCCCTGATGCCAGTTGTTCTGGTTCGAACCGGCACAGCTGGCTCCGTCCGTGCTGCTGCAAACGGTTACGCGCAGCCCCCGTTTAGCAGCTTCACTGCGTGCATGATTTAACACATTCACAATATTATTGGCCCTTGCAGTCAGCTGGTAGCTCCGGACAGCATTTTTCATGTCCGGCATTGCAATCGTTAGCACAATAGTCAAAATCGCCACTGCAACCATAAGCTCAACCAGCGAAAAACCGGATGCATTGGTGGCCTGTCGAACGCCGGTTTGCCGGCTATCAGGATACCTTTGCAGGACTGCCCCAGTGCGGATCTCTTTCATCATTCGTAATACCATCCCCTGCAGCAACTATCTTTTCTGTGACTCGGGTCACAGGCAGCGCAGAAATGAATATAAACCAACTTGTCACAAATGCAAAATTAAACAGTCGAATCACTGCTGTTGCACATCATTTATGATGTATATGCAATGAGCGTTACACGAACAGCAGGTTATTTCACATTCAGTTCCATTGGACATGAATGCTGTTTGTGCCTCTTCGTCATTCCGGCTTTCGCCGGAATCCATGGATGCCGGGTCGGGGCCCGGCATGACGTCTGTTATTGGTTTTCTTCTGTTCAGCCTGTTTCCGTCATTCCCTCGAAAGCTGGACAAGACGGCAGGAGAGCCGACTTGGACGCCAAAAGCGCCCATAGGGTGAAGGCCACGGATGCCCCGAATCACAAATCTACAGGACAGTAGATTTGGACGGCTGCAAGCCGC
>JAVVEJ010000045.1:0-13823 GCA_032251395.1 Mariprofundaceae bacterium
TAGCGTATACTATAACATGAGATGAATAAAGGCCATATGGCAATTTTCCATGTGTTATCAATGGTTAAGGCCGCTCTTCTTAACGTGTCGCATGGTTTAAATGCTGTAAATTCTTGACAAACAAGAGGTTGTATAGTCTATTGCCCTCTTATATGAACGGTTTTTCAAATAACAGGGCTTTTATTGCAGCCGGCATCTTTCTGCTGCTATTATTATCCGCCTGTCGCAGTACGGTTCCTCAGCCTACGATGTCCCTGGACAACAGCAAATCTCCGCTGCCTGCGTTCAGCATGCATAATATCGGCCCCCAGCATCAGTTTGAATCACGTGCGACCCGCTTTGTTGATCTGAACCAGGATGGCCATATCGATCTTCTTATCGGTGGTCGTGATTCGGTCGATGGGTTCCATGTGGAGTGGGGAGATGGTGCAGGGCACTGGCGTATGCAGCCAGGGCCGTTTACCAGCATGCAGCCCCGTTCATTTGCCGTGGCGGATGTGGATGCGGACTCAACACTTGAGATTCTGATTGGTGGCGAAGGGGATCAGAAGGGGCTGCAGATATGGAGCCTTGATGCTGCCTCCGGAGGCTGGAAACTTCACTCCTCACCTGTTGATGGCGGCATCTACCATGCAGTGAAATTTTCCGATCTGAATCATGATGGCTGGCCGGATATCATTGCAGCACGCATGGGCAGTGAGCGCGATGGTGGAATTTACGTGCTGTTAAACGATGGTCACGGTGGCTGGCAGGCAGGCACAGGCCCTATGGTTGCCGGAGCATTTACCGATCTGGCCATTGCCGACATGAATGGGGACGGAAACGCGGACATTGTCGCTTCAAGACGCGGTGGTCTGGGAGCCCGGAGTGATAAGAACGATGAGCACTGGAGGCAGGTGGGTGGCGTTCAGATCTGGTATGGAGATGGCACCAGCAGATGGGAACCGGAGGTGCTCCCGGCCGATGCAGATGCCGAATCGGTTACGGTTGCCGATGTGAATGGCGATGGCAGGCTCGATATTGTGGCGGGGCTCTATCAGCAGGGGATTCGTCTCTGGCTGGGCGGCAAGAGCTGGAAAAAACAGGGCGTTATTCAGCAAGGAACATGGTCTGATCTTAAGGTTGGGGATCTGGACGGCGATGGCAGGCGCGAACTTGTGGCCACTTCGAGTGATGGCCGTGGTGTTGCCGTCTGGGGCTGGCGTTCAGGCTCTTTTTCCAGCAGGGCCAAAATGGCTCCGGACTACGGTATATATTTTTCGCTGGATCTGGGTGATGTCTATAACCGGGGGCAACTCGATATTGCAGCAGTCAGGGCAAATGGCGGCCCTGAGGTGTGGTCCGGCCTGAAAGCAGAGCCGGCACCCAAACGTGAATACGCAGGCAAGGCTATTGGAGCAAAACTCTCCCTGTTCTTTGATTCCGGTCTGGCAACAATTGATGCTGCATCACAGCAGGAGGCAGAGGCCTGGCTCTCCGACTTTGACGTTCCTCCATCACAAATCCGCTTCGAAATAGAGGGGAGAGCCGATATCAGGCCGATCCACTCCGATCTGTACCCTAACAATGCGGCTCTTTCACTGGCGCGTGCCGAGTCGGTAGCCGCATGGCTGCTCTCCAGAGGGGCGAGAAAAGAGGTGATCACAATCAAAGCAGTTGGCGATGCTGACCCGCTTCCGGAGGGGGATGATCCGGCAGCGTTACAGAAAAACCGGAGGGTATTTGTTCAGGCTCATGCCCTCGAGTCGGTACGGCTGCCGGAGGTGGTCAGCGGCAAGGTTCGGGATCTTTACCATATTGATGAAAACCGGGTGTTTAAGGTGATTGATGGTATCCCGGACTATAAGGTCGGACCGGGAGATGAGCTCTCCATGACATTCTGGCAGGGAGGAAAAAGTGAAGAGCATAAGGTGACAGTTCAGGTAGATGGCACGGTCTCTTTGCCGTATCAGGAGGCGCTGAAGGTCTCCGGCCTGACGCCACGTGAAATAGATAACTATGTCACAACACTGCTTTCACGGTATGAAAAGCGGCCCCGTGTAGATGTGCAGGTACTGAAAGCAAAAAGTAAAACAGTCAGTATTTTTGGCGAGGTGCAGAGTTTGACGCGGCAGCCAACAGGCCCTGGCAGATATTACATGTCAGGCAAGGAGAGTCTGGTGGATTTCCTTTCCCGTGCCGGCGGACCCGGCAAGGATGCCGACATGTCGAAGGTACAGATCACCCGTGATGGAAAGACGATCACCCTGAATCTGGAACGTGCGATCAAGCAGGGCGACTGGGCGGAAAACGCCATTATTGATCATGGGGATACCATCTTTGTTCCATCTCTGACGCAGTCCAAGCGCAGGGTCTATGTGCTGGGTGAGGTGGGTACGCCGGGAATTATCGAGTTCAGCGGCGACATAAGCTTTCTGGATGCCGTATCGAAAAGTGGCGGTTTAGGTAAAAATGCATACATGCCTGATATTCGCGTGATTCGTTCTGATCGCGATGCGCCACAGATTCTTGCCGTTGATTTTGAGCGCTTTATGGAGCGGGGTGACCTGACCCAGAACCTTGCCCTGCAGGATAAGGATGTGCTGATTATTCCAAGACGTCCGATTGCGAACTGGAATCTCTATGTGCAGGAGATCATGCCTTCACTTCAACTTTTACTGCAACCGGTTAATGCTGCATCACAGATACTGTCGGTGCAGGTTCTCTCGAAGTCGTTATAGTTATGGCACAGGCTACCGGAAACACCACTTACGAACTTAATCTGGAAGAGTACTGGCAGGTTATTCTTCGCCGCAGATTCATTATTCTCTTCTGCGCGATGTCAATGGGGGTCTTCAGCTGGATATTTACCTGGCTCAATCAGCCGCCACCGCTTTATAGCTCCAGTGCCTCGGTAAAAATAGAACCGGCCAGTAATATGGCGGATGCCCTGTTACGTGGCGGCAGTTATCGCCCGACTGATGATATGAGTACACAGCTTGCCCTTATCCAGTCATACACTCTGATGGAGCGGGTTGCCAAACGGCTGGAGATCATTCCGCAGGAGCTGACATCTGAAGAGATTCGGGTCAATCCTGATTATGTTGATAAGGTGTTAAGCCTGAAAGACGAGATCAGTGCTGATCAGGATGGTGACAGTGGCATTATCAGAATTTCCGTGGTCTCAATGAGTGCCGAGTTTGCGCGTGATCTTGCCCAGACTGTAGCTGATGAATTCAGGATTTTTAATATTGAGGAGAAAAACAAGCGGGTCTTTGATGCGAAGAAGTTTATTCAGCAGCAGCTGCTTGTTGTCGGGGAGCGACTGAAGCGGGGTGAGGAGGCCGTTCGGGATTACCGTCATGCAAACAACCTCTCTCAGACGGGTTCGGATTCCGAAGTAATGTCACGGCTCATTTCCGATATGGAACAGGAGTACAGGCAGGCTGTCACGCGGCTCAATGATCTGAGCTTTGCCCTGCAACAGCTGCGGGAGCGTGTTCGAAAAGGCGACTGGAATTATCAGGCCGCAACAGTGTCGGGAGATGTAAGCACCTATTTTGATGAGCTGAATAAACGCCTGGTAACCATGGCGCTGAAACATACCGAGCTTACTACCAACTTTACCGATGAGCACCCGCAGGTCATAGAGCTCAGGGATCAGGCATCCGGCATTCTTGAAAGCATGGTTGATGAACTTGATAAACAGGTAAACCTGACCCAACGGCGTATGCAGAATCTGCAGGCCGGCATGGATGATACCCAGAAGAAATATCATGGACTTCCCGAGCAGGCTCTGGATTTGCAGCGGTTGCAGAGAACGGTTCGTATTAATGAAGATCTGTACGATCTTCTGGAGAAGAAGTATCAGGAGGTATTGATTCAGGAATCGGAGAAGGTGCAGGAGGTCTCCCTTGTCCGGCCCGCCATGCTCTCACATGTCAGGGTAAATCCGGTTCGCACCGCACAGACTGCCGTGGCAGGCTTTATTCTGGGTCTGGTTATGGGCCTGATTATTGCACTGGTTCTGGAGACGATGGATACCTCGGTTGGAACCATTGAAGAGGTTGAAGCCTTCCTGGAGGTGCCTGTGATCGGGTTCGTGCCGCATCTGACTCATAATGAAGCGATGGAACTCTTTTCCGGTGTCGAGGGACTGGCCATTAGCGGCCATGGACTTGAGCGGCAGATGCGCCTGATCAGCCACTTCTCCCCGCCTTCGACCATCTCAGAGGCATATCGCAGCCTGCGTACAAACCTTCTTTTCTCACAGAGCGGGGATCATCGTGTGATTCTGGTCTCCAGTGCGACGGTTAAAGAGGGTAAAAGTACCATTGCAGCAAATCTGGCCGTCGTGGTGGCCCAACAGGGTGCACGTGTGCTCCTCATTGATGGCGATATGCGCAAACCCATGCAGCATCATACCTTTGGATTAAAGCGTGCCCCGGGATTGAGTGAATGCCTGTTAGGTCAGATGAGCTGGCAGGATGCGACAAAACGTTTCTCAGACGTCATGCTTGGCGATATGGGAATTGATCAGGCGCTCTTTACACCGGGGCTGGATCAGCTTGATATTCTCTCGTGTGGACGTGCCAGCGCAAATCCTCCGGATCTTCTTTCCGCCCCGACCATAGACAAGATACTGGAGGAGGTCCGGGAAGAGTATGATATGGTGATTCTCGATATGCCGCCTCTGCTGCATACCACCGATGCCATCATCATCGCTTCAAAAGTGGATGGCATATTGCTGGTTTACCATATTGGCTCTGTTGTACGCGGTGCGTTGAAGCGTGTGAAAAGTAACATTGAAAATGTTGGCGGTAAGGTGCTGGGTGTTGTACTCAACGGTGTGCGCGGTGATCTCTCTCCCGACTACGCCACTTATAAGATGGATCGCTACTATGCCTATAATTACGGCAAGGATGAACAGGTGCGCTTAGACTGGCCTGGCCGGCTTCAGAAGCAGGCCAGAGATGCTCTTGACAAGGGTTTGTCTGCCATGCGCAGCATGCTGAAAAAATAGGGCCATGCAGAAAGATCTGGACAAGCTATGGAAGCGGAAACGGCAGATAAATCGCCTGCTTGCTGTGCTGAGCCTGACGATTATTGCTGCGCTGCTTGTAGTTGGTGTGCGCACATGCAGCGATCACTTTCAGGAGCCGTATAACAAGGATTATCGTCCTGTGGATAACGTGAATCAGAAACCAATGGAGCCAGGGCGCTGATTATTCCGGCTATTCGGGTGCCTTTTCCTCCCAAGGTGCTGTTCACATTCGTATTCGTTTTAATGTTGCTGTATGCGGCTTCACTGTTTGCGCCGGAGATGCTGCGAGGTCCACTGCTGATATGTGGTGCAGCAATGATTATTGTTGTTGCTTTTACCAGTGTTGAGCTAACGCTCTACATGCTTATTGTTTCAACCCTGCTTTCACCGGAGCTAACCTTCGGTGGCGGTGGTGTTTCGGATATTGTTGCAGGGCGGGCCACTACAACAGCGTCCCGGGGCGTAACACTGCGGCTCGATGACCTTCTTCTCACGCTTGTCTGCCTGACATGGCTGTTTCGCATGGCCATCTATAAAGAGCTGGGATCAGTGCGAGAAACACCCATAAACCAGGCGGTAGGATGGTACTGGATGGCGACCTTTTTTGCCACACTGATTGGATTTTACAGTGGCAAAGTGGGTGTCTACGGCTTCTTTTTCGTATTGAAATATCTTGAATACTTTCTGCTCTTTTACATGGTGATGAATCATCTCAACGATCATGAGACCATTAAACGCTTTTTAATGGTGATGCTCTTTACCTGTTTTATCGCCAGCCTTGCAGGCATCAGTCAGATTCCTTCAGGAGCAAGGGTGTCAGCACCATTTGAAGGTGTGGAGGGGGAACCCAATACCTTTGGCGGCTATCTGATGCTGATGTTTTCGGTGGTGTTGGGGATGATGCTCTATACTCCCAGAGGAAAACGCCGGGTGATGCTGATAGCCCTGCTCGGCATCATTCTGGTACCATTTGTTTTTACAGAGTCACGCAGCTCATACCTCTCATTTGTTGTGGCTATGGGGCTGTTTATTGTTTTTTCCAAAAAGAAACGCATCCTGATTGTGGGCGCCCTTGTCGGTCTTTCTCTGGCTCCTGTGGTGGTGCCACAGAACGTGATTGATCGTGTAATGTATACTTTCACCCAGGCTGAACAGGAGGGGCAACTTAAGGTGGGAGCAGTCAAAATTGATACCTCAACCACTGAGAGGCTGAAGGCGTGGGAAAATGTTCTTACAAAACAGTTTCCAAAGAATCCGTTTCTGGGTGTAGGCGTTACGGGGGGCGGTTTTCTGGATGCACAGTACCCCCGCGTACTGCTTGAGACGGGGATGATAGGGCTGATTCTCTTTTTCTGGCTGTTGCGCCGGATATGGGTGCTGTTAAGGCGCTGTTATGCTGATATCGAAGATCCGCTTCTCAAAGGCGCTGCGCTGGGAGCTGTATGTGGTTACGGGGGGCTTCTTGTGCATGCCATCGGAGCCAACAGTTTTATTATTGTGCGCATTATGGAGCCGTTCATGATTATTATTGGCCTGCTGTTTTCAACACTGCTGATTGAGGAGCAGGCGAAGGTCAGGACCAAAAAGAGTCCACCCGCAGATGATGAAGGCTTGCAAAGTCAACCTGCTGCATGAGGATAACCTCTTTATGAAGCCATATCTGTTTTTTTCCCGAACTCTGCTGCTGCTCGCGGGCATCTCTGTTCTTCAGTTGCCCGCATGGGCAAACTCATCCCAGATCAGCGATGTGCGGCTCTGGACAGCTCCGGATCATACCCGCCTTGTTTTTGACCTGAACAGAACCATTGAGTACAGGCTTTTTCGATTGCATGAACCGGAACGGATTGTTCTTGATCTGTACAGTGCAAGGCTGCTTCAGACTGGTCATCTGGGGAAGCTGACGGCATCGGATCCTGTGATTAAGACCATTCGGCACGGGAGTTCCGGGGATGGAACCCTGCGTATTGTTCTGGATGTAAAAGAGGCGGTGAAGCCCCGCTCTTTTCTGCTGAAGCCGATGCACGGAAAGCCACATCGTCTGGTTGTCGATCTGATGCGTGCAGGCAGCGAGGGTGCTGAAGAGAGCGTTGTAACTGCCGATCAGGTTCGTTCCAGAAAAGAGATTGTGATAGCGGTTGATGCCGGCCACGGTGGCGAAGATCCCGGAGCCATTGGAAAATCCGGCTTGCAGGAAAAGATTGTGACGCTTGCAGTTGCAAAGGAACTGGCAAAGGCAATCAATGCGAGAGATGGCATGCGGGCAGTGCTGATACGGAAAGGGGATTACTTCGTCGCTCTTGGTCAGCGGGTCCGGCTGGCCAGACGCTCCAGGGCTGATCTGATGATCAGTATTCATGCTGATGCCGTAAAAAACCGGGGCGTGGAAGGAGCCAGTGTTTATACGCTTTCAGAGCGTGGAGCAACGCCGGACAAAGTGGCAAAGGCGCTGGCCGCCAGAGAGAATGCTGCGGATGCAGTGGGTGGTTTTGTCTCCAGTGAAATAGACGATCCGATGGTTAATATGATTCTCGGGGATATGGCCAAACGCGATAGCCTGAACAGTGCTTACCTGCTGGCTGAGACCATTATTAAGGACTTTGGTAAAGTCGGACCGGTAAAATATGATGTACCAAAGCGGGCCCGGTTTGCAGTGCTTGGGGCTCTGGAGATGCCAAGTGTGCTGGTAGAGCTCGACTTTATCTCCAACCCCGGGCGTGAACGAATGTTGCGCTCGAGTACGCATCAGAAAAAAATGGCCGGGGCGCTGCTCAATGCAAGCCTCACTTTCCTCAAGCGGCAGGGCCAGTTGAAGCAGACGGCGGTTAACTTGCTTCAACATCAATATGCAGGTGCGTCTCAGCCTGGCCGGTCGAAACATCTGAACCACTCAGAGCATCTGGTAATTTTACATCCTGCAGGGGAGAGGCGGAGAGAGCTTCTGCCTGTAACCTGAATCCATGCCTGCTCTTTATAAGCGGCTGCTGAAATTTTTAAAGCCCTATCGTGGACGTCTTTTTGTCGCCATGTTCTGCATGGTGATACTTGCAGCATGTACAGCGGGCCTGGCATGGGTACTGCAGCCCGCACTGGATCATGCCCTGAGCGGTAATCATGAGTATATTTATCTTATCCCGCTTGCTGTGATTGTCATCTATGTGATCAAGGGTGTGGCATACTTCGGGCAGGGTTACATGATGGGCTATATTGGGCAGCGTGTGATCTATGATCTGCGCAACCTGATCTACCAGCGCCTTACAGAGCAGTCACTGGGCTTTTTTGTGCATCGTAAAACGGGGGAGTTACTGGCACGTATCAGTTATGATGTTTCTCTGGTGCAGGCTGCAGTCAGTACTTCAGTTACTGCACTGATGAGAGATTCCGTCAGTATTGTTTTTCTGCTGGCTGTGGTGCTTTATCAGGATTGGCTACTGGCCCTGATCGCCGTTCTTGTTTTTCCTGCAGTGGTCTATCCGATTATCCGGTTTGGTAAAAAGATGCGCAGTGCCAGCCTTGACGGGCAGGTCTCGATGGGCCAACTCTCCAGTCTGGTAGAGGAGACCGTGAGTGGCATACGTGTCGTGAAAGCATTTGGAATGGAAGCATATGAATACAGGCGTTTCACTGCTTTGACAGGCGACTTTCTCAAACATCAGCTGCGTGTGTTCAAGGTTCATGCCCTCTCATTTCCGATCATGGAGTTGCTGGCCGGTTTCGGCATTGCCGGTGTCCTCTTTTACGGAGGGATGCGTGTGGCATCGGGGGAGACCACAGCGGGGACATTGATGTCTTTCCTTGCTGCGCTGATTATGCTGTATGAGCCGGTCAAACGCCTTTCACGGGCAAACAATGAGATTCAGCAGGGGCTGGCAGCATCAGAGCGGATTTTCGAGATACTGGATGCGCCTGTGGCTGTGGAAGATGCAGTGGCAGCAAAAGAGCTGCCGCCATTCTCTGACTCAATCTGGTTTGATCATGTTTCGCTGCAGTATCCTGGTACTGATGTTCCGGTGCTGGATGATATCTCCTTCCAGGTTAATGCTGGTGAAGTTGTTGCTCTGGTTGGACGCAGCGGGGCCGGAAAGACATCCATGGCCAATCTGGTGCCGCGCTTTATGGATACCACGGCAGGCACTGTTCTGATCGACCGGCTGGATGTCCGTGAACTGACTCAGGCATCTCTCCGGGATCAGATATCACTGGTTACCCAGGAGGTAATCCTGTTTAACGATTCGGTGATTAACAACATTGCCTATGGCCATGACGAGATTGATCGCGAAAAGGTTGAAGAGATAGCCAAGGCTGCAAATGCGCATGATTTTATTACAAAACTTCCGGATGGCTATGACACTCTGATAGGTGAGCGTGGCGTTATCCTCTCCGGCGGTCAGAGGCAGCGTCTCTCTCTGGCCCGGGCACTGCTCAAGGATGCTCCAATCCTGATTCTGGATGAGGCAACCAGCAGTCTGGATACCGAATCGGAGCGACTGGTCCAGCAGGCCATTGACCGGTTAATGGAAGGGCGTACCGTGATTGTTATTGCCCACCGGCTCTCGACCATCAGACATGCCACCCGGATTGTTGTGCTTGATGGCGGCAGGATTGCTCAGTCGGGCCGGCATGAAGAGCTTCTGCAAGAGGGCGGGCTCTATTCCGAGCTTTATCATATGCAGTTTGAGTCTCAGGAAGTTACGGACAAGGTCTGAGAAAGGTCTGAATAAGTGCATCCCTGCACTCATTCAGGACACCAGGGAAAAAGCGCGGTTTTGCCCTGGCTCACAAAATCAAGCACTTCCGTGCATGATTTTGGCGGCCCGTCCATGGACCGCACGAATACTCTGAGTTTTTCAGAGCATCTCTGGAAAAACAGTGCCGGTTATTTTGCGTAACTGCTAATCCAGTTGCCTTCCAGAAGGGCTGCATCAACAGTAATGAAGCTGTCATAATTCCACTTTTCCATGATTGCTTCAATAATGGCCAGCCCCGCAATAATCAGGTCAGCCCTGCCGGTTTCAATGCCGGGAACAGACTCGCGCTGCACATGATTCATGGCCAGCAACCGGTCCCGTAATTGGTAAAAAGCAGATCTCTCTATCCGATGATTGTTAACCTGTTGCGGATCGTAGGGGACAAGCCCCATCTGTACGGCTGCAAGAGTGGTTACCGTACCTGCTGTACCAACCATTCTGGCAGGCGCAACAGGTGAGGTTTCCACCCAGAAACGGTCCACTTCAGCCAGGTGATTAAATACGGACTCTTTCATGGCCATATACGCTTCGGCTGCAGGCGGATCGCTATGCAGATGTTCCTCCACAAGTCTAACTACGCCAAGCCTGCAGCTGATGGCATCTGTAATGGTGGAGTCTCTTGCGCGGATAAACTCCGTACTTCCCCCGCCGATATCAAACAGCAGCATATCCTTGCGGGTTTCATCATGCAGGACTGAAACAGCTCCGAGAAGAGATCTGGAGGCCTCCTCTTCGCCGTCAATAATTGAGACATCAATACCGGTTCTTTCCCGAACCAGCTGTTTAAAAAAAGCGCCGTTCCCGGCTTCCCTGACAGCCGCTGTTGCCACAGCATAGATGTGCTTTGGCTGAACATCGTAATGGTCTATCCGTCTTCTGAACTCCTGCAGCGCATCAAGCGCCCGTTCCATGCCAGTCTCTGAAAGTATTCCGGAGTTGTGGAGGCCCTGACCAAGCCGGGTAATCCGGTGGGCATAATCAACGGTTTTCCATGGCTGGATGGCCAGCGGGTCTGTAGAGGGTTGTGCAATCAGTAATCGCAGCGTGTTGGACCCGATATCAATGGATGCGTGTGTCTGCCTCACAGTTTCCGGTGTGTTCTGGAGAGCTCAACATAATGTTTTGCAGAGTGCATCAGGAAAGCCTTCTCCTGATCGGTTAACTCCCGGCGTTCCCGTGCAGGGCTGCCGGCATAGAGATAGCCGCTGCGAAGTACCCTTTTTTCCGGCACCAGCGAGCCGGCTGCCAGCAGACAACCTGATTCAATAACGGCCTGGTCCATGATGATCGAGCCCATGCCTATTAGCGAACCATCCTGTACTTCACAGCCATGCAGAATGACTCTGTGACCAACCGTTACATCATTGCCGACAATGCAGGGGGTTACACCGTGGCTGGTGTGTATTGTACAGTGATCCTGAATATTGCTGCGTTCACCGATAGCAATATCGTGGACATCTCCACGCAGAACACTCTGATACCAGATGCTTGAATCTTCACCAACAGAGACTCGCCCCATGATTTCAGCCGAAGCTGCTACAAAAACGCTGTCAGCAATAACGGGCTGCCAGTGGCGATAGCCGGAGATCATGCGTGTGCGGGTATGGCCTCATTCGGAGCGGTCGCCTTTTGCGGGGCAGATGCTTCTTTTTCGCTGATCCGGGAGCAGCGGCCATTGACGGCTCCACCCTCTGCAAGGGTAATGACCCGGTATTCGACATCACCGATAATGCATCCGGTTTCACCAACCTTCAGGGTATTGCAGGAGTGGACATTACCTTTAATCAGGCCATGCAGAATGAGGTTGGGGACATTGACCTCACCGGAGACCTCAGCACCTTTACTGATAATGAGCGTTCCATCTTTGGTTGAACGGACATTACCTTCAAAACGGCCGTCAACACGTACAGCACCTTCAAATGATAGTTCACCGGTAAAGGAGGAATGCACTCCGATCAGGGTATCAATATGTTGATGCTCCGAAGCAGATTTCTGGATTTCGTCTCGTTTACGAATCATTTGGGGACCCCTTCAATCGATAGTTCCGTTTGTAGCAGCTCTGCGCCTTTATGGTTGAAAACAGTTACCTGAAGTGATTCAGGAAACCAGTCATAATTCCACTGTGCAAGGCCACGCAGGAATGTATGGGTTTCTATGCGGAATGGCAACTCGGTCAGCTGTTTATTTAACGGCAGTGTGACTTTTTCACCCTCCGGGCTTTGTGCAGTTAACGTAATTGAGCCGGATACCCACCTTGGATAACTGCCACCCTTAACAAGGGTAAAGTTGTAGCGAATGGAGTCGTCTCCGGTCCATGACGCGCTGGCCTCAAGCAGCTGAACACCTGTGGCCTTTCGTGCCTCCAGAATGTTCTCAAGCATGCGCAGGTGCCGGGATAGTTCAGATATCTGCTCCTGTTGCGTTGCCATCTCCTGCTGCAGGGTTTCAAGTTGCTGATCTTTCAGTTCATTGTTTGCATTGGCTTCGGCAAAGCGTTCCAGCAGCTGCTCATGCTGTCGCTGAAGCTGAAGGTTCTGCGGAAGAAGCGTGCGGCTACCGTCCGGGTGATTGAGATGCATACCAAAAAATGTGAAAGCACCGGCTGTGAGCAGGAAAGCAAGAACGAAAAAGATGGGTCGAAGTTTGAGGTTCCGGGCCGGCCTTCCACTTTGTGCATCAAGTAGCATAACCTGACGAGGCTTGATAAATATCTGGTACAGTTGTTGGCGAAGCATCAGTTTATGCGGTGTTTTTCGGGTGCGGATACGGTTATGGCCAGAGGGCAGTAGCGGAAAGTCCCATCGTCTCTTCAAAGCCGAACATAACATTGGCATTTTGCAGCGCCTGTCCTGAAGCGCCTTTAAGCAGGTTGTCGATGCAGCTGACTACAACTGCCTGCCTTGCGCCGGTAACAGCGATGCCGATATCACACCGGTTGCTTCCTTTAACGCCCTGAGTGGATGGCAACTGGCCTTCAGGCAGCACATTGACAAATGCTTCATCAGCAAAGGCCTGTGAAAGAATTGTATGCCATCTCTCAGGCTTGTCTCCGGACAGATGCAGCGTGGATAGCATGCCTCTGCTCATTGGCAGGATATGGGGCACAAACCGGACAGAGATATCCTGCTGTCCGAATCCGCTGGCCCACTCTTCCATCTCCCACGTATGTCTGTGCCTGGGAAGGCCGTAGGCGGCAACACCCTCATTAACTTCACAATAGAGCAGGGATATTCTGGCAGACCTGCCTGCACCCGAGGTGCCGGATTTGGAGTCGATAATGATCTGCTCACTGTTCAGCAGACCGCTTTTTAACAGCGGAACCAGTGGCAGCAGTGTGGATGTCGGATAACAGCCTGGATTGGCGACCAGCCTGGCATTTGCAACATCATCTCTGGAAAATTCGGTCAGTCCGTAAACAGCCTCGTCAAACAGTTCGGGACAGGGGTGTTCTGCACCATATGCCTCTCTGTAGGTGTCGTGGCTTTTATGCCGGAAGTCTGCTGACAGATCGACCACCTTTTTGCCGCTGTTCAGGGCCTGTTTAACGCTCTCTGCAGCAGCGCCATGGGGGAGTGCGGTAAAGACCAGCTGAACATGATCCGGTATCGGGGCATCCGATGCAGCCAGCAGCATTGCGGCAGATTCTCCGCTAATACCAGGCAGCACTTCACCGGCCCTCTTTCCCGCCTGGCTATGCGCACCAAGGTGTGCAATGTCAAAGAGAGGGTGTGACCCAAGCAGCCGGATCAGTTCCGCTCCGGTGTATCCGGTTGCTCCAAGTATTGCGACAGAAATATTCATAGTGCTGGCATGTTACCGATTATCCATGACGGGTAAAGAGAGCGCAGGGTGTTCTCATTCCGGGAACTGGCTTTTCAGTCACAAAATGAGCGGTGCTGGTCACTGCTATCCCACTTATTCGATTGCGTCATGCCGGGCTCGACCCGGCATCCATGGATTGATTCAGGCCATCCGTGGCCTTCACCCTTCGGGCGGCTTTCAGCCGTCCAAATCTACTGTCCTGTAGATTTGTGATTCGGGGCATCCTTGCCCCT
>JAVVEJ010000046.1:0-11443 GCA_032251395.1 Mariprofundaceae bacterium
ATACCCGCCCTTTCTTACAACGGAAACGCTTCTGAACATTTCGCCAGCCTAGAAACATATTGCACCGATTGACAAGCACCGTAATATCCACCTCCGAGGAGAGACTCATGACTGCGATTGAAGATTTAAAAAAACAGCTTGCCGGCGGCCATTCGCTTGCCCGTGCCAATCTCTCCGGCATGGATCTCTCCGGCATGGACCTGTCGGGCATTGATCTGACCGGGGCCAACCTGTCGAACTGCAACTTAAGCGGTGCCAATCTCAACAATGCCCGGCTGGGTGCTGCAACCCTGAAGGGAGCAAATCTTGAGGGTGCACAGCTTGACGGTGCACAGCTTGAGCTTCCTGTCGATGATCTGTTGCAGAAGATCGGCAACGCCCGGGATCTTGCAGGCTACAACCTCTCGGAAAGAGATCTCTCCGGTCTTGATCTTTCAGGAGCCCGTCTGGCAGGTGCTGATCTTTCAGGCGCAAACCTTAGTGGTGCCGATCTGCGTGGTGCCTATCTCTATGAGGCCAATCTGTCAGGCGCAAACCTTAGCGGTGCCGATCTGCGTGGTGCGCAGCTTCGTCGCGCCAACCTTACCGGTTCAATCCGGATCAATGCCAAAATCAAAAAATGGGCCATGAAAGGCGCCTACATTGCAGGCGCAACCGCATACATGGATGAACAATAAATGAATGATTTATCCCGGCTGCTGCAGTTACAAACAGGGCAAGTCAAGGCTGGAGGAGTAAAGTTTGGCTATTCCAAACGAACGACGAATAACGCTGAATTGCCACATCTGGAGTGCAGAGCATGAATAATGTGCAGGCTTTGCCGGGTGCTTTCCCGCTGCATGAAGACAGAAATTTTATTACCGAAAGCGAATGGGTGATTCTCAAACTTCTCTGCCGTCCGGTCGACGGGCTTGCAGAGAGTGACGCAGAGGAGCTCTCCCGGGCCAGCGGCGGTCAGATCAGGGTCGAGCGTGCAGATGAACTGATCCGCATTGTTGAGATTTCCGAGCTTCCCGGACTGGGAAGCTGGATTGCCCGCCTGATGGCAGAGGCCGGCCTCAATATTGAACAGGTTAAATCCTTGCCCGCAGGCGAGATCATGGGCCTTATCAACCAACGCTCCGGCTATCCGCTCTGCAATGATGCAACCGTCCGCGCACTTTCCGATCTGCAGCTGCAGTGGAAAGGCTCAAATATTTAACACAGGATTATAATAACTGATGACTGAACGTATTCTGATCACCGGCGGTGCCGGTTTTATCGGCTCCAATCTTGCCGCAACACTGATTAAGCGGCCAAACACCGATGTGGTTGTTGCTGATGATTTCTCTTCGGGGGACTGGCGCAATCTTATTCATGTCGATTGCGAGGTCCGTGCAGCTGATTGCGATGATTTCGATCTGCTCGATGAGATTGCCGCCGGCAAATTCACCGCCGTAATGCATCAGGCAGCCATTACCGACACTACCGTGATGGATCAGCGGTTGATGGTGGAGGTCAACACCAACGCCTTCGCCTCCATCCTTGCAGCGAGTGCCAAATCCGGCACCCGTGTGGTCTATGCCTCTTCGGCCGGCACCTACGGCAACTCCGAAGCACCCAATAAAATCGGCTGCGGTGAAGAGCCGGAAAATATATACGGTTTTTCAAAACTGGCCATGGATCGTGTGGCTGCACGCTGGTACGGAAACCATCCGGCTCCTGTTGTCGGTCTGCGCTATTTCAATGTGTACGGCCCGGGCGAGCACCATAAAAATGAACGCGAAGGCAACAAGACCGCCTCGATGATTCTGCAGATGTACCAGCGGGCCAAAGCCGGTGAACAGCTGCGTCTGTTTAAGTATGGCGAACAGATGCGGGACTTTGTCTACATCCGTGACGTGATTGCCGCCAATCTTGCCGCACTCGAAGCACCCCGTTCGGGCCTCTGCAATGTGGGTTCGGGCAAGGCACGCACCTTCAACGACATTGTTGAAAACCTCGGCAGGCAGCTGGGGCAGAGCTTTACTGTTGACTATATCGACAACCCCTTCACCTTCTATCAGACGCATACCGAGGCTGACCTCACTGAAAGCAAGGCGATCATGGGCTGGGAGCCTGTCTGGTCGCTGGAGAAAGGTATCGAGGATTATGTGAGACTGCTTGAAAACGGACATCGCGGCCCTGCGGAGACAGCATGAACAGATTAACCACCCTCTCACTCCTGTTCATCCTGCTCTTTTCAGCCACAGCATGCATGCAGCATGAGATTCATCAGGGCAACGTGCTGAAGGACGAAAATGTATGGCTCATCCAGGAGGGTGATTCGCAATTCCGGGTAGAGACACTGCTCGGTTCACCGGCCATTAAAGATGCCCTGCACCCGAACCGTGTCACATATGTTGAGGACCACCGGAATTCTGACACCGCTCCGGACAGGCTGCGCAGAATCGACATCACCTATGATGATGCCCTGCGTGTGAAAAAGATCGAATATTTCGGGTTTGAAAAGAAATAATGGCCATTAAACAGCCGGGAACAGCCTCTCAAGTAACCTTCCTGATCACGGCGTTCTGGGCACTGGTCATGGTGGCGGTTCTGGTCAGCGGTCATCTGGTGCTGGCGTTTCTGGCCTACAGCAAGTTTACCGGCGGCAAAGGCATCGAAGAGGTGGCGGCATTCACTTCCCTGCCGGCCTGGGCGCTCTGGCTCTCTATTGTTGCTGCGCTGGCACTGGATGGATGGATTCTCTACCACCAGCGCAAGGAGCGTCAGAAAGCCCTCAAACGATAACATCTTCAGGTCGCATGAATACCCGGGTTATACAGGTGCTCTGCGCATATAGATGGTGAAATCATTGTCCAGATAGTCATCAACCAGCGTGCAGTCCGGAGAGAGAGTCCGGCACCATGTTAATATCTCTTCAGGCTGGTGACTTTGCAGGTCGTGCGCCTTCAGATGCCGGGCATCGAGCAGATTAAAAGCCACACCCTTCCTGCACAGCACATACATCTGTTCGATTACCATGCGGGCATAAGCACCGTCATCGTGCAGGTTTTCATTCATTGCACCGGAAAGAATCACCCAGTCAAAACTTCGGCTATCAAAATCCATATCGAACAGATCGCCTTCAAAAAACCGCGCACCGGCATGACGCCTCCCCGCCTCGGCCAGCAGGTCGGGTGAGAGATCAATGCCGGTATAATCAATCCGGCCATACCGCTTTTCAAACCACTGTCTGAAATCACCGAAGCCGCAACCGACATCAAGCACCGAATCACCGGAGCGGATGCCGATCTCTGCCAGTATCCGGAAACGAATCTCCTGAATCTCACAGCTGCTCCAGTACAGGGCATTGGGGTGATAGCCAAACCGTTTCAGGCTATCCCGGTGCCGGTCAACAATGCGTTTACGCTGCTCTTTTTTCATACCGGGAAATTACCACGAAGCTGTCACGGATTGCCAACTTTGGAGGTTTGCATTAACCTGTAACAAGGTGGCAGGTTGGGGGAGAGAAAGAGTATATATGCAAATCAGGATGAAACTCCGGTTTCGCCTGATGTTTGAACCGGGACAATGTTTTTCTGTTCCGTGTTTATAAACAATATCGAATATAGGGAAATCATGCCCGTATATATGAAGAAAAAACAAGGAATCAATTCCCTGTATCAACACTGTTGGGCGGCATGGGGCGGAGCGATGGATGAATACAGGAACCCGGAGGGGCTGTGACACATAGTGTTCCTCTGATCACGACCATTGCCGCTGCTCTTGGACTGGCCCTGATTCTGGGCTTCGTTGCGGCGCGCCTGAAGCTTCCGGCCCTCGTCGGGTATCTGATTGCCGGCGTCATCATCGGCCCGGCCACGCCGGGGTTTGTCGCGGATATCGAACTGTCAAAGCAACTCGCCGAGATCGGTGTAATGCTGTTGATGTTCGGTGTCGGACTGCACTTCTCCCTGGACGACCTGTTGGCGGTTCGCCGGATCGCCGTGCCGGGGGCGATTGCACAGATTGCCGTTGCGACCGTGTTCGGGGTGGCAGTCGCATCCCTCTGGGGCTGGAGCCCGGGCGCAGGTATCGTGTTTGGTCTCGCACTCTCGGTCGCAAGCACCGTGGTCCTTCTCAGGGCGCTGGAGAGTCGTGGTCTTCTCGATTCCATCAATGGCCGCATAGCCGTCGGCTGGCTCGTGGTCGAAGACCTCGTGACGGTACTTGTTCTCGTGTTGCTCCCTCCCCTGTCCGGCTGGCTCGGTAGTGCCGGAGACGGCGTTTCCGATCCATCGGAGGGTCTGGACCTGCTGATCACATTCGGGGTCACGCTGGGCAAAGTTGCGGTATTCGCCTTACTCATGTTTGTTGTCGGTGCCCGGGTCTTCCCCCGGCTGCTCTGGCAAGTGGCACAGACCGGCTCGCGAGAACTGTTTACGCTGTGCGTAGTCGCGACTGCAGTGGGCATCGCATACTCCGCGGCGGCCATCTTCGGCGTTTCATTCGCACTGGGAGCGTTCTTTGCAGGGATGGTCCTCAGCAAGTCCGCGCTGAGCCACCGCGCCGCCGAGGAGTCCCTGCCGCTTCGGGATGCGTTTTCCGTTTTGTTCTTTGTATCGGTCGGAATGCTGTTCGATCCGGCGATGTTGATTCAGGAACCGGTTCGGGTGCTCGTCGTCGTCGGGATCATCATGCTCGGCAAGACACTGGCTGCGTTCACACTCGTGCTGGCTTTTCGCTACCCGCTTAACACTGCGCTGACGGTATCGGCCAGCTTGGCCCAGATCGGGGAGTTCTCGTTCATTCTCGCGGGCCTTGGTGTTTCCCTGAACCTTCTTCCGGTGGAGGGCCTGAATCTCATACTGGCAGGTGCGATCATTTCGATCGCCCTTAATCCGCTGGTATTTCACGCAATCGAGCCGCTGCAGGCATGGATTCGATCCCGCTCCGGGCTCGCCCGTGCGATGGAGCGGCCGGACGATCCACTGGCGGAACTTCCGACAACCGTGGACCAGAGTAGCCTGACGGGGCACATTGTTATTGTAGGATATGGCCGGGTCGGACGCCGGATTGGTGAAGCATTGACGGCAAAAGGCGTCCCGATTGTTGTCGCCGAGCAGAACCGTGAAGTGGTGGAGCAGCTGCGCAAGCAGGGCATAGCGGCTGTTTCCGGGGACGCCTCCGATCCCGCCGTGCTCATTCAGGCACATGTCGCGCGCGCGCGGGTGCTGGTGATTGCGGTACCGGATGCGTTTCAGGTGCGCACGATGATCGAAATCGCACAGACGCTCAGACCGGACATAGAGACTGTTGTCCGTGCACATTCAGACGAAGAGGAAGCGTTGCTCCGGAAGGCAGGAACCGGTCAGGTCCTTATGGGAGAGAACGAGCTTGCCATCGCGATGACACGACATGTGCTTGCACAGGTGGAGCATGAAATCGACGCTCGAAAAGCAGGCACGCGAACAGCCCAACAACCGGTTGCAACGGATGACGCTGCGCGCCGTCGCTGAACCGGGACATCAGGCAATATGCGGGAGATTTAATGTTATCTGTCTTCACGAAATTAGCTGACTGGCTAACTTATTCGGTATTTGGTTTGCTGCCGGACTCAAAGCCGGGGGAGGCGGTTCACTTCTTTATCGAAGATACAACAAAGATATTTTTTCTACTGGTCGTAATGATTTATATTATTTCTCTTATCCGCGCATCACTAAATGTTGAGAGAATACGTGACTACTTAGCGGGCAATAACAGAATTTTCGGCTATATTATGGGGTCGACTTTCGGAGCTATAACGCCTTTTTGTTCCTGCTCAAGTATTCCTGTTTTTCTCGGTTTTACATCAGCAGGCATACCTGTTGGCATTACAATGTCATTTCTTTTAACTTCGCCGTTAATTAATGAGGTTGCAGTATTACTTTTATTAAGCCTGGTCGGGTGGAAAATAACCATTATCTATGTATTTATAGGTATGGCCGTAGGGATAAC
The DNA here is from genome assembly GCA_032251395.1 of Mariprofundaceae bacterium. Classification (GTDB taxonomy): domain Bacteria; phylum Pseudomonadota; class Zetaproteobacteria; order Mariprofundales; family Mariprofundaceae; genus WSZY01. The sequence goes on from JAVVEJ010000046.1 coordinate 5,962, forward strand.
CGGCGGGATATTTCTTGACCTTATTCGTGCTGAACAGCTCTTGCAGCCCTTCGCTCTCAAGGCGTATCAGACTGCGCAGGTTTCTAATAGCGAACCCGATACCAGACCCGGACTCTCAATTATCGAACGGCATAAATTCGCTAAAATAGAGCTATTGGATATATTGGATCGTGTTTGGAAGTGGGTATTTATTGGAGTCGCATTAGGCGCAGCATTACACGGTTTTGTACCGGAAACATGGTTTGAAGAAAACCTGGGCAGTGGGCAATGGTGGTCTGTACCCCTGGCAGTTCTTGTTGGAATCCCTCTCTATTCGAATGCCACTGGCGTTATTCCTGTGATGGAAAGTTTAATCGTAAAGGGACTTCCGCTCGGGACAACATTGGCATTCTGCATGAGTACTGTTGCTGCGAGTTTTCCGGAATTCATATTGCTGAAGCAGGTAATGACATGGAAGTTACTTGCTATTATTTTTGTACTTTTGCTAACGTCATTCACAATAACAGGATGGTTGGTAAATATAATACACATGCTCTGAAGGGATAGATATGAAAGAAATCAAAGTACTGGGCAGTGGCTGTACCAAATGTGTTAAGACTGCTGAACTTATTCAACTGGTTGCAAATGATTGCGGTGTTTCCGTAAACGTAATTAAGGAAACCAGTCCCGAAACCATAATGAATTATGGTGTTATGAGCACACCGGCAGTTGTTGTGGACAACCAGTTGATGCACTCGGGATCTATACCCGATAGAAAAAAAATAGAAGAGTGGTTGAAGTAGCTCAACAAAACATGTCTGACAAAGTGGTCAGCATGGACTGGCTTTCCGTGCCGCTTCGTTTTGCCACAAGCCAGCCGGTTACCGTGGGCGTTAGCTAATACCGGGAGAAAGGCAACTTTCCGCTACTCTCTTTCCATGACGTGCACTTTAATGAATTGCGCCTCTGCTTTACACTCTCCGGATGCGTCCTTATACCCTGCTTGACTCAGCAACCGAACATGGCACCACGCTTAAGCTCTACCGGCGCGGTGAAGAGTTTTCGATACGTGTCGACGGGCAGGGACAATTGATGGGCAGTCACCTCCACCATTCGGAGGAGGCGCTGGCAAAACTTGCCTGCGAACATGTGACCGGTATCGAATCACCGCATCTGATGGTCGGCGGACTCGGTATGGGCTTCACGCTGGCAACAACCCTGAAACATACCGATTCAAGCGCCCGCATTATGGTCTGTGAACTGATGCCTGCTGTGGTTCGCTGGAACCGCGACTATCTCGGCAGTGTGGCTGGTTATCCGCTCAATGATGAACGGGTCAGCGTGATTGAGGATGATGTCGGCAAAGTGATGCAGGAGAATCAGAACTGCTTCGATGCCATCATGCTCGATGTCGATAACGGTCCGGACGGTTTCACCCGTGATGACAATGACTCACTCTATGGTCTGCGCGGCCTGAACAATGCCTATGCTGCACTCAAACCCGGTGGTGTACTGACGGTATGGTCTGCCTTCAGGGATCAGGCCTTCACCCAGCGCATGCTGAAGGTCGGCTTCAGGGTGAAAGAGGAGAGTGTACGGGCACAGACAGTCAGGCGCGGCAGCAGGCACAACATCTGGATCGGCGTTCGTTAAGGAGATGCTGATTTACCGGCTTCCTGCCGAAAATCAGTACGCAAAGGCAAAATGCGGTTTTGCCTTTGCTCACAAAATCAACGACTTGCATCGTCAATTTTGGTGGGCCGTCCATGGCCCGCACGGAAGCACCGAATTAATCAGCGCTTCCTTAAGGAGATGCTGAATGAGTGAACAGGCCAACAACCCGCTGCACGGCATGACTCTGGAGATGGTCGTAACCAGCCTGGTTGAGCATTATGGATGGGAAGAGCTGGGTATGCTGATCAACATCAACTGTTTCAACAACGACCCTTCGGTAAAATCCAGTCTGAAATTCCTGCGCAAGACACCGTGGGCAAGAACAAAAGTCGAAAACCTCTATATCGCCATGCCGGATGAAAAAGCGAGTACCAGAAAATCAGCGTGGCCCGGCTCGAACAGTATCAACGAATAACAGGCACCATGGTCATCCGGATCAGGAAAGATGATTAATCCCGGACCTGTTCACTATCCGGAAGCGGAAAAACCAGCCTCACCCTTAACCCTCCTCCGGCTCCGTTTTCAGCATGAACAGAGCCGCCATGAGAGCGAACCACCCTGGCAACAATCGAGAGCCCCAGACCAAACCCTCCGCTCTGCCGATCACGCGCCTCTCCAACCCGGTAAAAAGGGTCAAACAGTCTGGAAAAGCTCTCTTCAGGAACACCTGCACCATGATCGTGCACTTCGATTTCAACCTGCTCCGGCATGCTGTGCTTCACAAAGACATCAACTGTTGTATCCACCGGTGTATATTTCATGGCATTGCGAACCACATTTTCAATCGCGCTGTGAATCAGGGATGCATCTCCTTTCACTATAGCGGGTACAGACTCAAGGATGCGAATCTGTTTATGCTGATCTGCAAACTCAAAATTTGCGTCAGCAACAACCGACTCAACCAGTTCCGAAAGCTCAACGCACGCTTCCGGCTGGCCCGCCTCACCACTCTCCAGGCGAACCAGAGCCAGCATATCTCCAATCATTGCATCAATCTGCCGGGCCTCCCGGCCAATCCGGTCAAGTTGTGTCACGGCCTCTTTTCCGCTCTGCTTGCGTGCAAGTTCCAGCGCCACCTGCAGCCTTGCAAGCGGAGAGCGGAGCTCATGTGACACATCGCGGAGCAGCCGCTGCTGTGCCTGCATCATGGACTCGATCCGGTCCGCCATCTCATCAAACTCACGGGCCAGATCACCAACCTCGTCCCTCCGTTTCCCCAGCGCAGAGCGTACCGACAGGTCTCCTTCTCCAAAGCTGCGCGCCATCTGCTCTATCTGCCGGATCGGACGCACAAGCAGATAGGCAAAAAGCAGGCAGATCAGTGCCGTAACAACCAGCGCAATCACCATACGACTGCCGTCAATACGTCTGAAAATACGCATCTCATACCCGGATGCACTACTGTGGATGCGAGGTTCGCTGATCAACCGGTAATGCCGGCCCTCGGGGCCGCCCAGCGGCAGGGAGATAACTTTGTGTCCTTCGAATTCGCTTTCGATCAAACCACTCTCTTTTGCGGGAAGTTGCAGGTGGGCCTTCAGATGCTGTGGAAGTTTCCGACCGCGTAGCGTCTCACCCGTTCCGGTATCAACCAGCATGACACGCAGGGGGGTGCGTTTGCGCATATGGTGCAACCAGGGACCAACGGCTTCCACGCCGCGCTCTTCAAGGATCGACTCGGCAGAAGCTGCGAGGCTCTCCAGATGCGCCATGTGACGCGCCGAAGCATCCCTGCCTTCCGACCACAGATTGCCGAGCCAGAAGGTTGCAATAGTGGTGACCAGCATGGTCAGCCAGAACCAGAGAAATACCTTCCAGAAGATTTTAGGCACTGGATTTCACCGGTGTTTTTACATAGATATAGCCGGTTCCCCGCACTGTTTTGATCCGCTCCGAGCCATCGGCAAGCGTGCCCAGTTTTCTGCGCAGGTGGCTTACATGCATATCGATACTCCGGTCATAGAGGGCTAGACGCCGCCCCAGCACCTGCTCGGAAAGTTGCTCTTTGGTCACCACCTGCCCGGCATTGGCGAGCAGTTGCAGCAGCAGATCGAATTCTGTACTGGTCAGATCAACCGCTTCTCCCTGCTTCTGAACCGTACGCGTTTGTGCAGTGAGCTTAATACCATCCACTTCGATAGCATGATCCGTATCGCGTGAGGCTAAATCCGGGGGGAGTGAGACGCGTCTCAATACCGCACGGATTCGTGCAACCAGCTCCCTTGGATTGCATGGCTTCGGAAGATAATCATCCGCACCGATTTCAAGCCCTACAATACGATCCACCGGTTCACCGCGAGCGGTAAGCATCACAACAGGCAGCAGGGATTGCTTTCGAAGCTCCTTTAACACTTCCATTCCGTTCATTTTCGGCATCATAATATCAAGCACCATCAGATCACATGCATCATGCTGCGCCCGATGCAGTGCAGCCTCGCCATCGTGAGCCATGATCACATCAAAGCCTTCGCTTTGCAGGTATTCGGATAACAGGGCGCTGAGTTCCTGATCATCATCGGCAATTAATATTCGCAGGGAATCTGTCATGCCGGCAGCTTGCCACACTTCCTGCTCCAAAGTGAACTGCTAACCGCTGCTTTTTACATACTTTTACATATTTTCTACAAAACTTTTCATACCACATACCCCACTTTACAAAATCGGGCAGAGAGTTCCCCCCATGCAGTCACTGGCTGCAAACAAAACTTTTCCAGGAGTACGCAATGAAACGTAACAGTAAAATTATCCTTTCCACACTTGGCATACTTGCCATTGTCGGTATCAGCACTGGCGCCATGGCTTTCGATGGTGGCTGCAAACGTGGCGACAGGCACAGCGGTGCCAATATGGAACAGCGAATTGACAAAATGAAGGAGCGCCTCAACCTGACCGATCAGCAGGCCAAAAAGATTAAAGGGATTCTCGAAGCCAGAAAAGATTCGAAACACCGCAGTGATCGAAGAGAGGCCCGCAGGGCACTGATGCAGCTTGATCCCTCCGCCCCGGACTACATGAACCAGGTCGAAAAACTGGCTCACCGGCAGGCCAAAGCAATGACTCAGAAAATCGAGGCAGACGCGCGGATCCGTAAAGATATCCATGCCATCCTGACTCCGGAGCAGCGGGAAAAGGCCAGAGCCATGCATGAAAAGCGGTCGGAGCGTTTTAAGAAACATCAGCATCGCGATTCCAGGGACCGTTCATCACATGGAAAAAACCTGGGATAAACATGATCGTGAGGCTCTCCGCCCGAATATGGAGAGCCTCACAATCAGTAGTATTTAAATGAGGTTATTATGAAAAAAATATTGATACTATTTATGGTCCTGGGACTCTCTGCGTGTGCGACACAACGCCAGGAACGGGCCGCTACAACTGGTGCAGCTATTGGCGGAGTGTCCGGTGCCGTTATCGGTGCCGGCTCAGACCAGGCTGTCGAAGGTGCCATTATAGGTGCATTTATTGGCGCCGTGGCCGGAGCCATCATTGCTGCCCCGAGTGGCTCCGAATATTATGGCCAGCACCATCATGGTCACGGCTATTGGCATCACCACCATGGCGATGGAAATTACAATCATCACCATCAGGGTGGTTACTATCGTGGCCATCTCTACCGCCAGCCACCTGCACCACGCCGGTATGTAGCGCCTGCACCACGCCGGTATGTAGCGCCTGCACCACGCCGGTATGTGGCACCTGCACCACGCCGGGAAGATGCCCGCCAGGAAAAGCAGCAGTATCAAAAGCGGGAAATTGTCAGGAGTGACGGCAGGGGCAGGGATAGCCGCTTCGATACCCGGCAGGATGGCCGGCAGGATGGCCGGCAGGA
>JAVVEJ010000046.1:11543-13793 GCA_032251395.1 Mariprofundaceae bacterium
GCAGGGATAGCCGCTTCGATACCCGGCAGGATGGCCGGCAGGATGGCCGGCAGGATGGCCGGCAGGACAAGAGGCAGGCCAAGAGTCAGGTCAGCCGCAATGACCAGCGGGATGACCGGCAGGACAAGAGTCAGGTCAGCCGCAATGACCAGCGGGATGACCGGCAGCAGAGCCGCAGTGACCAGCGGGATGACCGGCAGCAGAGCCGCAGTGACCAGCGGGATAACCGGCAGCAGAGCCGCAATGACCAGCGGGATGACCGGCAGCAGAGCCGCAGTGACCAGCGGGATAACCGGCAGCAGAGCCGCAATGACCAGCGGGATGACCGGCAGGAGAAGAGTCAGGTCAGCCGCAGTGACCGGCGGAGGTAACAGTCCGGCTCACAGGCAAAAAGGCAGGGCTCAACGCCCTGCCTTTTTCACTGGCGCTATTTCGTCAGTGAGATAAACAACTCGGGCAATCGTTCCGGCAGACGACTCACATGGTCAATAATGGCGTACTGCTTGCCGAAAATATCCGCCACATACTCATCGGCATTGGGATCGAGGTTGATGCAGTAGCTGTAGATACCATCGCGATCCAGCTCCTTGACCGCCTGACGCGCATCTTTGATCAACAGTTGATCGTCATCAACATCAATATCGGCAGGCTCACCGTCGGTAAGAATCAGCATCAGTTTCTTTTCAGCTTTCTGGGCTTTCAGATAATGGCCTGCATGGCGCATCGCACCACCCATGCGGGTTGAAAAACCAGCCTCCATGGCTGCCAGACGCGATTTGACTTCATTGTCCCAGGGTTCGGAATAGCCCTTGATATGGTAATAACGAACATCATGACGCGTATTGGAGTGGAAGCCGGCAATCGCAAAGTTGTCTCCCACCTGCTCAATCGCCCAGGCCAACAGTGAAACAGCCTCCTGAGACAATTCAAGTATGGTCTGGTCACTCCCCTTCGCCTTCTCATTAAGGGATTGCGACAGATCGAGCAGCAGCATCACGGCCACATCGCGACCGGCATGTTTATGGCTCATGTTGATACGCGGATCGGGCGCTGCCCCGCCCTTGAAATCAATCAATGAACGAATGGCCACGTCCAGATCAAGCTCGGAGCCCTCCTCCTGATAACGAATACGCACCTTATCCTGCGGCTTAAGCATCTCGAGCAACTGTTTCAGGCGCCTGGCCAGCATATTGTGCTTGGCAAGCAGGTTATCAATCTTCGATGCACTGCCACGTGGATGCAGTGCTTCATAGAGACTGACCCAGTTCGGGCGATAGTGCTGAGAGCTGTAATCCCACTCGTGGTAATGGCGCGGTGGCAAGCCTTTGAGCTCTTCTTCTTCCTTCTGCCTCTGATTGAGGTGTTCAAAGGTGGCTTCCTCTTCATCGCCCTGCTCGATATATATCCACAGATGCCGGTTATCATCACGATAATCCACTTCGGTATTTTCGAAATAGGTGTTGGGCGAGGTATCACTCTGCCTGCGGGTTCGCGCAATAAAGGAGAGTGCAATCGAAGCCATATCCGCACTGGTCGACTTCTCACCCTTCTCCATTTCGGTGAAAAAGCGACCCACAAATTCACGTACATCTTCGTTTTCATACTGGAAGTCGGGGTCAAGGATTGCACGGGACACCAGTGCCAGTCGCAAATTGATCAGCGATGTTTCCTCCATATCCAATGCTTTTTCGTCCGGGACCGGATGCAGGGCAAGAAAGATTTTTCTCAAGCCCGGGAAACGTTGCATAGCCAGATATTCAACACGGGAATCCTCAAACACCTCAACAGCTATGCGCTGGAACGGGCTCCAGTTATCCACCACCATCTTCTGGCTCCAGCGGCGATGCGCGGCCATGTGTGCCAGGGCTGCACGATAACGATCAATACCGGGCACACCGCGATCATCATCATAAACATCGGGAAGACGGAACCCCAGGTCATCAAAATATGGCATTGGCTTGCGCAGTTCATCAAATGCCAGCGAATAGGGTATAAGATAATCATGATCATTCCACAGGGCACGCATATACGAATCGAGTTTACGTTCATGATCGATCATTAGTGTGCCATGACGCTCCCGCTGCAGCACGGCATGGGCATCGGCTGATTGCAGGCTGAAATAGTCCACCTGCCGTCCGGGGTGGTTCCGGTAATAATGGATTCCGTATTCAACCCAGTTTTCGAAGCCTTCAAGACTCAGTTCCGACAGCAGCCGCGGTGCCTGCCTGAGCAGATCAGGCAGGCCCGGAC
>JAVVEJ010000047.1:0-13788 GCA_032251395.1 Mariprofundaceae bacterium
ACTCGTTGTGGCGAAAGGCTTGCATGGCATGGTTAGAGAATTAGCTGGGACAGCAGTGCCCCGGTTTACTTTCATATCGGGGCGGAGCCCTGTAGTCTGATCTCCATGGCAGAAAACGGTTTCCGGAACCCACTGCTGTTTGATAACAGCTTTGTCGCAACGCTTCCGGGAGATCCGGAGAGTGCGATTATGCCACGTCAGGTGTTGGGAGCCTGTTACTCCAGAGTGGTGCCAACACCTGTCAGCGCTCCTGAAACCGTGGCCTGTTCTCTTGATCTGGCATTAATGCTCGGGCTGACGCAGGAAGATTGCGAATCTGACCTTTTTACAGAGGTGTTTTCCGGTAACCGCCTGCTGCCCGGCATGGAACCCTATGCCAGCTGTTATGGCGGCCATCAGTTCGGCCGCTGGGCCGGGCAGCTGGGAGATGGCCGTGCCATCAATCTGGGTGAACTGGTGAAGGGTGACGGGCAACGATGGGTGTTGCAGCTCAAGGGGGCCGGGCCCACTCCGTACTCAAGGGGTGCCGATGGTCTGGCGGTGTTGCGCTCATCACTGCGCGAGTTTCTCTGTAGTGAGGCGATGTTTCATCTGGGCGTGCCCACTACCCGTGCCTTAAGCCTGATCAAAAGCGGCGAAGATGTGATGCGGGATATGTTCTATGATGGCAACGCAGCCCCCGAACCCGGTGCAATCGTCTGTCGTGTAGCCCCCTCCTTTACCCGTTTCGGCAGTTTTGAAATATTCACTTCACGTCAGGATTTCAGCCTGCTGAAACAGCTGCTTGATTATACGATCCGTACCGATTTTCCGCATCTGCCTGACTCCCCGGGGGCAGAGATGTCCGGGAAAGAGCCATCCGTAGCGCTCTACCTGCGCTGGTTTGAGGAGGTTTGCCGGACAACGGCGGAGCTGATGGTGCACTGGATGCGGGTCGGCTTTGTGCATGGTGTGATGAATACCGATAACATGTCCGTATTGGGGCTTACGATTGATTATGGCCCCTACGGCTGGCTTGAGGGGTATGACCCGGGCTGGACACCCAACACCACCGATGCGGAGAGCAGGCGCTACCGCTTTGGTAATCAGCCACAGATTGCGATGTGGAACCTGACCCGTCTGGCGGAGGCGATCTATCCGCTGATCAATGACGAGGCACCGCTGCAGCAGGCGCTTGATCTCTATGCGGCAAGTTACGAGCAGGGGTGGTGGAAGATGATGGCAGCCAAGCTCGGGTTCAACAGCTTTACAGCCAATTCGGATGAGGGACTGATCGAAGAGCTGCTGGAGATTCTTGTGCTGGTTGAGACGGACATGACCATTTTCTTTCGCAGGCTGGGCGATATTTCAGCCGCTGCGGAGCCGGGCCAGACTGCCGAACAGCGGATCGCACCGCTGCTGCATGCCTGTTACCTCCCTGATGATCTCGATGCTGCATATCACCAGCGCCTTGCGCAGTGGCTGGACGCCTATATGGCCCGGATCCGGAAGGATGGGCTGGCTGAACATGATCGGCGTGCACGCATGCATGCAGTCAATCCCAAATATGTGCTGCGTAACTATCTTGCACAGCAGGCCATCGACAGCGCTCAAGCGGGGGATTATTCGATGCTGCATGAACTGCTTGATCTGTTGCGACACCCCTATGATGAACAGCCGGGAAAAGAGAGGTTTGCAGAAAAACGCCCGGAATGGGCGCGTCACCGTGCCGGATGTTCGATGCTCTCCTGCAGTTCCTGATCAGGGTGGTCAGCCTGCAGGTTTAATTTTCAGGAGGCAGCCAGCCGCCGCCGAGCGCCTTGTAGAGCTGCGCGAGGCTGGTGAGAATCCGTGTCTCACTGCTGATGATGTCATTGCGCGTGGTGATCAGATCCCGCTCCGCATCGAGAATGACGAGAAAATTCTCCTCCCCCGTCTCATAGCGCAGCCGGGCGATTTCAAAGGCTTTCTGGCGTGAGGCCTCGGCACTGCGCAAACGCTCCAGCGTCTGCCACTCCTTACCGTAGCGCATCAGAGATGCTTCACTATCCTCCAGCGCCAGCAGCACGCTCTGTTCATAACGGGCAAGTGCCGCCTTCGCCCCGGCCTCGGCGACATCCACACCGGCAGTCAGCGCCCCGCCGGCAAAAACCGGCCATGCAAGCGCCCCGCCAACCGAATTGGTGAACGTGCCTGAGGTAAACAGATCGCTGAAGACCCGTGCACTCGTACCAATGGCTCCGGTCAGGGAGAAGCTGGGAAACAGATCGGCGCGGGCGACACCGATACCGGCCGTGGCAGCAGCCAGTTCGCGCTCGGCCAGCTGTACATCCGGGCGACGTTTGAGAATCTCCGAACGAAGCCCCACAGGCACCAGGTCCGGAGGCATTGGCAGCGGCCGGCTCTCCTGCAACGCTCTGACATGCTGCTCGGGTGGCTGGCCTGTGAGCACGGAAATACGATAACTGCGGGCTGCGATCTCTGCCTCCAGATTGGGAAGTCTGGCTTCGAAGGTCTCCCGCTCACCACGTGCCCGCATCAGATCCATCTCGGTGGTCACACCCAATTCCGACTGGGCGCGGGCGATCTCTTCTACTTCGCGCAGCAGTTCGATATCGCGTTCGGTCACGGTCAGCTGCCGTTGCAGGCCGCGCGCTTCGAAGTAGCTGGTCGCCACTTCCGCAACAACGGAGAGCATCACTCCCCGATGTGCGGCTTCACTGGCTCCGATCTGTGCATCTGCCACCTCAACAGCGCGTCGCGTGCGACCGAACAGATCCAGCTCCCAGCTGGCATCCAGCCCGGCACTGAAGGTGTTGCGCGTGCCGATGTTTGCTCCGAATCCGGTCTGCCTGCTGAACCGGCTGCGGCTACCCGAACCGCTGGAGTCAACGGTTGGATAGTAGCCGGCCCCCGCCGCACGGCGCAGTGCCCTGGCCTGCTCGATATTGGCCAGTGCCCCGGCAAGATCACGGTTGTGCTGCATGGCTCCGGAAATCAGTTCGTTGAGCAGCGGGTCATCCAGCTGCTGCCACCAGGCGGCGGTTCCGGCTGCCTGCGAAGATGCAACAGTATTCAACCGGCTTTGCCACTGTTCACTCTGTTCGGAGACCGGGCGATGGTAGTCCGGCCCCACGGCACAGCCACTCAGAATCAGAACAGCACCAAGCAGCGGAAGTCTGCTCACACCTTCTCCCTGTAGCGGGCAAGTTCGGCTTCCAGTTTGCGTCCGGTGGCCTTCGGTGAGGAGGTGTGGGCAGACCAGAGCCGGTACATCACAGGTACGATAAACAGGGTAAAGAAGGTGGTGATGATAACACCGGACATGATCACAGTGCCGATTACCAGCCGTGTTTCAGCACCGGCCCCCGAGGAGAGGACCAGAGGGATGGCTCCCATGGCTGTCGTCAGCGCAGTCATGACGATCGGACGCAGGCGCTTGCCGGAGGCATTGAGAATGGCGTCATGGAAGTCCATGCCTTCGTCACGTAGCTGGTTAATGAATTCAACAATCAGGATACCGTTTTTGGCGGCAATGCCTATCAGGATGATCAGGCCGATCTGGCTGTAGATGTTCAGGCTCATGCCGGTCAGCCAGAGTGCGGTAAGCGCGCCGGTGATGGCCAGCGGTACGGTCAGCATGATAATCAGCGGATGGATAAAGCTCTCGAACTGGGCGGCCAGGACCAGAAAGGTCACCATCAGTGCGAGAGCAAAGACCAGATAGATCGATGAACCGCTGTCGATAAAGTCCTGCGATGGCCCCTTGTAGTCGATAGAGGCGCCGGGCGGCAGCTCGCTGCGCACCAGGTCCTCCAGATAGGTCAGGGCTTCACCGAGCGAATAATCATCAGACAAATTGGCTTCCAGCGTAATGGCCCGCTGGCGGTTATATCTGTTGAGCGTGCCGCTGTCGGCAAACTCGCGAATATCGACAAGGTTGGAGAGGGGGATGAGCTGGCCGCTTCGTGTCGAGCGCACCCAGGTGTTGGCGATATCGGCAGGGCTTTGCTTGAGCGATTTTTCGCTTTCCAGCACCACATCGTACTCCTTGCCGCGATCGATGAAGGTGGTCACCCGGCGCGTACCCATCAGGGTCTCCAGCGTGTGGTTGATATCCTGCACTGATACGCCGAGCGTGTCGGCACGGTCGCGCCGCACGGTCAGGCCGATCTGCGGTCTGGTTTCATCATAGTCGTGATCCAGGCCGATCAGCCCCGGATTTTTGCCCGCTTTGGCGATCATGATGTCGCGCCATTCGGCCAGGTCGTTATAGGTCGGGCCGCCAAGCACGAACTGCACCGGCTTGGCTTCACCGCCGCCGAAGGCCTGGCGCACAATGCTGAACACCAGCACGCCGGGAATGTCGGCAGTACGTTTTTTGACCTGATTAAGGTAGTAGCCGATGGGTTTTCGCCCGGTGTTCCAGTGGCTTAGCACAACGATACCACGTGCATCGCTGAAGTTGGCGGTAGCACCGAAGCTGCCGGGGGCACGCATCAGCAGGCGCTGGAATTCACCGCTCTCGGTAAACGGCATCAGGCGCCGCTCAATCTCATCCATATGCTCGCGCAGATACTGATAGGAAGCGCCCTCCGGGCCTTTGATCATGATAAAAAAGACGCCGCGGTCCTCTCTTGGTGAGTACTCCTGAGGAATAGCCCGCAGCAGCAGCACTGCGGCCACCACCATGATGGCAATAACCATAATCGATATCCACGGGCGACTGAGATCCCGCTCCAGCACCCTCAGATAGGATTCACGCAGACGCACAAAGTTGCGATCGATGAAGCGGGTAAAACGGCTCGATTCACCGTGTGCATCAAGCAGTTTGGACGCCATCATCGGAGCCACACTCAGGGCGGCAAAGCTTGAAAAGATAACTGCGGCAGTAATGGCAACGGCAAACTCGCTGAACAGACGGCCCGTATCGCCCTCCATGAAGGTGATCGGCACGAAGACGGAAACCAGTACGGCCGTGGTGGCAATAACCGCAAAACCGACCTGCCGCGTACCGCGAAAAGCGGCGACCAGCTTCGGCTCACCCAGTTCGATGCGGCGATGGATATTTTCGATCACCACAATGGCATCGTCCACCACCAGCCCGATGGCCAGAACCAGCGCCAGCAGGGTCAGCAGGTTGATGGTATAACCAAAGGCGTAGAGCACGATAAAGGTGGAAATCAGCGAGATCGGCACTGTCACGGCAGGCACCAGCATGGCGCGCACATTGCCGAGGAAAACGTAAATCACCAGCACCACCAGCAGCACGGCAATAAACAGGGTTTTGAACACCTCATCAATAGCATTGTCGATAAAGACACTGGAATCAAAGCTCTGTTCCATGTGCATATTCGGCGGCAACACCTCATTGACGCGGGCCATCTCCCGTTTGGCCAGCCGGGCGACGGCAAGCGCGTTGCCGGTGGACTGCTTGACGATACCGATCCCGACCATGGGGACACCGTTGCCCCTTAGCGTGCTGCGTTTTTCGATGGCGGCGATTTCAATGCGGGCGATATCTCCCAGTCGTACCAGGTAGCCGTCGGCTCCCTGTTTGAGAACCAGTTTTCGGAAATCATCGGTGCTGCGGTAGCTACGCAGGATACGTACGGTAAAATCACGTTTCTTCGATTCCAGCATACCGGCCGGAAGTTCCACATTTTCCTGGCGCAGCGCCTGCTCAATGTCGGTAACCGTCAGTCCAAATGCGGCCAGTTTGTTACGATCCAGCCAGATGCGCAGGGACTGCTCTTCGCCTCCGCCGATACGCGCCCGGGCCACACCATCGAGGGCTGAAAAGCGATCCTCGACATAGCGCTTGGCGTAGTCGGAGATCTCCATGATCGACATCCCTTCACCGGTCAGGTTCAACCACATGATGACACGCTCGTCGGCATCGGTTTTGCGGATCTCGGGCGGTTCGGCACCATCCGGCAGGTCATTCATGATGCGGGAAACCCGGTCGCGGATATCGTTGGCGGCCGCATCGATATCGCGGTTGATGTTGAAGCGGATGGAAATATCCGAACGGCCATCGCTGCTTTTGGAGGTGATGGAGCGGACACCCTCGATGCCGGCGATACGGTCTTCAATCACCTCGGTAATGCGCGTTTCGACCACATTGGCGGCTGCACCCGGATACACGGTGGTGATGGAAACAATGGGGGGGTCGATATCGGGGTATTCGCGCAGCGGCAGATGGGTGAAGGAGAGAATGCCGAACACCACCAGCAGCAGGTTCAGCACCAGTGCCAGAACGGGACGGCGGACGCTGGTATCAGAGAGCCACATGATCTGCCCGCCTCTCCAGACCCTGCTTAAGATCGATGCTGGTTTTGGACATGCAGTTGCTTACCGGGCCGGAAACTGGCTGTCGCGGATTGTCTCCCATGTCTCGCTCACGCTGACCGCCTGCCCCGGTTTGACGAAGCCCATGCCGCGTACAACAACCAACTCCCCTGCGGCAAGACCCTGCCGGATTTCGACCAGGCCGTCGCGGCGCAGACCGGTCTGCACTGCCCGGATCTCCGCCTTGCCGTCGGCTGTCACCAGCGTGATGAAATGCCTCTCCTGTTTCTGGGTGATGCTCTCTTCCGGCACAACCACCGCCTCGCGTTCATTGGCCAGCAGCGTGACACGCATCAGCATACCGGGAATCAGTTCGCCGTCCGGATTGTCGATAATGGCGCGCAGCAGCATGGAGCGGGTCAGCGGGTCGATGCGTGAATCGGTGGCAGTGACCCTGCCGGTGAATACCCGGTCACCCAGCGCTTCGGCACGGGCTTCGATGCGGTCGCCGGGTTTCAGTCCTTGAAGCATGGTGGACGGGATGCTGAAATCCAGTTTTATCGGGTCAATCTCATCAAGTGTGACAATCACCTGCCCCGGCTGGATCAGGGCGCCGGGACTGACGCGGCGAATGCCGACCTTGCCGTCAAAGGGGGCTTTGAGGGTAAGCTCGCTGATGCGGGCCTTGATCTGCTCGATGTTACTGGCAGCAACGGCCGCCAGTGTTTTGCGCTCATCCAGTTCGCGCGTGGCGGCTGCCCTGCGTGCCAGCAGTGTTTGCAGGCGTTTAACTTCGCGCGTGTGCTCGGCAAGCTGTACTTCGGCGGCTATCAGCTGGGCATACTCCTCATCCTGATCCAGACGAACAATCAGATCACCTTTGCGCACCTGCTGACCGTCAGTGAATGCGATCTCCTCGAGCCTGCCGGACACCTTGGCTGTGATGGTGATCGATTCGTTGGCCTGTGCCGTTCCCAGCGCTTCCATCTGATCGCTCAGCATGAGCGTATGGGCCTTCAGCACAACCACCGGTTTGGCCGGCAGTTTTACAGAGTTGCCGCCCTGGTCTCCGCAGGCGGAGAAAAGCAGGGCGAACATGCCGATGGCTGGCAGGGCCAGTGCCTGTGGGCAGCGTTTCATGATATGCGGTTATTACAGGGTTTATGTGACATGCAGACGTACTCTATCGGCACATTATGATATCCGGTAGCGGTAAATTGTCGCAGCCTGTTTCAACGGCTGAAGTGCGTACAACAGGATCAGGACCGGTGCTTTGACTTGGTCAAAGCAGAGGAAAACTATAGGGTCGGCGCATGCGTGTTATTCTGATATTTCTGCTGCTTCTTGTTCCCCATGCAGCCCTGGCGATTGTGAATGCTGAAGATCTTGATCTGAGTATTGAAGAGGATGGTTTTGCCGGTAAAGCCGGTGTGTCGGTCAGCGGCAGTTCAGGCAATACGGACAAGATTAACGGTGAAGGAAGCCTTCACCTGTTGTGGAAACATGGCGATCACACCAATATATTTTCGGGCAGCTATGGTTACGGCAAAAGCCGGGGCAGCCGCGATACCAACAAGGCATTTGCCCACCTGCGACACCGTTACGCTCTTGACCATATCTGGGCTGTCGAAGCCTTTGTCCAGGCGCAGCAGGATGAATTCGCCCAACTCAGGCTGCGTACCTTGTATGGCGGTGGCCTGCGTTACTCAAGAGAGATGCCGAATTATGCCGTTTATCTGGGGCTGGGTTCATTTTATGAGCAGGAGAGACTGCGTGCTGCGGCCAATACGCCGGATGCCCGGCTCTGGCGGGGTAACAGCTATCTCGCCTGGCACTTTGCCGTTAATGACCGGATTCGATTGCAGAATACCGTCTATTACCAGCCGGCATGGAGTGATACCGCTGACTTTCGTGTGCTTGATGATGCTGCGATAAGCATTGCCCTGTCCAACCGGCTTGATCTGAAGCTTTCGCTGGAGGTGGCGCACGATTCGCTGCCCCCTGCCGGTATCAGGCAGACCGATATCAGTTACAAGACAGGGCTGGAACTGCGCTTCTGATTCAGGTTCTGGCAACGTGCTGTGAACCTGTACCGCTTTATCCGGTTCAGGCCAGCAATACAGCAACAATACCGGTAATAAAAATACCATCAAATGTGCCTGCCCCGCCAATAGAGGCGAATGGCACGCCAAGTTTCCGGATATCGGAAATGCGCATCAGATCAGCCCCGATAATGACGCCGGTGGTACCACAGATATAGGCCAGCGGCGCACTGTGGCTGGCGTCAACCATGATGGCGGTGAGGGCGGCAGCAAAAGGCGCGGCCAGTACCGGCATGCCGATACCGATGCCGGGTAACGGCCTGCTGACGGCGTAGGCAAAAGCGGAGACCGCTGTAATGGCCAGAATAACGCGGCCTGTTTCAAAATCGATATGGGTAAACAGGTAGAGCGAAAAGGTTATCGGAATCAGGCAGCCGCCAACATTGACCATGACCTGCATACGCCCGGTAAATGGCAGCAGGATCGGACGCAGAAGGCCGAATGAAGGGCGTGGTGCAAATCCCTCCTGCGGCTCTTTTACCTTCAGCGAGAACAGAGGCAGGTTAATGCTGCTTCCCAGCAGTGATGAGAAGAGCAGCAGCATGGCAGATTGCTGTGAAAGCCCAAGCTTTTCAAAACCGATACTGACGAGGCCGATCTGTACAATGACCGTAAGCAGAAACAGCACGGCAATAAAGGCGATCAGCAGGGCTGGCGAAAAGTTCGGGCGCATATCTGCTAGCTTAGGCGAAACTGCTCTTATCTGCCTGTGGTGACGTACCGGAATCCGGAGAATGGAGAATGAAATGTATGAAGCAGGGGCTGTCGCTTCATCATGGCTGTTCCTTCATCGCCTCTCTGCCCCAGATACGTTCAAGATAGTCATCGCGACCTGAGCGGCTGCGGTAGTACCAGTAGCGCAGCGAACTCTTCCTGTAATAATCCTGATGATACTCCTCAGCCGCATAGAACGGTGAGGCAGGCCTGACTGGTGTGATGATGGGGGCGCCGAAAACCGCACTTTCATCCATCCGTTTTTTCGAGGCAATGGCCGTTTTGTGCTGAGACTCGTTCAGATAGAAGATGGCACTGGTGTACTCATGCCCCCGGTCAACAAATTGGCCCCCGCTGTCTGTCGGGTCGATCTGCCGCCAGAAAACATCCAGCAGCTTATCGTAGCTGACCTGCTCAGGGTCAAAGATCACCTTTACCACCTCGATATGGCCGCCCCGGGCATAGTTTCTGTAGGTCGGGTTAGTGCTTTTGCCGCCACTGTAACCTGAGATGACAGCGCTGACTCCCGGCACCTGCTCGAACGGCTTCTCCATGCACCAGAAGCAGCCGCCGGCAAAAATCGCCACCTCGTTGCCGCCCGGCTTCATCATATCTTTTGCCGTTATCGGCTCAACTGCCATCGCACTCCACGGCACGAGCACGGCTATAAGCAGCATCATCAAGCGCTTGAAAACAGGCATATCAGAACCTCCATAATATTCATTGGTCGCAGCTGCCGCGAAATTCATACAGTTTATATATCATAGCGAAATCCGGCACCCTGTTTCCCGGAGATACGTGCTATAGTGAGAAAATGAGGCGTTTTACCGTATCGACTCTGGTTTTCCCGACCCTGTTGCTGGCAATGGTTTCAGCAGCCTCTGCCGGCGTTCCGGACCGGGCTCTGGAGCGGATCAAACTTCCGCCGGGATTTGAAATCACCTATTTTTCCGATGCTGTTCCCAATGCCCGTTCGCTGGCGCTGGGAGATTCGGGGACGGTGTTTGTCGGCAACCGCAGCGGTGACAGGGTCTATGCACTGGTGGATAGCGATGGTGACGGAGAGGCTGAGACGCGTTTTGTCATTGCCGATGGTCTGGACATGCCCAACGGCATCGCCTTCTACAAAGGTGCGCTCTATGTGGCCGAGCATCACCGTATTATCCGTTTCAATGATATCGAGACGCATCTGGCCAGGCCGCCTGAGCCGGAGGTGATTTACGGCGATCTTCCGCAAAAAAGACACCACGGCTGGCGCTATCTTGCTGCAGGTCCCGATGGCTGGCTCTACCTCTCCATCGGCGCACCGTGCAACATCTGCAATGAGCCGCAGCCGTTTGCCACCATCTGCCGCCTGCGACCGGACGGCAGCGGGTTCGAGGTCTATGCCGAAGGGGTGCGTAACTCTATCGGTTTTGCATGGCATCCGCAGAGCCTTGTGATGTGGTTTACCGATAATGGCCGCGACTGGATGGGTGATGACGCGCCGCCGGATGAGCTGAACCGGGCGGAGAAAAAGGGGCTGCATTACGGCTATCCGTTCATCCACGGCAAGGATATCGTAGATCCCGGGTTCGGCGAACCGATGCCGGAGAGAGAGTTCACGCCGCCGGCACTGGAGTTGGGAGCGCATGTTGCGGCGCTGGGGTTGAGATTCTACACCGGTTCGATGTTTCCGCCGGAGTACCGGAACCGGCTCTTTATCGCCGAGCATGGTTCGTGGAACCGGACGGTTCCATCCGGATACCGGGTTATGATGGTGACAGTTGAACAGGGCAGGGTGACCGACAAGCAGGTGTTTGCCGATGGCTGGCTTCTCGGCAGTCTGAAATGGGGCAGGCCGGTGGATCTGCTGGTCATGCCGGACGGTTCGCTGCTGCTGTCGGATGATCTGAAAGGCGCGGTTTACCGGATCAGTTACAGAGGCAAAAAATAATTCCCCATTTTTCTCTCACTGACCCTTTTATCGTATACACTAAAGACAGGACGTATTGTCTGCTGAAGGAGGTTGCCATGCTGAATATCCACCCCGATACCGTCTGTTTCATTATTGCCAGGGCACGCGAGTTTCAGGCCAAGGAGGGTGTGGTGCTCTCCGAGCCGGAAACCGACAGCCCGTCAGAGAACTGGGCGATGCAGGTTCTGGCCGATCATGGCGATGATCATCTGCTGCAGGAGGTGAGCGCCGCCATTGATAATCTGGATGAGGATGCGCAGGCTGAACTGGTGGCACTGATGTGGCTTGGCCGTGGCGACTATACGCTGGCTGACTGGAAGTCTGCGGTGGAAGATGCCGATGATGCACGCAGCGATCATACCGCTGAATACCTGCTGGCCCACCCGCAGGTCTCCTTCTATCTGGAGGAGGGCATGGCCGAGCACGGCTATAGTTGCGATTAGGGAAGCGCTGATTGCTGATTCACGGCATCCTGCCGTTTACCTGGCGGCGGCCTGACCGTCCCATCCGGCTTTCCTGCCGGATGGTGGCAGGATGCCTGTTAATCAGCATCTCTCTCAGACTCTGCTGAATTTCCATCTCCTGCCTTGCAAGGTGTACGAACGTACACTACTCTTCCGGCATGGCAGACCGTGAAGTCGCAGCGCTTGCAAAGCTGCGTGATTATTACCGCAAACATCAGTTGATTCCCTCTTATGCGGGGCTGGGCGATATGCTGGGTCTGAGCAAGCAGGGTGCTGTGAAACTGGCCGGTCGGCTGCTGCTGCGCGGCTGGCTGAAGAGGGGGCCGGGCGGACGTCTGGTGCCCGGAGGCGCATTTTTTGAGCGGCCACTGGTGGGCGCCGCAGCTGCCGGATTTGCCAGTCCGGCAGAGGAGCTGATGGGGGATGCCATCACCATTGATGAGTATCTGGTCGAACACCCATCCAGCACCGTGCTGGTCGAGGTGAGGGGCGATTCGATGATTAATGCCGGTATCCACGATGGTGATATGCTGGTGGTGGAGCGGTGTTCCAGTGTGAACAGTGGCAAAATCGTGGTCGCCATTGTTGATGGAGATTTCACCATCAAATATCTGCAGCGGGATCGTCATGGCTACTATCTGCAGCCTGCCAATGACCAGTTCTCCATCATCCGGCCACAGGGGTCACTGGAGATCTATGGTGAGGTGGTCGGTCAGTTCCGTAAACTGAGATGAGCAGGGGATGATTACCCCGACGAACTGGGCTTGTGCCATTGCCCATATTGATGCCGATGCCTTTTATGCCTCCTGTGAAGCGGCGCGTCACCCTGAACTCAGAGCCAGACCGATCTGTGTGCTCTCCAATCAGAATGCGATGGTGGTCGCTAAAAGTTACAGCGCCAAAAATGCAGGGGTGACCACAGGCATGCCGGTCTGGGAAGCAAGGCGCCTGGTTCCCGATGCGGCATTCCTGACGCCGGACTTTCGATTTTACGGTCAGATGTCTGCCCGTATGTTTTCCATTATGCACCGCTACAGCCCTGAAATTGAGGTCTATTCGATTGATGAAGGGTTCATGGATATGAACGGTATCCGCACCCTGTGGCGCAAATCGTTCCGGCAGCTGGCTGATGAGATTCGCCGTGTGATCCGGCAGGAGGTGGGGATCACCGTGTCGATCGGTATCAGCACCACGCGCACGCTGGCCAAGATGGCCTCGGAGAGTAACAAGCCCGATGGCAGTACGGTTGTCCCCGGCAAGCGGGTGGAACGGTTCCTGACAGATATTCCTGTTCAGGCTATCCCCGGTATTGGCCGCAATCGCGCAGCTCTCCTGCACAAGTTCAACATTTTAACGGCACATGATTTTATCCGTGCCGGAAAGGCATTGATCCACCGGCTGCTGGGGCGTCATGGCCTGGTTCTGTTTGAAGAGCTCAATGGCCGCTCTGTGATGAAGCTGGAAACAGAGCAGTCACTGCCCAAAAGCATGTCGCGTACAGCATCCATGGGTGAGGTGAGTGGCAATGCCCGGCTGATCCGGGCGCATCTCTTTTGCCACGTGATGCGGCTGGTCTCCGATCTGGTGGCGAAACGGCTTTTAACCAGACATCTGCAAATCTTTCTTACCCTGAAATCATTTGAGAAGCAGGCCACGGCTGTAGAGCTGGATTTCCCGTCCAACAGCCTGAAGGTGTTGAACCGGGCGGTGTCCCGCGCCTTTCAGCAGCTCTACAGAGCGGATGGGCTCTATCGTGGTTGCGGCATTGTTGCGGACCGGATCAGCGAGGAGGGGTCGGCCACGGAGGATCTGTTTGGTTTTATGCGGGAGGATCTGCGGCAATCCAGGCTGATGCATGTGGTAAACGACATTAACAGCCGTTATGGCAGGGGGATGGTTTCGCTGGCAGCGAGTCATGGTCCGGGTCCGAATGGAAAAGGGCGGGACAAGGCGGTGCGGTTTCAGTATCCGGTGATCACTGCAGAATTTTGAACAGAAGGGCTCTGACCCTCTGCCGGGAGAGTCTCTTCCATTTCCGGGCAGATCCATGATAAATCACTGTTTATGAACGGTTGCGTTCATATCTGAACGTTAATGTTAACGTTCACACTGCGCCACTGCAAGTACTGAACAGACAGCAATATATCCATATTCTCTATTATTATCAGGCAGATAGAGGACTTTATGCCGGTTTGGCACGGGTGTTGCTATGTGTCTTGTGTAGGTGCGATACGGATAGTATCTGCCAAAGGAGATTTAACATGAAACATCTAACTCTTGC
>JAVVEJ010000048.1:0-1787 GCA_032251395.1 Mariprofundaceae bacterium
CCCAAATAGCGATCAAACTCTTTGCGGCTTTTAGTAAGCAGTTCCGCCAGCATGGCGGCGTGCCTCTCCATGCCGGAAGGGCTCAGATCACGCCTCCCCCGTTCCAGCTCATCACATATCTGATAGATCGAAGTTGCACCTACGGCACCCGCGCTGCCCTTCAGGGCATGAACAATATTCTGAAAAGAGACACCATCATTTTCAGAGGCTGCATTTTCAAGCGCAGCCAGATGCTTCTCTCCCGCGCTGATAAACTTGCCAAGCAACTCCTGAACAAAATCCTTACGGGTTGCAAACCCTTTTAACTCCTCGAGAGGTTCTGTATTGATATAGTGCCATGCCGACTTCTCTTCAGGGTCAGGAAATGCCTGGACCACTCCTCCGCCACCCGGCTCTTTCTCCGGCTGCGAGAACTTGTCAAGAACCCTGATAAGTTTTTTCGTTTCAATCGGCTTGGTCAGGTATTCATCCGCGCCGGCCTCCCTGCACTCGGCAATCATCTCCGGCATAGCATTGGCGGAAAGCATAATGATCGGAAGATGGCCCTCGATCTCCATGAACCGGCATGCCTTCAGCACATCAAGGCCGGAGAGGCTTGGCATATTCATATCCAGAATAGCCAGATCAAACTCACCCTCCCGTTCGGTCAGGGCGTCCAGTGCCTCCTCACCGTCATCGACAATGAACACCCGGTTTCCCAGGCGCTCGAGCAGCTCCCTGATCACCGTCTGGTTTACTTCATTATCTTCCGCCACAAGAATCCGCAGGCTTTTCGCACTCTCCCGCTTCATGTGATAGTCGGCTACCGATGTCACACCTGAGGCAATCTGTTTGCCGACACACGCCTCGTGAATTGCATTAAACAACAGGGACTCATTGATCGGCGAGTGGAGTACAGAGGAGTAGCCCGCCTGCATCAATGCGTCCAGCTCAGCTGTTTCCAGACGGGAGTGCAGCAGTACCAGAGCCACATTGGAGTGCCACTTCTCCTCCTTGAGCGTCTGCATAAAGTCCATTGCAGACATATTTAACAAATCCCCGTCGACAATGACGACATGAAAGGGATTGCCTGATTCATTGGCCTCCACAAGTTTCGAAAACAGCTTTGGAACACCATTCACAACTTCCAGATACTGCCCCCAGCGGTTCAGCGGTGCCTGCACCTTGGGAAGCAGGTGCTCGCTGAGAAGCGCTATCACGCGCGCATCGGAAAAAGAGACCGCGGCAATCTGCTCTTTGGCCATCTCCTGCTGCCTGTCGAAGGGAAGCTCAAACCAGAATTCACTGCCCTTCCCCTCTTCACTCTTCAGCCCAAGCCTGCCACCCATTGCTGTCACCAGCTCTTTGGAGATGGTTGTGCCCAGTCCTGTGCCGCCGTATTTTCGCGTAACTGAAGCGTCCGCCTGAACAAAACTCCCGAATATTCTCTTCTGGGCCTCTTCCGTGAGGCCGATTCCGGTATCAAGCACCCTGAAGCGAATCCAGACATGGTCGCCAGGGGCGTCCGCCATGGGCTCAACAACCATCTCCACCTTCCCTGCTTCGGTAAATTTCAATGCGTTGCTGATAAAATTCATCAGAATTTGCCGGACGTGGAGTTCATCACCCTGCAACATAAAAGGAATGGCCGGATCGACATGAGAGAAAAGGCGTAACCCCTTCTTCTCCGCCTGGGGCATAAAGCTGTTCACCGTCCCTATGACCAGCTCATGCAGGTCAAACGGCTTGAGATCGATAATAAGCTTTCCGGCCTCAATCTTCGAGATATCGAGAATATCCTCAATCAG
>JAVVEJ010000048.1:1887-10661 GCA_032251395.1 Mariprofundaceae bacterium
CCTGCTATCCTGCTTGATTCCCATCTCCGAAGCGTAGCACAAGGAGAAGAGGGCTTCATACAGCCATCTGATTTTGATTATGCTATATCGACCTGTATAACGCCCTGGTTAATTCGAAGCGGAAAGGTTTCGGTATCTTCGTAGGCAGGCGGCGTCAACGCCTTACCGCTCCGGATGCAGAAGCGTGCTCCGTGGCGCGGACAGATAATCTGATCGCCATCACATACGCCACTGGCAAGCTCTCCGCCATCGTGGGTGCAGACATCATTAATGGCAAAAAATTCACCGTCAAGATTGAACACAGCAATCTCGGCTACATCGGTCGAGACAATTCTGCGATCACCCGGCTTAAGTTCATCCTCTCCGCAAACATCAATCCACTCGGCCATCAGAACACTCTCCTAAAATCCCTGGAAATTATTAACCATGAAGGCATGACCCCTGGAAATTATTAACCACAAAGGCACAAAGGCACAAAGTAAAGCAAGAATCTTTTATTCAGTATTGTTTTCACTTTGTGTCTTTGTGCCTTTGTGGTTCACTCTTCTTTTTTTTACCTGCTTTCTTTCTTCGTTCCTTGAATCGCGTAGCGAGAGAGGCTCCCCCTGTGGGATTGTGGTAAGTGCCCTTTTGTGTCTCTGTGGTTCATCACCTTCATACTTTTGCGGTCAGATTGACTGGCGCGCACTAAAACATGCCAAGCTGCAACCTGGCCTCATCACTCATCATTGAGCGATCCCAGGGCGGATCAAACACAAGCTCCACATGCACATCCGAAACATTGGCAACACCAAGCACCTTCTGGCGAACATCATCGACAATGAACGGGCCCATGCCACAACCGGGTGCAGTCAGTGTCATCAAAATATCTACATGATTTCCGCCCTCATCGGTATCAACCACATGACAGTCATAGATAAGCCCCAGATCAACGATATTGACCGGAATTTCCGGGTCATAGCATGTCTTAAGCACATCCCAGAGCTCATCTTCGCTGACCGGGCCTGTGGCAGGAGACTGGCCTCCCGGCTTATCAGTCGCTTCGACCCCGGTGATGCCCAGGGCATCTGCATCCCTGCCTTCAACCCGGGCAAGGTTGCCCTTTACGGCAACCGTATAACTGCCGCCCAGCTCCTGGGTTATGCGCACCTGTGCCCCCCCGGGAATCATCACGGGCGTGCCCAGCGGAATCAGAACCGCATCCACGTCCCGAATTACAGTAATCATCTCACCTGAAGTCATGCTCCAATCCCCGAAACAACCACAAAGACACAAAGACACAAAGACGCAAAGTTTTTCTCTGTCGTTCTTTGTGCCTTCGTGCCTTCGTGGTTCAGATTCCTGCCTGCTTTCATGTCTTTGTGGTGAATATTCATTCTGTCCTGACCACCTTATCACCATCTTCGATCGCTGCTTTTAGTGTGTGCCAGCAAAGCGTGGCACATTTAATACGAGCCGGAAACTCTTTCACGCCCGCCAATACTGCCAGCTTTCCCAGCGTCTCTTCATCCGGCGTTTCGGACATGTCAGCCGTGGCCATGGCATGGAACGCTTCAAACAGGCGCTCAAATTCACTGACCGGCTTTCCTTTCAGCGCCTCTGTCATCAATGAGGCTGAAGCTGTGGAAATCGAGCACCCCTGCCCCTCGAATTTCACCCCTTCAATAATGTTGTCGTCATTGATTTGCAGATAAACATGCAACTGATCACCGCACAACGGGTTGTAACCCTCCGCATCGTGATTGCACGGTTCCAGCTTGCCGAAATTCCGCGGACTTTTGGTGTGATCGATAATAACCTGCTGATACAGGTCGCCCAGATCAAACATAGCGAAGCCTTTTTACACCACCAGGGCATGACCCCTGGAAATTATTAACCACAGAGGCATGACCCTTGGAAATCCCCGACGGGGGACGAAGGCACAGAGACATAAGGTGAATTCGGCCTTTGGCCGAAAAGAAGATACCTTGGGGCACAAAGGGATAAAGTATTTCCTTGCCTGTCTTAGTACCCCTGTGTCTGAAGGTGAATCGCGCAGCGAGAGAGGCTCCTCTGGGGGAGTGTGGTTTATCTTTCTTCATCATGCGAATATTTCCTTTGCCCTGGCCAGTGCGGCAAACAGCGCATCCACTTCAGCAGTGGTGTTGTAGGCCGCAAATGACGCACGGGCCGTGGCCGGCACACGAAAGTGCTGCATTACCGGCATCGCACAGTGATGACCGGCGCGAATCGCCACCCCCTCCCGATCAAGAATGGTTCCCAGATCATGCGGGTGAATGCCCTCAATGGTGAACGAAAGTACGGTCGCCCTCTGTTTAGCCGTTCCGATCTGGCGAAGCCCGGCAAACGCCCGGGCCTGCTTAACAGCATATGCCAGCAGCGACTGTTCATGGGCGGCAATTTGCTCCACATCTGTTGCATTCAGATAGTCGATGGCCGCGCCAAAGCCGATTACGCCGGAGATGTTCGGTGTGCCGGCCTCAAATTTATAGGGCAGCGTGTTATATTCGGTACGCTCGAATGTCACCATGGCGATCATGTCGCCACCACCCTGATATGGCGGCATCGCTTCAAGCAGGGCCTCTTTGGCATAAAGCATGCCAACCCCTGTCGGGCCATACATTTTGTGTGCACTGGTAACATAAAAATCAACATCCAGTGCCTGCAGATCCACCTTCAGATGCGCCAGTGCCTGCGCGCCATCAACCAGCACTTTCGCTCCGGCTGCATGTGCCCGGTCAATAATCTCCCTGACCGGATTAATCGTTCCCAGTGCATTGGAGAGGTGAACAACACCGACAAGTTTCGTGCGCTCGGAGAGCAGCGAATCCAGCTCATCCATGCAGAGCTCACCATCATCATTGATGGGCAGCACCTTCAGTGTTGCGCCCGTCCGTTCACAGAGCATCTGCCATGGCACAATATCAGAGTGGTGTTCCATCCCGGTAATGAGCACTTCATCACCGGCAGACACATTGGCTCCGCCCCAGCTTGATGCAACGAGGTTGATCGACTCGGTGGTTCCGCGTGTAAAAATGATCTCCTTTAAAGAGCGGGCATTCAGAAATACTCTCAATTTCTCGCGTGCATCTTCATAGGCAGCCGTCGCCCGCTCAGAGAGCGCATGCACGCCACGGTGTACGTTGGCATTGTCATGCTCGTAATAGTTACGGACAGCATCAATTACACACTGCGGCTTTTGCGTGGTTGCAGCGTTATCCAGATAGGCCAGCGGTTTGCCATAGATCTGCTGATGCAGAATCGGAAAATCGGCTCTTATGTTTTCAACATTCAATGTCATATCCATTAACCACAGAGACACAAAGACACAAAAAAAGACAATGTTGAACTTTGTACCTTCGTCCCCCGTCGGGGATTTGATTCGGGGCGTCCATGCCCCCCACCCTGCACCCCAGGGCACCTTCTCTGCCGCAAGCGGCATTCACCTTGCGGGCGGCTTGCAGCCGTCCAAATGGCTCTCCAGCCTTTTTGTCCAAGGGTCATGCCGTTGTGGTTCATTTTTATTATCTCACTTATCCCAACAACTCTTCATTCAATGTCATATCCATTAACCACAGAGACACAGAGACACAAAAAAAGACAATATTGAACTTTGTGCCTTTGTGCCTTCGTGGTAAATACTCTTCATCCCAACAACTCTTCAAGACCGGCGCCATGTGGAAGCTTTGCAAGCGCAATCTTCTCCAGAAACTTCCGCACCTGCGGCACCCTGATTGCAGTCAGCACCTCATCGGTAAATGCAAACATCAACACATTGCGTGCTTCGGCCTCACTAAGCCCGCGCGAGCGCAGATAGAAAAGCTGATGCATGTCCAGCTGTCCCACGGTTGCGCCATGCGCACATTTTACATCATCGGCATGAATTTCAAGATCCGGCTTGGTATCAACCTCGGCCTTGTCCGAGAGCAGCAGATTGGCATTGGACTGCGCCGAGTCGGTCTTGTCCGCGCCCTCATGCACAACCACTTTACCATTGAACACGGCGCGGGCCCGGCCATCAATCACGCCCTTGTAACTTTCACGGCTACGGCAATTCGGCCGAAGATGGTCGATACGGGTATGGTGATCGACATGCTGTCTTCCGCCCACCAGATAGAGCCCGTTTAGCGCGCATTCGGCGCCTTCGCCGTTCATCTCCACATGGATATCCCGGCGCGACAGTGCAGCACCGAAGGCGACAGAGTGTGAATGATAGTAACTGTCACGGTGCTGGTGTGTACGCACCGAACCAATATTGACTTCACCTTCGCCTGACTGCTGCAGCTTGTAGTGCTCAACCCTGCCGCCTGCATGGATTTCAACATCCGTACCCGTATTGATAAAAGCGCTGCTTTCACCCACCGAGCCATGATGTTCAATCACTGTAACCTGACTATATTCGCCGGCAACAATCAGATTTCTGATATATTGAGAACTGCTGCCACCCGTCGTTGACAGGAAAAGCAGATGCAGCGGCTTCTCAACCACTATTCCATCCGGGACATCCAGATAAACACCATCCGCCATCATGGCGCTGTTTAGTGCAGCAAAACTGCCTGAGAGATGCTGATCATGCAGATGGGGCTCAATGGTGTCAGGCTCTTCGATAAGCATCCGGGCCATGCTTTCAACACGCACACCTGCCGGCACAGACTCAAGTTGCGACAACGACTGTGAAACTTTACCATCCACGATTACCATCCTGTGGCAATCCAGGCCCTCAAAACCAAACCCGGCTAACGCCTCTGCAGAAACATCTGCCACTCCACCTGCCGAAGAATCGGCAATCAGCCGATCCAGGTATCTTTTAACATCGGTATACTTCCATGCTTCATGGCGAGTGGTAGGCATGCCCTGACGCACGACCTGATCCATCGCACTCCTGCGCATCACACGCACCCACGTTTCATGTGCGCCCGGCAACTGTTTCTGCGAGTCAGCAAAACGTTTCTGAAGTTGCGATGTCAATTCGGCAGACTCACTTATGCTATTGCTGATAGCAGCGTTCATGCGTCGGCCTCTTTCAGCACCCAGTCATAACCGCGCTCTTCGAGCTCAAGCGCAAGCTCTTTACCACCGCTTTTCAATATCCGGCCACCGGCCAGCACATGCACCACATCCGGTTCGATATAATCGAGCAGCCTCTGATAGTGTGTTACAAGAACAACCGCACGCTCAGGACTGCGAAGCTTGTTCACGCCGCCTGCGACAATACGCAGTGCATCAATATCCAGGCCGGAATCTGTCTCATCGAGCAGGGCAAGCTGCGGTTCCAGCACGGCCATCTGGAAAATCTCATTGCGTTTCTTTTCACCGCCGGAGAACCCCTCGTTAACGGCACGGCTCAAAAACGATTGATCAAGCTCAACAAGCTTTGCCTTCTCCCTGACGATCTGCATGAAATCCATCGCATCGAGTTCATCCATACCCAGATGTTTGCGCTTTGCATTCACACCGGCCTTGAGCAGATAGGTATTGTTCACGCCCGGGATCTCGACTGGATACTGAAAGGCAAGGAATATGCCTTCCCATGCACGCTCTTCAGGCTTCATCTCAAGCAGGTCCCTGCCGTTATAAGTGACAGAGCCTTGTGTCACTTCATAGCCGTCACGGCCTGCAATCACGTTGGATAGCGTGCTTTTACCGGAACCGTTCGGCCCCATAATCGCATGCACTTCGCCCGCCTTCACATCAAGGTTGACTCCTTTCAGGATCTCCTTGCCATCAACGCTTACGTGTAAATTTTCAATCTTCAGCATATTTAAATCCTTTAACCACAAAGGCACTAAGGCACAAAGTAATCATAATATAATTCTTTTAATCCCCTGCCTGATGGCTGGCACATTGAAATTAACTAATAACCCAAGCCTTGTGCCAGTCAATTTCATATAGGTCATAAGTTGTGCCTGATAAACTTCATTCAGCACTTCTACTGCCTTCAACTCTACAACCAGCTTTTTATCAATCCACAGATCAAGGCGCAGGCCTGCCTCAATCTCTACACCGTCATAAACCACAGGCAGCGCTACCTGCCTCTGGAACGGGATGCCCCGCTTGGTCAATTCATGGCAAAGGCACGTCTCATAGACCGATTCCAACAGGCCCGGGCCAAGCGTCTTATGGACATGAAATGCGGCATCAACCACCTGACGAGCCAGTTCATTCAACTCATTACTAATCGCATCCCTTTGTATCTTCGTTCTTTCGTAGCCCATAAAACCCTGTCACCACAAAGGCATGACCCTTGGAAATCCCCGACGGGGGACAAAGACACAAAGGATTTGAGCAGTTAAATCCGTCACCTGATCAAAACCGCCATCCAAACCTGTCGCCAGACTGCGCTGATTTATGAAAAAAATTCATATCTCTCGCTTCTTCTTACTTTGTGTCTTTGTGCCTTTGTGGTTCATCTTCTTTATCCCACTGCGCCTTCGAGTGATACTTCCATGAGCCGATTCGCCTCAACTGCAAACTCCATCGGCAATTCATTGAAAACCTCTTTACAGAACCCGTTCACAATCAGCGACACGGCATCCTCGGCAGAGATTCCCCGCTGCTGACAGTAAAACAACTGATCTTCACCGATCTTCGAGGTGGTTGCCTCATGCTCAACAATCGCTGTCGGATTTTTCGCCTCGATATACGGGAAGGTGTGAGCACCACACGTTTTACCCAGCAGCAGCGAGTCACACTGCGTATAGTTGCGGGCCCCTGTTGCATCCTTGCCAATACGGACCAGTCCCCGATAAGACTGCTGCCCATGGCCTGCCGAGATACCTTTGGAGATAATGGTGCTCCTGGTGTTCTTGCCGAGATGAATCATTTTGGTGCCGGTATCAGCCTGCTGATAATTGCTGGTCAATGCCACCGAATAGAACTCACCCACCGAATCATTTCCCCTGAGCACGCAACTCGGGTATTTCCAGGTGATGGCACTGCCGGTCTCCACCTGTGTCCATGAAATTTTGGCCCGGTCTCCGCGGCAATCACCACGTTTGGTAACAAAATTATAGATACCGCCGACTCCGTTCTCATCACCCGGATACCAGTTCTGTACCGTTGAATACTTGATCTGTGCATCTTCAAGCGCTACCAGTTCAACCACTGCCGCATGCAGCTGGTTCTCATCACGCATCGGGGCCGTACACCCTTCGAGATAGCTCACATGCGAGCCCGCCTCGGCAATAATCAGCGTCCGCTCAAACTGGCCGGTGTTCAGCGCATTGATGCGGAAATAGGTGGAGAGCTCCATCGGGCAGCGCACCCCTTTGGGAATGAACACAAACGAGCCATCGGTAAACACCGCTGAGTTAAGGGCTGCAAAGAAATTGTCTCCGGTTGGCACAACCGTGCCGAGGTACTGCTGCACCAGCTCGGGGTAGTCACGGACCGCTTCTGAAATCGGGCAGAAAATTACACCCGCCTCCTTCAGCTTGCTTTTGAATGTGGTTGCAACTGAAACCGAATCAAATACCGCATCAACCGCCACATTTCTTACACCGGCCAGGAACTCCTGTTCGCGTAGCGGGATACCCAGTTTTGCATAGGTCTCCAGCAGCTTCGGATCAACTTCATCAAGGCTATCCGGCCCGTCATCAGCCGATTTGGGTGCTGAATAGTAGGAGATCGCCTGATAATCAATCACATCATGGTGCACATTGGCCCATTCCGGCTCGGGCATCGTCTGCCAGTGCCGGAACGCTTCAAGACGCCAGTTCAGCAACCATTCAGGCTCATCCTTTTTTGCGGATATGCCGCGAATCACATCCTCATTCAGGCCGGGAGGAAACGTGTCGGAATCAATGTCGGTAATAAAACCGGCACTGTATTCACGGGACTTAAGCTGCTCGTTCAGTTCCTGATTCGTTGCCATCAGACAGCCTCCGAAAATAAGAAGTGAACCACAAAGGCTCCAAGGCACAAAGTAAAAGAAGAAAAATATCCTTTTATTCGGTATTTTGATATTGACCAAAGATTTACATCAATACTGTTTTCCTCTTTGTACCCCAAGGCATCCTCTCTTCGACCAAGGCCCGAATTCGCATTACAT
The DNA here is from genome assembly GCA_032251395.1 of Mariprofundaceae bacterium. Classification (GTDB taxonomy): domain Bacteria; phylum Pseudomonadota; class Zetaproteobacteria; order Mariprofundales; family Mariprofundaceae; genus WSZY01. The sequence continues at coordinate 9,938 of JAVVEJ010000048.1, forward strand.
CTTCGTGATTGGCTTTTTTTTTGACTATATTCTTTTCTTACTTCGTGCCTTAGTGCCTTCGTGGTAAATGTTCTTTTGTATCTTGGAGCCTGAAGGTGAATCGCGCAGCGAGAGAGGCTCCCCTGGAGGATTGTGGTTAACAATCTTTTTCGCATCATGTTATATTTTACAGACATGGAGTCACACTCTTTGAATCTTCAGTTTTTTTCAGAACGATCACAGGCATGAAATTTTTCCTGGTCATATCCAGCAGTGAGATGCTGTCAAGCGCATCACGTACCGCGCCATTAATCCGCCTCCAGTTGTTCTGCGTGGAACAAAACGGCAACTGTTCACACTCGCCATCATCCAGATTACATTCGGTCAATGCAATATGCCCTTCAAAACAGTCAATAACTTCACGCACAGAGACCTCTGCTGCCGGACGTGTCAGGCGATAACCGCCCTTGGCGCCGCGGATCGACTCAAGCAGACCTGCACCCAGGAGCGCCTGCAACACCTTGCTGACGGTTGGTGAAGGGATATGCGTTGCATTGGAAAGATCATTGGCTGCAAACAGGCGCGCATCATCCGCCGCTATATGCGTCAGCAATAAAATTCCGTAATCTGTCAGCTTGGTCAGCCTGAGCATATCTCTCTCATAAACAATGCACTCCTGAATCTAATCCGGAGCATTCTAATCCTGATTAGAATTCTCTTCAACATACAATCTGTGGGGATATTC
>JAVVEJ010000049.1:0-10478 GCA_032251395.1 Mariprofundaceae bacterium
GAGGGAGCAACACGAGCCGTTGTATTCACGGCTATCTCGGGCATGCCCAGGGGGCAGGAAATCTATATCAGCATCAGCCTGCCTAAATCGTTTATATACGCAAAGGCTGACAAAATAACGATACGGAACCTGATCATTCTGATCATCGCCGCAGGCCTTGTGTTCTTCATTACCTGGAAGGGGGGCGATGTATTCGTACTGCGGCAAATAAGCCTCTTACTGGCGGCAACCAGGGAATTAACTACAGGAAAACTAAGCGTCCGGGCTCCGATTATCCCTCACGGAGGAGAGTTGTCAGAGTTGGTATCGTCGTTCAACCACATGGCTGAAACGCTTGAGAAGCGAACTCTCGGAATCAACCGCCTCAATCGCATTTATGCCGTTCTGAGTAACATAAACGGCACGATCCTGCGAGTGCGCAACAAAAACGAGCTGCTCCAGGAGGCATGTCGAATCGCTGTCGAGCATGGCCAGTTCAAGTTGGCATGGATCGGCCTTGTTGATGAGGAAGGAAAATTTCTGAGGCCGACCGCGCATGTGGGCGAACACGAGGAACTTGTCCACGATCAGGTTATTCCGTTGCAGAATAATAAAACGGATGGAATCCGCCTTGCCGGCAGGGCGATAGTAGAGCAAGAAGATATAATCATTAACGATATCGAGGCTGATGCTGCTTTTGCCGAATGGAAGAAAAGGACAGGTGTTGATTTCTGTTCAATGGCGATCTTCCTCCTCAAGGTTGAGGAGAAGATTATTGGCACTTTTAGTTTATATACTGACGAACCCGGATTATTCGACAAGCAAGAGTTGAGATTGTTGAGGGAGCTGGCATCTGACGCCTCGCTTGGGCTTGAAATCATCGGGAAGGAAGCCCGCCTCTATGATCTGGCGCATTTCGATTCCCTGACGGGACTCCCCAATCGTCATGAGTTCGAAAGCCGGATTCGTTTGAATATTGCCCGGGCGGCAAACCAGGAAAAAACGGTCGCGGTGCTGGTAATAGGCATCGATCATTTACAACGTATTCGTGACGAACTAGGGCATCGCACTGGTGATGAGGCGTTGCGCATAGTGTCTGAGCACTTAAAGGCGTTTACTGGCAAGGAAGATGAAGTGGCGCGCATCGGCGCAAATGAATTCGGTCTTATTTTTCCGGAGATCGACACCAGTTTGCAGGCAGCCAGCCTCGTAGAGGGTATTTTAAAGAAGTTCCCTCATGTGTTGGATTTTGAGGGGAATGAATTTTCCCTGAATATACACATTGGTGCGACGCTCTACCCTCAGGATGGAGAAGACGCCGAACAATTGGTGAAGAACGCTGAACTGGCCATGCACCATGCACCGCTCGCAACCACGGAAAGACCACTGGCATTTTTCTCCATGGACATGGAAGAGCAGGTGCGCCAGCAACGTTGGATGGAACAACAGCTTCGCCATGCTATTGAGAAAAATGAGTTTGAACTCTATTTCCAGCCGGTCATGGATATCAGAAGCCGCACAATGATGGGCTGTGAATCCCTGTTACGTTGGCATAACGACGAACTGGGGGATGTTTCCCCGGCGAATTTCATTCCGATTGCCGAACAAAACGGTTTAATTGTGTCGATAGGCGAGTGGGTGATGGCCCGCGCATTCCAACAGGCCGCGGACTGGAGACAGCGCGGGCTTCCCCCTGTGCGCATCGTTGTGAACGTATCCCTGAAACAACTTTCCCAGTCCGATTTTGTCGACAGGGTCCGGGATATCAGGCGTTCCGTCGTTTCCGGGGAAACCGAACTGATGCTGGGAATCGAGGTTACGGAAAGCCAGTTAATGGATAATATCGAGCAGACTCTGGACAAGCTCGAGCAGTTGAAAGCAATGGGGTTCAGCATCTATATCGACGATTTCGGCACCGGCTATTCATCGCTCAGTTATCTGCGGCAGTTGCCGGTCGATATTCTCAAGATCGACATTTCGTTCATTCATGATATCGAACATGACCCCAACGCCGTCTCGATGGCCAGGGGGATCATCGCCCTGGCCCACAGCCTGGATCTCCGTGTCATTGCAGAAGGTGTGGAGTCGCCCGGCCAACTGTCCATTCTGGAGGAACTGAAATGTGATTATGTACAGGGCTATCTGTTCGCTCGTCCAGTACCGGCCGCACAAATAGAGGATATGATGGGAAAAAACATCTGACCTCAAGGGATAGAACGTCAATTAACTTGGCCGCATAATGACAGCTACGATGGTCGGTTATGCGGCCGGCGAGGTGATCTTCGTGCCGGCCTCGGGTTTCGGGGGCACTGTATTTAACTGCCTTTAAGGGTTTTAAAAAGTTCCGCCATTCCAGCCGAACATTTCACGTTCGGGCGAGGCAAACTCAATATAGATGCGTGATGGGTTGATCTCCAGTTCAGTGGAGAGGAATTCGCAGATGTTTTCCGAAAGCGTAGCGGTTTGCGCCGTGGTCAGGCCAAGACTCTTGAGTTCGACGTAGGCCAGAGGCTCGCTGTTGCCGGCAAAAAGCATCTCCTGATTATCTGCAACCATCACCATGACATAGCTTTCCGGTTTGCCGAGTGCAGTGGCTATGCGTGATGATGCGGCTTTCAGAAAGCGGTGTTTCTCTTCCATGATTACGTTGGTCCGGATATTCAGTACCGGCATCAGTTACTCTCCTGCTCTGTTGATTTAGGCCCGGATTCTTCGTGTGCGGCCTTTTCGGCCAGAAGCTGTCTGGCCCGCTCTTCACGCTCCCTGTTTTTGCCGACACGCATCCGTTTGGTGGCGGCAAAGCCTGCCCACCACAGGAAAACAGCGATCGGCAGCATCAATAGCAGCAGCTCCCAGTCCATTATGTGCCTTCAGTGACTGTCACACCCTTTGCGGCAGCGGCTGTCGCTGCCCTGGTAGCTGCCATCTTTCTTGCAGCGTTGGCCTTGATGCGGCGATTAATGATGTTGACGCCCGCCAGAATGAATCCCAGTGCGATAAATGCACCCGGAGGCAGGATAAAGAGCAGAAAGTCGGGATAGTCGGCACCGAATATAGCAAAGCCGAACAGTTCGCCCTGCCCGAAAAGTTCGCGTGTGCCGCCCAGCAGTATCAGGGCGAAGGTAAAGCCGCCGCCAACGGCGATGGCATCAACCAGTGAGTCAGTAACGCTGTTCTTGCTGGCAAAGGCTTCAGCCCGGCCAAGAATGGCACAGTTGACCACAATCAGCGGGATAAAGAGGCCGAGTATCAGATACATCTCATGCATCCAGGCATTCATGCCGAGATCCACAATGGTTACGAAGGCGGCGATAATGGTGATATAGGCCGGAATACGCACCTGCACCGGAATCACGCCGCGGACTGTGGCCACGACAAGGTTCGAGCCGGTCAGCACCAGTACGGTAGCAACACCCATCCAGAAACCGTTCTCCGCCGATGTGGTGACGCCGAGCAGCGGGCACATGCCGAGCAGCTGGGCAAAGATGGTGTTGTTATGCCAGAGGCCGTCGGCCAGAATCTCTTTTCTGGAGATAGTATCACTCATCGGTTGCCTCCTTTTCCGAACTGCCGGTTGCATCTTTTGCCGGAGCCTTGTCGTTGGCAACCTTCTCTTTCGGGGCAAGCAGTGCGTCCCGGTTATCCCTGAACAGTACAAGCCCCTGCTTTACCGCCTTGATGACTGCGCGCGGTGTGATGGTGGCACCGGTAAACTGGTCAAACTCACCGCCATCCTTTTTTACAGCCCAGCGTACATTATCCAGCGTACGGCCCGCAAAGCTGCCCAGCCATTTGCTGTTGTGGACAATGCCGTCACCCAGCCCCGGTGTTTCACGATGGCTGGTAATGCGGATGGCATGGACGGTGCCATCCGGAAATACGCCCATCAGGATGCGGATGGTGCCGCTGTAGCCGTCCGGAGCAATGGTCTCCCATGCCATTCCGACACTGTTTCCCGCTTTGTCTCTGGCCGGATAAAACTGCTTCGGCGTATCGCTGCCGTCAGGTTTGATCGTGAGCATATCTTCCAGCGGATCATTGGCATGCGGTGGCAACACCTGTCCAAGCGCCTTGTGCAGCGCCTCCTTCTCTGCCTCGGCAATCGGTGCGCGTGTCACGATATCGGTCAGCCCGAGCAGCAGTGCCGCAACAGCGGCAACCACGAACATTGCAACCACCATTTTCACCTGTTCAGGCTCGATCACTCTCTTTTTTTTACTTTCCATATCAGCGTCCATAGACCCGTGGGCGGCAGTAGTGATCAATCAATGGTACGGTACAGTTCATCAGAATGACGGCAAACATGGCGCCCTCGGGGTAGCCGCCGTAGCTGCGGATAGACCAGGTCAGGATGCCGCAGCCGATGCCGAAAACGATCCGGCCGGTTGAGGTGACCGGAGAGGTGACCGGGTCGGTGGCCATGAAGAAGGCACAGAGGATCAGGCCGCCGGCCAGCAGATGGAAGAGCGGCGGCGCGTAACGGGCCGGATCAATCATGTTAAAGATCGCTGCAAGCACAAGTACTGTTGCCAGATAGGTGAAGGGGATATGCCAGCTGATGGTGTGACGGGCCAGCAGGTAGATGCCGCCGATCAGCAGCGCCAGCGCCGAGGTTTCACCGATACTTCCCGCCTCACGGCCGAGGAAGGCATCAAGATAATTGTAGTCGTAGTTCCTCAGCGCCTCGGCAACACTGATGCCCTGGCTCCATTCGGTCTTGATGTGCCCCAGCGGGGTGGCCATGGTGATTGCATCGAGCGCCATGCCAATTGATCCGGGACCGAAGAGAAAGAGGCTGATGCAGTCACTGAGGTTGTAGAGATCGATCATCACCGGGCCGGTATGCATCGGCATGATCCATATCGTCATATTAAGCGGAAACGAAACCAGCAGGATGACACGCGCAGCCAGTGCGGGATTGAACAGGTTATGGCCAAGGCCGCCATAGAGCTGTTTGCCCAGCATGACGGCAATGACGGAGCCAAGCAGTGCCATCCACCACGGGACATAGGCAGGAAGCGTCAGCGCCAGCAGCAGCCCTGTCAGTGCCGCAGAACCGTCACCGACAGGCGTCGCAGGCCTTCCCATCAGTCGGAGGGCTATATATTCCGTAGCAACACAGCTAACCATGCAGAGGGTGATCAGCAAAAACGCCAGCCAGCCGAAAAGGTAGACACTGACAATTGCCGCCGGGAGCAGCGCCAGAATCACCGAAATCATGGTCATGCGAACCGAGTCACCGCCATGCATGTGTGGAGAGCTAAGGTTGATAATCATGATTCATCACCCTTCACATCAGCTGCGGAAGCACCTTTCTCATCCGCAGGTTTCGGCATATGCTCACTGCGCACCTTTTTGCGCCTGGCCGCACGCTCTGCATTTTCGCGCTCAATACGTGCTTCCCGTGCTTCGCTGCGCTGTTTTGATTCATTGGCAAAGTTTTTCGCGCGCGATATCTGAGCCAGTTGCCCTTTTCCGTAGCGGAAGTAGTGAACCAGAGGAATATGGGAGGGGCAGACATAACTGCAGGCGCCACACTCGATGCAGTCGAACAGGTTATAGGACTCCGCCTTCTCAAACTGATCGTTACGGCACTGATCGGCTAGCAGGTTGGGAACCAGACTTACCGGACAGGCAACGCCGCAGTGACCGCAGCGGATGCAGGGCTCCTCAACCTTGTGTGCCTTCATCATTGTTTCGTTAAGCATCGCCAGCAGACCGTTGGTCGATTTGATTACCGGAATATCGGGGTTTCTCATCCTCTCGCCCATCATCGGGCCGCCATGCAGCAGGTGAATGTCACTGAAATGCTCCAGTCCATGCTGGGCAAAAATGAAACGCATCGGTGTGCCAAGCCGTGCGCGCATGTTGCCGGGCTCCGGAACCGCATCACCGCTTACCGTAATGACACGTTCGGTCAATGGCCGGCCCTGTATCGCGGCATCGAAAATGGCAACTGCCGTTCCGACGTTGTGGCACAGCACGCCAATATGCATCGGCAGTTTTCCGGCCGGAACCTCTTTGCCGGTCAATACCTGAATAAGCTGTTTTTCGCTTCCCATCGGATAGCGCGTGGGGAGCAGGCGAACCTCAACATGCGCCATATCCGGCAGGCTGGCAATCGCTCTGCGCATTGCATCTGCGGCATCGGCCTTGTTGTCCTCAATGGCAACAATCGCCTTTTTTGCACCTACCATATGCATAATGATGTCGAGGCCTGTGGCAATCGCCTCCGGCTTCTCAAGCATCAGACGGTGGTCATTGGTCAGGTAGGGTTCGCACTCGATGCCGTTGAGAATGATGGTCTTGATCGGATTGCTCTGGTCCTTCAACAGTTTGATGAAGGTCGGAAAAACCGCACCGCCCAGTCCTGCAATGCCGCAAACACGAACGCGCTCACGCAGTTCTGCCGGATCCCGTTCCCGGTAGTCGCGGATCGGCCTGAGTGATTCATCATGGGTATCACTTCCATCCGGCTCGATAAAGATTGACGGCAGCCCCATGCCGGAGGGGTGTGGGATGGCGTGCTCCTCGATTTTTACCACTTTGCCGGAGGTGGGAGCATGAACGGGCACCGATATGTAGCCCTGGGACCTGGCAATTTTTTGCCCGCGGAGCACATGCTCACCAATGGAGACGATTGGTGTGCACACCTCGCCGATATGCTGCTTGATCGGCACAATATAGATTGGAGCGATCTGTGATGTTGCAATCGGAGTGCCGGCCGTGATCTTCGACATCTCCGGCTCAATGCCGCCGGAGAAGATGCCGGGTCTCTCGGCTATGGAGCTAAGAAGTGTGCGGAGCATGTCGTCCCTTCCGTTCTATCGCCAGCTGGGCCCGTTCTGTGTCAGGCAGCGGCCACGACCAGTGTTCCAGCAGTTCAGGCTTGATCAGCATATCGATGCAATCGACCGGGCACGGCTCGACGCAGAGCGTACAGCCGGTGCAGTGGTCGGTAATAACAGTGTGATACTGCTTCGGTGCGCCGATAATGGCATCCACCGGGCAGGCCTTGATACAGAGCGTGCAGCCAATACATTCGTCTTCGCGAATGAATGCGGTCATGGGTGAAGTCGGTTCCTCTTCAATACTTTTTGGCTCAACCCCCATCAGGTCCGCAATCTGCAGCATGGTGCGTTCGCCACCGGGCACACACTGGTTGACTTCAGCTTCCCCTGAAGCAACAGCGGCCGCGTAGGGTTTACAGCCGGGATACCCGCACTGACCGCACTGGGTTTGCGGCAGCAGTTTTTCAATGTTATCAGCCATCGGATTGCCTTCGATTTTGAAAACCCGGCTGGCAATGGCCAGCACGATGCCGAAGAGTATGGCGAATACACTGAAAGAGAGGATAGCAGCAAGCAGTTGCGTCATAATAATTCAGATTGTACCGGAGTCAGATCTTAACAAGGCCGGAGAAGCCAAGAAATGCCAGTGACATCATGCCTGCAGTAATCAGGGAGATGGGCGAGCCCTTGAATGCCTCGGGGATGGGGGCGTGTTCAATCCGTTCCCGCAGGCCCGCAAAGAGAACCAGCACCAGCGCAAAGCCGACAGCTGCACCGAAGCCGTAGAAGGCGGAAGTGATAAATGTGTTCTCCTGCTGGGCATTCAGGATCGCCACACCGAGCACTGCACAGTTGGTGGTGATCAGCGGCAGAAAGATACCCAGCCCCTGATAAAGAATCGGGCTGGTTTTGTGGATCATCATCTCGGTGAACTGAACCACAGAGGCGATAATCAGAATAAAGAAGATGGTCTGCAGATAGAGCAGATCAAGCGGGACCAGAATATACTCCTGTACCAGCCATGAGGTGGTGGATGCCAGCGTCATGACAAACATCACGGCAAATGACATGCCTACGGCCGTCTCTACTTTGCCTGAGACGCCAAGGAAAGGGCAGAGGCCGAGGAATTTGGTTAACACATAATTGTTGACCAGTACGGCAGAGAGAAAAATCACGGCAAATTCAGTCATAGTGCAGCAGTATAGTGAGACGGGCGGGTCAGGTACACCTGTGAAACCCCACATGAGAATCATGGAAATATAAACAGTGGTAAACCATTTATTGTTCAGGGTTGACATCAGAGGCCGGAAACCAACCATGCTGCCTGCAGTCGAGAATATTCCGGAGGTACACGATGGCGTGCGGTGACAAGCCGGGCCAGGCCAGTCAGGGCCTGCCTGAGCAAAAGATGCCCAAAGGCATAAAAAATATTATTGCAGTTGCCTCAGGCAAGGGCGGCGTAGGCAAGTCGACAACGGCGGTGAATCTGGCGGTTGCCCTGGCCCGGAGCGGGGCGAAGACAGGCCTGCTGGATGCTGATATCTATGGCCCCTCCATCCCTAAAATGATGGGCCTTGCAGGGCGTCAGCCTGATGTGAAGGACCGAACCATATTTCCCCTTGAAAATTACGGTGTTAAGACCATCTCTATCGGTTTTATGATTGAGGAGGAGCAGGCGATGATCTGGCGCGGACCGATGGTTTCCGGTGCCGTCATGCAGCTTTTAAATGATGTGGCATGGGGAGAGCTTGATTATCTGGTGGTCGATCTTCCGCCGGGAACCGGTGATATCCATCTGACCATGGTGCAGCAGGTTCCGGTTACAGCCGCTGTGGTGGTGACCACTCCGCAGGATATCGCACTGCTTGATTGCCGCAAGGGGATTGCAATGTTTGACAAGGTGAACGTGCCAACCCTTGGCATTGTTGAGAATATGAGCACCTTTATCTGCCCGCACTGTGGCGAGTCGACCCATATCTTTGCCGAAGGCGGCGCCGACAAACTGGGCGGGCTTCACGGCGTGGATGTGCTGGCAAAGCTGCCGCTGGATATAACCATTCGTGAGATGTCGGATGCCGGTACGCCGATCACGGCTGCCAGACCCGATTCAGAGCATGCGAAGGCCTATCTCGACCTGGCTGATACGGTGATGAAAAAGGTCGCTCTGCTGGATAAGCGGCAGGTCAATATTCCCGACGGTTTCCTGCCGCGTAAGGGATAGTTCAGAAGCCCGATTACCGAAGCTTCAGGGCCATGCTCTGACAACTGTTCAGATCATGAAGGCAGGGGGCATTGCCCCCTGTTTCTATAATCCGGAGCTTTCAACCCGGTTGCGTCCATTTTTCTTCGCCGTATACAGAAGCCTGTCCGCAGCATTGATCAGTGCGGACGGCGGGGTCTCTGCTGAAGGTGTGAGCGCGCTGACCCCGAGGCTGATGGTAACCACGTCACCGGCCTGTGATGACGGATGCGGGAGCCGCTGTTCGATAATTTTATTGCGGCACTTTTCGGCCAGCCGGGTTGCCTGCTCTATATCCGTTTCAGGCAGCAGCATAACGAACTCCTCACCGCCATAGCGGGCTACCAGATCCACCGCCCGTTGTGATATGCCGTTTAACACCCGTGCAACCTGTTGCAGGCAATTGTCACCCTGCTGATGACCATAATGGTCGTTATACTGTTTGAAATAATCAATATCGATCATGATTAACGAGAGCGGCTGCCGGTGCCGTTGAGCACGGCTCCACTCTCTCTCCAGAATCTGATCAAACATTCGCCTGTTTGCAATGCCGGTCAGCCCATCCTGAAATGAGAGCTTTTCAAGGTGTCTGTTAAGACGTGCAAGCTCGCTTTCCCTGGATTCCAGTCTGGCTGTTCTCTGCTGAACAACTCTGCGCAATCTGATGGTATGCAGCACAAGCAGGAATATGAAAGTGAACAGGGTGATCATTGCAAGCTGCCAGCGGTACCTGTCAACCACCTCTATGAATCCGGGCTCAGGATGGTAAATAAAATCTGAAACACGGAACTCTTTCGGTAAAAGGCCCTGAGCCATATAGGTGTTGGCGATATCCTGCCATCGCCGCTCATTTATATAACCGATATGAATCACATCACTCAATATCATCTCTTTTGTCTTTTGTGCCTCGAATCGCAGTTGTGCCGTTGGCAGATTTTGCGAGTTGTATCGTTTTTGAATAACAGCAATGCTCTCTTCGATATGCTCAAGTGCATACTCCCATCCGCGAACGGAGGCGTCAGTAAAAGCCCTTACTCTCTGCGGCCGTTCGGCAATCTCTTTTTCGGTGGTAATGAGAATGTCGCCATAAAAATCTATCCCCTGCTCCTGCGGATGGAAAATACGGTATGGAACTCCCAGCAGATCCAGCTGGTGCGGTTGATCTGTAATATAACCGGTAAACGCATCGGTGTTTCCGTTCAGCAAGTCACGAATGTCATAACTGGTATCCTGCCGGACAAAATCACCGGAAGAGATGCCAGCGGCTCCAAGCATGGCAATAATATCGGCATTCAGCCCCGGTGCCATCATGATCCGTTTTCCCCGGAGGTCTGAGAAACGCTTTAGCGCAGAATCCTTCCGCACAATAAGAGCAAGAGGAGAGTGCTGAAAAACGGCTTTCAACACCTTTATCGGTGCACCGTTTGCACGGGCCAGCAGGGCACCTGAATCAGCTACTGCATAGTTAG
>JAVVEJ010000050.1:0-9987 GCA_032251395.1 Mariprofundaceae bacterium
CGATGGTGCAACACCTTCCGGTCATGTGCCTTATGTTATCTGGGACAGCAGTGGCTCTGACCCTTTACCGCACCGGATGGTTGAAAGCAGCCTAGAAAGACGAGTCGGGCTGGGTGAGAAACGCGATCTCTTCCGGTGTCGATTTGCGGCCAAGAATGGCGTTGCGGTGCGGGTAACGGCCGAACCGGTCAATAATCGCTTTATGTTTCAATTCAAACTCATAATTGAATTCGGCGCCCGGCCGTTCAAACAGTTCTACCGCCCTGTTGTGAACAGGTGCCGACTCACTGTGCATATAGGGCATATAGAAAAAGGGGCGCTGTTCGAAAGCGACCTGCTGATCGGCCCCGATGCGTATGGCCTCCTGTGCCAGAACCAATGCAGTGACATCACAGGCAAAGGCGAGCGGCAGGTCGCGATAGATGTTCCGCGAGAACTGATCCAGCACGATGATTTCAGCCAGCCGCCCATCTGCTGTCTCCCGCCAGGAGTCAAGCTCTCCCAGCGCTGCAGCCCTGTGGGTTGTGCCAAAGCGGGACTCGATTTCCCGGTCCAGGTCCGGATCCTTTTTCCACCATTGGGCGGGCTCGATGGCTTCGAACCAGAAGCGGATGATTTCCGAAGAAGAGACTATCTGTTGAGACATATCAGTAAAGTAGATGTGGAACCAGTAAACAGCAAGGAACAGAGGCATAAATAATTCCTAGGAATGTTTATGCATTCCTAAGCATTTATAAATATTCTACAGAATATATTTGTATTCCATGAAATGTTAATCTAGGCTTTTCATATTCGAGAGGTGAGAGATCAATGCGTAGTCGCTCCCGGAATCTTGGGCTGGTCGTTCAGGGCATCAACACCGCCCAGCAGAACCTGTCGACACTGATCGGCCAAATTCTTGACCCGTTGGGGCTGAATATGTCCCGGCTCACGGTACTTGCCCGGTTTTCAGGCCGGCCCAGTCAGGGCCAGACGGTTTCATCGATTGCTGCCACCGTGCATATGAACCAGCCGACAGTAACCAAGATCGTCAGCTATCTTATCGAAAAAGCATGGTTAACCACCGAACCGGATTCTACGGATGCCCGGAAGAAGACGCTTAAAATCACTCCGGCAGGTCTGGGTGTGGTCATTAAGGCTTACGGTGAGCTATCGCCAGCCATCGACCAGGCATTCCATGCATTCAATGATGAGCAGATTGCAGCCCTGAGACAGGGTTTGAGCAGGCTGAATGAAGACTGAATCCGGTCAGGATAATCGGGTCTCCAACCGTGCCATCACTTCGGTAGCAACCTCTCTGAACAACGGTGTAAGAAATGGTTGTAGCAGCAGGGCCAGAATCCGGTTGTGAATATGATACTCCATGCGAAAAGATACAGTTGAACCGGATTCGGCAGGCGCCAGTTGAAAACATCCTTTTAGCGTGATGCCGCGGATGGATTCCCAGCAGATGCGATCCGGCCGTATCCTTTCGGTAACTTTTGCATCCCAGCTAAGCGGGATGCCTGCCACACTTATTCTGTAGCGATAGGTCTCTTCTCCAATGGTTTCAATACCCTGGATCAGTTCGCTGTAGCCGGATGTGGCTTCAATGTCATTGATCAGGTCGAATACCTGCTCAGGTGGCGCATGAATCTCAAATGTCTCCTGAACAAGCGCCATGGCGTGGCTAATCCTCTCTTCCGGAGACAAACAACACCCGGATATTGAACAGAATTACAATTACGGGAAGTACAGCAACAAAGTAATGCCCATCCAGAAGCAGCAGGATAGAGGTGATTACCAGGGCGACCATACCGGCACCGGGGATGATTCCGACAAGTGCCAGCACTCCAGCCAGTATCATGGCGTTGAAAAAACAGAAAACCGCAACAGCGATACAGAGCATGGCTGATAAGATCATGTCGGCCGGCTCCTTTAATCGCCGCCGTAACGGACACCGGCAAGATCGGCGATTTCACGCTTCCAGCTGGTCAGATCACTATTGTTGAACTGACTTAGTGCTCTGTAGCCACAGCCGCGGGCCAGTACCTTCATCAGGTCTACTGAAGCAGCAAGGAAGCGGGCCAGACGCGCGGCTGCCTCATCCACAGGCAGACGCTTGCGAAGATGCTCCTGCTGGGTGGCAATACCGACCGGGCAGTTATTGGTATGGCAGGCACGCATGCCGAGGCACCCCAAAGCCTGAATGGCGGAGTTGGCGATGGCGATGCCGTCTGCACCGAGCGCCAGTGCCTTGGCAAAATCGGCCGGGGTGCGAAGGCCACCGGTGATAATCAGCGTTACATCACTGTTGCCCGTGTTATCCAGATGCCTGCGGGCACGGGCCAGGGCCGGTATGGTTGGTACGGAGATATGATCCCGGAATATAAGCGGTGCTGATCCGGTTCCGCCACCACGACCATCCAGAATAATATAGTCCACGCCCACTTCGAGTGCTGCATCGATATCCTTTTCGATATGTTGTGCTGACAGCTTGTACCCGATCGGGATGCCACCGGTAAACTCGCGCACCTCATCGGCAAAGGCCCTGATGTCGGAGAGCGATTTCCAGTCAGGGAACCGGGCGGGTGAAATTGCAGGCTCACCCTCGGCCAGGCCCCGGACTTCAGCAATTTTGCCTGTTACCTTGGCACCGGGCAGGTGGCCGCCCGTTCCGGTCTTGGCACCCTGGCCGCCTTTGAAATGAAACGCCTGTACATGTTTGAGTTTTTCCATCGAGAAACCGAATCGGGCAGAAGCCAGCTCATAAAAGTAACGTGAACTCTCAGCCTTCTCCTCCGGCAGCATGCCGCCCTCGCCGGAGCAGATGCCGGTACCCGCCAGTTCAGCACCCCTGGCGAGTGCAGTCTTGGCTTCCTGAGAGAGTGAGCCGAAACTCATGTCGGATACAAAAATCGGCATCCTGAGCCTGAGTGGCTTTCCGGCACGCGGCCCGATCACCAGCTCCGTATCGACATGCACGTCATCAAGCTGTGGAAACTTGTGCAGCTGGGCGACGACAAACTGAAGATCATCCCAGGATGGCAGCCTGTTTCCCGGGACGCCCATCGCAGCGGACGGCCCGTGAGCACCGGTTCTGGAGAGGCCGAAAGAGGCGAGCTGGCGAATCAGTTTCACATACGGTTCATCAGCAGTGCCGGTATGGTCCTGATAGATACCCTGGTAGGCAGAGCGGTCATAGGGTTGCGGGTGGTTTCCGGCCCAGGCGGTAATCTCCTCTTCATCAACAAGTACAACATCACCCTCAACCCATGCAGAGAATTTGTGCAGGGACTCGGAATGGTTATATTCGCTGATACCGCTATCAAGGCGGTAATCCCAGCCGTGAACACCGCAGATAAGATTATCGCCATCAACATGACCATCACCCATCAATGCGCCGCGATGGGCACAACGCCCGTAGAGTACGGAGAGCTGATCATCAAAGCGGACAATTACCAGATCAACATCGCCTGCCAGGGCATGCACCGGCCTGCGATCTGCAAGTTCAGAATAAACAGCCACTTCAACTTTTTTCATAACCGACTCCCTGCTCCTTCTATTATTAGCAGATAGCCGGATAAAACCCCAGACGAAATCGGGATTGGACGATCAAGTCGCCGACAGGTGATTGGCGGGAGCCGCAAATCAGCAGAAGTCTGTCAGACTGTGCCGAAATCTGTTGCGCGGCAGGGATAGTGGCCCAAAACCGGCGGAATATGCGTCGTAGAGTCCCATTATACTCTTTATATTCATCCGGTTTTGTTCCCGCTTCCTCACCTGCTCACTACGAGTTGCCATAGCCCGGCAGACTCCTGGGGAAGCGCTGATTAATCAGGCGCTTCCGCACAGGCCATGGATGGCTCTGATTTTTGCCAGGATGGCAATAAATCAGCATCTCCCTAGGTTGTCGGCAATGGATGCTGTTTCATATGAATTAATCATCTGCGGACTGTTTGTCGGTCTGGCGGGTGGAGCTATCGGCGGGACATTGGCGGGGGTGGCCGGAATCGGCGGCGGACTGATCTACATGCCGTTGCTCTATCTGGCCATGCCGGGCAACCAGGATGGTCTGTCTCTCCATGTTATGGCAAGCCTGGCTGCCGTAGCAGTGACGGGATTCTTCTCGGCACGGGCCCACTGGCGGCTGGGGCACCTGAACCGGAACGCATTCCGGAAGCTTGTGCCGGGACTCATTGTCGGTGCTGCCATTGGCCTGTGGAGTACGCTTAAAATTCCGGAGGCGGTAATTCTTTTTACACTGGCGTTACTTGATGCATGGATTGCATGGGATTACGGGCGCAGGCAGACAGAGAAGAGGGCGGTTCCTCTGGCATCGCTATCGGCACCTGTCGGTTATATCTCCGGGGTTCTGGGTATCGGCGGAGGTACCATGCTGGTGCCGCTGCTCCGGCGGCAGGTTTCGCTACGGGAGGCGATTGGCACGTCGGCGGCATGCGGCATGGTGATGGCCTTTTCTGCTGTACTTTTCAACCTTCTGTTCGAATCGGCCTGGGTTGGCCTGCTTTCAGGGCAGCTGTTTTTCCTTACCGGGGCACTGGCCGGGATTCTGCTGATTATACCAAAAACCTCCGGCTGGTCGGCACGACTTCATGCCGCGCTTCCGGAGCCGACCATGCAACGGATGCTGAAAGGACTGTTTACACTGCTCTCAGCAGCGCTCTTTCTCGCGGCAATGCTTGCACTATAACGGCTTCAACTTAACGGGCTTCCCGGCCGTTGCCATGGGATTTTATCCCTGGACTCAATGGCAACCCGCATAACAATGCCGAGAGCAGCCAGCATGGTGACAAGCGCAGAACCACCATAACTGATAAAGGGAAGCGGCACCCCGACCACAGGGAGCATGCCGGAGACCATGCCGATATTCACAAAGATATAGAGCATAAAGACCGAGGCGATGCCGATGCATAGCAGTGAACCGAAGCGGGTATGGGCCCGGGTGGCAATGGTCAGCATGCGCACAATCATGACGCCATAGAGGGCCAGCAATAACAGCACCGCCATCAGCCCTCCCTCCTCGGCAAGCACGGCGAAAATAAAGTCGGTATGCTGTTCGGGAAGAAAATGCAGCCGGGCCTGGGTGCCTTCCAGAAAGCCTTTGCCGAAGATGCCTCCGGAGCCGATGGCAATACTTGACTGAATCACGTGATAGCCGGCACCGAGCGGATCTGATTGAGGGTCAAGAAAGCTGAGAACCCGCGTCTTCTGGTAGCTGTGCATGTTGTTCCAGAGCAGGTAGAGAGAGACCGGGCTTGCTGCCAGGGCAGCAAGAACCCAGCGCCAGCGAATTCCGGAAGCAAGCAGCATGGATGCAGCAGCAAAAAGCAGTACCAGCGCAGTACCGAGATCCGGCTGCATGACAATCAGTGCCGCCGGCAGGAGAGTTGCAACAGCGGCAACCGAGAAGTTAATAAGGCTGGACGGTTCCCTTGATGCAAACCAGTGAGCGAGCAGAAACATCAGTGCCCACTTCATCAACTCGGAAGATTGCAGGTTGATGATGCCGAGATTAAGCCAGCGGCGGGCTCCCATCTGCACGTCTCCAACCAGCGGGATCAGCAGAAGCAGAATGAGCGCCAGCAGATAGATCGGCCATGCAGCAAGCCCGATCATGCGCAATGGAATAAACGAGGTGGCGAGAAACACCATGATTCCCAACAGCCAGTATATATTCTGTCGTTGCCAGATGGAGATATCACCATGGTGCACGGCGGCGTAGAGTGTGGCGATACCCAGCGGTGCCAGGCAGAAGAGTGCGAACAGAAGGGCTTTGTCCATTTTCAGCAGCGTGTTCACAGTGCCCTCTCCTGCTCCTGCTGAGCCAGTTTACGGACAATCGCCTTGGCCACAGGTGCGGCATCACTACCGCCATGCCCGCCATGCTCGACAAAAATGGCAAAGGCGACTTTTGGATCATCATAAGGCGCATAGCCCATAAACCACGCGTGATCCTTATGTTTGTCGAGTTCGGGGGTAGCGCTCTCTTCCTCATCATCCTGGGCCATGGCCACCACCTGGGCCGTACCCGTTTTGCCTGCGATGGGCCATGGCGCCCAGTTCAGCGCCCAGTGTGCGGTTCCTTTCGACTCGGCAATAACATCGCGCATGGCCTTTCGAACGATGGCCAGATGGTTCTCTTCGACCTCCACCTCTCTGATGACAGTCGGTTCCGGACCGGCATAAAGTTTGGGCTTCAGGATTTTGCCGCCATTGGCAATGGCGGCTGCAAAGCGTGCCATCTGAATCGGAGTAACCGTGGTCACCCCCTGTCCTATCGCGGTGATCATGGTTTCGCCACGATACCATGCCCGGGTTCGTCCATTGTGCAGCTGCTTCTCGGCGGCCGGTATGCTACCCCGAGCCTCAGGCGTAATGACCACACCGGTCTGCTCTCCAAATCCCCACATACGGGCTTCATCGGTGAGCCGCTGCATCCCCAGCTGGTCGCCCAGCTCGTAGAAGTAGACATCGCAGGACTGAACAAGGGCCTTGTGCAGTGTTACATGTTTGTGCCCTTTCCGGTTCCAGCAGCGCAGGCTCCGGTCTGCCAGCTCAAGATACCCCGGACACTGGGTATTGCCTGTTGCCAGTGGCAGCTTGTGCTTCAGGCCGGCAAAGGCAGCAACCATCTTCAGGGTTGAGGCCGGGGGATAGGCCGCCTGCGTGGTCCGGTTCAGCAGCGGCTTGCGAGTATCCTCAATCCAGGCTTGCCACTGTTCATGCTCAAGGCCGGTGATGAAGTGGTTGGTATTAAAGCCGGGCTTACTCAGAACGGTCAGCAGCTCGCCGCTGTGCACATCCATTACAATAACGGCGCCGGTTCTTTGCCCGAGCGCATCGGAAGCTGTCTGCTGCAGATCAACATCGATGCTCAGCCGCACATCCATGCCAATTTGTGGCGGGGTCTGCTTCAGGACCGCAACACGCTGACCACGCGCGTCGATCTCCTCCTGCTGTGTGCCGGGTGACCCGTGCAGTGTTGCTTCAAAGGTTCTTTCCAGGCCGCTACGGCCCACATTCTCTGTTCGCAGATATCCGTGATTCAGATCTTTGGGGCCAGCCAGAGAGAGGTAGCCGATCAGGTGAGATGTCAGTTCATCATATGGATAATAGCGGTGGGTTCCGGCAACCACATTCACGCCTGAGAGATGGTGCAGGCGTGCAGCCAGAGGGGCAACACTTTCCCAGGGCAGCTTGTCCATCAGCAGAACAGGGCGGTCACTTCTTGCCTGCCTGATCCGTTCACGAATATTGTTGAGCTGCTGATCATTCCACGCCAGTAGCTGCTGCAGTGTGGCGAGCGTCTTCTCCATATTTTCGATACGCTCTGAAATCATCTGCACCTGATAAGATACGTGGTTAAGTGCCAGGCCTTTACCGTTCCGGTCTGTGATAACACCCCGGGTCGGCAGCAGAGGGACAACATTGATTCTGTTCTTATTGGCCTGCAGCAGCAGGCCTTCGTGCTGATAGAGCTGCAGGTTGATCAGGCGTGCAAACAGCAGCAGCAACAGCAGAGCCACGGTCACCTGAAAAAGAACCATGCGCCCGTCAAAGCGCTGGCGAATATCAAGCTGGTTTAACATGGGGGCTGGCGACGAAATACCATGCGCAGGTACAGACCAACAGAGTCAGCAACCATTGTGAAACACTCCAGCCGGCCCACAGCAGCGGCGAGAGGCCTGCAAGCATGAGCAGAACCCGTTGAGGCCGGCCGGGGCCGAGTCGAGCATCGGCGCTGGCAAGAAGAAACGGGATCAGAGCCACAACCGGCAGACAGACCAGAGAGGACCAGTGCAGCATCAGATCATGCATCCAGATGCCTGGAAGGGCCCAGACCCAGTTGCCGCGCTGAGCCAGTATTGAGGCAAGGAGAATAGCTGCACTCCAGTCCGGCTGAATAACTACTCCGGCCAGTCCCAGATTAAGCATGATCCCCAATAGTGACAGGAGCAGGACAAAGGGGGCGATCATGGTGCGGTCTGCCTGGTTGCAGATGCCATTGCAAGCCAGCTTTCCCGCTGCCAGTGCGCAACCGGGATGGCATCAACCCTGGCAAACACCTGGCCGGGAATAGGTTCAACTCCGGTAACGCGGGCAACCGGAATTCCGGCAGGGAACAGCCCGCCTGCGCCACTGGTTTGAAGTATTGAACCGACTTCCGGTGCATTTTCAATCGGAACGAAGTCAACCATAAGCCGGTCACCCTGACCTCGAACCAGTGCTGCCAGAGCCCTGTCAGGCATGGTGACAGGAACGGCAATGGCGGCATCAAGAATGGTTCGAACAACCGCAGTGCCGGGCTTGGCATGGTCGACAAGGCCGACAAGTCCGTCACTGGAGACAATGACATCATCGGGTTCTGCATTCTGAACAAGGAGAATCAGGCGCTGACTCATTTTGTCAGGACTTCGGCCCTGCACCTTGGCCGCATGCCAGTAGTAGCCTCTGATTTGCTGAATGCCGAGCAGGGCT
Organism: Mariprofundaceae bacterium; assembly: GCA_032251395.1. Taxonomy (GTDB): domain Bacteria; phylum Pseudomonadota; class Zetaproteobacteria; order Mariprofundales; family Mariprofundaceae; genus WSZY01. The sequence continues at coordinate 8,482 of JAVVEJ010000050.1, forward strand.
CTTAACTGTCGGTTCTCCTCCCGCAGGCTTATTACTTCCTGAGTCAGTGCACTTTGTTGTTCCAGTCTGATGGTGGCCTGCTGATATTCGGATTGGAGCCGGCTGCTTGCATGCAGCCAGAGTGATGCCTCCTGCCACCAGCGGCCAGGAGCCTGAAGTACGGAAAGCAGGGGAGCGATGCCAAGGTTGAGGCGTTGGCCGGCAGGGAGCTGTTGAATTGATACAAGCAGGATGAGCAGCAGGCCGGACCAGGCCAGGATGCGTAGTGGTGACCTGCGTTGAGACACGGGTTACTCCTCGAAAAGAACGCCCCGCATACGGTCCAGCTCCTCCAGAACCCGGCCACTGCCCAGTACCACGCAATTCAGCGGGTCCTCGGCAATGGTGACAGGCAGCCCTGTCTCTTCGCGTAGCAACTGGTCCAGTCCCAGCAGCAGGGCGCCACCACCGGTAAGCATGATGCCTTTATCGACAATGTCAGCAGAGAGTTCCGGGGGAGTCCGTTCCAGACAAACTTTAACGCCATCAATAATGGCATTCACGGACTCGGTTAGTGCTTCGAGAATTTCTGAATCGTCCAGTGTCAGGTTTTTAGGCACGCCGTTGATCAGGTCGCGTCCCTTAACCTCCATCTCGCGCCGCTGCTCCTGGGGATAGGCGCTGCCGATTTCCATCTTGATCCTTTCAGCCGTTGGTGCGCCAACCAGCAGGCTGTATTTTCTGCGCAAATGGTTGATAATTGCATCATCCATCTTGTCACCACCCACACGAACAGAACGCGAGTAAACGATGCCGCCATAACTGATCACGGCAATTTCACTGGTACCGCCACCGATATCAACCACCATCGAACCGGATGCCTCTGTTACAGGCAGGTCGGCGCCGATAGCTGCAGCCATCGGCTCTTCGATCAGGAATACATCACGGGCACCGGCCGACAGGGCTGATTCGCGGATCGCCCTGCGTTCAACCGGCGTGGAGCCGTAGGGGACACAGATCACGATACGCGGAGCGATGCCCCAGGAGCGCTTGTGCACTTTGCGTATAAACTGTTTCAGCATCTCTTCGGTGACAACAAAGTCTGCAATGACACCATCTTTCAACGGGCGGATTGCCTGAATGGAGTCCGGTGTACGTCCGAGCATCCGCTTTGCGTCGGTGCCTACGGCCAGCACTTTCCGGTTTCTGTTGCCGTCACCGACATGGATCGCAACAACGGAAGGTTCGTTTAAAACAATACCTTCGCCGCGAACATAGATCAGCGTATTGGCTGTGCCAAGATCGATCGAGATATCACGAGAGAAAAATCCAAAAACATTTTGCAGCATGAGTATTAACCTGAGCGATAGAAAACTTTATTCGGTAGCATAGATGCAGCGGTGTCTGAGGTAAAGCAAACAGAGAGCATCCAAACTCCGTGGCCTGCAAGGCTTAAGGAACAAATCAGTCACTTATGTTCCTTAAGGAAGCGCTGATTAATTCAGCGCTTCTGCGCAACCCATGGAC
>JAVVEJ010000051.1:0-9760 GCA_032251395.1 Mariprofundaceae bacterium
GCCCGAAGGGTGAAGGCCACGGATGCCTCGAATCACAATCCGGCAGGACAGCCGGGTTGGACGGACTTCAGGCCGCCCGAAGGGTGAGGGGCAGGATGCCCCAAATCAATCCATGGATGCCGGATCAGGTCCGGCATGACACTTAATATATTATGTTTCTCTCTGTTCAGACCGGATTCAGCACGGCCGTGTTACTGATTCTCTCCAGTTCAGCCTGTTGCCGTCATTCCGGCACACACTGAAACCCATAGATGCCGGATCTCGGCAACACCTCTGTTTTCGCTGCCCGCATATACTGATACGCTTCTCCGTTAATGGCACATACGAATGGTAACGCAAGCGATGAAGAGCGCATGGAGGGTCTCCTCCAGCGCATGGGCATGCTGCGCGGCTGGTCTTCGCAGACACTCTCTGCCTACCGTTCAGATCTTAAACATGCCATCAGCTTTCTCCGCGGCAGCCGGAGCCACTCCATCTTTGACGCTTCACAGGATGATATCGCCAGCTATCTCGGCACATTGAGAAAAGAGGGGCTGAAGGAGTCCAGCATCTACCGGCGCCGCAGCTCTCTCTCCACATGGTATGGTTACCTGCAGCAGGAGGGGTGGCGTGAGGATCATCCTGTCCGCAATCTTCCCGGTATGCGCAGAGGGCGCAGGCTGCCAAAAGAGTTGAGTGAACAGGCCGTTGAGCTGCTGCTTGCAACACCTGAAGTGGAACAGGCAACGGGTCTGCGTGACCGCTGCATGCTTGAACTGATGTACGCCACCGGCCTTCGGGTTTCGGAACTGGTAGAGCTCACCCTCTCCAGCATCGATCTGCAGGCCGGCATTGTCAGAGTTATCGGAAAAGGCAACAAGGAACGGATGGTTCCGTTTGGTGAAGAGGCGGGGAGCTGGCTGAAAAGATGGCTGCAGAAGCGAGCCGGCATTGCCAACAGCCACCTCTTTCCGGGACGTTCGGGAAAGGCCATGAGCAGGCAGAATTTCTGGCAGCGCATCAAACTCTACGCGAAACAGGCGGGCATCTCCCCGCTCCCTTCGCCTCATACGCTGCGTCATGCATTTGCCACGCATCTGCTCAATCATGGTGCAGACCTGCGTGCCGTTCAGATGCTGCTCGGACACGCGAATATCACCACAACCGAGATCTATACCCATGTATCCAGAGCCCGGCTGCACGAGCTGGTAAACACCTCACATCCGCTTGGGCGCAGACAGTGAACGATATCCCGCTTCCCAAACTGCTCAGACAGGCCCGCAAAGCCGTCTCCAAAAAGGAGTATCATGAAGCCGAGGCGCTCTACGCTTCCATTGTACAGTTCCCGCAGATGGCGGATGACCTGGATGTCAGGCTCCGGTATGCCTACTGTGCTGAAAAAGCGGGAAATCTGAAGCAGGCCATTAAGACCTACAACGAGGCGGTTACCGTCTACCATCAGAGCGGAGAGGAGGGCGCGGCAGCAGCACTGGAGAAGGTCATCGAAGTATTGAAAAACAGGCCGGCTGAGGAAGAGACACTGCAACAGGAGGAGCCGGAAGCGGAGCATGAGGTTGAAGCTCTGGACGATGCGGAACTGATGCGCCAGCTCTGCGAAATGGGGGAACTTATTTCACTCTCTCCGGGCGATATGCTCTGCCATGAAGGTGACATGCCGCATACGCTATGGCTTATGCGCAGCGGTTCGCTAACCATCCATCTTCCCGATTATGATGAACCGGACATCATCACCGTAAAAAACAGTCATTTGACACTGGTTGGTGAAATCGGTTTTTTCACCAATCAGCGAAGAGGGGCGGATGTTGAGGTCGCGGCTGCCGCAGAACTCTTTGCCATTAACAGCACTGACATTTCCAGGCGGGAGAAGAGCGACCCTGCTTTCAGAGCCGCCATGGAACGCCTGGCTGTTGAGCGCTGGGCTGAACCTGTCCTGGCCCATCACGCCGTCTTTGAACGGATAAACGATATTGACCGGAAGCGGCTGATGGGTGCATTCAAGCGCATCTCTGTTGAGCCCGGTAAAATCCTCATTGAGGAGGGGGAGGAGCACGCCAACACCTATATGCTGCAAAGCGGCTGCCTGTTTTTCATGCACACTCATCCGGATGAGGGCTTTGAAACGCGTGACGGCTCCATGACGGTCAGCATCTTTCCGGGAGAGATGATTCATCTCGGGGGCCTGTTAAAAGGGTATAAAAGTGAATACAGGGTGCTTACAGCCACGCCTGTCAGGCTATTGCGTCTGTCGCAGGCGGATTTTGAAGCCTTTACCCTGCGCAGGCCCTGGATCATCCAGGCTATTCTGCAGTTTTCGCAAAGACCTGCACATCTGCAGATTATGCGCCCGGAAGATGACTATCTGTGGAAAGCCGACCGCCATGTGAAAATGGAGGGCATGGTCTAGAATGAAGGTAAATCCGGTTAAGGAGCCTTCTGTCTGACATGGACTACCAGAAAATATTCCAGCAGGCCCGAAACGCCGCAGCAAACGGAGACTTCCATACCTCCCGCGAATATTACAGCCAGTTATGGAACTCCCCGGTCTGGCACAATGACAGGGATGTCAAACTGAGTTACGCCTATGCCTGTGAACGGACGGGTGACTACTCTGAGGCACTGACCGCCTACAAGTCATTGATAGCCAACTACGCCAGCGGTGCAGAGAACGATGAGGATACCATCGCAGAAGAGAGCATGGTGCGTCTGCAAGAGTTAATGGCCGGAAATGAACCCGACACGAAAGGCCATGTCATCGACAGGGAGCGTGATGAAAGCGAGTCCCAGCTGATCGCCAGACTTTTTGAACATGGCTATCCACGCGAACTTTCCGCTGGTGAGCAGATCTGTCAGAAAGGGGAGTCTGCGGGGCATATGTGGCTGCTGAAGCGGGGAGATATCGATGTCATCATTCCGGGACAGAAGATCAGCACGCTATCCGGCAGCAGTGAAAGGCCCTGCCTGATCGGCGAGCTGGCATATTTTACCGGCATGCGACGTGCCGCCACCCTGACATCTGCAACCACTGTTGAAATTACAGAGCTCCCCTATGAGAGAGTCCGGGCCCTGCTGAAGCAGAATCGTGATCTCTCTTCCATGATGGAGCATCTCTTCCGGCACCGCCTGGTGCTGCAGGTGCTCTCCCGGCATGAGATATTTAAACTGTTCAACGACATTGACCGTCGGCGGGTCACCACCATATTTGAAAACACAACCACGAATGCCGGGCTGACATTGATAGAAGAGGGAAAGGAGTATCCGGACGCCTTTATGGTCCAGTCGGGTACACTGTTGCTGCTGCATCAAAAAGATGGCGAGGAGAGACTGATCGGCAGCATGCAGCCAGGCGATCTTTTTCATCTTGGCGGGTTGCTGAGAGGTTACATGACACCTTACAGCGTAGTATCCGGCACCCCCTGCCATCTGCTACGACTGCCCAGACACAGCTTTGAACCCTTCATGCTTCAGCGCTCGTGGCTGATTAAGGCAATTCTCAAACATAGCCGCCTCTCTGCAGAGCAGCAGGTTCTCCATCCCGAAGCCAGAAATCTGTGGGCTGCGGATCGTTATTTCGATATGAAACAGGGCAGATAGCCGGTCGCCTCCCTTTTCAGACTGCCATTCACAAATGCTCTCTGCTATATTCCCGACTCCCGACAGACTATATCTGCCCGCCAGGGTGAATCCGGAGGCCGATTGCCATGCCGCAGAATAACGAAGTTCCATGCTACTCCCCCGGCCTTGCCGGGATTCCCGTAGCCGAATCATCCGTATCCCATGTCGATGGGCAGATCGGGCATCTGGAATATCGTGGTATTGATATCGAGCTACTGGCTGAAAAATCGACCTTTGAAGAGGTCTCTTTCCTGCTGCTGTATGGACACCTTCCCTCCGAAGAGGAGCTGAAGGTTTTCGATATCCGGCTTCGGCATCACCGCCGCATCAAATACAGCATCCGTGACATGATCAAGTGCTACCCCGACTCGGCACACCCCATGGATGCCCTGCAGGCCGGCGTAGCGGCTTTGGGTATGTTTTACCCGATCAATACTGATCTTACCTCAGATCTTGAGGAAGCATATGAGATGGCTGACAAGGCAGCTATTCGTCTGATTGCCAAAATGCCGACACTCGTAGCCGCCCATGCACGCATGCGCAGAGGCGATGACCCGATTCCGCCGCGTGACGACCTCTCCCATGCCGCCAACTTTCTTTATATGCTGACAGGCGAGGAGCCGGATCCTCTGGCTGGACGCATTATGGATGTTGCACTGATCGTGCATGCCGAACATACCATGAATGCCAGCACATTCTCTGCCATGGTCACCGGCTCCACACTGGCTGATCCCTACACCGTCATCAGCTCCGCCATCGGCACACTCTCAGGCCCCCTGCATGGTGGCGCCAATGAAGAGGTGCTAGAGATGCTTGATGAGATCGGCACGGTGGAGAATGTAGAACCATATCTGAATGACAGGATCACCAGAAAACAGAAAATCACAGGCCTGGGCCATCGTGTCTATAAAACCAAGGATCCCCGTGCCACCCTGCTGCAGGAGCTCTACGTCGAACTGACAGAGCGCTTCGGGGAAGACCCGACCTATAAAATCGCCCAGAAGATCGAGGAGCTGTCCCAGGCGACACTGGGAACGAAAGGGGTCTGCCCGAACGTCGACTTCTACTCCGGCATTGTCTATCGCAAACTGGGAATCGAAACCGTCCTCTTCACACCGATCTTTGCCGTCGCCCGCGTATCGGGCTGGCTGGCACACTGGCGGGAGATGATCGGCAATACCCGTATCTATCGCCCCAGCCAGATCTATACCGGCAGGCACGGCGAGCCTTATGTTGATATGGCTGACCGCACTGAGCCTGAAGGCTAAGAGTCAGACCGCTGCTACCGCCTCGCTTCGTTTGTGCAGATAGCGTGTCATCCCCGCTGCAGTAATGATGCACCATACGGCAAACAGTGCTCCCGGCAGGGCTGTTACCGGTTCAAAGTGTGCTAACGCCAGCGCCACGCCCAGCCCCGCATTTTGCATGCCGATCTCGATAGCCATGGTAATGGTGTGCCGGCGATCAAAGCCAAACAGAACAGCCGCGCTCCAGCCGAGCAGATAGCCAAGTCCGTTCAGGGCCACCACAAGCAGCAGAAGCCAGATGGATATCTCTGCAATGCGCTCCTGATTGGCCGCTACGGCATAGCTGCAGATAATGATAATGGCTACCGCTGCAATGCCGGGGGCTATCTGCTCCGCTCTGGCGGAAAACGGGCCGAGCCGGGGCCGCAGTACCATGCCCAGAAGGAGCGGGATCACCACGGTGAATACAATAGTCTTCATCATCGGCCAGAAGGGAATCTGCAGAAATGCACCACCAAGTTCCGCAACCAGCAACGGCGTCAGCAGCGGTGAAAGCAGTGTCGCCACCATGGTCATGGCAATGGAGAAGGCAACAGCCCCGCCCGCCAGATAGCTGATCACGTTACTGGCCATCGCACCGGGGGCGCAGCCGACAATAATAAACCCGAGCGCCAGCGCCGGTGACATCCCCTGCCCTGCCGCAATGGTTGCGGCAGCAAAACCAAGCAGCGGCATCACGCTGTACTGCGTCAACACTCCAAGCCCGATCTGATGCGGCCTTGAAAGTGCATCCCTGGCCTCTTCGGGGTGCAGCACCACGCCGAGGGCAAACATTGTTGCTGCAAAGCACCAGAGGAAATAATCCCTGAACGGCAGGAAAAGCGGTGGATAGAGGTAGGCCGCCACAGCGCCGGCCAGAGTCAGCAGTGCGAGGTTTCGGGAGAGAAATTGCCAGAGCATGGTGAAGGTATACCGGAGCGGAAGTGTCCAGGCTACACTTTGCGGATGTCCACCGGAAAAATCCTGCTTTTGTCTGCTTATGATGCAGTCAGCCACCAGCAGTGGCGAAAAGGGCTGGTTGCAGCCTTGCCTGAATATGACTGGACAGTACTGACACTGCCACCCCGCCACTTCTCCTGGCGCATCCGGGGCAACAGCCTGACATGGGGACTCTCCGGAGATGATGCATTCAGACAGGGCTTCGATCTGATCATCGCCACATCAATGACCGATCTCTCAGCCCTGAAAGGAATGAGGCCCTCACTGGCAGCAGTGCCAACCCTGCTCTATTTTCACGAAAACCAGTTTGCCTATCCTGAAAGCGGCATGGAACACGGCTCCGTCGAGCCCAAAATTACCTCAATCTATGCCGCAATCTCAGCCGACCGGATCGCCTTTAACAGCGACTACAACCGCCGGACATTTCTCCGCGGTAGCCGGGCGCTGCTGAACAGAATGCCCGACCATGTTCCACCCGGAATTGATGAGCTGCTGATGCAGAAGAGCTGCATACTTCCGGTGCCCCTGAATGACTCGCTTTTTCAGGGCGGAAAGCAGAAAATAGACGGGCCATTGACAATTTTATGGAATCACCGCTGGGAGTATGACAAGGCTCCGGAACGTCTCTTTGCGGCACTCTGCCTGCTGAAAGAGAGAGGTGTCAGCTTCTCGGTGAATGTCGCAGGGCAGCGCTTTCGCAATGCCCCGGCTGTTTTTGATCAAATGAAAGGAGCGCTAGCTGACCATATCGGAGCATGGGGATACATCGAAAGCAGAACAGAATATCTGGCCACAGTCCGGCGATCGCATGTCGTGGTATCCACGGCACTGCATGACTTTCAGGGACTGGCCATTCTTGAGGCCACAGCCGCAGGCTGCATTCCGTGTGTGCCGGACCGGCTGGCCTACCGGGAATATATCCCTGAACAGTTTCGCTTCGCCTCATCCCCGGATGATGCCGGAACAGAGTGTGAAGCGCTCGCCAGCCGCCTTATGCAGCTTGCCGAACTGCACCGGACAGGTGCGCTGCCACCTGCTCCCGATCTCTCACCGTTAAGCTGGAACACAATGCGCCAGCGATACAGCGAACTGATCGGAAAAATCCTGCCCGGCTGAGAAAAACAGGGATGGCAACCTACAGAATGTTTATGCAGTCATCCTTCCAGGCACAATCATATTGCTGGCAGCCACTCTTCCACGGCTCATCAAAACAGGGCGGATTTCCCTCCGCAGTCTGAATGGCCCGGATCAACTCACCCTTCCGAAGCTTTGCACTGTTTTTCAGATTCATCTCTTTCGCACGAAGCCTGATCTCACTTATTAACATCACTCCTCCAAGACATATCCATTTTCCACCATTCCTCTGATATTAGACCAGCGGATGTACAAAGGTAAGGGATGAGGATCAGGATGAATGGCAATACAGTTTGAGTTCAACCATGGTGAGGCTGGCAATAAAAAAGGAGCTGCGATTTCCCGTAACTCCCTGATAATAGTGGTGGGCAGGGAGGGAATCGAACCCCTGATATTGTTAACCGTATTATTATTTTATGAATGAATAACTGTCCGGGTTCTTCACGAAGTCATCACACTCTTTATCGCTGTTGAAGTAATGCACCGCACCCTTGTTTTCTCTGTCAGCCAGAATGCATCCGGCTATTGCCTTATCGACTTTGACTTCCTTTCCATCTACCGAATAGTAGGAAAAATGGTGTTGCTTGCTGTTTGATAATGCCTGTTTGCAACCAGGGCAACAGCCATAATATATTTTATCATCTATGGTTACGTTAATATCGCTGAAATCGGCTGCCGCGATATAGTAATTCTTGACCATGCAAATCCTGTTCTTCTGGCTTTGCTCGACCTTAACATAACGGCTCTCGGCAGGGTTGTTGGTAGCTTGGACTGCATTCAAACCGGAGAATAATAAAAGCAGAGAGAATATAAAAAATATTTTGACCTTCATTTGAAGTCCAGCTCCTTGATTTAAATCTGCGAAGCCGCAAAGTATTGCGGCTTGGTTAAGGCTTAATGAAAAGCCTCTTGTAAAACTCACCGATTATGCTGAATCGGCGCTGAAATCAGGGTCAGATGTGTATCTTACTTGTTGAACTGATTGAAACAGACGAAAACTAATAAGCCGATTGATTATGGTTACATGAAAAAGCAAAAAAAAGGACCTACGTTTCCGTAAGTCCCTGATAATAGTGGTGGCCAGACCTGGAATCGAACCAGGGACACGAGGATTTTCAGTCCTCTGCTCTACCGACTGAGCTATCTGGCCATTATTCCCAAAGACGCTATTGCGTCGGGAGCGCGATTTCTAGTGGCAAGGTGCCCCTGATGCAAGCATCAGTTTTACCATCCGGCTGCTTGCCGCTATCCTCCCGCGTCAATCCACACTGATGTGGAATGGACCGGAGGGAGTTAATGACCATTAAATCCGACAAATGGATTCGCCGCATGGCGCAGGAACATGGAATGATCGAGCCTTTCGTTGACGGGCAGGTCAAAACCAGCGACAGCGGAGTCGGTATGGTCTCCTACGGGCTCTCCTCATACGGATACGATGTCCGCTGCTCCGACGAATTCAAGATTTTCACCAACATCAACTCCGCCATTGTTGATCCGAAGAATTTCGATGCCAACAGCTTCGTTGATGTGAAGGCTGACGTCTGCATCATTCCGCCCAACTCTTTTGCGCTGGCGCGCACGATGGAGTATATGCGTATTCCCCGTCAGGTGCTCACCATCTGCCTGGGCAAATCGACCTACGCACGTTGCGGCATCATTGTAAATGTCACCCCGCTGGAGCCTGAGTGGGAGGGGCACGTCACACTCGAATTCTCCAACACCACACCGCTGCCGGCCAAGATCTATGCCGGTGAAGGCGTGGCGCAGTTTCTCTTCCTCGAATCCGACGAGGAGTGCGAAACCTCATACAGGGATAAAGCCGGCAAATATCAGGGCCAGACCGGCGTAACTGTGCCAAGGCTATAAAAGGTCATATAAAAACCATGAAACTACGCGATATTCTGAAACGGGATGGCATCGCCCTCTCCTGCGAGTTCTTCCCGCCCAGAACCGACAAGGGGGAGGAGAACCTCTGGAACTGTATTCAGGAGCTGAGGGTGGTGAACCCCGCATATGTTTCAGTCACTTACGGTGCAGGCGGTTCCACACAGGATCGCACCAGACGTATCGTCACCCGCATCAAGACGGAAACCGATCTTGACCCGGTAGCCCACCTGACCTGCGTCGGCTCAACAAGGGAGCAGCTGGGTGAACTGCTTGATGAGTATAAAGCGGCCGGGATTGAAAATATTCTGGCCCTGCGCGGCGATGCGCCGGAGGGCATGGACCGGTTTGAGGCTGTCGCCGGCGGCTTCTCCTATGCCACAGACCTGACCCGTTTCATCCACGAGCGCGGCGGTTTCTCCATCGGCGTTGCCTCCTACCCCGAGGGGCATCCCGAATCGAAGGGTGGTGTTGCCGATGACGTTCACTATCTGAAACTGAAACAGGACTGCGGCGCCGATGCCGTCATCACCCAGTACTTCTTCAACAACGATGATTTCTTCCACTTCCGTGATCTGGCCGTCAATGAGGGTGTCACCATTCCAATCATTCCGGGCATCATGCCGATTGGTAATTATGATCAGATTGTCCGCTTCTCCGCCATGTGCGGCGCTAAGGTTCCCGCATCCATCGGCGAGCGCATGATTCCGCATCGTGACGATGCGGATGCGATGAAAGAGATCGGCATTGAGATTGCCACCGGGCAGTGCGCCGACCTGATCGCCAATGGTGTGAATGGGCTTCATATTTATTCGTTGAACAAGTCCGAAGCGACCATCGCGATCCACCAGAATTTAGGACTATAAAAAAATACAATTTCAGGT
>JAVVEJ010000052.1:0-9206 GCA_032251395.1 Mariprofundaceae bacterium
AGATTAGGCAAGGAGTCCACTTATAACACTGTCCAATTTTCCGGGGCCAGCTCTGCGTTTAATATAGCATCTCTGGCCTCTAGCGCATTCTCTGCAAACACCACTTTAGTAACAAAAGCGATGAACATCTCTAAGTCCTGAAGTAATACTAGCCTACAACCTATTTCGGCAAATATTTCCTCAGGGACTTCTCGGTTTTTCCCGGGTTTAAAATTATGTGCTTTACGTAGATCTACCATGCTCTTTTTGCCTAACAGTGTTGATACGAGGAACTAATTCCTTGTTTTTTTCATATATACGGACATGAATCCCCCCTATTCGGATATATGGGCCAGACACGGAATGATAGTGATGTGCCCTTCCATTAGATGAGTATAGGCGGTCAACATGCGATTGCGAGCTATCGCGCATCGCGATACATCGCGGCCAGTCGCTCCGGTGGGATACCCAGCCAATAGAGAAGGCGCAGCTTCTGTTTCAGCCGCCAGACTTTACCGGTTTGCCGCACAACTGGATTACCGCCTGGCAGCGCTCTTCCACAGCCCGGAGGTCCTCGTCTTCGGACAGCTCCTCACTAGCCCCTCGGGCGATCATCCTGGCGTGTCGCAACAGCGAAGCGCGGTCCTCTGGCCGATGTACGGATACCGCGACCACGGCAATAGTTTCAAGCAGACGGATTGTCACCGCAGCGCTGGAACGGCTGTATTGCCGGATCTGATCGAACGCTGCATCCGTGACATCCGGGAAAGTGAAGACAGGCGTAATGACTCGAAGCTGGTCTTGAGAGTCATGGCGATAAGGCGACGGCATGTCTCGTTGAGCCAGGCGACACAGTGCGGACCCTAGCTGGTCCACACACGTCATCGCCGTGAACGGGTCATTCACTCCGGGGGAGAGGGCTCGTATCGCGATTTCGACGAGTTGGTCGACCGCGAACTCAAGATCCTGACCGGACGTCCGCTGGTTACCCATGGCGAACGCTGAATTAACAAGGTCTATCAGCTGATCGGTTACCCTGTTCCCTGGCCAGACCAGCACCAGCGGGCGGGTGGCAACGACATAGTGGCCGGGTCGTCGCTCCAGTCGAATAACGACATCCTCCTGCACAGCCAACGCCAGCAAAGCGTCTCCATCAACGAACTGTATATAGCCGTCCCCGGCAGAGCCAACCGGCAGAGCTTCCCGATTGAATGTGTCGAGGAAGTCTGCATCGGGTGGCTTCGTTGGAATCCGTGGTGCTCCCCGTCCGATGTTTTGCGGAAACAGGCGCTCTATTTCCTTGATCAACTCTGTTCCGACCCGCGCCACGATCTCGTTGGCCTGCATAGAAACGGACACGTGATGGATGAAGTAGATCAACACCCCCACACTCACCACCGCAAGCAGAACGCATAGGGTGACAGACAGGTGGGGTACGAAGGCGATCTCGTCAGCGCGGCGAATGGTTCGCAACACGAGCAGGCAGTACAGGAAGGTAGCGACGAACGTACCGAGTACCGTTTGGGTCGTGGTGTCGCGCATGAAATTGCGGAGCAGACGGGGACCGAGCTGTGATGAGGCGAGCGATAGAGCAACCAGGGTCATCGAAAAAACCACCCCGGCAATGGTGATCATTGATCCGGCAATGGCCCCCAGCAAGGAGCTGACCCCTTCCGCTCCGTTGGTGAAAGCCCAACCCCAGTTGAGTTCTAACCAGTCCGTCGCCCGCTCATCCAAAGCGACGGTTGCGAAGGCCAGCACCATCGCCCCTACGGCCATAACTGCCGGGATAAACCAGAGACTGGAACGAATGCGATTCCATGTTTTGAAAACCTGCACTCTCATAACGATGCCCTCTCATTCATTCACTAAGTCCTGCAAGGCCGAACGCCTGTTTTTTAGGCCGTAGGTCAGTCAAGGTTGTCTGGTTGGTTTTCCTGTTAGCTGCTATGAACTAGGCCTTCTTAATTATACTGATAATATATAACAAAATAACAGCGCCAATAGTGGCCATAATTATAGAGCCTAATAATCCGCCTGTTGTTATGCCGAGCAAGCCGAATATGAAGCCACCCAATACAGCCCCAACAATTCCCACAACAATATTGCCTATGACACCAAACCCACTTCCCTTCACGATGTTGCCAGCCAGCCAACCAACCAGCGCGCCAATGGCTAAAAATATGATTAAGCTCATGATATCCATGTTGCCTCCAGTGTTAATTTTTTATGAGAAGGTATATGCCAACAACAAAACTGACAGCACCCGTAATGTAGAAAGTCATTACCTTATCTGTATCTGAACCTGTAGCAACCTGTGTTATTTGTGAACCGACAGAACCAGATAATTGATACTCCCATATTGGATATAAAGACCAAACACGGAATGACAGTGATGCGCCCTTGCATTAGACGAGTATAGGTGTTCGACATGCGATTGCGAGTTATCGCGCATCGCGATACATCGCAGCCAGCCGCTCCGGCGGGACTCCCGCCCAGTAAAGAAAGCGCAGCTTCCACATCAGCAGGATGGTTCTGAATATCCCACACTGCTCCCAGCGGCGGCTTGATGTCGTGACCGTGTCACGCAGACAGGCGATCCTCCCCTTCTGTTTCAACCTTCTGCTGAACTCGACATCTTCCATTAAAGGCTGCTCGGGAAAGCCCCCCAGCTGTTCAAGCAGCTCACGCCGGATGAACATGGCCTGATCACCTGTGCTGATTTTCGTGAAGCGGGAACGCAGATTGATCATCCGCTCAATCAGGCGAAGCACTGGATGCGCACCTGAAAGTTTCAGGTCGAACCGGCCGCCTGCGATCCGGTGATCAGCCATAACACTCCTGGCTGCCGCTATCGCTGCGGGATCAAGTTCACTGTCGGCATGCAGAAAAAGCAGCGTGTCGCTCTGGCAGGCCGAGGCTCCGGCATTCATCTGCACAGCCCTGCCCTTTGCGCTCTGCAGCCATCGGAATTCGGATCGCCGGAATGATGGATGCAGGAACTGCTCAAGCATATCCGGCGTGCCATCCTCAGAGCCTCCGTCAACCAGCACCACCTCATCGGCATGCAACCCGTCAAGCATCTTCAGCAATCCGGGTAGTTGTTCCACCTCATTGAACAGAGGCACAATGATGGCAACAGTTGAGCGCACTGTTAAAACCTTATGTGCTCATTGATCAATTTCAAACAATCCTGAGTGACACCCAGCCACTCCCCTCTGAGCGGAAATTGGTGACCTGCCCCTGCCATACCCGCCCTGCCACCGCGATCAGGCGTTCAGCCTGGGTGTAGAGACGCAGATCAAGTTTATAGCTGCTGCCGTTGATCTCTGTCTGGCTGGCAGGCACGAACTTCTGCATCACCGTCTCCGACTTTTCCATCTCATCAAACCGCTTGCGACTGATGCCTTTGCCAATCAGGACCCCTTTGCCGCCATGACGGGCTGCAGGCTTGAATACCCACGCGCTCCTTTCACGCCAGACTGTTTCCGGATCATATTCACTCATCAGATGGGTTTCGGGCACAATGGCTCGAATCAGGGCAATCTCCTCGTCACTGACCGCCCCTTCCAGCACCCCTTCATGCCACCAGTCGGACATGCGTGATTTGTCACCCAGCAGGGCGTAGCTTCTCGGGTGCGGGTTGACCTGTACCTGCCCCGCCATGTATGCCCTTTTGATGTGGTGCATGGCAGGGCTCTGAAGATAAAAATCGGTATGCCTGTTGTAGATTGCATCGATACGGGCAGTGTTGATGTAGAGGCCATTCTCTTTCAGCTCGACACTTTCGGGGCTGACCAGAAACACCTCTCTTCCGTCACCTTCAAGAAGCTTCGCGTAGGCCTGCATCTCATGATACATGAACTGCTTTTCTATATCTTCATCAACAATGGCGATGGTTTTCCACGCCCTGGGAAACATGCCCAGAATCCGCTGTTCGAAACCATTCTCCAGTTCGCTAATATCCGGTTGCGGCAGCCACTCTCCATTGCCAATGTAGAGTCCGCCTGCATTGTTGTTGATCTCAATCAGTTTCGGGCCGTCAGGGGTCAGATGAAAATCGAAGCCCATCAGGATGCCCGGGGCGTCAGGTCTGATTTTTGCCGCTTCCGGAAGCAGATGCTCCATCCTCGCCACGTAGCTCTCATTATGTTTGAGCCGGTACACGGCTCTGGCGAACCCGAACATCGCATCAAAATCGGTGCGCGAAATGGTAACCGGCTCTTCTGAGGCAAGTGACATAGCCGGCGAGACTACATTAATTGACGGCAAACTGTACAATGCCGCCATGCAGCAGAATCTCCCGCAATTACCGGCCATGACACTCGAAACATTAACCGGGCTCATTGAGTCGTGGGATATACCGAAGTACCGTGCCGGGCAGGTGCTTCAGTGGCGCAACAGGGGTATTCTGAACCCTGCCGGGATGCTCAATATCCCGGAAGCGTTAAAAGAGCGGCTGAGCAGTTCGCTGGTGTGTGAACCCCTGCAACTGGTGCAGCGGCAATGCTCTGAGGACGGAACACGCAAATACCTCTTCATGCTTACCTCCGGCAGGCTGAAAGGTAAAATGGTTGAGACCGTTTTTATCCCTGAGGAGAAGCGCGGTACCGTCTGCGTCTCATCCCAGGTCGGCTGTGTTCTGGATTGCCCGTTCTGCTACACCGGCACCCAGGAATTTGAAGGTAACCTGACAGCGGGTGAAATTGTTGCCCAGATACTTGCTGTAAAACACGATCTGCTTACTGAACCACTCCCACCCGAACTGCACGCTTCAGTCACTCATGTTGTCTACATGGGAATGGGGGAGCCGCTGGCTAACGAAGAGGGCGTGCATGAAAGCCTCGGCATCCTGATGACTGCTGACGGACTGAAGCTGTCAAGGCGGCGTATTACGCTCTCGACATCCGGGCTGGTGCCGCAAATCGACAGGCTCGGTGAGGTTGCCCCGGTAAATCTTGCTATCTCTCTGCATGCTGCCGAAAACGGGCTTCGGGATGAACTGGTTCCCATTAACCGGAAATATCCCCTGCAGCAGCTTCGGCAATGCCTGAATCGTTATGCGCTGGGTAAACAGCGTCATATCACGCTTGAATATGTGATGCTGGATGGCGTTAATGACCGGGACAAGGATATCGAACTGCTTGCCGGCTTTGTAAACCGGGATCGTGAACGGGTTAACCTGATCAGCTTTAATCCTTATCCCGGGAACAGTTACAAGGGTTCGTCAACGCAACGCATGAATGAATTCGCAAAACGTTTGATTGCTAAAGGCATTCGTGCCACTGTGAGGCGTTCACGGGGTCAGGATATTATGGCAGCCTGCGGACAGCTTAAAGCAGCAAGCAGCCCGCATAACAGGGAATCTTAAGGAGGAGCAGACGGATGTCGAAGGAGCGTACCGGTATTATCGGCGGCAGCGGCCTCTATGCGATAAACGGTATTGAAGTTCTTGATCGCCTCCGGATTGATACCCCCTACGGCCCCCCGTCAGCCGACCTTCTGCTGGCACAAACAGGCGGTGAGGAGGTTGTTTTCCTTCCCCGTCATGGTGACGGACACAAAATCCCGCCCCACAGAATCAACTACCGTGCCAATATCTACGCGATGAAGCTTGCCGGTGTCACAAATATTATTTCGATTTCCGCTGTCGGATCGCTGCGTGAGGAGATCGCTCCCGGCCACTTTGTGCTGGTAGATCAGTTTGTCGACAGAACCCGAGGCCGCGAGAGCACCTTCTTTGACGGCCCTGTCGTCGCTCACGTCTCGATGGCAGACCCGCTCTGCAAAAGCATGCACAGCAGCCTTCTGAAGGCCTGCAACAGTGCCGGCATCACCACACATGAGTCCGGCACCTATCTGGTAATGCAGGGGCCTCAGTTCTCAACACGTGCCGAATCAGAGCTGTACAGAAGCTGGGGCATGGATGTTATCGGCATGACGAATATGCCGGAGGCCAAACTGGCTCGTGAAGCTGAAATATGTTACGCTGCAGTGGCCATGAGTACGGATTATGACTGCTGGCATGAAGAGGAGGAGGATGTCTCGGTTGATTCGATCATTGCGGTGATGCACGCCAATGTCGAAAAGGCCCAGCGTATGCTTTATGCCTACTTCGGAGAAAAACGGGGTGACATGAGTCACTGCAGCTGCCGCTCTGCACTGGATAGTGGCATCTTTTCTGACTTAAGGTCGCTGGACGACAGTGCCTTACGTCCAATTCATGCACTCGTGGAGCGATTCCTGTGAAAAAATGGTCCATCTGCAGATTTTCCATGGTTCTCGTGGCCGCCCTTCTTCTGGCCGGCTGCCAGAGCAGTGCAACCAAACCGCTGTCGGAGGAAGACCAGATCAAACGTGTCAAGCTTCATTATCAGATAGGTCTGGATGCACTGCACAAAAACCAGCTGCCAAAAGCTTTCGATGAACTGATGAAGGCCGAGGCGATAGATCCCCATGATGTTGAGGTGCTTTCTGCATTAGGTTACGCATGGCGCCTGCGCGGCAACTTTAAAAAGTCTGAATCCTACTATCTGCGCGCCATTCGTTCGGGAGCCACTTCATCAATCTATACCAATTACGGCAGCCTGTTGCTGGAGATGAAACGTTATGCGGATGCAAAGGTGCAGCTTGATAAAGCGCTTGAAGACCCCCGCTACCGCAACCAGTTTGTTGCCTATATCAATCTCGGTGATGCACTGCTGGGCCTGGGTCAGTTTGATGATGCCATTGCCGCCTATCGACAGGCCGGGCTGTTCAACACGGGACAGAGCTTCTCCCGTATCAAAGAGGCGGCGGCCTATGTCTCCTTCAAGCGATACAATTATGCCCAGGCTCTCTATGAAACCATACTTCGGGAAAACAGCCGTGACCGTACCGCTCTTGAGGGGCTTGTCAGGTTACTGAAGCTTCGCAACGACAATCCTGCGGCCCGAAAACATCTCAAGGCCTTTCAGGAGGGCTCCACATCCGCTCTGGATCGCGCCTGGGCTGCCGATGAACTGGACAAACTTCGCTGACCATGAATAGCCAGATGAGCAAGTGCCCCGTGAATGTACAGGAGGCATCCTCCCGTGAAGAGCTTCTGCAGGAGCTTTCAGGCTGCCTGAAACGTGCACGGGAGGCACAGGAACTCAGTATTGAGGAGATTGCCCTCTCTCTGAAGCTGCGGGTTGTCTATCTGCATGCCCTGGAATCCGGCAGCTGGGACGAAATGCCTGGCCAGGTCTATGCAATCGGCTTTCTGAAACAGTATGCAGACTATCTGAATGTGGATGTCAGCGAATCTGTAGAGTTGCTGAAAACAGGACAGTACGTTCTTACAAAGCCACTGACCTTTCCTGATGCCCCCCTGGCTCCGAATAAAACCTGGGTCATTGTTGCCGCTCTGGCATTTATTGTTCTCTTCATTCTTTTCAACCTCTTTGATGACAGCAACCCGGACAGGGTCTCCCCGCTACCCGGAAAATCAGAAATTCCTTCTTCCGGCCCGCCATTGACTCAGGAGAGTGCCATTCCGGCACCGGCAGAAACCGGGGCATCAATAACAGAGAAGCCAGCCGCAGAGTCCGGGCCTTCTGCTGAGGCAGCAGGGCCCAAGCCATCTGCTGAAGCAGCAGAAGATGAGCCTTCTGATACCACGGCCACTCACCACTACAGGCTGACAGCAGTCGGTGCTGATGTCTGGTTGCAACTCTTCTCACCTGACGAACCTCCGCTCCTGCTGCATGAGGCACTTCTCAGGCCGGGAGAGAGTATGAAAATCGACCACGCTTCACCGTTCCTGCTGCTGACATGTGGCAATCCGACCGCACTGCAGATAGAGATAGATGACAGACTTATCTTTGCCGCCGGAAGCCTCGGCGAGGCTGACAGGGTGCTGAGAAACTTTCGCCTCACTTCTGGCAATCAGTAGCCGCTCCACACTTATTAACCACTACTGAATACTTGTCATTTTTAGCCTGCTGTTGCAGGCTTTGCTTGATGTGCATGAAAGCACAAATGCCGTGCATGCAGGACGCATGGAGCGGCCATTTCAGACGGGGGATTGTTCATGCACACTGCAACACTGGAAGCCGCTCGCCGAAACATGGTCGAATACCAGATTCGATGCTGCAAGGTACTGGATCCGGAGCTTCTGGATATGATCGAATCCCTGCCTCGTGATGAGTATCTTCCGGAGAGCCTGCGCAGTCTGGCATATATGGAAGGGCATGTTCCCCTCCCCTGTAATCAGGAAATGCTCAGCCCTCTCCAGGAGGCCAGCATCATGAACAGCCTGCAACTGACCGGTTCAGAAAAAGTGCTTGAAGTCGGAACCGGCACGGGATTTCTGACGACCATGCTTGCCATGCGCGCCGGGGAAGTTGTGAGCTGTGAAATTCACGATGAACTTGCCCGGCTTTCCAGAAGCAATCTGGAATCACACGGCGTCAGCAACGCCCGGGTTGTGCATGTGAACGCCATGGATGCAGATCAGCTTGCCGGTGCAGGTGTGCATGGCCCGTTTGATGTTATTGTCCTGGCTGCAGCCCTTAAAGAAGTGCCTGAGCACATCAGAACGTTGCTGGCAGACAGTGGTCAAATCGTTGCATTCATTGGAAAAAATCCGGTGCTCTCACTTGTTCACATGGCCTACCAGGCCGGCGCCTGCACCAGAACCGCTCTGTTTGAGACCCTGTTGCTGGATATGGAAGGGCTGCCGGCAAAGCGCGAATTTATCTTTTAACGGCATTACAGCGTTTGCCGGCAGGTAGAAATCACACCACTTTTTCAAGCTTTCCTCTATCGGTTTTATCTTCCTGACGTTAGGCTTTCACCATGTCTGAACAGAGTCGAAACAAAGCACCTGATAACATTCGCCGTAAACTGCTTCTGGGAGGATCGGCCACACTGGCTGCCCTGACTCTGTCCCCTGCCGCAGCCCTCTCTGCAGGCAGCACTCCACGTCAGCAGATTGTCCTGCAACTGCAGAAGGAGACTGGCCTGGAAATCAGTTTTATTGAAAAGAGCATTTCCCGGGCCATTTATGATGCGAGCGTCATCAAACGGATAAAAACACCTTACGAGTCAAAAACGTATGCGGAGTACCGCCCTCTGTTCGTTCACCAGCGGCTGGCAGACAAAGGCCTGGCTTATATGAAAGAGCATCAGCAGATTTTTGAACGTGCAGAGAAGCAGTATGGTGTTCAACCGGAGATCATTGCGGCCATCCTCGGTATGGAGAC
>JAVVEJ010000053.1:0-8786 GCA_032251395.1 Mariprofundaceae bacterium
AACAGCAGCACGTTGAGCAGGTTGTCCTGGAAATTGATGTTGCCGGTTAACTGGCTGTGCTCCTCGCAGAGAAACATCGAGTAGGCCAGCGGGAACACCTCATCGCCGCGCCCCGGAACCGATGGATCAAGCGAGTTGCGAGCCAGCAGCGAAGGTTTGGTGACACGCCCGTCACCGGGCTCCAGCATCAACTTCTCATAATCCACACCTGCTACCCTGTTTTTGATGTTTTCCGGGTGCAGTCGAATAACGACCTGATTATCCACCCGTTCAATCAGGCAGCGAGCCGGCGTCAGTTCGCAATCGCCGCCGAATACGATGTAGCGGACGGGACTTTGCTGAATCGGCGTGCTGATGGCGCGATGGAATTGCCTGGCACGATAGAGTTGTTTGTCGAAGTAACGTTCCAGCGTGGCCAGGTAGGCTTCGCCCTCAGTATCGTTATTGAATCGGGTGAGGATGCGCTGACGAGCTTCCGGGTTGAAGATCGACCAGCCGAAACTTCGCCATGTGCGGGGATCATACAAATCACGCTGATCCTTGTTGCCATCTGGCGTGATCATCCAGTCCCGATCCGGATGAGGTAGCAGCTGATAGACGCCAGGCATGGTCGCCAGTGTTTCCGTGGGAATTCCCCCTGTTCCAACTTGAAACCCCATGAGAAACTGCTGCAGACCGCTGACCGAGCCGAGGTTGGGGGCACCGATCAACACCACCTTGCGGACTTTTTGTGCCGCAGCAGAATTGAACCGGAAGGTGGCATCGTTCAATACATCGTGGCTGCCATAACGAAGATAATAGCGCGTAATCAGCGCTCCCATGCTGTGGGCGACAATATCGACCTTCAGCCCGGGCATGCCGTAATCGCGACGCAACTGTTCGATAAAGCGATCGAGTTCAGCCGCGTTTTGGGTCAGATCCTGACGCCAGTCGTAAATAAATGTATAGACGCGTGCTTCATGCTGCGGGTTCGCATCACCCGGCTGGGCCAGCCGGTATCCCCCTGCCTCGGTCAGGGTATCGATAATGCGTCCGTAATAATCATTATCGCCGATAGCTTCGAACAGTGCATACGGCTCGCTGCCGGAAAAGTCTGCCTCAAGAGTATCGGTCTGAATCTCAAGGCGCAGGTTGTCGAAACTTCCGAACAGGAGCTGTGTGACACTACCGGGCCATATTTCCTGATGACCGGCGCGGGTTCGCAACCGCGATCCGAGAACGCCGTGAATGATGATCACCGGCGGCTGAAAACGATCGGCACTGCTAATCTCGTACAAACGTTTCAGATCCGGACGCTGCTCAATCGTCTGCGGCATGCATGCAGTGAGCGACAGCATGGCCGCCACGGTCAACCAGTTCAAACACTTCGTTATCATGTGCTGAGTATAGCGCCACTATCTAGCCTTCATAGCGCGCAATGTCCTTGCAGGCGGCGCGGATCGCACCGCGTCGCCTGACTGAAGGACAGAATCACAAGGGCCACAAGGGCAATAGCCGGTACAGTTTTACCGGACGCCATAGGTGGTATCTTCACGTGGTTGCTCCCAGACATAGGTGGAATGCACCAGTTCATCGCTCGGAACAAGGAAGGTAGCAACATCAAAGACGCCGGCAATTGTCCGCCCCACTGTATGTGCGGCCCCCTTGGCGGTTCCGTAGGTGAGTCCGACCAGAACATTGCTATCGCGACTTTTGTTGGCGATGTTCTTGGGGATCTCTCCCCATCCCGCCGCTGTGTTGGCAAGACCACGTGTGAACTTGGCACCTGCCTCTGTGGCATACTCCTGCGCCGTAGCAGGGGTGGTGACCAGCAGGCCCAGGGTGAGCATGGCAATCGCCGCATTGTTGGATATTTTCATCTTACACCTCCGTTGTTTTCCATGCCCTTGGGCAGGATGTTTTACAAGGCGCGGTTTACATCACCTTGTGCTTAATGAGACGCTTCGGGGCAAGCAAATATTACAAACGATCATGCGAACAACGGGCTGCAGAAAAACTGTAAGAGAACAGAAGCAGGATGCGACTACCCGTGAGTTACACCTGCGCGTTATATGTGCAAAATGAGGGGAAAGATGCACGATATTGTTAAAGAGTATTACGGCAAAGAGCTTGAAAGCAGTCAGGATTTGAAAACTTCGGCCTGCTGTGATGCCAGTGCCATGCCATCTTGGCTCAAACCACTGTTGGCTAAGATTCATCCTGAAGTGCTGTCGCGCTATTATGGATGCGGTTTAGTTTGCCCACCGCTCTTGAAGGGTTGCAGGGTGCTGGATCTTGGCTCTGGTTCGGGGCGTGATGTTTATGCACTGGCACAACTTGTTGGCCCCGAAGGTGAGGTGGTCGGCGTGGATATGACAGCAGAGCAGCTCGAAGTTGCAGAGCGCCACAGGCAATACCATGCCGAGCAGTTCGGTTATGCGAATGTGCGTTTTCTCGAAGGTTACATTGAGCGGCTGGAAGAGCTCGATCTGGAGCCGGGCAGCTTTGATGTCATCGTTTCCAACTGTGTGGTCAATCTGTCGCCGGATAAGGATACCGTATTGCGCGGTGTACACCGGCTACTTAAGCCAGGTGGTGAATTTTACTTTTCTGATGTTTACGCTGACCGGCGGGTGCCGGATGCCGTCCGTAACGACCCGGTGCTCTATGGCGAGTGTTTAGGCGGCGCTCTTTACTGGAACGACTTTCTGCGTCTGGCAAAAGATTCCGGCTTTGCCGATCCGCGACTGGTGGAAGACCGGCCGCTGGAGGTGACCGATCCTGAGCTGGCGGCACGTGTTGGTGATCTGAATTTCTTCTCGGCTACCTATCGTCTGTTTAAAATCGGTGCTTTGGAAAGCGACTGTGAAGATTACGGTCAGGCCGTTGTCTACAAAGGCACCGTTCCCGGTCATACGCAACGCTTTGTGCTGGATAAACATCATGACATTGAGACAGGCCGGGCAGTTCCGGTGTGCGGTAACACATGGCGCATGCTCAATGAAACCCGCTTTGCCGATCATTTCGATTTTATCGGCAGTTTCGATCATCACTATGGCCTGTTCGAAGGTTGCGGCGGCGGCTTGCCCTTCGACACGGACAAGGCTGCTGCAGGGGCCTCATCATGCTGCTAAACGGAGAAGCAGGGCAACGGCCTGAAGTTACAAACGACGAGCGCTTGAATGTGCTGGTTCTGGGTTCGGGCAACCTGCTTTGCCGCACTTTTATCCCGCATTGAGGCGTTGATTGAAATGCCGCCAAACCAAATGAATAAGGCTGAAATAGCCGCTGCCATGCGGGAGCTGGCAGTTGATACAAAATACCAACCCAGGGATAAACAACAATGAAACAAAGACTTATGATGCTTTCCATGGCTGTAGCGATGCTAGCCTCTGCGCCATTGCAGGCTGCTGAAGATAGGCTGATGCTTACAGGCTCCAGTACCATTGCGCCATTGGCGCAGGAGATCGGTAAACGTTTTGAAAAACTCAATCCCGGTGTGCGTGTAGATGTGCAAACCGGAGGCTCTTCGCGTGGTGTGAATGATGCGCGTATGAAGGTAGCGGACATCGGCATGGCATCGCGGGCACTTAAGCCTAAAGAGGCTGACCTGACACCTTACACGATTGCCAAAGACGGCATCAGCATCATTCTGCACAAAAGCAACCCGGTGGCCGCGCTTAGCAATGAGCAAATTATCGCCATCTATACGGGCAGGATACGCAATTGGCGTGAAGTAGGCGGTAGGGATAAGCCAATTACCGTGGTGAACAAGGCGGAAGGTCGCTCCACGCTGGAGCTGTTCCTGCGCCATTTCGGGTTGAAGAATAGTCAGGTCAAAGCACAAACCGTGATTGGCGATAATCAGCAGGGAATCAAGACCGTTGCCGGCAATCCCGGCGCCATCGGTTATGTGTCAATCGGCACGGCTGAATATGAGGCCAGCCACGGTGTGCCGATCAGGCTGCTGCCGATGGCTGGTGTAACGGCCACGACCGACCATGTTCGTGATGGCAGCTTTCCTTTGTCGCGCCCGTTGAATTTTGTGGTCAAGGGGGAACCCGGCGACCTTGCCCGACGCTTTATCGACTTTGCGCGAAGCCCGAAAGTGAATGATATTATCAAAGCGCAATACTTTGTTCCGCTGGGGCGCTGACAGGCAACTACAACCTCTGCTCGCCGCTCTGGCTCTGGCCACCGCGGCCATGCTTCTGCTCATTGTGACGTTTCTGCTGCTTGAGGCATGGCCGGTTGTCGCTAATGGTCGCTGGAGAGACTTCTTCACTGACGAGAGCTGGTATCCGCTTGAGGGGCAGTTTGGATTGTTGCCCATGCTGTGGGGTTCCATTGCCATCATGGTAGGGGCCATGATTCTGGCCGCGCCGCTGGGCTTGGCCGCTGCCATCTTTGCCAGTTTTTATGCATCAGGATTTGTGCTTAGGGTCTATCAGATGTTGATGGCGCTTTTGGCTGGCATGCCCTCCGTGGTGTTGGGATTATGGGGGCTTATGGTGCTGGTGCCACTGCTGGCTGCGTGGCAACCGCCGGGGGCCAGTCTGCTGGCTGCCATGCTGGTGCTCTCGTTGATGATTTTACCCACCGTTGCACTGGCTTCTGCTTCGGCCTTGGCTTCCGTACCAAAGCCGTTGATGGCGGGGGCGGCAGCTCTTGGCATGTGCCGTAAAAGCCAGATTATGAAGGTAGCTATCCCTGTAGCGCGGCATGGTATCTGGAGTGCGATGCTGCTGGCTGTGGCCCGTGCGCTGGGGGAAACCATGGTGGTGCTTATGGTGGCAGGCAATGTGGTCCAGTATCCACACGGATTGTTTGAGCCGGTTCGGGCGCTCACTGCAAACATCGCGCTGGAGATGGGCTATGCCATGGAAGATCATCGTGCCGGGCTTTTTGCATCAGGGCTGATGCTCACGTCGATTGTGCTGCTGCTGGCATGGTTGGCTGGCATGACAGCAAAAAGAGAGCTTCATCATGTCTGATCGCCTGTTTGAAGCCATCATCTATTTCTGTACGGCAACTGTTGTGGGATTGTTGCTCTGGATAATAGGCGACCTTGCTTATCAGGGGCTGGCACATCTGTCGTTCGATTTCCTGTTCTCGGAGCCGGAGAATGCAGGCAGAGATGGGGGCATTGGGCCGATTCTTGTGTCGACACTGATGATTCTCGGTGTCACCTTTCTGACAGCATTGCCTGTCGGAGTTGCTGTGGCTGTCTGGCTTGCGGAGTTTACCCGCAGGGGCAGCATAGCAGGAAATTGGGTTCGATTGAGTCTGGATGTCATGGCCGGTGTTCCTTCTATTGTGTATGGCCTGTTCGGCAACGCCTTTTTTTGCCTGTATCTGGGGATGGGTTTTTCCATTCTATCAGGTGGTTTGACGCTGGCGCTGATGATCCTGCCGGTGCTGATTCGCACCTGTGAGGCCGGAGTTTCGTCGGTGAGTGATGCCTGGCGGCATGGCGCTCAGGCCCTTGGGATGAGTCGCAGCTCGGCGATATGGCACATTCTTCTGCCCGCTGCATCGCCTGCCATTGCCGCCGGACTGATTCTCGGTATCGGACGGGCAAGTGCCGAAACGGCGGCTCTTATCTTTACCAGCGGCTATGTGGACCGCATGCCCGAATCACTCATGGACTCGGGTCGCACACTGTCGGTGCATATCTATGATCTGTCCATGAATGTTACCGGCGGTGATGCAACCGCACACGCCTCGGCGCTGGTTCTGCTGGCACTTATTCTGATACTCACCATGCTGGCGCAGAGCTTTTCAGGCCGCTGGTTGCAAGGGAGGTTAAACGTATGACCAATCATTTCGACACAGCTTACACGGTAGGTGGTGTCTCGCTTGCCGAACCGTGCTGCATCCCGACACCTCATCTTCAGGTTAACGATCTGTCGGTCTCCTATGGCGAGCACAGGGTGCTTGAAGCAGTGACCCTGGATATTTACAAGGGGTGCATCACGGCGCTGATCGGACCGTCCGGTTGTGGTAAAACAAGCTTCCTCTCGGCCATCAACCGGCTGACAGACCTGATTCCGGGAGCAGCAACCGAGGGATCTGTTCAGTTCGAAGGTGAGAACATTCTCGGCAAATCCGTCGATACACTGCTGCTCAGGCGTCGCATCGGCATGATTTTCCAGAAGCCCAATCCATTCCCGCTTTCGATTCGCCGCAATTTGGAGCTGCCGCTACGTGAGCATGGTGTTCGCGAGCGAAAAACGCTCGATGCCGAAATCGAAGGTGCGCTGCGCGATGCCGGATTGTGGGACGAGGTGAAGGATCGCCTGGACGGCCCGGCTCTTGCTTTATCGGGCGGCCAGCAACAACGGCTCTGTATCGCCCGTGCACTGGTGCTGAAGCCTGAAATTCTGCTTATGGATGAGCCCTGCAGTGCACTCGATCCTATCTCCTCCGGTGTGGTGGAGGATCTGATCATTCGGCTGCGTGGTCGTTTTACGGTCGTCATCGTGACCCACAATCTGGCGCAGGCCAAACGGGTGGCGAACTACGCCGCTTTCTTCTGGATGACGGAGCGGGTCGGAAAGCTGATTGAATTCGACCACTGCCAGCGGCTCTTCGAAGCGCCAAACCATAATCTGACCGCCGCCTACATCAGCGGCGCGAAAGGGTGATGCCAACCCGCTTCAGGATCGCTGATGGGTAGCGTGTTCAGGCGTTTGACTGGTGCACCTTCGGGCCGCATGCGCGTGCTCTTTCTGGCAGCACTGGCCATGGTGGCATTTGCTGCCAACTCGTTGCTTTGTCGCCATGCACTGAAATATACCGAGATTGATGCGGCCTCATTCTCCGCCATACGCCTTGCGGCCGGGGCAGTGTTGCTCTGGCTGGTGGTGTGGGTGCGTGCGCCGCATAGTAAACAGCATGGCTCGTGGCGAAGTGCATCGGCGCTGTTTGTTTATGTAGCCGGATTTTCGTTTGCATATATCGCGCTTCCGGCCGCGACCGGGGCGCTGCTTCTGTTTGGTGCCGTTCAGGTCACCATGGTGACTGCCGGTCTGATTTCCGGCGAGCGGCTGAACCTGCAAAAGAGCCTCGGCTTCGTTGCCGCGCTGGCGGGGCTGGTTGTGCTGCTGCTTCCCGGCATCGCCTCGCCGTCGCTGGCCGCTTCATTGTGGATGCTGGCAAGCGGCATTGCCTGGGGACTCTATTCCCTGGCCGGGCGTGGCGGGGACAATCCCGTGGCGGAGAGTGCGGGGAACTTCCTGCGCACGCTACCGATGGCCGCCGTGCTGCTGCTTCTGGCTCTGCCGTGGGCGCGGTTTGATGTGGCCGGAGTTCTTGATGCAATACTCTCCGGTGCGCTGGCATCCGGCCTTGGCTATGTGATCTGGTATGCTGCCGTACGCGACATGGCGGCGGTCACGGCGGCGGCAGTGCAGCTATCGGTGCCGGTGATCGCCGCCGTTGGCGGCATCCTTTTTCTGAGCGAGCCTCTGACGCCGATGTTCATGCTGGCATCCCTGCTGACCCTAGGTGGCATTGCCGTGATCGTGTGGCAGAGGAGGCCGTAATCTCTGCAGTGGCCGTCGTGATGACGCGCCGTGCCGACCAGAGTGGGCCATTACTCGACAATGAGCTTGTAATCGGGGGTCGGATTGAGCGGGCAGGAGTAAACGTATTCGCCCGGCTCCAGCACGATGCTGTACTCCTTGCTCTCGCCGGTATCGATGCCGCCGCCGGAGACGGCAGGGAGCGTGGCACGATTGACGAGACCATTCCCGCGCAGCCAAAAACCGAGTACGTAAGCCACATCCCGGTTGGTGACGCGAAAGATATAGGCGCCAGCTTCAAGTCGCAGCGTTTTCGCCTGTTCCAGGCGCCGATCGCCACTTCTGCTGTTTTCGGCCCTGCACTGTTCCGGAGTGGCGTCCTTCAGGTGCAGATCGCCTCCTTCCGGTTCGATGAACTGGCAGGCAGTCTGGGTCAGTTCAACCACATTCGGTTCTTCCGCCAGGGCGGGTATTGCGCAAAAAATGAACAGGCCGGCCATGGCCGCAAGCTTTTTCATATCGATGTCCTCTCTGCTATACGCGGTATTTACACGGCATGTCGATCCTGCTCCCGGCTTCTTACATTGATCTATGCTGCATGGTGCGCCCGAAGGAAGCTATTCGGTTCTGTAAACCTGAAAACTTGACTCCGTAGTATAGTACAGGGTTTATATTTCGCTCAGGACAGGAGATGTAGCGATGAAGATGACCATTGGCAAATTGGCGAAACAGTGCGGTGTAGGGGTGGAAACCATCCGCTTCTACGAACGGGAGGGATTGATTCTGCAGCCCAAGAGAAAACCTTCCGGCTATCGCCTCTATCCCAAGGAGGCAGTCAACCAGATATATTTCATTCGGCAGGCGAAGGATCTCGGCTTTACGTTGAAGGAGATCCGGGAAATTCTGAATCTCAGACTGGATGGCGAACAGGCCTGCGACGAGGTGCGTTCGCTGGCGGAGGTCAAGATCGCCAACATCGAAGAAAAGATCGACTTGCTGCAAAGAATGCGGACAACCCTGGGCGAGCTGGTCGTCGCCTGTAAAAGCAACAAGAGAACCGAACCATGCCCGATTTTGCGGGCTATCGAAAAGGAGGATCGATTATGAACCGGAACGCCGACAAGAAACTGATGGGCGTGGGCGTACTGTCCGCCTTCGCGGCATCGCTGTGCTGCATCACGCCGGTGCTGGCGTTTCTCTCCGGTGCCAGTGGGTTGGCATCCGCGTTTTCCTGGATGGAACCGGCTCGTCCCTGGCTGATCGCGTTGAGCGTCGGCCTGC
>JAVVEJ010000054.1:0-7804 GCA_032251395.1 Mariprofundaceae bacterium
CAACACCCACATCACCGGGCCACCCTTGTTCATCAGCATGGTCACATCCATGTTCTCACTCCCGGTGCGCAGGGCCTATCCGAAGATAAAGCACAGGCAAGTCAATATTCATTATGGCTCCGGACTTGCAGGCACTGTATTCCCTTAATATTTTCCACCGCTCTTTGGAGAGCGTGCCTGTATCATTTTCCATTGCCATTCAAATTCTTCCAATTGTAATGCGAAGCGTACCTTAGCACCACTAAACCTGCCAGCCATCACGGCAGATCACGCTATCCCTGACTGCCCTCCCTTTGATGATAACCTGATGCGGCTTTTTTATGCCTCGGCCACGTTTGAACTGGCCATGATATCAACATGCACGCCTGGATCCGGAACAGAACAGATCGACTGCAACCTTACCAATCACTGCTTTTTTTATAGCTTCCCGATGTACATATAGAGCCGGGCAGAATCGGGAGAAGCGGACGGATCGCCGCGCGCTCTTTTCTCGCATGCGGTATCCCTGAGCGGCCACGGGCCGCGGACGGTGTATGTTAAATCAGAATGTTAAATAGCAGAAACCCGGCAGCAGGGTACATAGCCCCTGACAGTCAGACACCGCCTGTACCGGCCGCAACTGCCCGAAGCTGCTCCGGATTGGAAATGAGAGCCGGAAATCACCTCTTGCAGGCAATATCTATCGTGTCCGGGAGATCCTCTTCAGGAAAATTTCGAGCTTTGCGGCTTCATTATCGATATGGGAAGCCAGGAATGCAGACAGGTATTCACCAACCTCCAGCCTCTCTATCCATGATTGCCGGTATTCACAATCCTGCAGTGACTGCACACTATCAAGCTGCTGTAGCAGGAGTTCATGCATGCTTTTGTGCAACTGATAGCCGGGATAGCCATGCGCCCGCATGATCTCTTCGGTGCTGGAAAAATATATTCTGCACTGGCATGTCAGGTTCGTCAGAGACCTCTTTGTAACGGCAGGGGTGCTGTCGCTCATCCAGCGGTCATGCCATCTCTTCAGTGCCTGGGAAAGTGCTTCATGCTGTTCGTCCAGCTTATGCATATCCACCCGGTAACTTTTATCCCGGGGTTGGAAAGCATGTACTTTATTAATCCCTTTCACCGTCCGGTGGTAATGAATATATCCCGGTTCAGGCACTCTCTGTAAACAATTCATAATAACCTCCTGCACAGTTAACAGACATCCTGAAGAGTTCTCAGGATAGCTGTGGTTTCCGCACGCTTTGATTTCAAAGGCGTAACCGGAAGATACAGGCGGAGGAGAGCAATAAAATATGGCAGATTGTCGCGCGGTGAATTGTCGCACACGGCTTTACCGTTGCAGCACAGTTAGAAATTGAAAAGATTCAGGTTTTAACAGGATGCTTGGCCAGCTTCCGCTGTAGCGTTCTCCTGTGCATGCCAAGCTTTCGTGCCGTAGCGGAGATGTTGCCGTCGCACTCCACCAGCATCTTCTGGATGTGCTCCCACTCCAGACGCCTGGTCGACATCGGCTGCTCGGCAATTTCTGTGGCTGCATTACCCGCCTCACACCCCAGGGCTGCAACCACCTCATCGGCATCGGCCGGCTTGGCCAGATAATGTGTGGCTCCGAGCTTGATCGCCTCTACAGCTGTCGCAATGCTGGCGTAGCCGGTCAGCACAAGGATTCTCGTATGCTCATCGAGTTGGTGCAGTCTCTCCACCAGCAGCAGGCCGGAATCACCCGGCATATTCAGATCAACGACCGCACACTCCGGTGCGGTGTCTCCGATCATGGCGGTCGCATCTTCAACATTGTGCGATACCTGAACGGAGAATCCACGCTTCTCCAGTGCCGATGAGAGCACCCTGCAGAAGAGTTCATCATCATCCACCAGCAGCAGGCTTGGCAACTCTCTACTCAAATTCATCAGCTACTCCGCCGCCAGTTTTTTCAATGGCAGCATGATATGAATAAAAGCACCGCCCTGTTCGTGGTTGCCGAAGGTTACTTCACCGCCAAGCCTGTGCACAACCGCCTGAGCCAGATAAAAGCCCAGCCCGTGCCCGTCCTGTTTGGTGGTAAAAAACGGCTTGCCAAGCTCTTCCATT
Organism: Mariprofundaceae bacterium; assembly: GCA_032251395.1. Classification (GTDB taxonomy): domain Bacteria; phylum Pseudomonadota; class Zetaproteobacteria; order Mariprofundales; family Mariprofundaceae; genus WSZY01. The sequence continues at coordinate 2,092 of JAVVEJ010000054.1, forward strand.
GTTTCCCGTGTAAGGCCTGCACCAAAATCGCGGACCTCCAGTGAAAGCTCAGCATTTGACCAGTTCGCATTCAGTTCAATGTTGTCGGGAGAGGCATCTGCCGCATTGTTGAGAACGTTGATAATTGCCTGGTTCAGCGTTTCATCCAGCACAATCGTGGGGGCCGGTTCACAGCCATTCAGGCTCACCGAGATGGCGGTTGCCGGATGCATCTCCTGCCAATGCGCAACACTCCTCTGCAGGTAGCCCTTTACATCCTCTTTACGGCCGCTTTCAGCCTTGAGTTGTCCGGCACTGGCGCTGATCTGGCCCAGTGTGGTTTTGCAACGGTTTACCTGGGAGCGAAGAATCTCTATTTTGTCGATCAGCTCCGGTTGCCCTCTGTACTCCTGTTCCATCTCCTTGGTCAACACCGCCATAGTAGCCAGTGGCGTGCCCAATTCGTGTGCCGCACCGGCTGCCAGCGTGCCCAGCGCCACCACATGTTCATCCCGCAGATTTTTCTCTCTCGCCTCTGCCAGTTTGCTATCACGCTGACGCAGGCCTTCAGCCATGGAGACCACGAAAAAGAGAATCAGGCCGACTCCGAGCAGGAAGCTGAACCACATGCCCAGTACATGCAGGCTGAAATCGGAAGAGGGCTGGCTGTTGTGCTGATGATGCCCTGCCATCTCCGGTGCCAGCGGCACATGGGTCGCCATCAGCAGCGTGTAACAGCTCAGTGTTACGACCGCCATGGCCCAGACGTAGCGTTTGGGCAGGGTTGCAGCCACAATAACCAGCGGAAGAAGAAACAGGGAGACAAAGGGGTTACTCGAACCGCCGGCAAAATAGAGCAGCACTGCAAGTGCAACAACATCAATAACAAGATGCAGAAAAAACTCATTGGCGGAAGCCGAGACACCCTGATAAATACGTAACCAGACCAGAAAATTAAAAGCTGTATAAACAGCTATTACAGAGAGCATGGCATAAACCGGCAACTTAACATCCAGTTTGTATACAGCCAGCCCCATCACCAGCAGTTCACAGATAATCACTGCACTTCTGAACACGAACAGGCGCTTCAGATTATATGTGCCGACCATATCTTCTATAGAATTATGTACAAACATATGCCTCAACCGTTATCGTAATTCACCAGTATATTGTGCACCCTAATGATTTTTTATACGCATCACACTGTTTCAGAATTTGAAAAAACCCCGGCCAGAGCCATGCCTGTAGTGATGCAGCAATCAGGTCATAAAGCAGCACCGTGCAGGGATCTGCTTCTGGCACATCAACCCGTCAGGAGACCCACACTGCACCCGTGCAGTGAACGAAACTTATTGTAATCACTGACCCAGATACATGTGACAAATTGTCGCATTTTCACAACAGCATCATAATTGACTGCGCACCGCCCGCTGAGCAACCCGCTCTTTCGGGGTGTTTATCATTGCTGTCCCAGCTAATTCTCTAACCATGCCATGCAAGCCTTTCGCCACAACGAGTAGTGTCAAAACCAAGCGAGGCAGACATCAATTGCACGGTGGCTTTCTCCGTCATTCCCGCGAAAGCGGGAATCCAGTCTTTGCAACATCTGAATGGATGCCGGATCAAGTCCGGCATGACGTAAATGGATAAGTGGGTGTTTATCGCTTTTTTTTCTCGCTGTTCTTTTCCTTGCGGGTCTCCTGTTGCCGCTCTTCTTCCTCCTCCTGCTTTTTGGCGCGTTTGCGTTGCTCTTCCTGCTCCCAGTTCAGGGCAGGTAAAACAATCCAGGCGAGATATGCCATGGTCAACAGTGATGCAATGGCCAGAATCGCATGCCCTAACGCAGGAGAAAATGCAGCGCCGCCGAAATAGAGCAGGATCAGAAACCCTACAATGAAGGGAATGGTTGCTAAAAATTTCCTCTTCTCTTTTGGCATCATAACCTCTGACCGGGTGCGTTTGCTTCAACTGCCTGCGTCAACTTTCGCTCAACCGGGCCGGAAAGCGCTACCGCTTCAAAAGGACCCGCAGTGATAAAGAGACCTTTATTACTCAATCCCTGAAATAGCCGGGGTCAATCTGATACTGCTTCAGCAGCTTGCGCACCGTATTCCGGTTCAGGCCGAGCATCTCGGAGGCCTTCAACTGATTGCCGTGGCACTTCTCCATCACCAGCACCAGCAGTGCAGGCTCCACGCGCTCCAGCAGATGTTTGTGCAGCCCTGTTGCCTGCGCATAACCGAGCTGATCCATGTAGCCCTTCATGGTTCTGCGAACTGCATCGCCGAGCGTCTCCTGCTCCTCGGTCGCATCCTGATGCCCGAGCGCCAGCGCAACGTCTGAAAGCGTGATGCTGGCGCCGGGCGTCAGTATCGCCAGCCTGCGCATCACGTTTTTCAGTTCGCGCACATTACCGTACCAGTCGTAACGCTTGAGCAGTTCCAGCGCATCATCAAGCAGAATCGGTACATTCATACCCAGCTCTTCAGCCGCCTGGTTGAGCAGGAACTCGGCCAGTTCCGGAATATCGTCCCGGCGCTCACGAAGCGGAGGAATGTGAACCGGAATTACATTAAGGCGGTAGTAAAGATCCTCTCGAAACTCTCCTCTGCGGATCTTCGCCTGCAGGTCCTGGTGGGTGGCTGCCAGCAGGCGCACATTGACCGAGTGATCCTGATTGGAGCCAACCCGTTGAACCGTACCCGTCTCCAGCACCCGTAACAGCTTGGCCTGCAATGCAGCAGGCATATCTCCGATCTCGTCAAGAAACAGGGTGCCACCGTCAGCCTGCTCGAAGCGGCCGGATCGCGCCCTCTCCGCACCGGTAAAGGCACCCTTCTCATGGCCGAACAGCTCCGCCTCCAGCAGTTCCGCCGGAATCGCCGCTGTATTGATCGGGACAAACGCCTCATTTTTACGGTGGCTGCGCTGGTGCAACTCCTGTGCGACCAGTTCCTTACCACTGCCTGATTCACCGGTGATCATCACGGTAAGATCGGAGGCGGCAACACGCCCGAGCGTACGGAACAGATGCTGCATCGCCTGACTGCGCCCGATAATGATGGTATCTGTTTTGGCCGGCTCCGCTTTGACAGGCGCCGGCTTCTGCGGCTTGACCCGGCTGGCAAGCTGGCGCACCTCATTAAGGTCGAACGGCTTGGGCAGATACTCCATCGCGCCACTACGGTAGGCCTCGGCTGCATGACCGAATGTGGTTTCTGCCGTCAGCATCACAGTCGGCACATCGAACCGGCCCGATTCAAGCAGGCTCATACCGTTGCCGTCCGGCAGATAGACATCAAGAAACAGAATATCAAACCGCTCTTCTGCCAGTGCTTCAGCCTGAGCAATTGATTCGGCCTGCACAACCTCAAAGCCCTCCTCCTTAAGCACCCGCTCCAGAATCCAGCGGATACCCTGATCATCATCAACTATCAGTGCCTTCATGCCTGCTCCCCATCTTTTAATGGTTGTTCCGGATGCCGCAACGGCAGGTGCAGTACAAACGAAGTTCGCCCCTGCCCGCTGACCAGCTTCACACGGCCGCCATGCTCCTGCATGACCCGCTGCACAATCGCCAGCCCCAGTCCACTGCCGCGCTCTTTCCCGGTTACAAAGGGGTGAAAAAGATGTTCCCTGAGTGAGTCCGGAATGGGCGTGCCATTGCTGGTAATGCGCAGTTCAACCACCGGCCCCTGATGCCCCGGCAGCGCCACCATCGGTGCCATGCGGGTCTGCCACTCAATCAGTGTCGATCCCGCCTCCAGTGCATTGCTCCAGAGATTCTCGATCGCCTGCCTCAGGCGCGCCCCATGAATCATCAGCGGCGGCAGGCTCGGGTCATAAACACGGTGCAGGTGAACCCCTGCCGGTACTCTGCAGACATCATCAAGCAGGGCATGGATATTAACAGGCTCCATGGCGATATCGGCACGCGGGCCAAGCTGCAGGAAGGTGTCGATTCGCGCCCTGATGCGATCCACATCCGAGAGCATATGCGTACTGATCTCTGTAACATCCCTGTCTTTACCCTGCTCGGAGAGCCATTGACTGGCGCCTCGAAGTGAGGCCAGCGGATTTTTCACCTCGTGCGCCATCTCCAGCGCGATCCGCGCAACAGCCTCGGCCAGCTCCTGCCGCTTGGCCTGCTTCTCCACCTCTGCCCTGTTCCCTTCGGGCACCATCAATACCGCCGCACCTCCCTGATAAGGGCCCAGATGCAGTGAATAGGGCGCATGGGTAAAGCGGTTGCTGAAAGCATCGTCAGTTACTGTCTCTCCGAGAGAGACGCGCTCCAGCATGGCGTTTACCTCTGATGATGGTTCAAAAAAGTCGGAAAGATGGCGGCCATAAAGTTTCCTGACCGATGTGCCGAACTGCTCCTCGGCCAGAATATTGGCATCGATGATCTTTCCCCATCCATCCAGCAGCAGCATCGGTAGCGGCAGGCTGGAGATGGCAACCTCTCTCAGGTTAAGCGGCAAGCGCAACACCCTCTTTCAGGCCGAGAAAATAGGTTTCGGCCGCCTCAATCTGCGCCTGCCAATCCTCGATATGCTGAAAGTGGCCGCGGAACCCGGCTGAACCGCGCAACCCCTTGCTGTACCAGACCACATGCTTGCGCGACAGCCGGCTGGCTGAATATTCGCCATGGTGCAGGGCGAGCAGCTCCATATGCTCTCTGACGATGGCCCAGCGCTCCTCGGCTGTCGGCCCGGATGGAATCGGTTTGCCGGTCAGTGCCGCACTCACCTCACCCAGCACCCACGGGTTTCCCTGTACTGCACGCCCGACCATGACGCCGTCACAGCCCGAAATGCGCACCATCTCCAGCGCACTCGCGGCATCCACAATATCGCCATTGCCGATTACCGGAATCGAACAGGCCGCCTTGGCGCGACCGATATCTTCCCAGCTGGCATGGCCGTTAAACATCTGCGCCCTCGTCCTGCCATGCACAGTCAGCATCTGTACACCGCTCTGCTCGGCAATCCGGGCGATATTCTCGACATTCTTGCTGCCCTCATCCCAGCCGGTACGAATCTTCAGCGTTACGGGCAGATCAGTGCCTTTCACCACCGCCTCAAGAATCAAAGCCACCAGCTTCTCGTCACGCAGCATGGCGGAGCCTGCCACCTGCTTCACAATCTTCTTCACCGGGCAACCCATGTTGATATCAACAAAATCGGCACCGTGAGCCTTCGCCCACTGCGCAGCCTCCACCATATATTTCGGATCAGAGCCTGCGATCTGGATCGACACGGGGTGCTCGCCCGCATCGACAACAGCCATTCTCCGGGTACGCTCCCGCTTCTGCTCAACGGCACGGCTGGCAATCATCTCCGTCACCATCAACCCGACACCAAAGCGTTTGCATATTTTGCGAAACGGCAGGTCAGTGATGCCCGCCATCGGCGCCAGTGCCAGCGGTGGATCAATGCGGTGTTCGCCCAATGTAAAACCGGTTAAAGCCATCTGTAAATCTACCTGCCTAAAAAATGGGCAACTATATCCGCTCCGTCCATATCTGTCAGAATAATTTTTCTCTGCAGGGAAATTGGCGATGACTGCAAGCCAGAGATTGTTCCATACAATCTTCCGCATTTTCCACATCCATGTGGGTCAGACGCAGGAGGTACGAGCCCATGCACGGGCGAAGGTAGAATAATGCAGGAGCATTTGTCGACGACTGCATGGCGGAGATTGTTCCATACAATCTTCCGCATTTCCCACA
>JAVVEJ010000055.1:0-7335 GCA_032251395.1 Mariprofundaceae bacterium
ATACATGGATGTGTGGCATAAAATCGGTCACTTACGTTCCCGATTTGGCAACCCGTCCATGGGTTGCACGGAAGCACTGAATTAATCAGCGCTTCCTTAGCGGAGATGGTTCAGCAATACATGCGGCCCGGGCGGCAGCACCGGTTCTCATCACGCTGTATCGCAGTTTCATAATCGGCTGGCGTATTGCATACTTATGCCAACTCAAATGAATACTGCACAGAGTGATATCCTGCTGACCACGCTCAATGCCCGCTATAGCCACAGCGCCATAGGGCTGCGTTACCTGTTTGCCAACCTGGGGGAGTTGCAAAGCAGTGCGGCTATCTGCGAGTTTACCATCAGCGACAATGTTCAGGATGTCGCCGAGAAGCTGTTAGAGAGAAGGCCAAAAATTCTCGGCATCGGTATTTATATCTGGAATGCCGTGAAGAGTGCGGAGCTGGTCGCCACAATCAAAAGGGTATCACCGCAGACCGTCATCATTCTCGGCGGCCCGGAAGTAAGTTATCTGCCGATGCGGGTCAACTTCGACGCAGCTGATTACATTATTCAGGGTGAGGGTGATGCCGCCTTCCATGAACTGGCCGGTGCGATACTGAACAATCTGCCGCCAGCCACACGGATCATCCGGGCCTCTCTCCCCGATCTGAACAGCATTGCACTGCCGTATGACTACTACAGCGACGAGGATGTCGCCCACCGTTACATCTATGTCGAGGCCTCACGCGGCTGCCCGTTCCGCTGCGAGTTCTGCCTCTCTTCGATGCAGGAGACGGTGCGCAGCTTCGATATTGATATCATTCTCGATCATCTGGAGGCTCTGTGGCAGCGAGGCGTGCGCAGTTTCAAGTTTATTGACCGCACCTTTAACCTCAACATCAGAACCGCCAGCCGCCTGCTTGATTTCTTTCTGGATAAAACAGAGTCCGGCTGTGAAGCCTGTTTTGTTCATTTCGAGGTAATCCCCGACCATTTCCCTGCAGCACTGAAAGAGCGCATCGCCCGCTTTCCGCCCGCCTCACTGCAGCTGGAGATCGGTATCCAGACACTGAACCCTGACGTGGCAAAAAATATCCATCGCAATCTGAAGCCTGATAAAATCGAGAAGAATATCCGCTTTCTTGAGCACGAGACTTCCGCTCACATGCATCTTGATCTGATTGTCGGTCTGCCCGGTGAGACGCTTGCGGGTTTCGGCGACAACCTCAACCGGCTCTGTGCGATGACCAGCTCCGAGATTCAGATCGGGATTCTGAAGAAGCTCTCCGGCACGACACTGGAGCGCCACGATGCGGTCTTCGGCATGGTCTATGCCGACATGCCTCCCTACGACATTCTGAAAAACAGCCTGCTCAGCTTTGAGGATATCCAGAGAATGAAGCGCTTTGCCCGCTTCTGGGATCTGTTCTACAACAGCGGCAACTTCAGCCACTCCATCACACTGCTCTGGCCTGACGGTGATGTATTCGAAAAGTTCCATGCTTTCTCTGTCTGGATCTATGGCCAGACCCGGAGCACCTGGAAGCTTTCACTGGAACGCCTGGCTGAATTGCTGTTCAACTATCTTGTACAACAGGGCCATGCAAGGGAGCAGCTTGCTGAGATACTGCTGGGCGACATCATGAAACTTAAAGGCAGGAAAGTTCCGAACTTCCTGAAGCCCTGCGCCCATGGCAGGCCGGAGTCTGCAGCCGCATCCGCTTCACCCCGGCGGACTCCCGCTTTCAACAAACGTCAGATCCGCCACGGATAAACACCGGCCGGCCATTGAATCAGAAGCTTCAGACAGCCTGCAGGTTACAGTGACGGGCGTTTTCCGGGCCTGATCAGAATCGGTGCATAGACAGCGGTAAATATAAGAAATGCAGCAATCCAGAGGCCCTGGGAGAGGCCAATCAGCCACGCATAGGGCCACAGATCCAGAAGCGGCAGGATGATACGGGCAACCGCGCTCAGCAGAATGGCAGCCAGCGCATAAGTCACGGCTACCGGCGGCTGATACACATTGTTGCCTGTATGGCCGAGAGAGACGCGGGCCATGATACCCATGGTGATCATGCCGATACCGCCTACAGTGAAAGCATGGATGGCAAGCAGTCTGGAGATATCACCGAAATATGGCGCGGCAAAATATGGCAGTGCAAACAGAGCAAAGCCCAGGGTAATCATCCAGAACGCAAGGTAGACACTCCACAACAGGCTCTGCTTCCAGATGACCGGGTGGTGCCAGCCGACAAGCCGGATGGCGTTGATGATAAACAGTGCCAGTGCCAGATATGCGGAGAGGGTGTGCTGGCCAAAGAACAGCTCATTAACGGTGAAGAGAAGAAAAAACAGCAGGCTCGACAGATCAATCCATCTGGAGTTGAACAGCTTCACCGCGTCACCCGTGGCGCGTTCAATAAAGAAAGGAATAACCCGCCGCCCCATGGTCAGAATCAGGGCAATGACAATGTACAGACCGCCATATATGCCCCAGGCAACCCCATGCTCCAGCATGCCGAGCGCGCCGAGGTAAAACAGGATATTACATGCCATAATCAGCAACAGTTTGGTTACAATGCCAAGCTGATTCCACTTCCCGGCTTTTACAATGCGCCGGGTGAGGATATAGGAGAGACAGAGGGCGAACGCGATATCAAAGATGCCTGCAATCCAGATATATGCAGTACCGAACATGAACAGGATTCGGGCTGCTGCCCATAACATGAAAAGCAACAGCAGGGTGCTGCCATGCGCTGTGGGCAGATGTGTCCAGTTGCGTACGGATGTGAGCAGAAACCCTGCGATGACCGCAAATGCGTATCCATAAAACATCTCATGGGCATGCCACTCAAAGATGGTAACCGATTCAATCTCGACCGGCAGCTGAAACAGGTAAATCGCTGACCAGAGCACCATCGAGATGGCAGCAAACAGAGCTGCGCCCAGAAAAAAAGGCCGGAATCCCATCTCTAAAAAAGCTACTGTTTCCAGGTTGTCTTTCATACGTCTCTCTCCGGAGAAAAATGGCAGATTTTGTTCATGCGTCAGGCAGATGCTGCCGGAAGAGCGGTCTCTCCGGCGGCATCAGTGGCCTTTCTTATATGCCGGCTGTTTTCAGCTTTTGCCCAGCATGCCGCGAACAGCTGCAGGAAGGTCTGCCGGAATAATAATGGTCTTGGCGTTATCCGAAGTGGCAACCGAGCCGATTGCGTCGATATAGCGCTGGCCCAGCAGATACATGGCGGGAAGCTCCTTATCCTGAATGGCGCTGGTTACATTTTCGATAGCCTCTTTCGATGCGTTGGACAAAATAACCTGCGCCTCCGCATCCAGCTTGGATGCCTCCATTCTGCCCTGTGCCTCCAGAATGGCCGCTGATTTTTCACCATCGGCCTTGGTTACGGTAGCACGCCGCAGCCGTTCAGCCGCAGCCTGGGCTTCCATTGCCTGCTGCATTGTTGTCGATGGCTTGATATCCTGAATTTCGACATTTTTAAGCGTGATTCCCCAATCGGTAATATTGTCGGCAATTCCCTCTTTCAGCTTGACACGAATCTCTTCGCGCGAAGAGAGGGCATCATCAAGAGCCGTTCCACCGATAATACTGCGCAGCGTGGTCTGGATGATATTCACAATGGCCTGCTCATAATCCTCAACGCCATAGATCGCCTGATCCGGCTTGGTGACCTGAATAAATGCAACCGCGTTGGCAATAATGACAGCATTATCCTTGGTGATCACCTCCTGGCCCGGAATATCGAGTACGATCTCCTTCGTGGTCACCCTGGCTGCAACATCATCGACAAACGGAATGATAAAGTTCAGTCCCGGGGGAAGTGTTTTCAGATACCTGCCAAGCCGCTGTACAACATAATTGCTTCCCTGTGGCACGATGCGAACACCAAGCCCGACCGCAATAACAAGCACCGCCCCGATAAAGAGCATAAAAATTGTTCCTATTGATATGGTTTCCACGCCTATTCTCCTGTTTTCGCACTGACTTTTATGATGTTTCCGCGCACATCAGCAATGTTGACGCGATCGCCTGCCTGAACGGGCTGGTCGGATTTGAACATCCACTCACGCTCGCCCAGAAATGCATATTCAAGCGCCACTCTGCCACTGTGTCCGCCGGCTTCGATGCTTTTTACCACGCCTTCCGGTGCATCGGCCAGGGATGTGGCAACATCGCCTGTAGTATTCTGGGTTGCCGTTCTCTTCTGCAGCCAGCGGATGGGAAGAAACAGCGCCGCGCCGGAGGTGGCAAACAGCAGTATCTGCCCCGCCATCGATTCCGGCACATCGGCAAAAAGCAGGCTGAGAAACACCACACTTGCAGCAATGGAGAATACCAGCGCAACCGAGGTGAAGGTGGCGGCTTCAGCCAGCAACAACAGAACGGCCAGTCCACCCCAGAAGTAGTAACTGTTTGATAAGATATGTTCCATGTTCCTGCCTCCTGCGCTATATAACGACTCAGGCTTCCCGAAACTCCGCACGCATGCAAACAGGAACCTGCAACCGGGGATGTTTCCGCCTTCAGCAAACAGCAGGCTATTCCCGTAATTTACTGCAGCTGGCATGAAAAAGGCAGCCGGGAGGCTGCCTTTTCAATGAAACTATTCTCCCGGGAGTTTTGCGGAATCTCCCGGAACTCTTTCCGGGCTTCCCGGTTTACAGCCGGTCCAGCAGCTTCTTTCTGTGTCTCTGCAGCAGGTCCGGCTCAATCTGGCCTTTCTTGCTCAGTGTCTGTAAAAATTCGAGCCCGGCTTCGGCAGAAGGATACTCTGTTTCATATTCGGAGATAACTGTTTCAAGCTTTCCCCGGTATTCATCCTTTGTGATCAGCCCCTTGCCCAGCAACCGGTGCAGCGTGTCGATACGGGCCTCTGCATCGTGATTGGCAACAACCGCTACAGCACGGCTTTGTGCGCGCGCATGCTGTCTGGCAACGGGTGCCGGAGCCGGGGCGGTTGCACTTACGGCCAGGCCACTGGCAGGTGTGGAGAGCATATCCTGCCGGCCCCGATGCAGGGACTGCCCCTGCTGAGGAGCCATCTTCCAGTAGGAGATATCGATATCTTCGCGAGGTATGGGGCCAACAACCCGGCTGAATCTGCGGGACTCTTCGGCCAGAGGCGTGAACTGGAACGGTGTCCGGTTTTTAATATGGGTGAAGTGCCAGTAAAGACGATCCTTGCTGAAAAAGACCGCGCCAAGAACTTTACCCTCATGAAAAGCTACAGCTTCGCCCGGCTGCACTCCGGCAAGGGCCTGCTGAAGCTGTGGCGCCAGAGTCTGAGCCTGGCTATCGGAAAAGACCGGCTCCGGATCGTCAGAACGGACATAACGAATACTGCGCAGAACTTCCTCACATTGCGCAACATCCAGCGAAACAGGCCGGGAGCCGTCTGACCCGACCAGGCCGTGGGCCGCAGCACCCTTCATGACAGTGACTTCAGCATGCGAGAGAGAAGGAGTAAGCATTGCCCATGCCAGCAGTGGCAGCAGCATCCAGGATTTGTTGTGTAAGAGACGCGGTAACATGCAGGGCATTCCAATGCCAACTGCAACCGATGTCAACTGACATGCCGGTTCCGGCGATTCAGGCAGAACCACGGTGAATTCAGCAAACCACATCTTCGACAGATGCAAGGCCATCGCGCGTAAGAAACCGGAACCGAATCCGACTCAGGGAGCATGGTAGCGGCACTGCCATTACCAGAGAACAGCTTTCCGGAGAATCAAAATGAACAGAGTAACTGTTATTACCACCCTGCTGGGCCTGCTGCTGGCCGGGCTTTCACTGCCTGCCCGGGCGATGGAAGACCATGGGATGATGAAGACCGATAAAATGGCGGATGACGGCATGCAAAAGCCGGACGGAATGATGAAAAACGGTACAATGGATAAGGAGATGGGCGACGATATGATGGACGACGGCATGATGAAAAAGGATGAAATGATGGATGATGGTATGAAAAAAGATAAGATGATGAAGTACTGAGGCTCTCACCAGCCACGAAGAAGGCAGCCGAAAGGCTGCCTTTTCCAATGCGGTAACCCGTTCCCGGAAGCCATCGGTTTCGGGCTAGGCGCCGCCTGCCTCTTTTTGTTTCTGGCGAAGCAACCCGGCCCTGCGCTCCCTGACACCCGTTGCTCTGGCTGTCTCGAAAATATCGGTGGCGCGTTCAAGGCTGATCGCCTCCCTTCTGACCAGTTCGCAAAGCCCCAGCCTCAAGGCGAACAATCCGGCAATCAGATCATCATCGGGTGATTCAGCAAATATCCCGGCCCAGGTGGAGTTGGTTTCGGGATCAAGACAGTAGTTGGGTGAATCCTCTGCCATGCCCGCTGCGGGCGCGATAAACAGACAGACCATCAGCATGACAACTCTCATAATAACCTCCACTCTCATTGTTTAATCCGGGCTGCAACAATCCGGCACGAAGTTTCGCGTGCACCTGTCATGCGTCTGTCGAGCCCGGCCCCGCTAATCTGCGCAGCCTCCGGTATAGCAGCGAGCCTGCAAACCAGAGCGGGCCACCGGTATCAATAAGAAGCAGAACCATGCCGGACCAGAAAAAGAGTGCATGCTCTCTCAGCAGAAGCAGGGAGATAATGACAAGCAGCGTTCCCAGCAGGGGTACGCCTGATACCCATTGAAATGACTCTTTCGAATGGCCGCGAAGCATATGCAGGGGGTAACGGATGAAGCTTGTATAAAAGTTCATCCCGCAAAAAAGTGCGCCAACTGCCCATGTTATATAGCCGACTGTTTCCATATGCTCTTTCCTGACATGCAGGCTCTCATATCGAACGGAAAATGTCTGCCTTCGGCTGCCGCTAACCGGTCAGAGACAGACCCTGTCAGCTATTGTATTTCCGGGATTCTGAACCGGTAGTGGTATCTGCCGCAGGTTTAACCTCATAAACAACAATCGGAAAAGATTTTCCGCAGCTGGTGCAGCGCACCTTCCTGCGCAGCGCTGCCGCCTCGAACTTGCGATTGGCCGGGTAACGTTTCTGACAATGGTTGCACTCGATATATTTCATATTTTCTCCTGCGCCCCGGAACCTTGACCGGTATCCCGTCATCTGTAAGCAGTCGAAACCTAACCGTCTCACGGATTCCTATATATAGCATGAACATGCTATCTCATGGAGATCCCCCGCCACGAAAAAAAAGAGGCTTCCGGAAAGGGCTTTACCTGCCGGGTTGAAATCCGGAACTGTTGAGGTGCAACCGGTAATGGCCGCATCTATTTTCGTCATGCCTGCGCTCGGCAACTGCTCCATGCGTTGCTCTCGACAATTGCTCCTGCATTGTTCTACCTTCGCCCGTCC
>JAVVEJ010000056.1:0-6798 GCA_032251395.1 Mariprofundaceae bacterium
CATGGATGTGGGAAATGCGGAAGATTGTATGGAACAATCTCCGCCATGCAGTCGAGACTGGTATCCATCGAGCTTACTCATGCACACCTGTATGGATTCCGGGTCTCCACTCCGTTCCGCCCGGAATGACGGCGATTCATGAGGTGCCGGTTCAACCTTCGACCTTCTTTTCGTCATGCCAGCGCTCGGCAACTGCTCCATGCGTTGCTCTACCTCCTGCATCCATGCAGTCGAGGCTGGCATCCATATGGCTTGCCTGTCCCTGCATACAATGATTACGGGAAATGCCGAACGGGTTCCGCTTCACAACGACCCTGTTCCCTTCAAAGGTCTGCTGACCCTGCTGAGCAGACAGAAGAGAGGCCGCCTGCGAAAGCTGTTTTCCGAGGCGGCCCATCCCTGTAAATTGTTGATATCATCTGCGGTCTCTCTTGTGAGTCAGGTAAGATCAATCCGCTAACTGAACATCTTGGCCTTCCGGCCGCCTTTTTTAATGCAGAAAGCTGCCGCCGGAATTGTGAACAGAGCGTTTTGCCATTTGATTTATTACCATCCATGCATATATCCTCTGAGATACGGAAGATACGGGAGAGGAGGGAGTGTTGAGAAAGCATAGACATTTAACCATAGCAGCAGTTCTGTTTCTGTTTGCAACCCGTGCCGGCGCAGTCGGGCTGGGTGAAATAAGTGTCGGCAGCCATCTGGGGGAACCATTCCATGCAGAAGTTGTGCTGGCACTTGATAAAGGCGAAAGGGTTTCAAACCTCTCTGTTGATCCGGCCTCACCGGCCGACTACAGAATGCTTGATGTTCACCGTGATCAGGCACTCAATGCGATTCGTGCCGAAACCATAAGGGATGGCCGGGGCAGCCGGGTTGTGCTCTCCTCACGTCACCCTGTCGATATCCCCTATTTTACGCTGGTGCTGAAAGTCCGTTATGACCGCGCAACTCATTACAGGAGGTATCCGGTTTTTCTGGATGTTTCCCGCACAGCTCGACCTGCAAAGACAGTTTCTGCCCGGGATATGAATGAGGAGCCTGCCGCCCCGATGATGGTTGAGGATTCCGTGACCGGGGAAAAAGTCACGAATACAGCCTCCCCTGTATTCAGACCCTTTGACGACTGGGCCCGCACATCACGTTACGGCCCGATCGTTTATGGTGATTCCATCTATACCATTGCCGATCGTCTGCGCGTTGATGAGCGTTATACGATAAGGCAGATCATGGTTGCGCTGTTTGAGAAAAACAGGACCAGATTTGCCGAAGAGAATCTCAACCTGCCTCTGTATGGAACCTATCTCGATGCCCCGATGGCCGAAGAGGTTGAACGGCTCACTTACGAGCAGGCGCTCGCCACTGTTCAGGATCATGACAGTCGCTTCAGAGAGCTTATGCAGCAACCGCGTTATGCCGCTGTTGCTGAAGCCCAGAGAAACCGCTACAGCAGGCGTGTGCGTGATGCCGAGGCTATCAAGGCCGACAGGGCTGCTTCGGGCATGGCTGCAACGCCCGTTTCAGAGTAGTAGAATAGAGATTAACCCCACAAAAAAAGCAGCCATCTGGCTGCCTTTTTTGATTCAGAAAACTGCCCTCGGAATTCTTATTAGACTCCAGCCCTGCATACCATCGTGACCACCCCAATCTGGATCAGGCTTATCGTATCGTGAGTAACTGCCCCGTCTGTCTCCAGATGCCAATTCATCTCCATTTGCCCCAAAGCCGTGTCCGAACTCACAGATGTGGTGGCTTCAGAGTTTGATGAGTCAATGTCTTTAATGGCACTAAGGCCGATGTTTTCCGTCTTTACTTTACTCCCTGAGGCCGTAAGAAGTTTCGCTTTGTTACTGATAACGGCCTGCTCATTGCTATCAAAATTAAAGGGGACGCTACCCTTTGAACTTTTAAAGGGGACGCTACCCTTTAGGCATTAGGCAGACGAGGCAATACGCCCCGTAAGGTTCTCAGCATTGAAAGGGCCTTCGGCTGCAATGAGTTCGCGCGCCTCGTCCATGTGCCCCCAGAAATTCCACAGCAGCACGCCCCGGACACGCCCTGCCTGCAGATAGTAGACCACCCCTTTGCTATACGGCTCGTGCCAATCCTCAACCGTCTCCATGCCTGCATCCAGCCTGCCGACAGCCTCATAGCCGAGATCGAACATATCTGAATAGAAGAATGGCAGGTGATGATATTTGATACTCTCTCCGGCCATGTTACACCCGGCCATCTCACCCATGACATTGGCATTGTCCTCATGCTCAATTCGCATCCTTTCAGCCAGAGCGGGATTGAAAAAGTTTGCGATATCCCCCGCCGCATAAATCTTCGGGTCACTGCTCTGCAGGAACTCGTTAACAACAATACCGTTATCAACCTTTAGCCCTGCCTGCTCTGCCAGTTGCGTATTGCACTCTATGCCGATTCCGGCAACAACGCCGTCGGCATGGATCGTTTTCCCCGCCCCGGTTCTGATCTCATAGGCACCGGCATTTCCGGTGATCGATTCCGGCGTGTCACCAGCCAGAACCACGACGCCCCTGGCGCGGTACAAGTCGTTGATGGATTCAGCCAGCGCCTTCGGGAAAATACGCCCGCCGATGCTCTGTTCGGGAAAGATCATGGTCACCTTCACGCCCGTCATATTCAGCGATGCAGCGATTTCCGAACCGATGAAGCCGCCGCCGATAACGGCAATGTGTCGACCCTCCCGGGCCAGCTCCTTCAGCCTCAGGTAATCATCGAGATCGCGGAAGTAGATCAGCCCCTCCACATCCCACGGCAGATGCCGGGCCGTGCCCCCTGTTGCCAGCAACAGCCTGTCGTAGGAGTAAACATCTCCCTGCTGATCCGTGACCTGCCTCTGCCTGCCGTCGATGCGGGTGACTGTCGTGGAGAGATGCAGCTCAATATTGCTTTTGTCGTAGGCGAGCCACACCTTTGAAAATTTCGTCTCTTTCCAGAGTGCCTTGGAGAGGAACGGACGTTTATAAGGGGGATGGGGTTCGCTGCTGATGATGCCGATACTGCCGTCGGTATCAATCTTGCGGATGCCGCGCACCGCCGCAATGCCGGCGATTCCGCCGCCTATAATCAGATATGGATAGTGCTTCATACTCACTCCGGGCACTAACTTGTGCCTTCTATCTTCATAGACCAGTTTAACTCAAATGTGAATGCCGAATGAGGGAATAATGAAGCGCTAATTGCCCTGAAACACACAAAAAAGGCAGCCATCCGGCTGCCTTTTCTTTTTGTGGACTCTCTGTTTTAGCCTCCCGTATCATCGCAAGGCAGGATTGGCAGGTTAAAGCGTGTCCGTTAAACCATGGCTGGTTCACTCTGACCCCTTTTCCGCATCATGACCATTAAGGAAAAACACCAGATAAGCCAGTGCTTCCTCAGGCGCTTCACATAGACGCATCCCAGACTTGTACGCAATTCCTCCCGGAGGCTTTGGCCGCATACAGGGCCTTGTCGGCACGGTCAATGGACTGTTCAACCGGAATGTCCGGATCGAGGAGTGCCATGCCAAAGGATGCGGTAGTGTGGATAGTCTCTTTTTTGCCGATATCTATTTCCAACGCGGCAAGGCCTTCATTGAGCTCCTTTACCCGGTTAACTCCAGGCGTCAATTCGGTATAGGGCATACATAGAAGGAACTCTTCTCCGCCATACCGGAACACCTTGTCATAAGGACGGAGATGCCTGATCAGGTACTGAACCGATTCGGCCAGCACAAGATCGCCGGCAACATGCCCGTGGAGATCGTTGATGGCCTTGAAGTTATCCAGGTCTATCATGGCAATGTAGCAAAGCTGGGCATGGCGCTTTACCAGCTCCTGTTGCTCGCGCAGTGTCGGCAGTATGCCGTAGCGGGTGATTGCCCCGGTCAGCGAATCGCGGTTGAACAGTGAATCTTCAAGTTCATGCTGCAGGGCAAATATTTCAAGCCGCATCCGTTCGAGCGCATTGGCAAAATTATCATAATCGATATTGATGACAGGGTTGTTGGCACCGGCGGCGCTCAGCAATAGCCTGGCCGTGTGATGCAGGCGCTGATGCTCTTCGCCCAATGCAATGAACCCGGGGTGATTGCGCAGTTTCTCCGGTGCTGCGCTGTAGTACCACTGGCCAAAACGGCATTCCGTGTGGGCTTCGGCGCTGATATCGCGCTTGTCGCCCGGCAGTTTGCAGACGAGCGAGCGGATCAACGTCCCATGCCATTGCTGGTGATTATAAAAGGACTCTTTGAGTTGCGAAATAATCCCCTGCAGCTCATCTCGGGTGATTTCGTCAAGTGCCATGGCCTGCTCCCTGAAAACCGCTGGGATCGTCTTTACAACGACCCAAATCCGGGGGGTTTGGTTTCCCTGTTCCCGTTGTGGGCTCCCTGCTCTTTACCAATTCACGATCGAGTATAGCAGATTATTAAGGCCGCCAGGGCTGCTTCGGGAATGAAGCGTTAATTGCCCTGAAACACCACGAAAAAGGCAGCCGGATGGCTGCCTTTTCTGATGCTGGAGAGTAAACCAATCATTTGCCGAACAGCCCCTTCAGGGCTTCACCTGCCTTGTCAGGCGTTCCGCCAGCGCCACCCATCGGCGCCACTTTTTCCAGCACCTGTTTTCTGAAGGTATCGGCAGACTTGCCGATATATTGCTCCACTCCGAGCTTGCCAACCGAGGTTTTCACATTGGCAAGCAGCCTGGAGGATAGAACCTGAGCCACCTCGGCCGCCGTTGCACCGTTGCTCTTTTTGCCCACATCGGTGAGCTGGATACGTGGCAGCTTGACGCTCTGCTCCTTATTGCCGAGGGCGGCAATGCGCACCTTTGCCGTGGTGCCTTCAACTACCAGCTTGCGGATCACCATTTTCAGATCTTCGCCACCACCTGATGAAACACTGCTCTTGCCACCACCACCCGATCCGGCTCCGAGATTTTTCTTTAGCACATCCACATTCGATACACCCGACTGGTTGATCTCATAGACCACTGCCGGGGCACTGATCATGATTTCATCAATGATGATCGGATTCTGATTGATCGTTGAGGTATCAATCTTCGTGCTGATCATACCCAGCTCGAAGATATTCGGGTCGGTGAATCCGGCAGGATTACCCACCTTCAGGCCACTGATTTTCGCCTCACCCGCTTCCAGTTTCAGTTTCACTTCCGCAACGCTGACTGCCGTCTTCGTTGCCTCCGATCCATATGTTTCGATCGCACCCTTCACAATTGAATCAAGGTTGGACCAGACATACACCAATCCACCGACGGCAACTACCAGCAGCACAACCACGCCAATCAGCATCTTTTTCATAACATACCTCCAGCAAATTTGTACTTAAAGAACTTAAAGGGGACGCTACCCTTCAGGCATTAGGCAGACGAGGCAATACGTCCCGTAAGGTTCTCAGCATTGAAAGGGCCTTCGGCTGCAATGAGTTCGCGCGCCTCGTCCATGTGCCCCCAGAAATTCCACAGCAGCACGCCCCGGACACGCCCTGCCTGCAGATAGTAGACCACCCCTTTGCTATACGGCTCGTGCCAATCCTCAACCGTCTCCATGCCTGCATCCAGCCTGCCGACAGCCTCATAGCCGAGATCGAACATATCTGAATAGAAGAATGGCAGGTGATGATATTTGATACTCTCTCCGGCCATGTTACACCCGGCCATCTCACCCATGACATTGGCATTGTCCTCATGCTCAATTCGCATCCTTTCAGCCAGAGCGGGATTGAAAAAGTTTGCGATATCCCCCGCCGCATAAATCTTCGGGTCACTGCTCTGCAGGAACTCGTTAACAACAATACCGTTATCAACCTTTAGCCCTGCCTGCTCTGCCAGTTGCGTATTGCACTCTATGCCGATTCCGGCAACAACGCCGTCGGCATGGATCGTTTTCCCCGCCCCGGTTCTGATCTCATAGGCACCGGCATTTCCGGTGATCGATTCCGGCGTGTCACCAGCCAGAACCACGACGCCCCTGGCGCGGTACAAGTCGTTGATGGATTCAGCCAGCGCCTTCGGGAAAATACGCCCGCCGATGCTCTGTTCGGGAAAGATCATGGTCACCTTCACGCCCGTCATATTCAGCGATGCAGCGATTTCCGAACCGATGAAGCCGCCGCCGATAACGGCAATGTGTCGACCCTCCCGGGCCAGCTCCTTCAGCCTCAGGTAATCATCGAGATCGCGGAAGTAGATCAGCCCCTCCACATCCCACGGCAGATGCCGGGCCGTGCCCCCTGTTGCCAGCAACAGCCTGTCGTAGGAGTAAACATCTCCCTGCTGATCCGTGACCTGCCTCTGCCTGCCGTCGATGCGGGTGACTGTCGTGGAGAGATGCAGCTCAATATTGCTTTTGTCGTAGGCGAGCCACACCTTTGAAAATTTCGTCTCTTTCCAGAGTGCCTTGGAGAGGAACGGACGTTTATAAGGGGGATGGGGTTCGCTGCTGATGATGCCGATACTGCCGTCGGTATCGAACTTTCGGATGCCGCGAACCGCCGCAATGGTGGTGATTCCGCCACCAATAATCAGATATGGATAGTGCTTCATGCTCACCCCGGGCACTGAACAGAACTTATGCCTTCTATCTTCATAGACCAGTTTCACTCGAATGTGAATGCCGAATGAGGGAATGGCGAAGTACCGGTTGCCCCGAAACACCACGAAAAAGGCAGCCATCCGGCTGCCTCGCCTGGTCAAGAATGAATTAAAGGGCTCTGACCCACTGCTGTCCCACTTATTCGATTGCGTCATGCCGGACTTGATCCGGCATCCA
>JAVVEJ010000057.1:0-4237 GCA_032251395.1 Mariprofundaceae bacterium
AGAAGCAGTATGGTGTTCAACCGGAGATCATTGCGGCCATCCTCGGTATGGAGACGCGCTATGGTCATTACAAAGGTAAAGACCGCGTACTCGATGCGCTATACACACTGGCTTCAGGCTATCCGAGACGGGCTGACTTTTTCCGCAGGGAGCTGGGTGAATTTCTGCTGCTCTGCCATGAAGAAAACATCGACCCTGTGTCCGTTCAGGGTTCCTATGCAGGGGCCTTTGGTACAACCCAGTTCATCCCCTCATCATACCGCGGTTATGCGGTAGATGCTGACGGCGACGGACAGAGGGATGTCTGGGGATCACCGGAAGATATTATTAACAGTGTGGCCAACTACTTCAACAGGCATGGCTGGCAGGCGGATCGCCCGGTTGCCCGGTGGCTGGATCATCTGCCCATGAAAGTGTTTTTCGCAAAAATGCTCCATGACGAAACAAAAAAATGGCAGCGCCTGGGCGACGTGCGCAAGCATGCGGCACTGAAACTTCCCGAAACCTGGCAGGATGACGACAAGGTTGCACTGGTTCAGCGCAAAACCAGCCAGGGCAAACGTACAGCGCTGGTACACTACAATTTTTACGTCATTACACGCTGGAACCGTTCGTACAATTATGCCATGGCCATCACGGAACTGGCATACATGCTTGGCTGCCCTCAGTGCGGGGTCGAGTCATGAAGCTAACCGCAGCAGTGATCGCCATACTGGGCATGTTCCTGACAGGTTGCGGCAAGGCACATGTAAACCACTCTGCATCCCCGTATGACAACAGGAGCAGTTCCTCATCCGCTTCCCGCGATGGCGGTGAGGCTCCCCTGGGTCGCGGAGGATACCGGAAAACAGGTAGCCCCTATCAGGTTGCAGGCCACTGGTACTACCCGCTTGCAACAGCAGCCGGGTACAGTAAAACCGGAACCGCATCCTGGTACGGCAGAGAATTTCACGGCAAAAAAACCGCCAATGGTGAATATTATGATATGCACGCCATGTCTGCCGCCCATACAACGCTGCCTATGCCGACCATGGCCAAGGTAACCAACCTTGATAATGGCCGTGCTATTGTTGTGCGCATCAATGACCGCGGGCCATTTGTCAAAAACCGGATTATCGACCTCTCATATGCAGCAGCAAAAGCGCTCGGCTATGAGAGACAGGGTACGGCACCGGTCCGTGTCGAGGCGCTGGGCGGAGCAGCCGCCACACCGGCCATGGCGGGCAAAAAAGTGTCTGCACCCGTTTTAGCAGCCTCCCCCAGGCCGGCATACCAGCCACAAGCCCCTGCACCGCGCACACCAGCGGCCAGTCATGGAAGCATGTATGTGCAACTTGGTGCCTTCTCCATGCACAGCAATGCAGAGCGGTTAACCCGGTCACTTGCGGATGAATATCCCAGCGCACGCATCTATGCCAGAGATGGTGTCTATTCGGGCATGTTCAGAGTCAGGCTCGGACCGTTTAATGATGTAAAGCAGATAGAGGAGACCGTGCTGTCGCTTCAGGGCCGCGGCTACACCAATGCCATTGTCGTGATTGAGTAGTCGTGGATTTTAACCGCAGACGAATCACCGCTTTTGGATCATCCCGGATTGCTGCTAAAGAGCCCCGTTACGCAGATGTTCAGCTGCTATCCTCCAAACTGGCCAGAGCCGGCTGGGATGGTATGACCGGTGGCCATCAGGGAATGATGGCCGCATTTTCACAAGGTATGCGGCAAGGCGGCGGGCATGTCCGTGGTGTCACGCTGGAGCGCTTTCCGACCCCGCCTGACAACACGCTTAGTGAAGAGATCAGAGCCAAGGATTTTTTTGAGCGCATGCAGGTGCTGATTGAGGCAGCCGATGCCTATCTGGTCCTTCCGGGAGGGCTCGGAACGCTGGCAGAACTGGCGATGAGCTGGGATCTTCTGGCCATCAATGTACTTGAACCCAGGCCGCTTATTCTTTACGGCGAAATGTGGAAGGAGATTCACGATCACCTGCACAGCAATCTGGTTATGTCTGTTGATCATGGCTTTGAGCTGATGCAGATATGCGAAAGCCATGATGATGTTCTGACAGCCCTGAACTGCGCTTTAAACTGATGCACGGCTTCCAGGATCACCTGCTCACCGTTCCCAATCAGCTGCAGGAGCCCCGGCTCGATCTGTTTATGGCTGAAAACCTGCCGGTTTCAAAGCAGCGCATTCGTCGTGCCATTGATGATGGCGGGGTCTATATTAACAAAAAACGTTGCAGAAATGCCGGCCGGATACTCCGTGGCGGAGAAACTGTACGAATCGTCATACTTGATGATGAGAAGCCTGCTGTCTTTTCAGCAGGGCAGTTGCTGTGGCAGCAGCCCCCCCTCTACCTGATCCACAAGCGCAGTGGCCAATACGCCCAGGAGGCACTGCATGGCAGCAGAGCTACCCTGCCCGAAGAGCTGGCCAGGACGCTGAAACTTTCACCCGAAGATGCCCGCTCTCTCCGCCCGGTTCACCGGCTCGACCGTGACACATCAGGGCTGATGCTCTTCTGCTCGGATGCCGGGCAACTGGAGCAGATACAGAAACTGTGGCGCAGCCATGTCAGGAAATCATATCTCGCCGTTGTTGACCCGGCACCCGCGTGGGAGAACCGGCGGATCACACTGCCGATCGGAAAACGCCGGGACAGCCGCGGCTGTTATCACGTCGACAAAGATGGCAGGGCCTGCGATACCGAGGCCGGGGTAATCGAGCGCCGCTCCGGAAGGGCGTTGCTTCGCCTCATCCCGCATACAGGGCGAACTCATCAATTGCGCATCCATCTTTCACACTTAGGATGCCCCATTCTTGGCGACAGCCGTTATGGCGGCAGGAAACACCCGCGACTGATGCTGCATGCGCACAGGCTTCATGTGCTGCCTCCTGCGCTTGCGCAGGAGCAAAACTGGGTCGCAGAACCGGAGGAGAACTGGCAATGGTAATGAAAGCAAGGCTTCAACAGGTGATATTCTCTGTCATGATGCTGATTCCCCTGACGGCATCCGCCGTTAACTGGCCTCAGTCCCCTGCCATTGAAGCGAAGGCCTGGGCACTGATGGATGCCCGTTCGGGCCAGGTGCTGAGCATGCGCAACGAGACCGTTCAACTTGCGCCTGCCAGCCTTACAAAGATTATGACCCTCTATCTGGCTTTTCAGGACATCAAGCTGGGCCGTCTTGATCCGGGCGAACGTATTCCGGTCAGCAACAAGGCATGGAAAATCGGTGGCAGCACCATGTTCCTTGAGCCTCGCCTGAAACCGACCATTGAACAGGTGCTGCATGGTATATCTACCCTTTCCGGCAATGACGCATGCATTGCCATCGCAGAGCATATGGCGGGATCGGAAGAGGCTTTTGTCATCCGCATGAATGAAACAGCCAAAAAACTCGGCCTGACGCACACCCGTTTTGTTAATTCAACCGGTTTCCCTGTAGAGGGGCACTACAGTTCGGCCCTGGATATGGCCAGACTCGGCGCCGCCCTCTGGAGAGACTTCCCTGAGCAGTACAGCCTCGTCAGTGAAAAGAGCTACACCTTTGACGGGCGTACCCAGTGGAACAGAAACCGCCTGCTATGGAGCATGCCAGACTCTGACGGAATTAAAACCGGACATACTGAAGAGGCCGGTTACTGCCTGGTTGCCTCTGCCGAGCAGAATAATACCCGTCTTGTATCCGCCGTCTTTGGCACGGAATCTGACAAGGCTCGCCAGCAGGAGTCGCGGACACTGCTGCTACACGGTTTCAGAAATTTTGTCACACTGCGGCCCGCAGAGCGTGATATCCGCAGGCAGGCAGAGGTCTTTGAGGGTAGCAGCAAAAACGTCTGGCTGAAACCATCCAGCCCCGTCTGGGTTACCATGCCAAAAGGTAATGAGAGCGCACTCTCTTTCAGGCTTCGCTATGAATCACCGCTGAAAGCTCCGATTCAACAGGGTGACAGGATTGGAACCATTGAAGCTGTCGTTCGCGACGGCAACAGTGAACAGATCCTCACCTCTGTTCCGATGGAGGCACTGCAGAGCGTTGAACAGGCATCATGGTTCGGACGTCAGTGGGACAGGCTGCGCCTGTGGTGGCGCAGGTCCGGTGAAGAGGTCTCAGCCGGAGAGTGAGAAGACACCTCACTGCGTACGTTAACGGCAATTTTCTGCCGCTTGAGGATGCGTCGATTCATATTGAAGACCGCGGCTTTCAGTTTGCTGATGGCGTCTATGAAGTTG
>JAVVEJ010000057.1:4337-6094 GCA_032251395.1 Mariprofundaceae bacterium
TCGATTCATATTGAAGACCGCGGCTTTCAGTTTGCTGATGGCGTCTATGAAGTTGTTGCCTGTCTCGGTGGAAACTTCCTGGATATAAAACCCCATCTGCAGCGCCTGGAACAGTCGTGCCAGGCGATCAGGATTCCCCTCCCCTCTACGCTGCCGGAACTGGAAGCGCTGGTGCAGCAGACTTACAGGAAAAATCCTTTCAGCAATGCCATGGTCTACATTCAGGTTACCCGGGGTATTGCTCCCCGCTCACATCAGGTATCCGAATCCATGACGCCTTCGCTCATCATCACGGTCAGAGAGCTGCCCATACCCTCCGATGAGAAGCTTGCTGAGGGCGCATCGGCCATTACGCTGAAAGATTTCCGCTGGGGAAGATGCGATATCAAATCCATTGCACTGCTGGCCAGTGTTATGGGAAAACTGGAGGCATCTGCCAATTGTGTGGATGAAGCCTTCTGGCTTGACAGTGAAGGACATCTGCTCGAAGGCTGCTCGACCAACGTGTTCGCTTTGATTAACGGCAGACTTGTAACCCATCCGCTGGGCCACCGGATTCTGGACGGCATCATGCGCAGGATGGTTATCCGCGTTGCCGGCAGGATGGGAGTTACGGTTGAGGAGCGCCCATGGAAGCTGACCGAAAGCGGGCTGAGCGAGTGCATGATGAGCAGCACAACCGGTGCCTGTCTCCCTGTCTGCAGAATTGATGAAAAGCCTGTTGGCAGTGGCAGACCGGGTCCTGTTACCAGACAATTGAGAGCATTGATTATTGATGAACTGGAGGCGTTAAGAGGCAGATGATGAACAATTCACTCATCAGGGGCGTACTGTTCGACATGGATGGCACACTGGTTGATGCCTTCCCGCCCATTATCAGTGCACTTAACCGCACTCTGGCCGAGTATGGGATGGCGGCCATGACTCCGGAGGAGATCAAGCGCCATACAGGGCGGGGCGACTGCGGCATGACGTCACTGTTTGGCGAACACAAAGAGAAAGCTGCTACCAGATTTCTGGAACTGCACGATGCCGACTACCTCAAACAGATTAAAACCATTGAGGGCGCAGAGCCGCTGCTCTCCTGGCTCCGGAGCAAGGGTGTTCCGGTAGCCATTGTCACCAGTAAAGGACAATATCGTGCCGAGGCCCAGATCGAACTGCTTGGCTGGCAGGATTACTTCCGGACGATTGTCGGGAAACTGGACGGGCGGGCGGAGAAGCCAAGCCCTGAGCCTGTACTGATGGCATGCGAAGCACTGGCATTGACACCAGCCGAATCCGTCATGATCGGAGATGGAACGGCGGACATGAAAGCAGGCAGCCGTGCCGGGGCATTGACTGCCGGAATTGTCGACTCCTTTTCCAGGAATGAACTTGAAGATAGCGGTGCATCTATCTGTTTTAATTCATTAATTGATGTTCACAAGTGGCTTAGAAAAGTGATCGACAGGTAGAGCTCCGCCGCCTTTTATTACTTCGCATTCATTCAAAAAAAGCGGCCCCGAAGAGCCGCTTATTAAGCCTGTTTCCACCCATGAAGAGGGTTAGTGCCGGAGCGATAAAAGGTCGAGGGCAGGATGCTCCGAGACCGTTTCTAACAACTACAGCTTGTCAGCCTCTGATGCGAGGTAGGTTGCAACACCTTCTGCATCCGGAGTCATACCCTTATCGCCCTTCTGCCAGCCGGCAGGACATACTTCCCCATGCTCTTCGGTGAATTGCAGGGTATCAATCATACGCAGCATCTCATCAAT
>JAVVEJ010000058.1:0-5990 GCA_032251395.1 Mariprofundaceae bacterium
CCTCCTCTCTCCAGCCTTGACTATTTTCCACGAAAACCTGTTTGGCCCGGAACCGGCTTATCTGAAGTACTGCTTATAGGTTTCGAAGTGCCCTTTCAGTTCAATCGCTGCCTGTCTTGCTACAGCGTAGTCTCCGGCCTGGGCAAGGCGGTCAACGGCCGGACGGTACCCGGAAAGAAACACATGCAGCTGGCCATGAGCCTCACCGTACATGGTGCAGCCTGCAATCAGTTGATACATCTGTGCCTTCAACTCAGACCCTGCTGCATTCAGTCCGGCCTGGCTTGAATGATCCGAGGCCAGGAACGTCTCTTCCATTTTGATCAGCATGGTTCTTGTATGCTCATCCATTTCCCAGCGCTCTCCATGATTGAGGCTCAGGCCATCGATTTCAGCCGCACTGTCATGATGCCCGTGCCCGTGCTCCTGATTTTGTGCATAGGCGGAGCCTCCTGCACCTGCCGAGATAAGAGGGATAACAGCCAGAGAGGCTGCAATAGCGATCTTTTTCATATGAAAATCAAACTCCTTGTATGGATTGGATTTCAGCAACCCTGCCGATGCTTCGACATCTCCTGTTGCTGGCGTTGGAAAATTAGTGACGGCTTGTTAAGTGAAAATGAATTCAGACTGAACTGATGCATAATCTTGAAACCTGAAGCGGTTAGTCACAGGAAATACAGGTTTTTTTTACAGGACTTAAAACACTGACCATGAGCAGAAACAGTACGGCCTGAGCCGGTGGTTGCCGTGGCCGGTTATTTTCACGCCCCTCGTGCTGTGGGCCTTACAGCTTCTTGCGGTAGGCGATCATGCTGGTCGTTGCCCAGCCAAGGTGATCATAAAAGGTGGAGGCAGCTTTATTGTTGCGGTCTGATAGCAGTTGCAGGCGGCTCATCCCCTGAGACCGGGCAGTCGCTTCAATCTCTTTCAGCAGTTTCCGGCCCACCCCCGATTTCCGGTAACTGGCGGCGACCACCAGATCTTCTACAAGGCCCACTTTTCCCCCTTCGGCAGTGGAGATAAGCGGTTGCAGGGTGCACATGCCTATGATTTCATCGCCGGCCACGGCCACAAGCAGCGTGGCCTCCCGACTGTTCATCAGGTCCGCCAGCCCCTGACGCTGGCGGCGGATATTGGGCGCGAAGTCCGTTTCTATGTTAAAAAGTTCGCTGAGCAGGCCCGTCATGGTGTTGATGTCGTCGATGCGGGCCTGCCGGATGATCACCTGGTTGCCGATGCTTTTGTCTTTCAGTTTTTTCAATATGGAATTTACCATGTTGACCTCGCGGGGCATTCAGTCTCTGCCGCATAGTTTGGTTCCGTTGCTACGATGGAAATGCTTCCTGTGCAAATGCTATCTGCTGTTTATGGCAGCGATCAAGCAGCCTTATCTGCACGACTCAGGGAGCGCTCCTACTATAGCATAAAAAAAGGCCGTCACACTGTGGCGTGACGGCCTTTGAGTTGTTCGGGCGCCTGGTGCGACAGGTGGAATGTTATTGCTCCCGGGTCCATTTCTGCAGTGTTTCAACAATCAGCCCGGCCTGCTTGGTATTGGTAATATTGAATTTGGAGCGTGGCGTATATTCACCATTGCGCTTCTGGTAACGGCGGATGGTAAATTTATCCTCGCTGTAGGCCCCGGTTGCGCTGTCCCAGTTCTGGTAACGGAACATGATGGTGACCCATGCCCCCTTGCTGAGGATCATTTTGTCTGTCTGCCTGGTGGTCAGAATGCCGTTCTCTTCAAAATCGATGCTCAGGTCGTCAGCTGTCATGAGTATTCCTCTATATGGGTTGATGGGAGGCTGTTTGCAGAGCCATTGAAATTCAGCGCCCGCACACTAAATGACAAAACCCGCTGTTTGCAACACATCTAAGTCCGGGGTCAATCGTCACGGCCGGAGCGGGTTTGGTAATACCAGTAGCGCAGCACATTCTTCTTATAGTAATCCTGATGATACTCTTCAGCCGCATAGAACGGTGATGCGGGCCTGACCGGTGTAACGATCGGGGCGTCGAAAACAGCGCTTTCATCCAGCCGTTTTTTTGAGGCAGTGGCCGTTTTGTGTTGTGACTCGTTCAGATAGAAGATGGCGCTGGTGTACTTGTGGCCCCGGTCAACAGACTGGCCTTTGCTGTCTGTCGGGTCGATCCGTTGCCAGAAAACATCCAGCAGCTGATCGTAGCTGACCTGCCCGGGATCAAAGGTCACCTTCACTACTTCGATATGACCACCCGATCCATATGTTTTGTAGGTGGGGTTGGTGCTTTTGCCGCCACTGTAGCCTGAGACGACGGTGCTGACTCCCGGTACCTGCTCGAACAACTTCTCCATGCGCCAGAAGCAGCCGCCGGCGAAGATTGCCTCTTCAGCGGCCGCACCGCTCCACGGCATAAGCATGGCTATAAGAATCATCCAGTGCTTGAAAACAGACATATCGAAACCTCCACGCTACCTGTTGGTCGGAGCTGCTGCGAAATTCATACAGTCGAGGTTCGGTGCCGCTGTTGGAGTTAATAAGCTGCCCGGAATTTACCACCATCTAATACTCCTCCGTGGAACAGGGGACTGTTTTTTTGCAGTACGCTCCATTCTATGATTTGTGAAAGTAAGATTGATTATCTGGCTCCAATACACAGGAAGAGAGCCGATTCAGCATTCAGGACCTGACCCCGGGACTTAAGGTGCAGATCAGGCTGTCCGGCAGGGATAGGGTGACCAACGGCCGCTTCGATTACCATCGGCCGGAGGATTGACGATAGTGGCAGTTGCCGGCTGACCGTTACGGCCCGGCCTGCTCGAACAGTGCTTCAATGAGTCCCGGGTCGTCGAAGTGGCGGCGGCCGACAAAGGCTGTGGCGTGCCGGCCCCACTGCCGCATGGCGCCGGGGGAACGAACCCCGGTCGGCCAGAGGATGAAGCGTTCCGGCCGCTGCGAGCCCGGCACGATGCCGGCCGCTCCGAACATGCTGCGGTGGCCGTGATCGGCCGGCAGCGAGCGCAACAGATCGTAGTCCTGCCACGCCATGAGTTGAGTCGATGGCATCTGCCCGCCACGGTAGAGACGCTGGATATAGTGAGTGCGGTGGGCGATACGCAGTATTAAAGGCCCATCCGCCGGTGCCAGTTGTGGCAGCAGCGGCGTCTCGAAATAGAGGCCGGATAGATCGCGGCGCAGCCGCAACTGCCGGCTCGGGAAGAACTTGTGGTAGCAGCCGCAGTTGTGCATCGCGTCATAGAGCCACGGCGTACCATCCGGCCCCAGCGTTACCCGCCAGTTGATGCCATCGAACTGCCCGGCATAGATGTCGTTGCCGGAGCGGGCCGGGAACCAGACGATGTAGTTCAGTTGCAGCAGCACCCGACCGTGGAATCGGGTGTAGGAGAGTTTGCGGAACAGGGTGGGATGGGCGGTATCAACCAGCAGCCGTCCGTTGTCCCAGGCCGGCATGCCGATGCGGTCATTGCCGTCGACCACGTCCACCTCCCAGACCGGCGCGAAGGTGTCGAACAGGCGGCCGAGTTCCGTGGCGGTCGGCACCGGGATGCCGAGTGGGTCTAGCGAGCGTTGCAGGATGGCGCGCACCTCGGCTGAAGCCAGGGGATCGCCCCGCGGCGGCGCCCGGCGCTGCAGTGTTCCCGCCAGCGGCAGTTCTGCCAGCGGAGTGGCGAAGGTCTGGCGGCTCTCCTCATGTAAGAGCGAGATGCCGGCCGCAATGAACAGTGCCGTCAGCGGATAGAGGCCGAGTGCCCGCCGCCCGATCAGGTAATCATCCGGCACCCGCGCCTGCCGGCGCAGCCGGGTGCGCTCTTCAGGTGTGTCAAGATCGGCCGTGAGCAGGCGTTCGCGGCAGCGCTCCAGTCGTTCACTTACATCGTTAGCGAAGCGGGTGGCTTCGGCGGCAGGCAGGTTCTGCAGTTCGATGCGGCGCGCCTCGGCATCCAGCGCCGCCAGACGGCCGGCCCAGGCATCAAAGCGGTCGGCATCATCCAGCTCGTCGCGAAAAGATGCGTAGAAGCGGTTGATGCGCAGGTAAGGGAAGCCGGTGAGCGGGTAGGGGCCGTGGTCCTGCACACCGGCTGCTGCAACCGCCGTGTCGACATTGCGGAACAGCTGCCGGCACTCCATCAGCTCCGTGTCATGGGCGGGTGGTGGAGTGATACCGGCGCAGCCGGCCAGCAGTATGCCGGCCAGCACCATCGAAACAGTCAAATAACGGCTGTCGAGCATTGGTCATCACCTCCGGCAAATGCCAGCAGATACACTCCGACTATAGCTCATTATCCGCGACGGCTCCTGATAGTTCGTGCCTCTCCGGGGTGTTTTTCAGTTTGTTTACAGGGGCTGGCCTTATCGATTCCCGGCCGGAGATGGTGATGAAGAGCCGGACTTCCAGCTCCTGTGTGGGCGGCATGTCAGGAGAGGCCGAGGGCGTGAATATCAGTCGTTACCGTATGCAGTTAAAGTAGCAGATATATCCCAACACAAAAGAAGAGAGCTGACTCAACATTCAGGATCCTGAAGAGATTCCGGCTTGCTTTAAGGATAAAGACAGGTAAGAATGTCATATATGACAAAGATGACGAAAAAAAAGCGGGAGCTGCTGGCGGAGATTGAGAGCTCCGAGGCTGTCTCCATCTATCAGCTGGCCAGGCGTACAGGAAGGAACTACCGCAGGGTGCATGATCATGTGCAGGAGTTCATAGAGGCCGGTCTGGTTCAGGTTCGAAGCGAGGTTTGCAATGGCCGTCGGGCCTTGATCGTCGAGTCCGAATGCCATCAGCGATTGAAACGGTTGAATGATATGTACACGTTCAAGGCAGGGCTTGATGCAGCTCGATGAGGCGGCACGCCGACTGCTGGATATTTTCGATCCGGACGGCGTGGTGATCGGCGGTATTTGCGGTGCCATTTATGGCGTGGAGCGTTTTACCCGCGATGTCGACCTGGCTGTTGCCATGCGATATGAAGCGGTAATTTCACGGCTGAAGGAGATCGGGATCGAAGCGATGGTAGCAACCAGCAGTGAACCCGGCGATCTGAGCTGGGTGGTGCATGGTGAGATCGGGGGGGTAAAGTTCCAGGTATTGCCGGCAAGTGAGACCGGGATCAGCAGCGCATCGGTAAAGTTGAAGGCGGGGCTCAGGGTTCCGGATGTGAAGAGTTTTATTGTCAGCAAGTGTATCGCTGCCGGGCAGCAGGATATGTATGATGTTGCAGCACTCTGCCTGATGGATGCCGCGCTTGAGGCTTTTGCCCGTGAGACTGCGGAGCAGCACCACTGCCTGAAGAAGCTGGAATCATGGCTCAGTGATCGGCGTCTGCGGCAGAAGTATCTGAAAAAGTGACTTGTGGCATCAGGGACGTCGGCGGAGATACCAATCTGAGGCCGCTCTTCCGGCTCCTGTACCGGTATGGGCGGCATGCCACGAGAGGCCGGGGGTGTGAAATCAGTCGTTACCGTATTCAGTTAAAGTAACGGAAGTGAAAAGGCTGCTATCTGTCCAAATAGAATGGCGAGCCTGGATCAGGCGGCCCGGGGTGGATTCTGCCGGGAGTTTCCGGTTTTCCCGGAAGCATCATGCACGGCCTCTTTGAGGGTGGTCTGCAATTGCATCAAATGTGTAGCGAAGGTGAGCATCTGCATGCTGGGGTGACCGCTGATCTCGTGGTGGAAGAACTCTTCAAGTGATTTCAGGTAAACCTCGCATGGCTGTTTTATCATCACCAGGCTCTCTGCCGGGGCGAACTCCAGTTCGGCAGCCATGCAGGCAAGCCCATCGATTGTCTCTTCTATGAATCGGCCGTTTTTACCGAAAAGCCCCAGCATTGTCAGGTCATCCGGAACGTTTGGAATGGTTAGCCAGGCCTGTTTAAGCGCTTTAAGGCGATGCGCAATAACGTTCATCTATATGACCTCCCGGATACTATGATGTCGGGTTGCATAAGTTCGCTTCCATTGGCGCACCAAGTTAGGCATTT
>JAVVEJ010000059.1:0-5788 GCA_032251395.1 Mariprofundaceae bacterium
ACTCGAAGCTGGCCCAGATTCGCCAGAAGGATTTTGAACGGCTGCTGCTGAATCAGCCGCAGATCGCGCTTAAACTGCTGACTGAGGTGGTCTCCCGCCTGCGCCGCACATCCATGGTGCTGGAACGGATCAGCACCATGGATGTGCCGCACCGCCTGTATGACTATATTCAGGACTACTGCAAACGGTTCGGAATAAGAGATGAAGATGGCTACTACGCCGTGAAACTGCAGACACACCAGCTTATTGCCGATCAGCTCTCTACCAGCCGCGAGACCATCTCCCGCGCCATGAGTGCCCTGAAAAAAGAGGGGATTCTGCTTCCGTCGGAAGGCCGGGGAGAGGTGCGGGTCGATATGGATGCCATCGAAACCCTGCTGTTCGCCATTCAGTAAATATTGGACTGAACAGGACGTTTGAAACCGGGCTGCTCCAAAACGGCAGCCACTAACCGGCCCTGACATCGCGCCTAACGTCGCCCCTCAGATCGCCCGAACAGCAATAAGAGCAAGAATAAGAATCAGGCCAACCGCCATGCTTCTGTTTCTGTGCGGTTGCCGCCTGATCACCAGTTTCATGGCAATAAGCAGCGGAATGGCACCAAGGCAGGCAAGTTTTGCCGCATT
Organism: Mariprofundaceae bacterium; assembly: GCA_032251395.1. Classification (GTDB taxonomy): domain Bacteria; phylum Pseudomonadota; class Zetaproteobacteria; order Mariprofundales; family Mariprofundaceae; genus WSZY01. Next base: position 627 of record JAVVEJ010000059.1, read on the forward strand.
CAGCACAGGCTCAGGCACCTCCATCGCAGGCAGGATCACGTAGGGGAGACACCACGAAATAAAGATCAGAAGAAGTTCGAAGCCGGAGGTCAGGAACACTTCACTGCGCCGCTTGAACTTCACCTTCAGAAACGACCAGACCAGCAGCAGACCGCCGAACAGGAAGATATATATATTCAGGTTGAAGGCATGATATGACGAAATGTTCCAGGCATAGAGAATAGTGAAGCCGCACAGGTAGAAGAGCCCGTAAATGATATGCTGATGTTGCTGATGCTCTCTCCATGGAAAGGCGATGGCGACAAACAGCGCCAGCCCCAGCGCCGGTTTGCCAAGGGTTGCCGGAATCGAATCAGCGACCAAGAGCGGCAGACATAACCCGAGCCCTATCACATAGGGAAACAGCCTCATGCTCTGGCCCAGCAGACGGGCCAACACCCTGTTTTCCTCCTCTCCCTCTCGTCCCTTCCGGCCTTCGGCAGAGGCAGCGGAGATGTCAGCAACCTCATGGATACCGGAGAGCTCATAGATGCCGGAGATGTCAGATGCCACGTTTACTTTTTTCTGCTCACACAGCGTCAGAAGAGCGTAGAGCACGCCGCAGAGAACAATCCCGGAGAGAAGTTGCCAGTGCTCCGGCAGCTCTTTTACCGAGAGCGCGAGAACGCCAAGCATCACCACCCAGACATAGAGCAGGGTTACGGCAACCGGGTGCGGAAAGCCCAGGGCGAGCAGCCGGTGGTGCAGGTGTGTATTGTCCGGGCTTCCCAGGCGCTTGCCCTGCAGCAGACGGCGTGTCATGACCCATATCGTGTCGACAATCGGCAGTCCTAATATGATCGCAATGGTAATCGGTTTAATACCTGAAGATTCATAGGTTGCCAGGATAATACTTATCGAGGTGATCGAGAAACCAAGCATCAGGCTTCCGGTATCCCCCATAAACAGATGTGCGGGGTGGCTGTTAAACTTCAGAAAACCAAGCACCCCGCCCAAAAGAGCGGCAATGAGTGTCAGGCTGATCCATGCATGGGTCTGAAGCGCAAGAATGCCGAGGAAGAGGCAGGCAATGACAATGATGCCTGCCGCAAGCCCGTCCAGCCCGTCAGAGAGGTTAAAGGCGTTGATCACACCGACCATGGAGAAGAGCGTGATCAGATAAGAGAGAGGGGCTGAAAAAGTGATTTCGCCAAAGCCGAGAACATCTCCGAATGAGGTGAGGCTCAGTCCGCTGATTTCAATAAAGAGGATACAGGCCACAATCTCACCGGACAGCTTCAGCAGCGGCCGGATCTGACAGACATCATCTGCAATGCCGGTTATGGCAATCACCAGAAGCCCTGCCATGAAGGCGATCATGACAGGCTCGAATTCCAGGAACATCAGCATGCCGGCGAGGATGGCAACAACCATGCCGAGGCCGCCCAGACGCGGCATCGGCTTCAGGTGAACACTCCTGTCAACGGGCCGATCGACTGCACCGATATGAAAAGCCAGCCGCATTGAGAACGGCGTGAACAGCAGTGACAGAATCAGAACCGTGAAAAACAGCAGCCCGAGATCTTCAAACAACGGCAACTCCCTCTCTCCCCGAACACCGTAAGGATAACCGAAACAGGTTTTCATAAGTATAGCATAAACATGCTATCCGGAGCCGGCACGATGCCGTGGCTATAATCTCTTGTCTGCCCGGTCTGTTTCCGTAATTCCGGCGCAAACTGAAACCCATGGATACCGGATCGGGGTCCGGCATGACACTATTTAATATTGGCTCCAGCATCTGACCCACATGGATGTGGGAAACGCGGAAGAGCTTTTACTTATTACAGACGTGCCGTCCTCAGTCCTCAGTCCTCATTTAAAGGGTAGCGTACCCTTTACCATAATCGATAGCGTCCCCTTTACAACTTTGGGTCTCGGCTTACCTGCCCCATAGGCTTCGTGGCGTTGGCAGCAAAAGATGTTGCCGGAATTTGCTTTCTTAATCTGGTCAAGCTACTATCAGCTACTTTTGTAGTAACAAGGAGATGGACTATGAGCATGCCAGTCCGCATTGACGACAAGCTGTACGAACAGGCAAAAAGTGTTTCAAAGGGCGAGTGCCGCACTATCGCAGGTCAACTTGAGTTCTGGGCAAAGATTGGCAAGGCGGCGCTGGACAATCCCGATTTACCTGTCGAATTTGTTCGAGAACTGATGATAGCCAGAGTGGAAGATCGCACACAACTCACCACATTCGAACCAGACCAGTTCCGTGGCTGATATCCATGTACAGCAAACCAATGCATTTCTACGCGCCTATAAAAAACTGCACAACAATCAGAAAGATGCTGTTGATCAGGCCGTAGCGGATATTGTTATCGATCCGGATATTGGTGAAGCGAAAAAAGGTGATCTCGCCGGTGTTTATGTGCATAAATTCAAGTGCGTACACCAGCACTTCCTGCTGGCCTATGAATTTGATCCGACGACCCGCACACTGTTATTGGTCGGAACACACGAGAACTTCTATCGCAATCTCAAACGCTGATACGGATCGGACAGCATTCCGTCGGAATAGATAACGCTTCATCTCGACCGCGCCAATGAACAACGATTCCACGCTTTGGGCGTTAACGATGAAGGTCGATACATTCACATCACCTTCACGATTCGGCTCAAGGGCAAAAAGATAAGAGTAATATCTGCACGGGATATGCACCGAAAGGAAAGGAGAATTTATGAACAAGCCAAAACAAATTCCTGAATTCAAATCTGAAGCTGAAGAGCGGGAGTTTTGGGAAACCCATAACTCAACCGACTATGTGAATTGGGAACAGGCCAAACCAGCTACCTTTGCCAACCTGAAACCATCTACCAGGGCTATTTCTATCAGAATGCCTCAAGCCATGCTGGAGAAGATAAAGGTTGAAGCAAACAGGCGTGATGTGCCGTATCAGTCACTCATTAAGGTCTGGCTAAGTGAACGTCTGGACAGGGCCGCCTGAAACATAGCCGACCGGCAGATTACTTTGGTTTACTTTTTACAGGCGTGCCGAATAACTTCGGAATGGGGTGTCGCGTTCGACCGGAACAGGTATTGAGCTAATCTCCGTAGTGAAAGCGGCAGGCGATAACCACCAACTCTGTATCGGTTGCGCGATACACCAGCCGGTTTGCTTCATCGATGCGTCGAGACCAGTAGCCTGACAGTTCACCTCGTAGTGGTTCGGGCTTGCCAATGCCGACAAACGGATCACGGGCAGCGGCAGTAAGCAGCAGATTTATCCGTTTAAGCATCTTCTTATCCTGACCATACCAGTACAGATAAGCGTTCCACGCATCCGGAACGAAGCGAATCGCGCGCATGGTTAGAGTAGTTGACGATCGATTGCCTGCCCCGCTTTATCCTGCGCAATTGCCCTGGACAGCGCCGCAGCATTAGCCGGATTACTGGTCAGGTGCAATGTTTCCATGATGCTGTTATAGCTGCCCAGAGACATCACAACCGCATCACCTTCTGCATCGCGGCGACTGATAATGGTCACGTCTGCATCCTGAACCACTCCATCCAGTATGGATTTGAGCGCATTACGCGCATGGGAATATGTAACAACTTTCATACAGACCTCACTTGTCCATTAAGTTGCACAAGTCTAGCCATGTAATACGCCCAAAGCAAGCTTGCATGCAGTCGGAACCCGGCATGACATGCCCGCACCGTTCTTTCTGAGCGCCCTGTAGACCTCAGTCCTCAGTCCTCAGTCCTCAGTCCGTTTAATCACCCATATTCAGGCCATTTTTCTTTAACCTCCAGTCAGTTGGCAGGATCCGATCCCGAAATCGGCATTCTATTGGGACTTAACCCCAGAATACGCTATTTAATCCCGAAGGAGAACGCAGGCTACTCTAAGCTGCTAAATCCTGAAGTACCTCTGGATGACGGTTGACTATCTTTAGCAGCGCTTGGGCAGGGCCAGATGGGGTACGGCGACCTTGCTCCCACTCCTGGACGGTTCGTTTGGAGATGCCGATCAGGTCAGCAAAGGCGCTTTGTGAAAGGCCTGCCTTTACTCTCGTTTCAGCGACGGGTGAAATGGCGACATGATGAACCCTACCGGCCTTGCCGGCCTTCATTTCCCTGACGGATTGCAACAGTTCGTTTCCGATGTCTCGTTTATCCTTCATTTTCCAACTCCTCTTTGATCTTCCGCAGGATATTCACTGGTATGTTTTCCTGCTCATTCTTGCCGTATATCAGCAGCAGCCAGATTGTTCCGACTGATAGCATATTGTAATAGATCACCCGGACACCACCACGCTTTCCTTTTCCTTTAGCGTGCCAGCGTATTTTGCGAACACCGCCTGATCCCGGAACCACATCGCCGAGCTCCGGGTGGCTGGCGATATGCTCAATAAACTCCAAACGTTCCGGTTCACTCCAGTAGTCGCCAACAAGTCTCGTAAAGGTTTCGGTTTCGGCGACAGTTAACATTGCACTATTATACGTCAATGACGTATCTCGTCAAGACCAGTCCAATTTGGCCTCATATTTGGAGCTATGGAAGAAAATTCAGGAGTTGTAAGCCTCCCTTAAACTCGGTCCATTGATAACTAGAGGTCTTCGGGCAGGTTTGACTGCAAGGAGATCAAGATGAGGAAGAGCAGATTCAGTGAGACACAGATCGTCTGGATTTTGAAAGAGGCTCCGGGTAATCCAGGCATAGGACTTGTTTTATCAGCAAAACAACATTTAAAGGGTAGCGTCCCCTTTAAATTCAACCCGGCCCACAACCCCTGTCGCAACGCCTTTATTCTGCGTTCCTCTGCATCCTCTTTGACGTGCAACGAAAAGCACTCAGGATGCAGAAGGCAATTTGAGTGGGCACTCATTCAGGGTTGGTACAGCACTCGTTATCTCAACAGTGATTGTTCACTGGAAAAGTGCATGCACGGCACGGATGGCGCTGAAGGCCGACGCTCTCAAATATCTGAGGTCATGGTCAGGAATCTGACTTATCTCAAACCTTTAACGCTATCTTAGCGACGGAAAAACTGCGGCAGTCTGCTCAGGCTTTTCCAGGCAAGCGTCATCACGCCGCCCGCACCGTTCTTTCTGAGGCCCTGTAGTCCTCAGTCCTCAGTCCTCAGTCCTCAGTCCTCAGTCCTCAGTCCTCAGTCCT
>JAVVEJ010000060.1:0-5660 GCA_032251395.1 Mariprofundaceae bacterium
TGGTAGCAACCGATATCGCAGCCCGTGGTCTGGATATCGATCAGTTGCCGCATGTGGTGAATTTCGAACTGCCGAATGTGTCTGAGGATTATGTACACCGTATTGGCCGCACAGGCCGTGCAGGCCGTTCAGGCGAAGCGATGTCACTGGTCTGCAACGAAGAGGTCAAACTGCTTCGTGGTATCGAAAAGCTGATCGGCAAGAAGATTCCACAGGTTGACGTTTCCGGCTTTGATGCTGATATCTCGGTTCATGTTGAGCCGGTAAAAGAGGCTGGCCGTGTACAGCAGAACAGACGTGGCGGAGAGGGGCGCTCCCGGCAGCATTCAGGTCAGGGTCATTCAGGTCAGCAGGGTGAAGGAAGCAGTGGAGGCGGAAACCGTCGCCGCCGGCCATCTCGCCCGGGCCGTCGCGAAAGAGCTTCATCCCAGGGTTAAACCGGGAGAGAAGAGATTGTTTCGTGTAGCGCCTTTTGCATTGAAGGGGTGGTTATTGATTCCGGTGCAATTCAGGGGGGAGCAACGGCTCTTTCCCCTGTTTTCTGCGCATGCTGTTTAATGTGTTTAAGATCAATGGCTTCCGGATAATCCGGCACTCCAGTCTGTATTTCCCGGGATAGTTCATAATGATCAGTCCGAACAGAATTGTCAGCAGGCCCTGTCCGGGCGAAAATAGCATAATAAATCCCGCAACCAGCATCAGCCCGCCGAGCATATTCTTGAAACCTGCCAGAGCCAGCCGGACGGCCGGATGGTGATTCGATTGTGATATGCGATGGCGGCCGTGATGGGTGAAATAGTCCACCGGAATCTGGGCAACGATATACGGCACCGAGGCTAGGCTGATAACAAAAATGAGTGCCGATCCGATTCCGATCCCGAGTGCATAACTCCGGATGATTTGAAAGGTATGATTCAGCACTTCCTGCATATTTCGTTATCCCTGTTACGACCGGCGTTCAATGTTGCTGCACCATGTCCAGCCGGTCGATTCTGACATCGGTGATGCCGGCAATCTGTGTGGCGATGGCTTTAAGGGCTTCGCGCAGATAGGCGGTGACCTGCATCGATTGCAGCATGTTGTCGGCTGCACGGTACTTGCCCTGCTCGAATGCCTTTTTGGCACGGGATCGTGCCTCTGCGCCGCTTAAGGCATCCAGCCTTGCCCAGCCGATATCGGTTCTGATCTCGAGCCTGGAGATGTCTGCATCCACCGAGAGTACTTCCACGCTGCCGATGGTGAGGTGGAGCTGGCCTTTGACACTTCCGGTTGCGTGAATCGCATGCGGACGCACGCCGTAATAGACCCTGATCGGTGCACGCAGGGTGGCTTCAGTCTGCCCCAGAGGAATCTCAATACCGAAGAATGAGAAAAAAGCCTCATTGCTCCACGTCTGCTCATGCATGGTTTCAACGAAGCCTGCCTGAATGGCGGCATCGGGTTTCATATCAATCAGCATGTCATTGAACTGCTGCGCTTCGGACCTCTCTGCAACATGGGGAGCCAGTTCACGCAGCAACTGCGGCGCGGAAAACCAGACTCCGGCAGCCATGAATGCCAGGGCAAGAAGAGTGACAATAAGTTTGCGCATAATGTGATTATAGATGGTATGGATTCAGATTAGCAGTGTCCATGCTCACTTGCAGGGGTCAGGCCGGTTGACTTGACCTGTTTCAGGCTTATCTGTCTTATTATGCTTTAATCCGCTTTACGGGGATCAGATGGCAGCCATTCATACAATTCATCTCACGACACAGGATGGTGGTGCACTCGCTTTTGAGTGTGCTGAAGATGAACATCTGATTGAGGCCGGAGCCCGTGCCGGGGTATATCTTCCGTCAAGGTGCAGGGCGGGTAATTGCGGCACCTGCCATGCCCGCTGTGCAACAGGAGAGTATGAACTGCAGCTCTGCAATTCGGTCACTCTTCCCGAAGAGGCCGTTGCAGAGGGAGATATCCTGATGTGCCGTACCTTCCCGCGCAGCGCGATGACGGTCGAGGTGGCCAAAAATCTTGCTGATATTACCTCCGGGCCGGTGCGGAGAGATTGAGTGAACTGTTTGCCCAAAAAGAGCCTGCAGCACTTCAGGCTGAATTTCCCAATCTGACTGTAGAGATATGTATCTGGAAGCCGGTGGGTGCGTGGCAAGGCCTCACCGGTTCACCGCTTGATGCGTTTAAACGGGATATGGAAGAGCCTGAACTCTGCAGTCCTCTGGAGCCGGCGATGACGTACTTACGGTGACAGGCCTGCTATAAGTTAAACTGATGAAATTCATAATTATTATAAACATGCCTTTTTGTTTTGATTGGCTAAAATAGCCCTGTGAGTTTTTTTTCAGGGAGTGAATCATGACCGACAAAGAGCAGTACAAGATTAATGAAAAGCCGTTTTATCAGCCGCAGGGAGACGAGGTGGAACTCTACGAGGCAGCCTATGCTGCCCGCCTGCCTGTGATGATAAAAGGCCCGACAGGCTGTGGTAAATCGCGCTTTATTGAATATATGGCATGGAAACTTGGCAAGCCACTGATTACCGTGGCCTGTAATGAAGATATGACAGCATCGGATCTGGTGGGACGTTACCTGCTCGACGCCAATGGCACCCGCTGGCTGGATGGACCGTTGACCACGGCAGCCCGTATAGGAGCGGTCTGCTATCTCGATGAAATTGTTGAAGCGCGTCAGGATACAACGGTCGTGATTCACCCGCTGACTGACCACCGCCGCTCGCTTCCGCTGGATAAAAAGGGGGAGCTGCTCCATGCGCATCCCGATTTCCAGCTGGTAATCTCCTACAATCCGGGCTATCAGAGCCTGATGAAGGATCTGAAGCAGTCGACCAAGCAGCGTTTTTCAGCTTTCGAGTTCGGCTATCCATTGCCTGAGGTGGAGGCCGGCATTGTTGCCACGGAGACGGGCATTGATGCCGAACTGGCAGGCAAACTGGTGACTATTGCCGGTGCAGCACGTAATCTGAAAGGCCATGGTCTGGATGAAGGTATTTCAACCCGCCTGCTGACTTATGCGGCGGCCCTGATCAAGGGCGGTATTGAAGCCAGGGCTGCCTGCCGAATGGCGCTTGTTCGTCCGATTACGGATGATGTAGATATCCGCGATACGCTTGATCATGCCATTGATGCCACTTTCGGTTAACAGAGCTGCTGCCTACAGCTTTATGACTCTGCAGAGAGGTTAAGATGGTTGAAAAAGCCGAAAGAACAATGGAAGTAGAGATGTACTGGCAGCGGCTGGGCTGTAACTTTGCTCAGGTTAACCGGGTCTTTGATGATTGTATGGTGGAGGCAAAGGCCCTGCTTTCCAGTCAGGGGCTGGTGAGTTACATCGAAAATGCCGGCTTTCTCGGTAAAATGGGTCGCGGACCGGAACCGATGCTGGCCTATCTGGAAGAGGCGCCGGGTGTTGCCGCTCAGGTGGGTGAAGAGGCGCTGGTGGATCTGCGCAAGTTTGCCCATTACATGTCCACGCATACCAATTTCAAGGCGATGGCACCATTTCTGCAGACAATCGGGGCGGTTACCCGGCGTCTGCAGACCTATGAACTGTTCCGGCAATATCTCGATCTTATACGCGACATGATGGAACGGACTTCGAGCTCGGTTCATGGCCATCATACCACCTTTCCCAGTCCGGGCCTGCCTGATCTGCTCAGGCAGGCACCGCGGCTGCTGTCGGAACTGAGCCTTGAAGGGTTAAAAAACTGGGTCGAATACGGCATCCATTATTACCGGAACCATCCCGGGCGGCAGGTGGACTATTTCAGCCTGCAATCAGCCGATGCCCATGCGGTGCTGCAGCGGGAGCGTCATGGCACACTGTTAATCGATCATGAGCGCAAACTCGACAGTTATATGCGCGGGCTCTGGGCCGACCATGATTATCTTATACCCTATTCGCTGGCATTTGATGAACTGCGCAAACCGACGCCCTACTACGATACTATGGGCATCCGTCTCCCCGATGTTTACGAGGACGATCGCGGGGTTTCCGGTATTGACCGTTATCGTGCCGCGCTGGCACACATGGCCGCACACCGCCGCTGGAGTCAGCAGATGATTGTCGATAACTGGAGCCCGTTCCAGCGCATAGCTGTCGAGGTGTTCGAGGACTCCCGTGTTGAATACCTGGCCATGCAGAAGTATCCGGGCCTGAGAAAGCTGTTTCTTGCCCTGCATCCGATCCCTGATGAAAAGGCACTGGAGATCGAAGATGTTTCCCTGATTCGTCTGCGCCTGGCTATGGTCTCCCGTGCCATTCTTGACCCTGAACACCGGTACAGGAACAAAGATATCCGTGAGTTTGCAGACCGCTTCTTTGCCGAGATGGAGAAAGGTGAGTCCAGCAGTGCAGATATCGCCTCTGTTGCACTCTCTTTTATTGCGCGAACCCGCAGGCAGAGCGATGCCTTGCCGAATGTCTGTTTTGAGAACACTGAAGTTGATTACCGTGATGATAACAGGCATCTCTGGATCTACATTGAAGAGAGTGATGAAGAGGAGGCGTTTGACCACCTCAGCAGGAAGCAGGTGGAAGAGGAGGAGCTGAAAGGGCTGCCACCGCGCCATTACCATGAGTGGGATTACAGCTCCCAGCATTATCGCCCTGACTGGGTGAGTCTTTACGAATCACTGCACCCGCGTGGCAGTGCATCAAAGATCGATAACCTGCTTGCCAAACATAGCATGCTGGCCAAGCGACTGAAGGCGATGCTCGAAATGCTTAAACCGCAGGAAAAGGTGCGTATCCGCTACCAGGAAGATGGCTCCGAGCTTGATCTGGATGTGGCCATTCGTTCACTGATTGATTTCAAGGGCGGGGCAGCTCCGGACCCGCGTATCAACATGAGCCACCGGCATGACGGGCGTGACGTGGCCGTGATGCTGCTGCTCGATCTGTCACAATCCCTGAGCGAGAAGGCTACAGGATCCGAGCAGACCATCCTCGAGCTGTCCCAGGAGGCGGTTTCACTGTTGGCATGGGCGATTGAGCAGGTGGGCGACAGCTTTGCGATTGCAGGCTTCCACTCCAATACGCGCCATGATCTCCGTTATTACCATATCAAGGGCTATTCCGAACCTTGGGGCAATGAAGTCAAATCGCGCCTGGCAGCCATGGAGGCTGGTTTTTCAACCCGTATGGGTGGCGCCATGCGCCATGCAGGCCATTACCTGAAGACCCAGCAGGTCGACAAAAAACTGATGCTGATTCTAACCGATGGTGAACCGGCCGATATTGATGTCGATGATGAACAGTTGCTGATTCAGGACGCACATCAGGCGGTCAGGGAACTGGATCGTGATGGCATCTATACCTATTGCATCAACCTTGATCCCAAGGCTGATGAGTATGTGGCGGATATCTTCGGCAAGCAGTATACCATTATTGATCGCGTCGACCGTCTGCCGGAGCGATTACCTGAGCTGTTTATCTCGCTGACGAAATAGTACAAATGAAAAAGGCAGGGCCACCGGAAGCCCGGTAAAACTTTGCCAGAAACTCTGCTTTCGTTTTGTAGCCTTGACGGGGAAGCTTACGGTGCACTTTGAAATGGAATTCACCGCAGGTTACTCAATTAAAGGGAAGCGTCCGTATGCCGTTATCGGCGATTAATCTAGCGGGTTAAAGTCCCGCCAAAGGAG
>JAVVEJ010000061.1:0-4617 GCA_032251395.1 Mariprofundaceae bacterium
GCACATGATTTGACAGGCCATCCGTGGCCTGTGCGGAAGCGCCTCATTAATCAGCGCTTCCATAGAGCACTTGCCTTATCTTGTGCATATGCTTCATGATGACGATATGAGATTTCTGCCTTCACCTCATTTCAATGAGCGGCCGGACGGCACGGCTGTCGACCTGATTGTATTGCATGCGATCAGCCTGCCGCCGGGTGAATTTGGGATGCAGTCTGTTGCAGACTTTTTTATGGGAACCCTGGATACGGACCGTCATCCCGGTTTTGCAGATTTGAAGGGGTCGAATGTCTCCGCCCACTTCGTCGTGGATCGAAAAGGTGCCATTACCCAGTTTGTGCCGCTCTCCAAAAGGGCATGGCATGCCGGAGCATCGAGCTGGGAAGGGCGTGATAACTGTAATGATTATGCCATCGGCATCGAGATGATCGGTGATGAGAAGGCCCGATTTACGCAGTCGCAATACCGTGAGACGGCACGGCTCTGCCGGGTGCTGATGGCGCACTTTCCCGATATCTCCCGCCAACGGATTGTCGGGCATCAGGATGTGGCTCCGGATCGCAAATGGGATCCGGGCAGGCAGTGGCAGTGGCTGAAGTTCTACCGCAGCTTCTCCCGCATTCGAAAACTGAATATCGAGGTGGAGGTATAATCATGGGAAAGAGTCTTGCGTGGCTGAATGCCTTTCCGGAGCTTAAGTCGATAACCGACAAAAGCTGGCTGGCAGCGGCTGAGAAGGCGCAGTTGATGGATGTGCCCAGGGGCACGGTTCTTTTCAGGGATGGCGATGTCTGTAACGGCTATGTTTTTGTCACCGATGGTGCTGTCCGGGTTCAGAAGATGGATCCGCAGGGCCGCGAGATTGTGCTCTATCGGGTGGAGGACGGGCAGACCTGTATGCTGACCACATCCTGCCTGATTGGCGGTGAGGCCTATCCTGCCGAGGGAGTGGCTGAGACGGCAGTGTCGCTTGCCATGCTGCCGGCCCCGGTGTTTGAACGGGCGATGAATGAATCTGCTGACTTCCGCTGTTTCGTGCTGGCTTCGATCGGCCGCCGTATCGGTGATCTGATGCTGTTGCTGGAAGATGTCGCATTCGGGCGGATGGATGTTCGTCTGGCGCGGCTGCTGCTCAAACGCAGCCGTGAATCGGGCGGTCTGCTCTGTGCTACCCATCAGGAGCTGGCGACCGAACTGGGGACGGCGCGTGAGGTGGTCAGCAGGATTCTGAAAGATTTTGAGCGCAAGGGGTGGCTCGTATTGAGCCGGGGCCAGGTTGAAGTAAAAAACAGCACCGCTCTCGGGGAGCTGCATGAATGAATAGAGAAGATGCCAAAGTGACAATGTCACTGAGTTGTCAAAGCAATACATCTATCGTGCGGTCATTGGCACATAAAGGAGATGATGATGAAAGCAAATATAGGCAGTGTTGATAAAATTTTACGCCTGGTAGCAGGTGCGGCATTGATTACATGGGCCTTGATGGGTGGCCCGGTATGGGCCTGGATCGGTGTCGTGCCGGTGGTAACAGCATTGACGAATTTCTGCCCGGCTTATGCCATTTTTGGCATGAACACCTGCCCGTCCAAACCTGCTGACACTGAATAGCCTTCAGCAGGCAGTGGCTCGTTATTGCGGCAGCCCTTTCCGGGCTGCCTTTTTATTTTTAGGCTGGGGCTGTGAATGATGAAGCGTGGATCCGCCTCTGCCTGTTTGCCGGCGTACTGGCGATTATGGCCGTGTGGGAGCTGCTTGCGCCGAAAAGGAGGCTGAAGCAGGGATACAGGCGTTGGCCGGGAAACCTGGGCATTGTCGCGGTTGACAGTGTGCTCGTACGCCTTGTGTTCCCGGCGGGGGCGATTGGAGCAGCCCTATGGGCCACCGAGCATGGCTGGGGGCTTTTGAATCTGGTAGCACTTCCTGACGGGGTGGCTATTATCATTGCTGTCGTACTGCTCGATCTGGCGATCTATCTTCAGCATCTGCTGGTACATGCCGTCCCGCTGCTCTGGCGGCTGCATATGGTGCACCATGCAGATCTCGATATTGATGTGACCACCGGTCTCCGTTTCCATCCGTTTGAAATCCTGCTCTCAATGGCGATCAAAATCGGCGTTGTTGTGCTGTTTGGCGCTCCTGCACTGGCGGTGCTGCTCTTTGAGCTGATTCTCAATGCCATGGCGATGTTCAATCATAGCAATGTCCGCCTGCCTCAGACTGTTGATGCTGTGGTCCGCTGCCTGCTGGTGACGCCGGACATGCATCGTGTGCATCACTCTGTTATCAGGCGGGAGACCAACAGTAATTTCGGATTCAATCTCTCTGTCTGGGATCGGCTCTTCGGCACCTATACCGCCCGGCCGCAGCTGGGGCACCGGAATATGCTGATCGGGCTTGAGCAGTTTCAGGATATGCCGGCACACCGGCTGGCATGGATGTTGCGCTTGCCGTTCACAGGTTTTATGGGCCAGTATCCGATGATGAAATTTGGCCGAGGGCCTGAAAATGGAGATGTCGATGAATGAAGGATTGAGCGAAGAAGCGGCGCTGGTGAACCGTTGTGAGTGTATCAACAAGAGCTTTGAACAGCTGAAGGTGTATGGAAGCTATGAAGAGGCCCGGAAGCAGGCCGGAGCCGGCGTGGAATGCGGAGGGTGCGTCCCCTATCTGAAGCTCGCGTTTGCTACCGGTGAAACAGCATTCGCCATTGATGATCCGCGTCTGAAGGGGTTCCGGTAAGGCCATGACCTTATCATCAGGGAGCGAAAAGCTGCTGATTTCAGGCGCATGCCTGGTAGTGCTGATTGCCGGTATGCAGGCAGCAGCTCCCCTGCTGGTGCCGTTCCTGATGGCCGCTTTTATTGCATCAGTCTGCCTGCCCCCGATGCAGTGGCTGATGGAGCGCAGGGTTCCTGCAACGGCAGCTGTTTTTACTGTTATTTCAGGTGTGGTGCTGATCGGATTGCTGATCACAGCCTTTGCCGGCGCTTCGGTGGCCGACTTCTCGCAGAACCTGCCGCTCTATCAGGCAAGGCTGGAAGAGCAGATGACTCAGTTCATTGCCTGGTTGTTCAACCATGGCATTGCGTTCCCGGATACCGCGCTGCATGATCTGTTTAATCTCTCCGCTGCCATGGGCATGGCAGGCGCATTTCTCTCCGGTATTGGCAATGCGCTGGCCAACACCTTCTTTATCGTACTGACGGTAATCTTTATCCTGTTCGAAGCGGTTGCGCTGCCGCACAAGTGGGCCTTTCTGGGTGAACATGCACCATCTACCGATGCACTGAAGCAATTTATGCAGAGTGTGAACCGTTATCTGGTGATCAAGACCGGGATGAGTATCGCAACCGGTGCAGCGGTAACTGTCTGGTTAACGATTCTTGGTGTCGATTATCCGATCCTGTGGGGAATTGTCGCATTTCTGTTCAATTTTGTACCCAACATCGGCTCTATCATTGCCGCCGTTCCGGCACTGCTGCTGGCACTGGTCCAGCTCGGTCCGGATGCAGTGCTCTATACAGGCACCGGTTATATCGTGATCAATCTGTTGATAGGCAATGTGGTGGAACCGCGTTTTATGGGTCGCGGTGTCGGCCTTTCGACGCTGGTGGTCTTCATTTCACTGGTCTTCTGGGGCTGGGTGCTGGGGCTGGTTGGTATGCTGCTCTCCGTGCCGCTGACCATGATTGTGAAAATTGCACTGGAATCAAATAGCGGAACCCGCTGGATTGCCGTACTTCTCGGTCCGGATGTGCAGCCGGAAGAGGAGAAACCGGAAGCCTGATCGCGGATCTTCGGGGTCCGGTAATTGTGCCGGGAGTATCCTGATTCCGCCCGACAGACAGGTTTTGTTGTGATTGGAGCCTGCTTGTCTATTATAACGCGCCCATGAAAGAGCGCCGCAGTGATTTCGACGTTACCAACACTGTTAATGTTATCGATCCGCAGATGGTTTGCGGCGAGGTCTGCCGCCTGCTGCAGAAGACCTATCCGGATATCAACCTTAAAGCGGTAAAGCAGCTGTTTGTTGATTTTGAGCGCCTGTATACCGGCAAGCTCGATGGCTACAGAGCGTGTGAAACGCCGTATCACGACATGATGCATGCACTTGATGTTGCCCTGTGTACGACCCGTCTGCTTAGCGGCTTTGACCTCAGGGAAGACCGGATCGGAGCTTTCGAGGCTGTGCTGGGCGTGGTTGTTGCGCTGCTGCATGACTCAGGATATATCCGTAAAACCGGTCAGCATCGCTACCGCTCCGGCGCTGAGATGACAAAAATCCATGTAACCCAAAGCGGCAACTTTCTGGCACATTATCTGCCAACTCTTGGTCTTGAACATGCTGTCGAGGCTTGCCAGCAGATGCTGCACTTCACCGGTTATGAAATTCCTGTTGATAAGATTCATTTGAGGGACACCAGGCTCTACACGCTCGGAGCAATTATTGGCTCGGCTGATCTGCTGGCACAGATGTCTGATCGCTGTTATCTGGAAAAGTGCCGGGACCGTCTGTATGTCGAGTTTGTGGCTTCAGGGCTGGCATCAAAAGATGCGCCTAATGGCGGCTTTGATTCCCCTGAGGATTTGCTGCGCAAGACCCCCGATTTTTACAGG
>JAVVEJ010000062.1:0-4563 GCA_032251395.1 Mariprofundaceae bacterium
ACACCATGCTCCGGGTTGGCGATCTGGAGCGCTCCATCAGCTTTTATACCGAAATTCTTGGTATGACGCTGCTGCGCAGAAAAGATTATCCGGACGGTCGCTTTACTCTGGCTTTTGTCGGTTACGGCGATGAGTCTGATACAGCCGTGATAGAGCTGACCCATAACTGGGATACAGATTTATATGATGTCGGCACTGGTTTCGGGCACGTGGCTATCGGCGTGGAAGATATCTGCCGGGTTTGCGATACGATCAGGGTTCAGGGCGGCACCGTTACCCGTGAGCCCGGTCCGATGAAGTATGGCAATACTGTGATTGCATTTGTTAAAGATCCCGATGGCTATGCCATTGAGCTGATCGAAACCAGCCAGTAAGCCGTGAACAGAGTGGCTGCCGACAAACCCTTAACACCGATTCAGCGTTTTCTGCAACTGGAGTATGCCGGTGGTCTGTTGCTGGTGGTCGCCGCAGTTATTGCCATGCTGGTGGTTAACTCCCCGTTCAGGTGGCTCTACGATCTGCTGCTTAATGTGCCGGTTGAAGTAAGCGTGGGCAAGTTTGCCATCGCCAAGCCCCTGCTGCTGTGGATCAATGATGGTCTGATGGCCATCTTCTTTTTTCTCATCGGGCTGGAACTGAAGAGGGAGGTGCTGGTCGGTGAGATGAGGGAGCTGTCGAAGGTGGCTCTGCCTGTCGTGGCCGCAGCCGGTGGTATGGCGATGCCGGCGGCAATCTATCTGCTGATTACCTGGGGAGATCCGGTTGCGATTCAGGGATGGGCCATCCCTTCGGCTACAGATATTGCCTTTGCACTGGGGGTGCTTTCATTGCTTGGCAATCGTGTTCCCAATGCGCTGAAGCTGTTTCTGCTGACACTGGCGATTGCTGATGATTTCGGTGCAATTATCATTATCGCGATTTTCTATACGGATGATCTGACCGTTACTTCACTGGTGGTTGCCTCGATTGCAATTGTGCTGCTCTTTATCATCAATCGGCGCGGCTGCATGCGGCTTGCACCCTATGCGTTGCTTGGTTTTATTCTTTGGGCTGCGGTGCTGAAATCGGGTGTGCATGCGACTCTGGCGGGTGTTCTGCTGGCTCTGTTTATTCCTGTACGTAAACATGAGGATGGACGCGAATCGCCGCTGGAAGAGATGGAGAATGATCTTCATCCAGTGGTCGCATTTGCCATTCTTCCGCTCTTTGCGTTTGCCAACAGCGGCGTCTCTCTTGAGGGATTAACTTTTGCATCGCTACTTGATCCGGTACCGCTGGGCATTGCCCTGGGACTTTTTCTGGGCAACCAGAGCGGTATTATGCTGTTTGTCTGGGCGGCGGTGAAGCTGGGGGTAGCACGCCTGCCGGATGGTGTGACCTGGTTACAGATGTATGGCATCGCTATTCTCTGCGGCATTGGCTTTACGATGAGTCTCTTTATTGGTTCACTGGCTTTCGAACAGGGAGCCACTGCCTACGCGATTCATGATCGTATAGGCATTCTGGCCGGCTCTGTTATTTCGGCTCTGGTTGGTTATGTTGTCCTTCGTATGACATTGAGAGATCCTGCCAAATCCTGATTGAAGCTCAGTAGTGCGGCGGAGGTGTCTCCTCCTCAGGACGGGCAAGCTGAGATTCCGAACTGTCTTTCAGGTGTTCGCGGATGCGTTTCATGTCTGCCTCCAGCAGATCGATCTGCTTCTGTTGCCGGGTCACGACCTCATTGAGATCATGAATCATGTGCTCCTGATAGGAAATTTTTGTTTCCAGTTCAATGATGTGCTTTTCTATATCCATTGCAGCGGTTCCTCATGCAGGGCGGATGCCTGCTCTTTCAGTGACAGGATGTGCTCTTCCCAGTAGTTCTGGGTGTTGAACCAGGGGAAAGCATATTTAAAGGCCGGATCCTCCCAGCGACGGGCCAGCCATGCCGCATAGTGCATCATGCGCAGCGTGCGCAGCCCCTCTATCATGGACAGTTCCCGCAGGTCGAATTCAAAAAAGCGGGTGTAGCCTTCAAGAAACTCTGCAAGTGCTGCTTCGCGATGGCTGCGGCTTCCGGCAAGAAACATCCAGATATCCTGAACGGCAGGCCCCATGCGTGCATCGTCGAAGTCAACAATGTGCGGGCCGGAGTCTGTCCACAATATGTTGCCGGGGTGGCAGTCGCCATGCAGCCGAATATGCGAGGCTGATGGCACAGCCTCAAAGATCGTTTCAACATGATCCAGCAGGCCGTCCACGACTGCTTCATAGGCGGGTTCCAGTTCCGGAGGAATAAAGCCCTCATTCAGGAGGTAGCCGCAGGAGTCATCACCAAAGTGCTCAATATTCAGTACAGGACGACGTTCAAACACAGCGGTAGCACCAAGCGCATGAATGCGTCCCATAAAGCGTCCCAGCTGCTTAAGCTGAGTCATGTTTTCAAGATCAGGGGCCCGGCCTCCCCTTAAAGGATAAAGGGAGAAGCGGTAATTGTTGTGCGTGAAAAGTGTTTCACCATCAAACTCAAGGGGTGGCACTACAGGAATTTCAAGTGCGTTCAGTTCAAGGGTAAAGATGTGCTCTTCCAGAATGGTTTCATCCTTCCAGCGGTTAGGGCGGTAGAATTTGGCCACAACGGGTTTGCTGCCTTCAATGCCGATCTGATAAACACGGTTTTCATATGAATTCAGCGCCATCTGACTGCCATCACAATCAAGCCCGACACTCTCAATGGCCTGCAGCACCTGCTCGGGGCCCAGGCTGTAAAAGGAATCAGGTGATTCCGGCATCAGGCGCTACGGGTGAGGCCGAGAAGATATTCAACATTGCCTTTGGGGCCGTGGATGGGAGATTCAGTCACGCCAGTAACCTCTGCTCCGGCAAGCTCCGGTACAAACTCAAGGATTTTATCAATGGCGGAGTGGCGGGCTTCATCATCCCTGACCACTCCCTTAACCAGAAATTTCGGCCCGACCTCGAACTGGGGCTTGATCAGAGCAACACACCAGCCACCCTTTTTCAGAAAGGGCCAGGCATGTGGCAGTACTTTGGTCAGCGAGATGAATGAGGTGTCGATTACGATGGCATCAACAGGTTCAGGAATCACCTCCGGTGTGAGCAGGCGGACATGAGTCTTTTCCAGATTGATTACACGCGGATCTTTCTGCAGTTTGTAGTGCAGCTGACTGTGCCCGACATCCACTGCATAGATTTTTTCAGCCCCGCTTTGCAGCAGCACATCGGTAAAGCCGCCCGTCGAGGCACCTACGTCGAGGCAGACCGTTCCCTGCGGATCAAAAGGGAAATGTTTGAGTGCTTTTTCAAGTTTCAGGCCGCCGCGCGATACAAACTTGAGCGGCTCCCGCACCTCAATATCGATATCGTTGCGAAATTTTGTGCCGGCCTTGTCGGATCTCTGGCCATTCACGTAGACCAGTCCCGCCATAATCAGCCGCTGGGCCTGCGAGCCGCTTTCGGCCAGGCCCCGCTCGGTTAGCAGGTGGTCAAGACGCGTTTTTTTGCAGTGTGCTGGCGTGGCGGACAAGTCGGTCTGGCAGGCGAATGCCGGTCGGTTTTTCAAGCGAGAGCTTTTTGACCGTTGATTTAAGTGTCTGCAGGCGAGAGCTCGGTGTCGGATGAGTCTTGTCGAGCACCTTGGTCGCACCCCATTTACGTCGAACTTCGAGCAGCTTGAGCACGTCGTACATTGCCGGATAGTCATAACCGACCCGGTCAAGGTAGTCGACCGCCTTCTCATCGGATTCATACTCGTCTGATTTATCCAGCCCTTCGAACAGTGCTTCGGTCGCAAAATTGGTCATCTGGTTCAGCAGTGGTCCGGGTGTACGGAATGCTTCAGCAGCGACTTCGGTACCCACTTGCATCAGTTTCGAGTTTCGCAGGGCGTTGACGATGTGGCGTTCGGTAACGTGTGAGACCTCATGCGCCAGCACCGCGGCTAGCTCCGCTTCATCACGAACCATGTTCAGAGCGCCCCGGGTAACAAAGATGTATCCGCCCGGACAGGCATAAGCGTTGACATCGTCAGTGGCCAGAATGGCGACATGGTAGGGGATGCCGGGTCGGTCAGAGCGCTGGGCGATGGTGGTGGTGATAAGATTCAGGTAGTAGGTCATCTCCGGTGCATTTTCAATACCGTATCGTTCGATCACTTTGGCTGCGACGCGTTTGCCCAGAATGATCTCCTCCTCATCGGAGATGGGGATGACTGCCTGCGCGACCTTGAACAGCTGTTGCGCCTGATGCATCCGCTTGGAGTTCCGGTCACCGCCTCCGACACCGATGCCGAATCCGCCCAGATCAAAGGCAAATGCCGGAGTAGCCAGCAGCAAGGAGAGGAACACAGTAAGCAGGCGTATCATGGCTTCAGATGCCCCTCTTTGACGAAGGCGGACACCTCGTCCGGGGGAACATGCATGGAGTCCATCCACTGCACAATCCGGATTGCCTGTTCACCCGCCTCCTTGTCGGCCACGTTACCATCGCCGCCTTCAAGGCCGCGCACGCCAAGCACCGCGGTTTTCCGGGGCGGTTCAGGTGAGCGGAACAGAGAGGCAA
>JAVVEJ010000063.1:0-4559 GCA_032251395.1 Mariprofundaceae bacterium
CGATGGCTTGCTCAGTATCTCGGCCGGCAGATGAATCTTGCCGATATCGTGAATGCTGGCGCCCATCCGGATGCCTTCGATCCGGCTCTCTTTCAGCTGCATCGCACGGGCAATGGCAGTTGCAAGTTCAGCCACGCGCCGCTGATGGCCGGCTGTATAGGGATCGCGTGCCTCTACCGCCCTGGCAACGGCGGCAATCGTCTGCTGCAGATTCAGGTGTATCTGCACCAGTTGCTGCTCATTGACTGCCAGTATTTCATCGCGATGCATGCTCACGCGCAATGCACGCACACCAAAGGCAAGGTCGCCCGCCATCTCCTGCAGCAGCGGAACTTCTCTGTCGGTAAAGGCGTTCACCTCCCCCGCATAGACGTGCAACAGGCCGAATACCTGACCGTCCGCTTCCAGCATGGGAAGTGCAATATCGGCTGCACAACCGCATTTGAGCAGTGCGTCGGCCCACTGCTGATAATCCGGATCGGCGGCAATATCCTGCACCACCTCTATTTTGCCTGTGCGCACTGCATGGCCGCAGGGCCCCAAACCGGACTCATTTTTTTCCCAGCCCGGCCGGATGATATCCAGCATATCCTGCCCGGCACCCGCGCTGGCCATAATCTTTATCGACTGGTTTTTGTCATGCTGCACATAACCCACCCAGGCCATGCGATATTCGTGTTGCTCAACAATCGCCCGGCAGATGGCCTGCAGCAGATCCGGTTCATTGTCTGCATGAACCAGGGTACGGTTTACTGTACTCAGTGTAGTCAGCGCCCGGTTGACATGCTCCAGATTCATTTCCGCCTGCCTGCGCTCAGTAATGTCTTGTATCACATGAATGGAGATATTCTGTCTGCCCTCCCCTGTCGGAATTGCATAGCTGTGGGAGAGGAAAATCCTGCCATCTTCAATGCTGATTTCTTCTTCTTCTTCTTCTTCTTCTTCTTCTGCTTTTTCCATCGCCTTCAGACAGCCGGGCAGCGGGCCATCACCTTTGGGGAACACCTCCCAGTAGGGCCTGCCGATTACCTCCCCGATCTCCATACCGGCCTGCTCGGCATAGGCACGGTTGGCACGCAGGATGCGGAACTCATCATCGTGCAGAAAAACCGGATCGGTGACCGCATCAAAGGTCTGCTCCCACTCACGCTTGGCCTGTTCGATCAGCGCTCTGGATTCATTTATATCCTCCAGCATGAACAACGTGGCCTGACGCGACCTTTCCGACTCTTTCAGCTGTTGTTGCAGCATCTCTTCGGCCCGCCTGCGCTCGGTGACGTCTTCAAAAAGGGTCGCAAAAATTCCCTTTCCAGGACTGTATGCCAATATGGAAAACCACTTACCGAGCGCCTCCGAATAGTGTTCGAATCTGGTTTCTTTCCCGGTCAGGGCCACCTGACCATAGCGCCCTATCCAGTCAGCGGGGTCGTTTTCGATACCCGGAAGCAGCTCTGTCGCCCTGCTGCCGATAACCTTTCTGCTTCCAAGATTTGTGAGTTTTCTGAATGCATCATTGACTTCAAGAAAAATGTAGTCGATCGGCATTCCATTTTTGTCCACTTCAATTTCATGCAGGGCAAATCCATTCATCATATTTTCAAAAAGAGTCCGATATTCCTCCTCGCTCTCGTGCAACTTTTCTTCTACCAGCCTGCGTTCAGTGATATCCCGGGCTGTAGAAAGTGCGCCCGTTACATGTCCATCGGCATCTTTGAGCGCCTTGCACCTCCAGCTCAGCAGGCGGCTTTGCCCATCGCTGCGACGTTGCCAGCTTTCCAGATCAACCGGATTTTCATCGCCTTCGAAGAGAGGCTGGACTGTTGTATATGCTTCCTGTTCACTCTCAAAATAGAAACCGGCCTCCCTGCCGATCACATCCCCGCCGAAAAACTGAAGCCCTGCCCCGTTTACCCATGTGTATACCTTGCTGGTATCCACTTCCACGACGATTTCGGGCATAGCCTCCAGTAACGCTTTATAACGTGTTGAGATGGCGTACATGGCATCCTCTGCCTGCTTGCGCTCGGTAACATCGCGGAAAATGCCGTAAATCAGCTGCCTGCCGTCAATCTCAATGGTGCTGGCAGTTATCTCCACGGGTACGCGATGACCATCGGCGTGCAGGACAAACAGATCCTCTTCGATGGCGGATCCTTTCCGGCTATGTTGCCGGAATATATCGCGGTAACGGCCAGTCTCCTCTTTCGGGTGCAGATCGGACTGGTGCATGCCAAGAATCTCTTTTCGCGGGCGGCCAATGAGTCCGGATGCCTGTCTGTTAGCCTCGATGATAAGGCCGCTTTCGGCATCGGCCAGAAAGATGGCGTCCGGCGACGCTTCGATAATAGCGGAGAGGTTTATCTTCCTCACCTTACCGGGAGACGAATCTTCTTGACCATTGCGGGCATGATCGGGATCTTTTGTCATGGCCCCGGTTCCTGCATCTTCTTCATCTCCAGACCTTCAGTCCGTCCACTGCTTCGGCCATGCGTGAAAAATCGTCATCCTCATGCAGCAGGACAATCTGATGCTCAATTGCAATCTGTGCGATCAGGCAATCTATCGTTGAACGGATCGTGACCCCCCTCCTGCGGCAGTCAAAATAGATACGTGCGGCACTGGCATAGCTCTCCACCTGATCCAGGGGATGACAGAAGTGCTGGGTTCCGAGATAATCCTGCAACTGCTGATAATCAGACTCATCTTTTGCGCCCTGCAGAAGCTCCTGGTAAATCACGGAAGTGATGCCGAAGGGCAACCCCTGTTCAAGCATCTCACGCAGCCGAACAGAGGTGGGCGTTGACCGCTGCCGGAACAGCGAAATCCACACCGATGTATCCACCAGGACCATGGCTAGCCTTTCGCCTCACGCAGGGCTTTATGATCATACTCTTCGGCTATGTGAACTTTCCCGACCAGCTCCAGCATATTCCTGCGCCGTTGATGGGCAACAAACTCCTTCAGGGCCTGATGCACCAGCTCCCGTTTACTGCGGGCATTACTGTATTCAAAGGCTTCGGCAAGCAGATCATCATCCAGAACAATATTTGTACGCATATCAATACACCTCCTGCTGTGTATATTAACGTGTATTATGGCAGCTGCAAGTCAGATCCGGTTAATCTTTCCGTGACGCATCATCTACGCCGCTCTGCTGTTGCGCCCCTGCCTCACGCTTCAGCTCTGCCACCTCATCACGCAGCTCCTTGATGCGGAACTCGCGATCCACGCTGGCCTTCCGGAACCGCTCCAGTTCATCCAGCCGTTGCCTGAGTGCCGCCTCCGCCTTTTTGCGCTGGCTGATATCGCGCAGAATAGCGGTAAACAGTGGCGGATCCTCGCCCGGCACCCTGGAGACACACAGCTCAACGGGGAACGTATGCCCATCGGCATGCATGGCATTCACCTCAATACAGGTGCCAAGTACCGGCCCCTCTCCTGTTTCAAGATAGTGCTGCAAACCTGCCTGATGCCTGTCACGCATATCCGGCGGGATGATCTTCTCGGCAAGCGGTTTTCCGACAACCTCGCTGCGCCTGTAGCCGAACATGGCTACCGCTGCCGGATTAAACTCGGTGATCTCACCTCTGCTGTTCATGGATATGATGCCGTCCATGGCCGAGGCCACAATAGATGCATTCAGCGCCTGACTTCTGTCCAGTGCGGCCTGGGCCTGCTGTCGAAGTGTCTCCTGCTCAATGTTAGTCAGCACCACGGAGACATCATCCGCCACCTCGTCGAGAAGGGAACGCTCTTCCCCGGACAGTGTGACGCCTTCACCGGCATAGACTTCGAAAACGCCGGCAACCCTGCCGGAGACTCTGACGGGCATGGCATAGGCATGCCTGCACCCCCGACTGAGAAAACTCTTTTTCCATGCAGCCGGGCAATCCACCTTGGCATCGAGTTCACAAAGCTGTGCGACCCCCTCATCAAGAACAGCCCGACAGCCAAGGCAGCCCAGCAGTGCCTCATGGTCCTGAAGCAGAATCTGCTGCTCATTCAGGGCCGGATCTGCCGAAGCCGATGCCGCAAGCGTGAACCCCTCCGGCCGCTGCGTGCCGACCCATGCGAACTTGAATTCACCAATCTCTACCGCTGCTCTGCAGGCGGCATCCAGTATGCTCTGCTCATCAGGTTGCCGCTGCACATACTGGTTAACCTCACTGAGGAAGCGCAGCAGACGATTGGTCTTCAGTTGCTTGATTGCAAGGGCCTGGTAGTGGCGTTTGCCATGCTCGGTAAAGCAGCCGAAACCGACGATTACGGCGACGGTGACCAGGCGCATGAACAGCTCATCAGGCCCCGGTTGGGCCAACAAGGTTACGGAGAGAGGCGCTGTTTCCCAGAAAAAGGTGTGCAGCAGCGATTCCGCCAGCCAGTAGAGCAGAGCGACACCCAACCCCACCGCAGTGAAATTAAGGCGCCAAACCCGCATCTCTTTATACTCCACTCTTTATCATCTGATTCACATCAACACCCCACCCGCTTATCCCATCTTGCATGAAATCCCTTTCTCTCCGGGTGGTTATAGACCATAAATCGGGCAATTGCACGGT
>JAVVEJ010000064.1:0-4493 GCA_032251395.1 Mariprofundaceae bacterium
GAGAATGCGACGATACTCAACTCAGGCTGATGATCATGTGCC
This sequence comes from Mariprofundaceae bacterium, assembly GCA_032251395.1. Taxonomy (GTDB): domain Bacteria; phylum Pseudomonadota; class Zetaproteobacteria; order Mariprofundales; family Mariprofundaceae; genus WSZY01. The sequence continues at coordinate 43 of JAVVEJ010000064.1, forward strand.
ATGCTGTCGATGGCATGCATGACGGTATAGACGCAGCCGATAAAGAAGATGGTTACAGCGGAGACCAGATTCCAGAAATAGCGCTCCTGCCCGTAGCCGAAATGGTGGCGGGCATCGGCCACCTTTTCAGAGCGCCGTAGTCCCAGGTAGAGCAACCCCTGATTGGCCGTATCGGCCAGGGAGTGCACCGCCTCTGCCAGCAGGGCACTTGAACCTGAAAAAGCAAAGCCGATGAATTTTGCAATGGTTACAGTGCCGTTTCCGACCACGGCGGTCAGTACGGCTTTTGTTGAACCATGTGACATTAAAGACTCCGCAGGGTTAGATTGGGCCGATGTGGTCCTATCGGCACTCAGGTTTCAGTGTACACCAGATCCCTGCCCTGAATGATAACTATATCTATCTGATTGATGTAGACAATTCCGACATGATGGCTGTGGTCGATCCGGCCGATGCTGCTCCGGTCATGGAGGCGTGCAGGTCGATTGGCAAGCCTGTTACCCATATTCTCAACACACACCATCACTGGGACCACACTGATGGCAACAGCTCGCTGAAAGCGGCCTTTGGCTGCCAGGTGGTAGGCGCTGCCGTTGATGCAGCCCGCATTCCCGAAATCGACTGCGAGGTTTCGGAGAGCTCACGCCTGCAGCTGGGTGGAATCGATATCCGGATTCTCTTTGTGCCCGGGCACACACGCGGGCACATCGCATTTCTCCTGCAGGATGCACTCTTCTGTGGCGACACGCTTTTTGGCGGCGGCTGTGGCCGGATATTCGAAGGCACGGCTGAACAGATGTGGAACTCCCTGTCCATACTGGCCGGGCTGGATGATGCCACACGTGTCTACTGCGCCCATGAGTACACACTGGCAAATCTCCGCTTTGCCCGGAGTGTCGATCCTGAAAACAGTGCGCTGACGGCACGTATCAGCCATGACACGCAACGCAGGATGAAAAAAGAGCCGACCATCCCCTCAAACATCGGATTGGAGCGGTTAACCAACCCGTTTTTACGCCCGGCTGACAGAGAGTTCTGTACCGGCTATGCGGCACTGCACAACATCCCCGCTGATCCCCTGTCGGTTTTTGCCCATCTGCGTGCCAGCAAGGATCGCGCCTGACAGCTGCTGCATCAACTCCGGCGGGGTTGCCTGAGTTGCTTTCCATCCTGGGACAGAGTTATATTCGGGTAATGTAATAATGGAACAGACAATCGAACTGTTGTGATATAGATCATGCAAAAACGTATACAATATGGATACGATTCCGCGCCATCAGCAACCATCAGGAGCAACACATGAGTGATTCAGTGAAAGCCATCTTCGAAAAGCACAGTCTGTTTTCACTTCTTCCTGATGACATCCAGACAAAGCTGATCGGTCTTGGTGAGATCAAACATTACAAGGCGGAAGAGAAACTCATCAGCGAGGGCGAGTTCAATCAAAATCTTTTTCTGATTCTTGATGGAACTGTCCGCATATCAAGTTCCGGTGAGACCATTGCCACTATTGAGGGTAATAAAATTGTTGGCGAAATCTCTTCATCAGGCATGAGTTCACCGGTTGCCGATGTGATTGCAGACTCAGAAGTTAAAGTCATCGCCTTTCCTATTGATGCGATCACGGATTACTCAATCGACTATCCTGATTTCGGCGAACAGCTACGCCATATCGGCATGAACCGCTTCGGCTGAACGTTTTGCCCGAAGGCAGGCGCTGCCTGGCAGTGTGAGGCACTGATGCCGAACATCATTTTTGCCTTGACGCTCTGATTTTTGCCGGGATGGCAATAAATCAGCATCTCCTTAGATAAAACCGAAATCAGCCCGTTTCACCGGGCCTCTGCTACTCTTTGCGCAGGATCACGCATGAGAGCGGGGGCAGTGTGAGCTGGATAGAGTGCGGTTTGTTCATCCATGCCACAGCCTCACTGCCCACCCCTCCGACATTGCCGATGTTCCCGCCACCATAAGCCTCTGAATCCGTATTCATCACCTCCCGGTAATAACCCGCCTCAGGAACTCCCAGGCGATAATGCTCCCGGACCACAGGCGTCAGATTAAGGGCTACAACAACAAACCCGCCATGCTTGTCCCTGCGGATATAGCTGATTGTTGAGTTTACAGCATCGTTACAGTCTATCCATTCAAAGCCGTGTGATTCAAAATCAACTTCATATAGTGCAGGAATATCCCGGTAGAGATGGTTCATGTCGCGCATCATCAGTTGCAGCCCGCGATGCGGCATGAAGTTTGACTGGTCCCATGACAGGGATTCGTCGTGGTTCCACTCCGGCCACTGTCCGAACTCGGTTCCCATAAACTGCAATTTTTTGCCGGGGTGCGTATACATATAGGCATATAGTGCTCTTAAATTGGCAAAACGCTGCCAGTCATCGCCCGGCATCTTGCCCGGCATGGAGCCTTTACCATGTACCACCTCATCATGAGAGAATGGCAGAATAAAATTCTCTGTATGGGCATACATGATAGAGAATGTCAGTTGATTCTGATGGTAGCTGCGGTGAATCGGATCATTTTTAAAGTAGTTCAACGTATCGTTCATCCAGCCCATATTCCACTTCATGGTAAAGCCAAGCCCGCCCAGATAGGTCGGGCGGCTTACCATCGGCCATGAGGTGGACTCCTCGGCCATGGTAACAGCCCCGGGATGACGCTCGTGGACCAGATGGTTGAACTGCTTGATAAACTCCACAGCTTCGAGGTTTTCACGACCGCCATGCCTGTTTGGCATCCATTCGCCCTGTTCACGTGAATAATCCAGATAGAGCATGGAGGCAACCGCATCCACCCGCAGGCCATCAAGATGGTATTCATCCAGCCAGAAGAGTGCCGAAGCAGTCAGGAAGTTGCGCACCTCATTACGGCCAAAGTTGAAGATGTAGGTCCCCCAGTCCTTGTGCTCACCCAGACGTGGATCTTCATGTTCATAAAGTGGCGTACCGTCAAAACGGGCCAGGCCGTGCGCATCCTTGGGGAAATGGGCAGGCACCCAGTCCAGAAACACGCCGATGCCATGCTGGTGGCAGTAATCGACAAAATAACGGAAGGCATCCGGTGTTCCGAAACGGCTGGTAGGGGCAAAATAACCGACTGTCTGGTAACCCCATGAGCCGTCAAACGGATGCTCCGTAACCGGCAAAAGTTCAATGTGGGTGTAACCCATCCAGCTGCAATATTCGACCAGTTGATGGGCCAGATCATGATAGCCCATATAACCACCGTCCTGCTTCCGCCATGAGCCCAGATGAACCTCATAGATACTCATCGGCCGGTCCAGTGCCTGATGTCCGGGTCTGTTCATAACCCATTCGTGATCGTGCCAGATGTATTGCCCCGGATTGTGAACAATGCAGGCCGTTTTCGGGCGCAACTCCATCTGCTGCGCATAGGGGTCGACCTTGTCGAAAACATCGCCGTTTGCAGCACGGATTTCGAACTTGTACACCTCGCCTTCGCACAGTGCAGGAATGAATATCTCCCAGACCCCTGAAGAGCCCCGGATACGCATCTGGTGCTCCCGGCCATCCCAGTGGTTGAAATTGCCGACCACACTGACTCTCGATGCATTCGGAGCCCAGACGGCAAAGCCGACACCCTGTATACCCTCATGCTCCCTCACATGGGCGCCCAGAATCCTGTATTTTTCAAAATGGTTCCCCTCAGCAATGAGGTGCAAATCAAGTTCGCCAAGCATTGCCGGGAAGCGGTATGGATCCTCCTCCTCCCAGCTGTGCCCTTCCCTGTTTTCAATCCGGAACCTGTATGAGGAGTCAAAGGAGCCTTTTAACAGCTTCACTTCAAACAGATCGGTTCCCTCGATTCGAGGCATGGCCTTTTCCTGCTTGCCGGCTTCGATAATCCACATTTTCTCTGCGCGGGGTTTAAATGCACGCACAACAACACCACCTTCCGGCGCCTCATGGCGGCCGAGATAGGCAAAAGGATCATACCCCCTGGCCTCAATCACTTTATATGCGTCTGGTGTCAGATTGATCATGGTGCTCCTTGTTTATCACATAGTTACATCTTTAGACAAATGCTGTTTATCAGGTTATGACAGTCGGCTCACTGCGTCCTGTGAACTCCTGCAGGCGGGAGATTACGGCTGCCGCCTCAATCAGGTCACTCAGGGCCTCCTGTGCATCCATACCATGCCTGTCCGGATCGTGCTCAAATGATTCAATATAGACACGTACAGTCGCACCCTCGGTACCGGTTCCTGAAAGACGGAACACAATTCGTGCGCCATCTTCAAACAGTATACGAATACCCTGTCCGCTGCTGACACTCCTATCAACGGGATCCGTATAGGAAAAATCATCACACGCCCTGATAATTCGCTCTCCGACGTTATTGCCGGGAAGCTTCTCGAAACGGGAACGCAGATACGCCATCATCTTTTCAGCTGCTGCCGCATCGACCCCCTC
>JAVVEJ010000065.1:0-4316 GCA_032251395.1 Mariprofundaceae bacterium
GTCCTTTGAGAAGCGGTTGACAGCGAATGAATGCGCCACTATGGTTCGCGACCCTTCGACAGGCGGCCTGAGTCCGGTGTGCCTGCTTCGAGAAGGTTTAAGTTTGGAGAAGAGGTAACGATGCCAACAATTAACCAGCTTGTTCGCAAGAGCCGTAAGGATAAGCGGAAGATCAACAAGGTTCCGGCACTGCAGGCATGCCCGCAGCGTCGCGGTGTCTGCACACGTGTATATACAACAACGCCCAAGAAACCTAACTCCGCACTGCGTAAAGTGGCTCGTGTACGTCTGACTAACGGTCATGAAGTGACTGCATATATCCCCGGTGAAGGGCATAAGCTTCAGGAGCACTCGGTTGTTCTTATTCGTGGCGGCCGTGTAAAGGATTTGCCGGGTGTGCGTTACCATGTTCTTCGTGGCGTTCTGGATACTACCGGTGTTGATGGCCGCAAGCAGGCGCGTTCCAAGTACGGCGCCAAGCGTCCGAAGTAAGTCGAGGAGTTTGAGTTATGCCACGTAAAGGTCCTGTCACGCGTCGTCCGATTACCCTGGATGCCAAGTATGGCGATGCAAGGGTATCGACGGTTGTAAATAAGGTCATGCTGGATGGCAAAAAGGCCAAGGCCGAGAGCATTGTATATGGCGCCATGGAACTTGCAGCGCAGAAGACAGGCACGGATGCACTGGCTTGCCTGCATAATGCACTTGAAGCAGTGCGCCCGCTGGTAGAGGTGAAATCCCGCCGTGTGGGTGGCGCTACCTATCAGGTGCCGATCGAAGTCAGTGATCGTCGCCAGATGTCACTGGCTGTGCGCTGGTTGATTGAATATTCGCGCAAACGCTCTGAGCACACCATGGCTGAGCGTCTGGGCAATGAGATTGTTGATGCGGTGAATGAGCGTGGTGCGGCTTTCAAGAAGCGCGACGAGACCCACCGTATGGCGGAAGCGAACAAGGCGTTCTCACATTTCCGCTGGTAATTGTTGGCTGGTTTTACTGTTTTGCTTTATTTGCTCTAAATAGATTCGGTATAAGGAGAAGTTGATCGTGGCTAGAAAGACACCACTTGAGCGCGTGCGCAATATTGGCATTATGGCTCATATTGATGCGGGTAAGACTACGACCACCGAGCGCGTTCTCTTCTATACCGGCGTATCCCATAAAATTGGTGAAGTTCATGATGGCGCAGCTACCATGGACTGGATGGCACAGGAGCAGGAGCGTGGTATTACCATCACCTCTGCTGCAACAACCTGTAGCTGGAAAGATCACCAGATCAATATCATCGACACTCCCGGCCACGTTGACTTTACCATTGAGGTTGAGCGCTCCCTGCGTGTTCTTGACGGCGCGGTGGGTGTCTTCTGTGCGGTAGGTGGTGTTGAGCCACAGTCCGAGACCGTCTGGCGCCAGGCCGACCGTTACAAGGTCCCCCGTCTTGCGTTCGTTAACAAGATGGACCGTACCGGTGCGGAGTACTTCCGTGTAGTTGGCGAGATTGGTGATCGTCTGGGTCACAATGCGGTTCCGTTGAACATTCCGATCGGCAATGAAGAGAACTTCAAGGGCGTGGTTGACCTCGTTCGTATGAAGGCGATCGTCTGGAATGATGAAGCGATGGGTGCTGAGTACTCTGTTGAAGATATTCCGGCTGATCTGGTGGCGCAGGCCGAAGAGTATCGTGAGCGGCTTCTGGATGCGGTGCTGGCTTATGATGAAGCGCTGATGGAGAAGTACCTTGAAGGCGAGGATGTGCCTGAAGAGCCTCTGAAAGAGTGTATCCGCAAGGCAGTGCTTGCCATTGAAGTGATCCCTGTTCTTTGCGGCACGGCCTTCAAGAACAAAGGTGTTCAGACACTGCTGGACGCTGTGGTTGATTACATGCCTGCACCTGTTGATGTGCCTGCAATCAGGGGTCATCTGGTTGACTCCGAAGAGGAAGTGACTCGTCCATCATCGGACAGCGAGCCGTTTTCAGCGCTGGCGTTCAAGGTGATGACCGACCCGTTCGTGGGTACGCTGACCTTCTTCCGGGTTTACTCCGGCCAGCTTGAGGCTGGCTCCTATGTATTGAATTCGGTAAAAAACAGGCGTGAGCGTATTGGCCGTATTCTGCAGATGCATGCCAATGACCGTACCGAGATCAAAGAGGTCCGTGCCGGTGATATCGCTGCAGCTGTAGGCCTTAAGTCTACAACTACCGGCGACACACTTTGTGATCTGGATAAGCCGGTGGTACTGGAGCGTATGGAGTTCCCTGAGCCTGTAATCTCTGTGGCCATCGAGCCGAAGACCAAGGCAGATCAGGAGAAGATGGGCGTGGCACTGGGCAAGCTTGCTGCTGAAGATCCCTCTTTCCGTGTCCATACCGATGAAGAGAGTGGTCAGACCATTATTTCAGGCATGGGCGAGCTGCATCTTGAGATCATTGTTGATCGCATGCAGCGTGAATTCGGTGTGGATGCGAATATTGGTAAGCCACAGGTGGCATACCGTGAAACCATCCGTGGAAAAACCAGGGTTGAAGGCAAGTTCGTTCGTCAGTCCGGTGGTCGCGGTCAGTTCGGTCATGTATGGCTTGAAATTGAACCGCTTGAAGCTGGCGGAGCCGGGTTTGAGTTTGTTGATGCGATTTCCGGCGGTTCTGTTCCCCGCGAATATATCCCTGCTGTTGGTAAGGGTTGTGAAGAGGCGATGCAGAACGGTGTCATGGCAGGCTTCCCGATGGTGGATATCAAGGTGACGCTGGTTGACGGCTCTTACCATGATGTCGACTCATCTGAAATGGCGTTCAAGATCGCCGGCTCCATGGGCTTCCGTGCCGGTTGCCAGCAGTGTAAGCCGGTTCTGCTTGAGCCAATGATGAAGGTTGAAGTGGTCACACCGGAAGATTACATGGGTGATATCGTAGGCGATCTGAATCGTCGTCGCGGCAAGATCATGGGCATGCACGAGCGTGGCATTGCCAAGTCTGTTGACGCTGAAGTACCACTTTCAGAGATGTTCGGTTATTCAACCAATCTGCGTTCCATGTCGCAGGGTCGGGCAACCTATACAATGCAATTTGTACACTACGAAGAGGTGCCGAAAAATATCGCACTGGAAATCGTTGCAAGTGTGAAGGGATAAGGAGAAATCATGTCCAAGGAAAAGTTTAACCGCAACAAGCCGCATGTGAACATCGGCACGATTGGTCACGTGGATCACGGCAAGACCACGCTGACGGCAGCAATCACCAAAGTTCTGTCGCTGACCGGTGGAGCCGTATTCAAGGATTACGGTGATATTGACGGAGCCCCTGAAGAGCGCGAGCGTGGTATCACGATTGCGACTGCGCACGTTGAGTATGAGACGGAAGCGCGTCACTATGCGCACGTGGATTGCCCGGGCCATGCTGACTATGTAAAGAACATGATTACCGGTGCTGCACAGATGGATGGTGCGATTCTGGTGGTCAGTGCTGCTGATGGTCCGATGCCACAGACGCGTGAGCATGTACTGCTTGCCCGTCAGGTGAACGTGCCTCACCTGGTAGTCTACCTGAACAAGGCAGACCAGGTTGATGATGAAGAGCTGATTGAGCTGGTAGAGATGGAAGTTCGCGAACTTCTGGACTCATACGACTTCCCGGGTGACGACACTCCGATCATCGTTGGTTCTGCACTGAAGGCGCTTGAAGGTGATGAGTCTGAGATCGGCATGCCATCAATCCTGCGTCTGATGAAGGCTGTGGATGAATTCATCCCGACACCCGCACGTGCTGTAGACAACCCGTTCCTGATGCCGATTGAGGATGTATTTTCGATTTCCGGCCGCGGCACTGTTGTAACCGGTCGTATTGAATCCGGTGTAGTTAACGTTGGTGACGAGCTTGAGATTGTTGGTGTCAAGGACACTGCAGTAACCACCTGCACAGGTGTTGAGATGTTCCGCAAGCTGCTTGATCGCGGTGAAGCCGGTGACAATGTCGGTGTTCTGCTTCGTGGCACCAAGCGTGAAGATGTTGAGCGTGGTCAGGTACTTGCCAAGCCGAAATCAATCACGCCGCATACGAAGTTCAAGGCTGAGGCTTATATTCTGACCAAGGAAGAGGGTGGCCGTCATACGCCATTCTTCAACGGCTACCGTCCGCAGTTCTACTTCCGTACGACTGACGTGACCGGTGCTGTTGAGCTTCCGGCCGGTACAGAGATGGTGATGCCCGGCGATAACATCTCTATGGATGTTACGCTGATCACACCGATTGCAATGGATAAAGAGCTGCGTTTCGCAATTCGCGAAGGTGGCCGTACTGTTGGTGCCGGTGTCGTCACCGC
>JAVVEJ010000066.1:0-4291 GCA_032251395.1 Mariprofundaceae bacterium
TCACCAAGGCCTATCTGCAGTACTACCGCGAAACCGGCAAGCATAATGAGCGCACTGCACCATGGCTGGAGCGCATGGGGCTGGAAAAGATCAGGCAGGTCGTCGTCGAGGAGAGGGAGAGCCGCAGAGAGCTGGTCGAACGCATGGATCAGTACCTCTCCACCCTGACCAGCGACCCATGGCAGGAGCGCCTGCAGGATGAGAAAAAGCCGGGCCAAATGGACAAATTCAACGAATACACACCAATTGATATTCCGGTGGAGGTAGCAGAGCTATGAGCAGCGACATGAACAGCACATGGCACCCGATCTGTCGGGTCGAAGAGCTTCCGCACTCCGGAGGGCGCACAGTTCGCACTGGTAAAATGGAGATTGCACTGTTTCGTCTTAGCGATGGCCGCATCAGGGCGGTAGATAACCGCTGTCCGCATAAGCAGGGGCCTCTGGCTGAGGGCATGGTCAGCGGAGACCGCGTCATCTGCCCGTTGCATGCCCGCAAAATCAGCCTGGAAAGCGGCCAGGTGTTGCCCCCGGATTCCGGTTACGTAAAAACCTACCCGGCAAAAGTCGAAAACGGACAGGTTCTGCTGCAGCTGTAGCAGGAAAATGATCCGGGGCGTTAAATTGATGCAGAACATGAGGAGATCATAATGGCCTATGTCAAACCGGAAGATGTTGTTGAGAACATGCTGCAGGCCGGAGCCAGCAAAGGAGCCCTCTCTGTCAAAGACCTGCTGATCAGGGGAGGGCTGTCAGGAGTCTTTCTGGGCTACGCCACCACCCTTGCCGTTGTCGCAGCCACACAGACCGGCCTCGGCATTGTGGGGGCGATTATCTTCCCTGTCGGCTTTGTCATGATCATCCTGTTGGGGCTTGAACTGGCGACAGGCAATTTCGCCCTGATGCCCATTGCGGTAATGGATGGAAGAGTCAGCGTCAGAAAACTGGCATTTAACTGGACGTGGGTATTGATTGGCAATCTGATCGGTGGCGTTTTTTATGCCTTTCTGTATTACATTGTCATGACAAAGATGGGGCATATTGATCCCGCAACCATTGCCGCCACAAAAAAAATCATGGCAATTGCCGAACACAAAACCATTACTTATGCCGATCTCGGCTTTGCCGGAATGATCTCCGTCTTTACCAGCGCGATACTGTGTAACTGGATGGTAACGCTGGGAGCAGTCATGGCGCTGACCTCGACAACAACCATCGGCAAGATTGCGGCCATGTGGTTACCGATCATGACCTTCTTTGCCCTGGGTTATGAACATGCGATCGTCAATATGTTTGTAATCCCTGCCGGCATGATGCTGGGAGCCAATGTTACGATAGTGGACTGGTGGCTATGGAATGAAATCCCGGTTATTCTGGGCAATATTGTCGGCGGCATGCTGTTTACGGGCATGGCTCTTTATGTAACAGCAAGGAAAAAAGCGGTGGCGGCATGATTGCAGGCGGGTTGAGGGTCACATTGCTCATGGAATTCATCACTGTTGCCTGTCTGGCATGGGTTGCCATGTTGTGCTGTTTGCCGGTGCAGGCGGCTGAAAGGAAGGCTGCCGCGGAGTTGCGTGAGCGGATCCGGCTTTTCAATGGTCTGGATTTTAATGCCGCAGTGGGCAACAATATATGGGAATCCTTGCCTTCCACTACTTTTCCCGGGAGATAGCATGTCCAAATCACTGTTACTGCACTCCCTCTCTCTGAAGGACAGAATTCTTGAGCCGAACAAGCTCCCCCTGAATGGCCAGGTGTGGGCCTACAACAAGCAGAGCCACAGCAAAGAGGCGTTTGTCGGCAACTGCCTTACCATGCTCAGCCTGCTTGGCATGCAGGATGCCGATATCCACTGGAAAGAGGATATTCTTGCATTTGATGCCAGATGGCAGAACCGCACCTATACCATTATTATTTCGCTCCAGGATGATTCACTCGCTTCCGAGCACTACTACTTCCTTGGCATCTGGGAGTGCCCTGAAGAGAACAGCCACAAAAAACAGCACCGTTTTGCTGACTCCAGACCATGGAATGATGAAGACCTGATCAAACCGGACATATCCTATTCCGTAACCGTTGGCAGCCAGCCGCTGGAGATGCCGGATATCACCAGACAACTTGCCGGGGAGTTCTTCGGCCAGAGCATCTATGGCGGAGATTACTATCTCTGTGGCACCACCGACCCTGACCATAATCACGCCGGAAAGTTCGCTCTGTTTCCCGCAACCCGGCAGACGAATCATACCGGACATCATATTCAGCATGCCCTCTACTCACTACGCAACCTGATGGCCCTGATGGGCAAAACAGTTGAGATTCATGATAAAACCCTTGCCGACACCTCATATGTGGAGTTGAAACAGAAACAGCAGGCACTCTCATTGAGCACCATTGCGCCGGCACTTGATCCTTCCGAATATGGCAGAGTGGCGTGCAGCTACGGAGAAGTGCTGTTGCAGGCATGCGACCTGCTGGACCGTTACGACAACCGTGCCAAACAGATCAACAAGGTCGGCATGCTGTTTGACAACATTGTTACCGAACTGAAAGCAGAAGAGAGCCCGCTTTTTCGCCCGCTCTTTCACCGTATGAAGCTCCCCTGCAAGCATGCAGAAGCACTGCTTAATGAGCATGTCGATGGCACAGTGCGTATCGAGAAACAGGCCCAGGTTCTTCAACAGACACTGCATTCGCGTATGCTCGCCAATCAGCTTTTGATGATTGAAACATTGACAGAGAGACAAAAGGAGGATTAAGGATACTCTGAAAAACTCAGAGTATCCGTGCAGGCCATGGATGGCCTGCCAAATCAGGAGCGTAAGTGACTGATTTGTAAGCAAAGGCAAAACCACGTTTTTGTCTTTGTGTACTGAATAACCACACGGATGTGGTTATTCAGAGGTTCCTTAAAACATTGAAAAAAGCAAAAATGCCCATTGATGTAACGGCAGCAAAGCTTCAGCCTCGCTTCCACATCAACCCTGAAGGAGAAACAGTGTGAAAAAAATAACCGCAATTATCAAACCGTTCAAACTCGATGACGTGAAAGACGCGCTGCTTGATCTCGGCATCACCGGCATGACGGTTGCCGAAGTACGCGGTCACGGCCGGCAGAAAGGCCACACCGAACTTTATCGCGGCGCTGAATATAATGTCGACTTCATTCCGAAAACCGAACTGTCGATTGTTGTCCCCAAAGATCAGGTGGATGCAGCTGTAGAAGCCATTCGCAGTGCGGCCAACACCGGCAAGATCGGCGATGGAAAAATCTTCGTTTCCGCCATCGAGCGTGTTGTTCGCATTCGCACAGGTGAAGAGAACGAGGAAGCATTATCTTAAACATATTAATAAATTAGAGGGATAGGTTAAATGAACACTTCAGGTTTTGATGTTTTTTTTCTGACCATGGGAGCAGCCATGGTTCTGGCAATGCATGCAGGCTTTGCCTTTCTTGAAGTTGGCACCGTTCGAAAAAAGAATCAGGTCAATGCACTGGTCCGTGTTATCACCGATTTCGGCTTCTCAACCGTTGCCTATTTTTTTGTCGGATTCAGCGTGGCTTACGGTATCAACTTTTTTGCACCGGTCTCCGAGCTGAACAATATCGGGGGCGCTGCCAACGGCTATGAGATGGTCCACTTCTTCTTCCTTCTCACCTTTGCTGCTGCCATTCCGGCCATTATTTCAGGTGGCGTCACCGAGCGTATCCGTTTCTGGCCCAATGTGCTGGCAAGCGTTATTCTGGTTGCGCTGATCTATCCGTTCTATGAGGGGCTGATCTGGGCTGAGAACCTTGGTTTTCAGGCATGGTTGAACAGCACATTCGGTGCCAAATTCCATGATTTTGCCGGATCTGTTGTGGTGCATGCCATGGGCGGCTTTCTGGCCTTCGGTGCTGTACTGATGCTGGGAGCGCGTAAGGGCCGCTATTCACGCGATGGCCGGGTAAATGCGATTCTGCCATCCAATATCCCCTTCCTGGCACTTGGATCATGGATTCTCTGTGTCGGCTGGTTCGGATTTAACATCATGAGTGCAGGCAATGTTGAAGGCGCCTCCGGTCTTGTAGCCATCAACTCGCTGCTGGCCATGGTCGGCGGCCTGCTGGCGGCCCTGGTTACAGGCAGGAATGACCCGGGCTTTGTACACAACGGCGCACTGGCAGGCCTTGTCGCAATCTGTGCAGGCTCAGACATTGTTCACCCGGTTGGCGCCCTCATCATCGGCATTGTCGCCGGCACCGGCTTCGTCTACGGATTCCAGTTTATCCAGACCAAACTGAAACTCGA
>JAVVEJ010000067.1:0-4134 GCA_032251395.1 Mariprofundaceae bacterium
CGATGGCTTGCTCAGTATCTCGGCCGGCAGATGAATCTTGCCGATATCGTGAATGGTGGCACCCATCCGGATTCCTTCGATCCGGCCCTCTTCCAGCTTCATCACACGGGCAATGGCGGCCGCAAGTTCAGCTACGCGCCGCTGGTGGCCGGCCGTATAGGGATCGCGCGCCTCCACCGCTCTGGCAACGGCGGCAATTGTTTCCTGCAGATTCCGGTGTATCTGCAGCAGTTGCTTCTCATTGACTGCCATTATTTCATCATGATGCTGGCGCAGCCGCAGTGAGCGCACGCCAAAGGCAAGATCCTCCGCCATCTCCTGCAGCAGTGCGATCTCTCTGTCGGTAAAGGCATTCGCTTCCCCGGCATAGACGTGCAGCAGGCCGAACACCTGTCCGTCCGCATCCAGCAGGGGCAGTGCAATATCGGCTGCACAACCACATCTGAGCAGTGCGTCGGCCCACTGCTGATAATTCGGATCGGCGGCAATATTCTGCACCACCTCTATTTTACCTGAGCGCACTGTGCGGCCGCAGGGCCCCGTGCCAGACTTATTTTTCCCCCAGCCCGGTCTGATGATCTCCAGCAGCTCCTGCCCGGCACCCGCACTGGCCATGATCTTTATCGACCGCTCTTCATCATGCTGCACATAGCCCACCCAGGCCACGTGATAGCCCTGCTGTTCAACAACTGCCCGGCAGATGGCCTGCAGCAGTTCCGGTTCATTCTCTGCATGAACCAGCGTACGGTTCACTGTGCTCAGTGTAGTCAGCGCCCGGTTGAGATGCTCCAGATTCATTTCTGCCTGCTTGCGTCCGGTAATATCCTGCATCACATGAATGGAGGCATGATGGTTATGCTCTGTTGCCGGGATTGTATAGCTGCGGGACAGGAAAACCCTGCCATCTTCGGTGCTGATTTCTTCTTCTTCTGCTTTTTTCAGCGCCTTCAGACAGCCGGGTAGCGGGCCATCACCTTTGGGGAAGACCTCCCAGTAGAGCTTGCCGATCACCTCCCCGATCTCTATGCCTGCCTGCCCGGCATAGGCGCGGTTGGCACGTATGATGCGGAATTCATCATCATGCAGGAAGATCGGATTGGTCACCGCATCGAAGGTCTGCTCCCACTCACGCTTGCCCTGTTCGATCAGCGCTCTGGATTCGTTCATATCCTCCAGCATATAGAGCGTGGCATAACGCGACTTTTCCGACTCTTGCAGCTGCTGTTGCAGCAACACTTCGGCCTGCTTCTGCTCAGTGATATCATTGGCCGCAGCATATAGAAGCTTGCTCTCTGAGACCGGCGCTGCCTGCCATTCCAGCCATCTATACCCGCCATCTTTATGCCGATATCGGTTGACAAATGCCGCTGTACTCTGGCCGGAGAGCTGTTTTTTAACTTCCCTAAAAATTGTTTCCAGATCATCGGGGTGGATGAGATCAGCAAACGGTTTACTGAGCAGCTCTTCTCTGCTGTATCCAAGAGTCTTTTCCCACTCGTGATTAATTTCCTTGAAATAACCATCGACTCCGGCAATACAGATCAGGCTGGGGACAACCGAGAAGAACTGTTCCAGTTTATTTTTTGTTTGACTGATTGTCTCTTCGGCCTGCCTGCGTTCGGTGATGTCGCGTTCAATCGAGTAAAACAGCCCTTTAATACCGTTCTCCAGTCTCCTGCATGCTGATTCGGCGAAAAATGTTGAGCCGTCCCTGCAGACATGCTCGACCTCGAAATGAGCGGTCTCGCCCTGTTGAATCAGACGCAACCTTTCACCGATTTCTTCAGCCGAGGATGCCGTCTCAAGCAGGGTGATCGGCTGGCCAATCATCTCCTCCCGCCTGTAGCCATGCTTCTCAAATGCGGCGGTGTTGGCATCGACAATGATCGGCGGGGCCGATTCCCGGGGTTCCAGCAACAGTGCGTAGTCGGTCACATTCTCAAACAGCTCCATGAATCTGCGCTCATCCTCAAGCAGTTTTGCTTCGGCCTCTCTCTGCTCAGTGATATCCCGGGCGGTAGAGAGAGCGCCCGTTACGTGCCCATTGGCATCTTTAAGCGCCTTGCACTTCCAGGCAAACAGGCGGTTTTGCCCATCGCTGCGACGCTGCCAGCTCTCCAGATAAATCGGGTTTTCATCGCCATCGAAGAGGGGCTGGACTGTTGTATATGTCTCCTGTTCACCCTCAAAATAGAAACCGGCTTCTCTGCCGATCACATCCTCACCGAAAAACTCCAGCCCCGCCCTGTTTGCCCATCTGTATACCTTACTGGCATCCACCTCCATGATGATCTCAGGCACGGCATCCAGTAACGTTTCATAACGTATTGAGAGGGCACGCACGGCATCCTCTGCTCGCCTGCGTTCGGTGACATCGCGGAAAACACCATAAATGAATTTTCCGCCGTCAATCTCAATGGTGCTGGCAGTGATCTCCACGGGCACGCAATGACCATCACTGTGCAGGACAAACAGATCTCCTTGGATGGCGGCTCCTTTCCGGCGATGCTGCCGGAATATCTCCCGGTAACGGTCAGCCTCTTCCTTCGGGTGCAGATCGGACTGATGCATGCCAATAATCTCTTTTCGCGGGCGGCCGATGAGTCCGGATGCCTGTTCGTTGGCCTCGACGATAAGGCCAGTCTCTGCATCGGCCAGAAATATGGCATCCGGCGATGCTTCGATAATAGCGGAGAGGTTTATCTGCCTCACCTTACCGGATTCAACGTTCACGGTTGCTGCGCTCCTTTTTTCAGCTCCGTAATCTCATCACGCAGCTCCTTGATGCGGAATTCGCGGTCCACGCTGGCCTTGTGGAACCGCTCCAGTTCATCCAGCCGCTGTCTGAGCGCTGCCTCCGCCTGTTTGCGCTGGCTGGTATCGCGCAGAATGGCGGTAAACAGCGGTGGATCCTCGCCCGGCACCCTGGAGACACACAACTCAACGGGGAAGGTATGCCCGTCGGCATGCATGGCATCCACCTCGATACAGGCGCCTAGTATCGGCCCCTCTCCTGTTGCAAGATAGTGCTGCAGGCCTGCCTGATGCTTGTCACGCATATCCGGCGGGATGATTTTGTCGGCAAGCAG
Source organism: Mariprofundaceae bacterium (assembly GCA_032251395.1). Lineage (GTDB taxonomy): Bacteria > Pseudomonadota > Zetaproteobacteria > Mariprofundales > Mariprofundaceae > WSZY01. The sequence continues at coordinate 3,090 of JAVVEJ010000067.1, forward strand.
CGCTCCGACAGCCTCGCTGCGCCTGTAGCCGAACATGGCTACTGCCGCCGGATTAAACTCGGCGATCTCGCCTCTGCTGTTCATCGATATGATGCCGTCCATGGCCGAGGCCACAATGGCGGCATTCATCGCCTGGCTCCTGTCCAGTGCGGCCTGCGCCTGCTGCCGCTCTGTTTCCTGCTCGATGTTATTCAGTGCGATGGAGACATCATCGGCCACCTCGTCGAGAATGGAGCGCTCTTCCCCGGACAGGATACCCTCCTCGCCGGCATAGACTTCGAAAACGCCGGTAACCCTGCCGGAGACCCTGATGGGCATGGCATAGGCATGCCTGCACCCCTGGCGAAGGAACGACTCTCTCCACGGAGCCGGACAATCCTCCCTGGTATCGAGTTCGCAAAGCTGTGCAACTCCTTCATCAAGGGCGGCCCGGCAGCCGAGGCAGCCCAGCAGTGACTCATGATCCTCAGGAAGAAGCTGCTGCTCATTCAGGAGAGGGTCTGACGTGGCCGATGCTGCAAGCGTGAACCCCTCCGGCCGCTGCATGCCGACCCATGCAACACGGAATTTGCCAATATCCACGGCTGCCCTGCAGACGGCATCGAGCATGCTCTGCTCATCGGATTGCCGTTGTACATGCTGATTGCTTTCACTAAGGAGGTGCAGCAGACGGTTGGTCTTCAGTTGTTTGATTGCAAGGGTCTGGTAGTGCTGTTTGCCATACTCGGCAAAGCAGCCGAATCCGACAATCACTGCAACAGTGCTCAGACGCATAAACAGTTCGTCAGGTAACGATTGGGCCAGCAGGGTTACGGAGAGAGGTCCTAATTTCCAGAAAAAGGTGTGCAGTAGCGATTCCGCCAGCCAGTAGAGCAGAGCGACAGCCAACCCCACCGCAGTGAAATTAAGGCGCCAGACCCGCAGCTCTTTATACTCCACTTTTCATCACCTGATTCACATCAATACCCCGCCCGCTTATCTCATCTTCCGTGAAATCCCTTTCTCTCCGGGTGGTTATAGACCATAAATCGGGCAATTGCACGGT
>JAVVEJ010000068.1:0-3979 GCA_032251395.1 Mariprofundaceae bacterium
TGGACGGCGTAAGCCGCCTTTAGGCGAGCGGCAGGATGCCGTGAGTCAAATCAGGCGTGTAAACGACCGATTTGTAAGCGAAAGGAAAACCACGTTTTTTCTTTCGCGTTCTGATTTTTGCCAGGATGGCAATAAATCAGCATCTCCGTAAGCACCGCTACGCACAATTTCCTCAGAATTCGTTGCAAACAAACGTCCGGCGCAATCATCACAACGGTTCATGAATAATCCGGGCGGAGACCGGAGAGGTAAGTATCTCCGCACCATCCTCACGCAGAGCGATGGTGTGCTCAAACTGCGCGGAGAGAGATCTGTCCCGGGTAACCACAGTCCAGCCGTCACCAAGAAGTTTTACAGCCGCCCTGCCAATATTCACCATCGGCTCAATGGTGAATACCATGCCGGCCTTTAACTCAATGCCGCTGCCGGGCTGGCCGTAGTGCAGAACCTGTGGCTCCTCATGAAATTCACGCCCGATACCATGGCCGCAATATTCACGCACAACGGAACACTTTTCACCCTCGACATAGCTCTGAATGGCATGGCCGATATCACCCAGTGTTGCGCCGGGCCTGGCTGCAGCAATACCGATCTCAAGTGCCTTGCGGGATGTCTCCGTCACTTTTCTGGCTTTGGGTCCGGGCTCACCCACGAAAAATGTTTTACTCGTATCCCCATACCAGCCATTCAGAATTGAGGTGACATCGACATTGATAATGTCTCCACTGTTCAGCTTTTTCGAGCCGGGGATGCCGTGACAGACCACATGGTTAACCGAGGTGCAGACCGATTTCGGGAAGCCGCGGTAGTTCAGCGGTGCAGGGATGGCGCCATGGCTGACGGTATAGTCGTGAACAAGCTCATTAATTTCATCCGTAGTGATGCCGGGGCGAATATACTCTTCAATCATCACCAGGGTGTTGGCTGCCAGCTGACAGGCGGGCTTCATCGCCTCAATCTCTTCCGGTGTTTTGATGCGGATCATGGTCGCTCCTTGCCAGCCATTACTTGAGTTGGCCGGCAATTCTGGCTTAATCTGCTGCCAGCGTCACCCGTGCATCGGGCAGGGTGGCCGGAGGAGAGATGTATGCGCGTTTATCTGGCACAGCACGGGCTGGCAAAAGAGAAGAGTGAAGATGCCGGGCGCCCGCTCTCGGCTCAGGGCAGGGCGGATGTGGCCAGAGTAGCCGGCTTTCTGGCCCTTTTTGAGAAGCCTGCACCTGAGCGCATCATTCACAGCGGCAAACTCAGAGCAGAACAGACGGCAGAGATATTTGCCGGGAAGTGGGGGAATCTTCCAACAGAGCACGGGCCGGATATTGCCCCTGACTCGGATCCATCAATATGGTCTGCCCGTCTGGCCTCGATGAGTTCCGATCTGATGCTGGTGGGACACCTCCCGCATATGCAGCGTCTGGCGGGGCTCCTGTTAAGCGATGATGGTGAGCGGGAAGTGGTTCACTTCAGCAATGGCGGTGTGGTCTGCCTTGAGCGTAGCGAGCGCGGCTGGTCAGTCTGCTGGCAGGTTAACCCGGCGCTCTTTTATGGTGAGCAGGTCAGCGACCATAGAGCCGGTTAAGCGTCAGGAATTTCTCCGTTACCTGCTGAAGAGATTCCAGCCTGTCAAGACGCCAGCTCCAGTTTCCTTCAAGTGAGCCTGGTGTATTGAATCGTGCTTCTCCGGGCAGTGCCAGCAGATCCTGAGCCGGAATGATTGAAAGCCTTGCTACAGATGCAAACAGTGCCCGTATCACCGGCCAGGGCATATCCTCTTCGGTACCCATATAATCCGAAACATGCTGTTTCACATCATCGGGCAGAGCATCAAACCAGCCCTGAGTCGTGTTGTTATCATGTGTTCCGCTGTAGGCAACAGATTGACGTTCATGGTTGTGAGGCAGATAGGGATTTGATGCATCACCGCCAAAGGCAAACTGGAGAATCTTCATGCCCGGGAGACCGAATCTCTTTCTGAGCCTGGTTACCTCAGATGTAATGAGCCCCAGATCTTCAGCGATCAGCGGCAGCCGGCCCAGCTTCTCCTGTACTGTTTTCAGCAGCTCTGCTCCGGGGGCGGATCGCCACTCGCCGATGCGGCCATCCTGCATTTCACCCGGAATGCTCCAGTAGGATTCAAGTCCGCGAAAATGGTCAATGCGCAGCAGATGCATACGGGCCAGCTGGTGTTGCAGACGCCTGACCCACCAGTCAAATCCATCTTTCTGCAGCCTCTCCCAGTGATAGAGAGGGTTGCCCCAGCGCTGACCATTATCAGAGAAATAATCAGGCGGCACGCCAGCTACCTCTTCACACAGTCCCCTGTTATTGACGGTAAAGTATGCTCTGTTCGCCCACACATCTGCCGAATCGTGAGCGACGTAAATGGGCAGATCCCCGAACAGCAGCACACCATGGTTTTCTGCATACTGTTTAAGATGCTGCCACTGGTAGGCAAAGAGGAACTGTTCAAACTGTATCTGCCGAATGTAGGCGGTGTGTTCTGCCCCGGCAATATTCAGAGCGCTTGCAGATCTGTCCCTGAGCGGTTCGGACCACTCCCACCACGGCAGGTCGCGGTAATCATTTTTCAGTGCTGTGAAGAGGGTATAATCATCAAGCCAGTCGCTATTTTGAGTCAGAAAGGCATCCACAACCGCTGCAAGTTCACTATCTTCTGCCACGTGTCTCCAGAATCCCTCAGCAGCCTCGCCGCGTGCCTGCTTAGCTGCGAGCGCTCCATCCATCACGGCCCGGCATGATTTTTCACTGAGCCAGCCCCGGCTGACGCAGTCGCGAAGATCCAGAAACTCGGGATTTCCTGCTGACGAAGAGAGCGATTCATAGGGAGAGCCATGGCCATGGGTCGGCCCCAATGGAAGAAACTGCCAGACGCTGAAGCCTGCACTGACAATGGTATCGATAAAATCGCGGGCCTCTTCACCCAGAACTCCACAGGAGAAGGGGCCGGGCAGGGAGCTGATATGCAGCAGCACGCCGGAACGACGGCGGTCAATCCAGCGGCTCAATTTGTTTCACCCGCAAAAGGATGCACGATGAGCGCGTGAAACAGACTTGCAAGCGAAGAAAAATCATGTTGTTGCGGAGCGTTAAAAAGATGAGCCATGACAATCAAGCAGGAAAGCTGTTTGGACAACTGTAAGCTGCCCCCGGTGAGGGGCAGGAGCCCCGAGTCAATATCGAGTTCGCATCAATCAACCTCACGATTCGCTGTGACCTCTGCGCATGGTTCCACCGCCCTCCGCATCTCCGCCGCCTGTGGAGATGTTTTTATCAAGCGATACGGGAGTGGGCAGGCCAAGTAGCAGGTAGAGCTTCTTCAGATGCTGACGGTAGAGCTGATCGAAATCCCTGACAGCCGTTCCCGGATTGTAATCACCAAACCACCAGCACCAGTCCGAACCCTCGCAGATACGGAGCTGTTCACTGGCAGCCTCCTGCTGTGCAGGCTCCAGCCTGCAGAATGTCTTGTCGTAGGCATGTTTGGTTTCAATAAGCAGCTCCCAGGCACGGGTTTTGGCTTTGTCGCCAATCCACGTCGACAGATTGCCGTACACCCAGGAGCCCGGTGTAAGCGTTTTCAGTTCATCTGTTGCGGGGGCTGTTTGCAGGTAATCACTGAAGGTGGTCAGTTCGTAGTCTTCATGTTCTGCGATTGACTGATAAAGGTTGATCAGAAACGGCATGCCGTTTTCATGGTAGTGTTCCCATGCATTCTCACCATCCATGATAATCGACACGACAGGAGCTTTCATACCCCGGGTTCGATGACGGATGCCGGCCAACTCCTGCATAAAGTTGCTGACGGCATCATTGGTGTCCCAGCGCGAATACTCAAAACCGATCAGATCGGAGAGATGATCATCGCGGAAGAAACAGGTGATCTGCTTTTCTCCTTCACCTACCAGCCACGGGTGATAAACATCTTCCGGCTTGCCTTCCCGCACATTGTAGCCAAGCG
>JAVVEJ010000069.1:0-3890 GCA_032251395.1 Mariprofundaceae bacterium
TTGGCAACCCGTCCATGGGTTGCGCGGAAGCGCCGAATTAATCAGCGCTTCCTTAAGCTTCACGTCTGATTTTAATCGATGCGTTCAATTCTGACCCAGCCGGATCACCGGCTGCGCCAAATCTCCGCAGAGGTGACCCGGTTCGATTCGGCACTTGCAGCACTCTTTGCAGAGCTTGAAGCGGTGATGCATGCCGGTCCCGGAGGGGTGGGAATTGCCGCCCCGCAAATTGGAGAGCTTCAACGTGTTGTCATTGTCGATTGCAGGCGGTCAGTGCACCCGTGCAAAAATCGCGGGCTGCTTCGGATAGTTAACCCGAAAGTGACCGATGCGTCCGGAAATCTGCTGGGGCGGGAGGGCTGCCTCTCTGTGCCGGACTGGGTCGGCATGGTTCCGCGGGCAAAAAATATTCAGCTCCACTACCGGAATCCGGAAGGTGATAGCTGCAGCATTGAAAGCAGCGGTTTTGAGGCCAGAGTGATTCAGCATGAGGTCGATCATCTCGATGGCATTCTCTTTACGGACAGGGTGGTATCAACCAGGGATCTGGCGCGGCGTCTGCAGATGAAAGTCTGAGGGTTCTCCGGGCAGGTGCGTTCCACACTGATTACTCACCACTGCGGCTTGCCCTGACTTACTTCGCCGGACCTGTTCCCATGCTGGTAACCATCTGCATGATCCTGGTACGCTGTTTCTGGGCATGCTTGAGAAGCTTCTCTTTAAAGGGGGGATAGGCCTCAACAACATTTGTAAAGCTGGAGAGTGGAATATGGGCCATCACTGTTTCCGAGCGTGCCACAATATCTGCCGAACAGGTTGCCTTGCGCAGGGCTGAGGTGTCTCCGACCAGTTCACCGGGCTGAATTTTTCCGATGGGCTGATAATTGTTGTTTTTATCATTCAGCATGAATGCCACGTCTCCCCGAATCACCATATCGACAGCGTCGACCTCCTGCCCCGCCCTGCGTATCAGCGTACCGGGCTTGTAGCATTCGATTTTTGTCGCTCCTGCCATATATTTACGCATATCCAGCGGGATATTCCGTAGCAGCTCATGCGAGGAGAGCAGGCTGGTCATCTGCCGGAAATTTGCCTTGTCTTCGAGAAGTTTCTCAGCCTCCGGGTGCTCAACCAGGTAGGCAAGCAGTTTTTTGCGGGGAAGTTCAACAATGGTTGAGTCCCTGTTGGCAACAATGTCGGCATTTCTGATGCCGGGGTTCAGGAAACACGCCTCGCCCACAACATCATTGGGCCCGATCAGGTTGTGCAGTATGGCCCTGCCATTTTCACCGGGAACGAAGACGGCAATTTCGCCATCCATGACCAGCGCCAGTGTGTCTCCCTCGTCACCGGTACGGTAGAGATAGTTACCCTCTTTGATGCGTTTCTGATAGAGTCGGACCCAGATTGATCCGAAGGCCTTGCGAAGCATTTCACCAAGCTCGGCGTTTCCTGTCTGTTCAGCGTCATCCTTTGTGACACGCCCGATCTGCGGGAACTCCCGTAACAGGGCAGCGGCTTTGACCGGAGAGTGACTGCTTAGCAAAATATGAAGACGTTTCAGGGCATTGGCAGCTGTTGTGGCTTTGCCGTCCCTGATAAGAAGTTCCGCATAATGGCGGAGATAATCTTCATTCTCCGGATAGATGCTGACCAGGTCAGCATACACTTGCATCTCCTCTTCCTGCTTGCTGCCGGTTGCAGGAGTGTCAGGACTCATCTCAGCTGGATTCCTTTCCGGAGCTCTCTTTAAGTTCCGAGAGCTGCTCTTTATACATGCAGCGTTCAACCATCAGGCTTGGCTGTTCCTGAAGATCAACTTCTCTTGGAGGCATTTCATTGCCCTGGTTGTCGTGGGTAATGAGTACCTGAGGTCTCAGCGGGCGGAGGGGTCGGACCCGGACAACAAGAGCGACATCACCGGAATTGAGCTGTACATAGGTTCCGACCGGGTAGAGAGAGATAGACTCAATAAGTGCCTTCAGCATGACCGGGTCGAATGCCTGCTTATGGTGGTTGACCAGGTGCCGGATGGCATCGCGCGGGAGGAGGCGATGTCTGTAAGGCCTGTAGTGAATCAGTGCTTCAAACATCGACAGCAGGCCGATCATACGGGCGCTGTATGCAATATCAGATCCGGAAAGTGCCTGTGGCCCACTGCCATCATAACGCTCCTGTGCCTGACTTGCGGCATGGAGTATGACTGTGTCGGCTATGTTGCATAGCATCAGGTATTTGTGTGATTTTTCCGGAGCTAAGCTGATTTCATTCAGCTCCTCCTCCGTAAGGAGTTCTTTTTTCTTGCGGATTTCCGGTGCGACCTGTGCCATTCCAATGTGGTGTACCATGGCTGCCAGTGTATGCAGACGCAACTGCTCCACATCAAGCTTGAGCCGGCATCCCATTTTAATGCCGTAGAGCATCATCATGATCGATTTTCGGACAAGGCTGCCAAGATCCGCATCAATCTTGCCTATCTGTTTGATCTGTTTGGATATTTCAAGCTCCAGCTGATCAGTGACGACATTACCTTTTTTGGCAATCTCATTCAGGATAAAATCCAGATGGGTTGCGATCGGTTTAATGCTGGCGGGAGTGTTGGAGCGCGCAGATATGAATAGTTTGGCGATCAGTTGTGCGCAACGGGTAAGCCAGCGAGCTGTTTCAGCACCATCTGTTTTGCCGGGTGCGGGTATCTTGCCATCTTTGGGAATGAACGTGCCGGTGGAGAGAGTACCGTTCTTATCAACATAGAAGGTGCCGGTGGAGAGGTGCCCGTTGCTGTCAATATGTGCCTCAATCGTATCTCCTGCCAGAAGGTCAATGTTGGCAAAGGGTTTATCGCTGGCAGGGCCCGTGTCAGTCGGGGCCGTGGTTTCCTCCTCCAGCATTGATTCAAGCTCTTCATGGCGCTGCTCCACCTTCCCCTTGGTTGCTGGCGCAGCAGAGAGATCTTCCGGCTTGTTGCCTCTCTTCTGGTGTTCGCGCAGCAGGTCAATATATTTTGCCATATCAGGAAGGGTACCTCTGTATCGTCATAGCTACCAGCCTGCTATCGAGCAGTGAGTTGGATTCTCTCTTGCCAACCAGCAGGCAGCGGTCAAGAAGATGGTTAATTCTGCGAGGCACTCCTTCGGTATGCCGGTGGATAGCCGCGATTGCCTGACGGGTAAGAATGGGGCGGATACACCCTGCTGCACGCAGCCGGTGAAGGATGTAGTGCATGGTGGTTTCAGGATCGAAGTGAGTCAGGTTCAGGTTCAGTGCAATGCGTTGCTTAAGCTGTGGCAGCGCAGCAATTTTGTTCTGTAGCTCCGGCTGTCCGACCAGCAGAAGTGATACGAGAAAGCTGCTGCCCAACTGGAAATTGAGCAGCAGCCGTAACTCTTCAAAGGTGTCTATTGAGGGGATGCTTTGGGCTTCATCAATGCAGATCAGTGTGCCCCGTCCTGTCTCTGCGTTCTTCGTCAGGTGATTCTGAAGGGCCTTCAGAATGCTGTTTTTGTCCTGCTGCTGCGGCAGATCCAGCCCCAGCTGCTGGCCTACCTCGTAGAGCATTTCAGTGGGAGAGAGCATGGAGTAGGTGATCAGGGCGACATCGAAACGGTTCTCCGGAAGATTCAGAAGAATCCTCTGGGTGACTGTCGATTTACCGCATCCGATGTCGCCAGTCAGAACAATGGCGCCTTTACGCCGGACAATGGCATCACTGAGATCCTCACAAAGAGTCTGCAGTGCCGAAGATTCAAAGTAATAGCGGGGATTGGGAACGTTTTCGAAAGGGAAATCGTTTAACCCCCAGTGCTCAAGATACATATAACCTTCTACTCCATCCTCGTGCATACTGTTTTGTGCCATGAACCTTATGTGATATGAATCACATGTTGTAG
>JAVVEJ010000070.1:0-3639 GCA_032251395.1 Mariprofundaceae bacterium
AGTCCTCAGTCCTCAGTCCTCAGTCCTCAGTCCTCAGTCCTCAGTCCTCAGTCCTTAGCCCTAATCCGTCCCCGACCAAACCAACTGCAGGCTTGACATATCGTGCATGGCCCTCTAAATTAACACAAAGTGTTGCAGGAGTCGCATATGGGCCAGACATGCACAACCAGTATCCGTCTTGATAAGTCGCTTGCTCACCGGCTGGACGATGCGGCTGCCAGGTTGCACAGGCGCAAGAATGGCATCATTGTCCGTGCCATTGAGGAGTATCTGGAAAAGCACGCCGATACCTTGTTGCAGGAGGAGGCGCGCAAGCAGTCGCTACTGGCCAGCAGTCAGGATTGTGCCAATGAGGATGAGCTTTGGGAATCTGCGCACGATGACAGCGGCTGGCAGGTGTGAACCGGGGGGATATCGTTATCTGTGCGCTGGCCGGGGATTACGGCAAGCCACGCCCGGCTGTGATTGTTCAATCCGATCTGTTTAATCCCACCCATGCCAGCGTTGTCGTCTGCCCTGTTACATCGCATATCGTCGATGCACCGCTTTTCCGCATATCAATCCCGGCAGGCGGGAAAACAGGCCTGACGGTGAAGTCTCAAGCGATGGTGGATAAACTCACAGCCATCAAGGCCGATCGCATCAAACAGCGGATTGGTGCATTGAATCCGAAACAGAAAAGCGAGATGGATGCGGCGCTGAAGCTCTGGCTCGGTTTATAAAGCCGTCCTCAGTCCTCAGTCCTTAAACAGCCTATCCTGCTCCGCCACGAGCCTCATTCGCCCGCAGACTTACGGCCTGCATTAAATCCATGAGATGGATGCACGTCACATCAGCCGAGATCAGATACTGCTCCGAACCGGGATAAACGACGAACGCAGCATCCGCTTTAATATCCGCACAGGCTGAATAAAAGCCTTTGCTCAATTTTGGCGCCAGATTGCGCTTTATCTCAATAGCCCAGGTTTTTCCATCGGGCCATTGCAGCACCAGATCCAGCTCAGCTCCTGCGGCCGTTCTGAAAAAACTCGCTTCAACATCGGTGCCCGCCACTACGAGCAGGTTTTCGATCACCATGGCTTCCCAGCTTGCTCCGGCAAGCGGATGCCCCAGCAGATCTTCCATATCCCGCAAACCGACCAGTGCATGCAAAATGCCACTATCGCGAATATAAACCTTCGGAGATTTCACCAGCCGTTTACCCAGGTTGCCATGCCAGGGCTGCAACCGGCGCACCAGCAGCAGGTCCACCATCAGATCCAGATAGGCGGCTACGGTTTTGCCGTCCACACCGAGCCCGCGAGCCAGCGCTGCCGCATTAAGGAGTGCACCCTGATGGTGCGCCAGCATTGTCCAGAATCGGCGCAGTGTTTCTGCCGCAATGCGTGGCCCGAGTTGCGGAATATCCCGCTCCAGATAGGTGCGAATGAAATCACGCCGCCAGCGCAGACTTTGCAAGTCACTGGTGGAGAGAAAGCTCTCGGCAAAGCCCCCTCTGATCCATAGTGCATCCAGTTTGCTGCTCCCGACTTCTGTCGCATCGAAAGCTGCCAGTTCCGCATAGGCAATGCGGCCGGCCAGGGTTTCACCGGACTGCTGCAGCAGATCCATGGAGGCTGAACCCAACAGCAGAAAGCGACCGCTCTTGTGTCCCTCTCTTCGACCGCGATCAATCAGACCGCGTAAATTCCGGAACAGATTCGGCATCCGCTGCACTTCATCGAGTATCACCAGCTTGTCCTGATGCGATGAGAGGTATAGTTCCGGATCCTGCAGCTTGCTCCGGTCCGCATCCGATTCAAGATCAAGATAAACGGATTCACGATCTTCAGCCAGTGCAAAAGCCAGCGTTGTTTTTCCGACCTGTCGGGGGCCGAGCAGTGCAACTGCCGGATATTGTGATATCAGACCCTGAACTTCCCGGTAGATCCTTCTCGTAATCATCCTTGCAATTATGGACTGTAATTCCACGATTGCAAGGATTAATTACCCTGCGGACAGGTTCAACGACGGAAAAACTGCGGCAGTTTGCTCAGGCTTTTCCAGGCAAGTGTGAACAGGCCGCCCGCACCGTTCTTTCTGAGGGCCCTGTAGTCTTCACGGGATTTTTGCAGGATGTTTTTCAGCGAGCGGTTGCTTGCCCCGCCAAGCCTCATTTTGATCAGCACTTCCGGGAGATAGCTGCATTTCAATTGCTGCCGACCGAAAAATCGCAACATGAAATCGTAGTCGGCCGCAATATGGAACGAGGTGTCAAACCCGCCCAGCTGCTCGTAGACGGATCGACGCAGATAGAGTGTCGGATGCGGCGGCATCCAGCCAGCCTTCAGCTTTTCAGGAGAATACTCACCCGCCTTCCAGTAGCGGATTATCCGGCACGGTCGGCGTTCAGAGCCAACCGCTCTGAAATATTTGAGGCCATGGTCAGAAATCTAATGCGTTCAAACAATACAAAAACCGATTCACCCAAAACCCATTATATCTCAAGCTCTCCCATGTTAGGAGAGTTCCCCCAATCAAAAATTAGTAATTTATCCTTGTTTTCTTGCTCTGAAATCTCCAGCTATCCTCACACATCCGTTCAAGACCCAATTTTGCCTGCCAATCCAATATCTCTTTAGCAAAAGACGGATCAGCATAGCACTCTGCTATATCCCCTGCCCTCCGCCCTACAACTTGATACGGAACCTTGCAACCAGATGCACTTTCAAAAGCTGACACTGTCTCCAATACTGAATGACCCGTTCCTGTGCCGAGATTGACAACCAGCACCTTACTGTCTCCATCATTTATCAAGTAGTCCAACGCGGCCACATGCCCCTTGGCGAGGTCAACTACATGAATATAATCCCTTACCCCTGTACCATCACAGGGCGGGTGGTACGCAAAACAACTGCAAAAATATCTTGGCAACAACTTAAGATATGGATAGGCCGAGTATTTACGAGAAAAAGATATTGAGTCCTTCGGCAGGTGCAAAAGAGTTATTCGTTATTCAGATAGGGTAATGCCGTGAAGAATCCCAATTGTTCCTTACCGGTTTCATCCCTCTAATTGCCTCAAAAGCTTTCCCGCTCTCGCTTTTTCGACGAAAAGAAAATTATGTGTATCAAGAGTGCTTACACCGCTTCTAACTATCTCCCGTATCTCATGAGGATGGACAGTCCTGCATTGCTTGTCCGCAGTCAATGCCTCGTATCCACTACTCCAAAAAACCTGAAAAGTAGATAACAAATTCGGGTTAATGATGGTTCCCTTAGGCTGATGCTCTGAAACAGATATCTCCATCATCCATATAGGTTTTGGCTCCATATCAACTATAGAAGAGGCACCATCGAGCATCATTTTTTCCGCACCTTCTATATCGACGAGAACAAACCACTTTTTATCTTTGAATCTTGAGCCTAAGACATTCTCCAATGTAGTGCAGGGGACTAAGGTAACATCCTCCTCCGATGTGCCTGCCCAACCTTTGACGAGAGATGCTCCAGTTCCACCACCATAAATTTCAATCACACCAACTTTATTACTCAGCGCCAAGGGATATACTTCTATTAATGATTCCCAGTTATTTGCCCGGATGTTACGAAGAAGATATCTAACATTAATATCTATTGGCTCAAAAGCGACGACGTATTT
>JAVVEJ010000071.1:0-3239 GCA_032251395.1 Mariprofundaceae bacterium
AGATTAGGCAAGGAGTCCACTTATAACACTGTCCAATTTTCCGGGGCCAGCTCTATTGGCGCTTATCCTGTTCTGCTACTGGTACGGGAAGACCCTTGCATTTTAGTTGATTTGTTATGCCGGACCCCCGACTGCATGGCGGAGCGGAGATTGTTCCATACAATCTTCCGCATTTTCCACATCCATGTGGGTCAGATGCGGGAGCTAATATTAAACAGCATCATGCCGGCTCAGCATAGCATGTTTATGCTATACTCATGAAAGCCTGCTTTGGTTATCCTTGGGGTGTTCAGGGAAAGAGGGAGTTGCCGTTGTTTGAAGATCTTGGGCTGCTGTTTTTCACGGTTCTGATTCTGTCACTGCTGTTCACGCCATTCTCAGTGCGGCTGGCTTTTTATGTTGGTGCAGTCGATCAGCCCGTTGACAGAAGTGTTCACTTAAAGCCCATGCCGCGCCTGGGTGGCCTTGGCATGGTTGTTGCCATCCTCGCCGGCATGCTCATGTTCCTGGAATTCGAGCCTGTGATTGTCGCCTTCATGGCGGGGCTTCTGGTTATTGCCATCACCGGCATTGCAGATGATGTTTATCAGATCCGGCCGCTGCTGAAGCTGTCAGGTGAGATTGCGGCCTGTATCCTCTTTATTGAAATCAGTGGATTAAGCCTGACCTCATTCGGAGATGTTTTCGGCTTTGGCGAAATCACTTTTTCAGGCCCTCTCTCTTATGTGATAACGCTCTTCTCCATGGTCGGTGTGATCAATGCCTTTAACCTCTCCGATGGCCTGGACGGGCTTGCGGCAGGCATCATTGTCATTGCCTGCCTCTTCCTCGGCATTCTTGCGCTTCAGACCCATGCATGGATCAGCCTGACACTCATTGCCGCTCTTTTGGGCGGGGTGCTTGGTTTTCTGAAGTTTAACAGCCACCCCGCACATCTGTTTATGGGGGATACCGGAAGCCTGATGCTTGGTTTCTCGATCACCTCGATAAGTATTATCCTGGCAACATATGAATCTTCAGGTGTAGGAATTAAACCGATTACCATTGCGACCGTATTAGGACTGCCGATTGTCGATACGATATGGGTCATGACACGCCGTCTGCTGCAGGGGAAACGCCTGGGAAGCCCGGACAATACACACCTGCACCACCGTCTGCTTGCCCTGGGCTTTCCGCATCCGGTTGCCGTGACCCTGCTCTATGTGTGGGTGGTGATGCTTGGCGTTCTCGCCCTCTCGGTAAAAGAGCTGCCGGATCATTGGCAGCTTCTCTCCGGGATTGTTCTCTGCGGCGTGTTCTACGCCCTTCTGACGCTATGTGAGCAGAAAAAAATAAACGTAGCATCCGACATCTCCGGCATTTATGAGATGTCTGGAATCCATGAGATTGCTGACATCTCTGGGGCCTCTGCCGAAGGCCGGGAGGTTCAGGAGGAAAAAAGGGTACTGGCCCGTCTGCTGGGCCGCAGCATGAGGCTGTTTCCCTATGCGATAGAGCTTGGGCTATGTCTGCCGTTGCTGATCGCTGATTCGATCCCGGCACCCCTTGGCAAACTGGCGTTGGGGCTTGCGCTGTTTGTTGCCATCGCCTTTCCATGGAGAGAGCATCAGCAACATCAGGGGATCATTTACGGCCTCTTCTACCTGTGCGGCTTCACCATTCTGTATGCCTGGAATATTTCGTCATATCATGCCTTCAACCTGAATATGTATATCTTCCTGTTTGGCGGCCTGCTGCTGGTCTGGTCGTTTCTGAAGGTGAAGTTCAAGCGGCACAGTGAAGTGTTCCTGACCTCCGGTTTCGAACTTCTTTTAATCTTTATTTCGTGGTGTCTCCCTTACGTGATCCTGCCTGCGATTGAAGTGCCTGAGCCTGTGCTGGATGCGGCAAAACTTGCCTGCCTTGGCGCCATTCCGCTGCTTATTGCCATGAAACTGGTGATCAGACGGCAACCTCACAGGAACAGAAAAATGGCAGTGGGGTTGATTTTTATTCTTGCTTTCATTGCCGCCAGGGCCATGTGATCATTGGTTATGACCAGGCATCAGAATTACCGCATTGATTCATCTGGGGATGTGGTGGATTTTGTTCAAAGGTTACTGAATCGATATGAAGTCGCATTCGATAAAATTATTTTACTTCGCCCCATTAAGAAATTGGTGCATGAATCAGATAAAGATACGCTTTCCCGGCATTGTCAGATCAAGCCAGTTGGTGTTGGAAAATGTTATGTCATTATATCTGAAAATCTATTAGAAAAAGTTGAAGAAAGTGGCAAAGAATTTCTATGGGCTTTTGGGGGACCATCGGATTGGAAGTCGCCGATTACATTTTATCTGCTGGTTGAAATTGCTCACTATAAATGGACTCCCTGGAGTGACAACCGATGTGAACAGTGGGCCATAAATGAACTCTGTTCGGGAAGCTGTGCCGCGCCCTAAAGAGTTGATTGGTTAATGCTCAAATGTGGTTACCTTGGCAGGTCACGCTGCTTCAAGTTCAAAATGTACATGGCAACCAATCGCTGTGGCGATGTTTACCAAAGCGTCAAGTGAGAAACGTGAAACACGGCCTCGCAGCAGATCACTCATTCTGGGCTGTGTTATACCGCAATGGGTAGCGGCTTCTGTTTGTGTCCAGCCGCTCTGCTTAATAATCATGGAGATTTTCTGCATCAATTCAGCCCGAACGCGCAAATTGGCTGCCTGCTCAGGTGTATCGGCAATGGCATCCCATACGCTGGAATAGCTTTCGATATTGCTCATTTTCGACCTCTCATCATCTGCATCAGGCGTTCTCTGGCAATGGTGATGTCCCGTTTTGATGTCGTCTGCGTCGCTGAATTTACTGAATGGCGAACAGCAGGGTTTCGATGGCATCCATATCGACCCGCACCTCACCCCGGCCTTCCGACGGAAGCAGGATGCCCTCCTTTTTCAGGGCGCTCATGGCGCGGGAGATGGTTTCGCGGCTGGTAGAGAGCTGATCAGCAATAAGCTGGTGCGTCTGCAGCTTCACGGCGTAGTAGCCCTCTTCGTCTTTTATCCCGAACCGTTTGCAGTAGTCCTGAATATAGTCATAGAGGCGATGCGGCACATCCATGGTGCTGATCCGTTCCAGCACCATGGAGGTGCGGCGCAGACGGGAGACCACCTCGGTCAGCAGCTTAAGTGCGATCTGCGGTTGATTCAGCAGCAGCCGTTCAAAATCCTTCTGGCGAATCTGGGCCAGCTTCGAGT
>JAVVEJ010000072.1:0-3174 GCA_032251395.1 Mariprofundaceae bacterium
AATCAGCATCTCCCTAGAGAATATAACTCTGCCAGCCGACAAAACTGCCAAGCAGAAACAGCAGAATCGCAAACCCCTTCTGCAGATGTTCGGAGGGCACTCTTTTAAGAATTACGCCCCCGACCACACTTCCGACGGCTGCGACCAGCGTAATCCCGAGCGTCAGCGGCAGATCAATATTCACCTGCTCCATCATCAGATAAGAAACCGCTCCGCTGACTGAATTTAACGTAATCAGCACCAGCGAATGGCCGACGGCCACAGGAAAATACCCAAGCCCCAGAAAAATCAGCACTGGTACCAGCAGGAAGCCGCCACCCACGCCAAGCATGCCGGTTAACACTCCCACTCCGAGCCCTGCAAACAGTGCCGGAATATAACGGAACACCTGAACTTTGGTCTCCAGCCGAACGAAACCGACCCAGATGGCAACAAAGAAAATCAGGCCCGCAAGCATGCCGAGCTGAAGCTGGTCCGGCAGTAGCGCCCCTGCATGAGCCCCTGCACCACTTCCAATCACACCGGCAACGCCCAGCACAACCAGCAGGCGTAACTGCAACTCTCTCCACACTCTCTGATGAATAGCAGCAGTCAGGGAGACGAGAGCCACAATCCACAGGCTCATCGGGACCGCCTCTTTGACGGGGATGTCGCCCACCACCATCAGGGCAGGAACGGTTAACATGCCACCACCCGCACCAAACAGGCCCAGCACCAGTCCGATCAGCAGGGCCGTTGGGAAAATCAACATGGTCATATCAGGAGCGTCATATTTTAATCGATCCTGCCACAGGCAAGGTTGGCCGGTACAGCCTCATGAATCCGCTTCGGATTGGGCAGCTCCAGTTCATTCATGAAGCGTATAAATGCGTCACGATCCAGTGAAAGGCGTGGATTCATTTTCTTCTCTTCACCAATCGTCGAAACAGTCATACCTCTGTAATCGTGTCCCGGATAAACCAGTGTAGCCTCCGGTAATACGAACAGCTTTCTGGTAATGGAATCGTAAAGTGTTGCCGCATCACCCTGCTGGAAATCGGTTCGGCCACAGCCGCGAATGAGGAGAGCATCACCCGTCATCACCATGCCATCGCAAACAAAGCTCAGGCAACCATTGGTATGCCCCGGTGTTTCAATCACTCCTATTTCATATTTCCCGAATTGAAACGTGTCACCCTCATGCAGCTGGATATCCGAACATTCGACTGCACCGTGAACAGAGACGCATGTTTTACAGCCCGTGACATCACGCAGGTGACCCAGCGATGTAATATGATCGGCATGGACGTGGGTATCAAAACCGTAGAGAAGATTTAACCCCAGCTCCTTGATGAGCTTCGCATCCCGATCCAGTTGTGTGTCCACCGGATCAATGATGACGGCCTCGTGTGTGCCTTCATCGGCAAGCAGATAGGTGTAGGTCCATGTATCCTGATCAAAAAGCTGACGAAATAACATCGGAACACCCCTGAGAGAAAAATAAGATCACACAGATAGCATAGCTAAAGGCATAAGCCCTTTCCACGCTATTAACAGGGGATGTGAGCATGAGCACTGCTAATCTGAATCCATACCATCTATAATCACCTTATGCGCAAACTGATTGTCACTTTTCTTGCCCTGGCATTCATGGCTGCCGGAGTCTGGTTTTCCGCACCGCAGTTACTGCGTGAACTGCTCCCCCATGTTGCAGAGAGGTCCGAAATGCAGCAGTTCAATGATATGCTGATTGATATGAAGCCCGATGCCGCCATTCAGGCAGGATTTGTTGAGACCATGCATGAGCAGACCTGGAGCAATGAGGCTTTTTTCTCATTTTTCGGCATTGAGATTCCTCTGGGAGAGACCGAAGCCACCCTGCGCGCACCGATCAGGGTCTATTACGGCGTGCGTCCGCACGCAATTCATGCAACCGGAAGCGTCAAAGGCCAGCTCCACCTCACCATCGACAGGGTCGAAGTACTCTCTGTCGATGCGGATATATCCAGGCTCGAGATCAGAACCGATATCGGCTGGGCACGGCTGGATGCCCTGAGCGGTGCAGAGGCGCGATCCCGTGCCAAGAAGGCGTTCGAGCAGAGCAAATACCGTGCCGCCGATAACATGTTGCAATCGATGCAGGTCACCGCTTATCTGCGTGAAGCCCTGAAAGCCATCGCTACACAGATCACCGGCATCACCGATGTCAGAATCGAGCGGCTGGACCTGGTGCAGCAACATTGAACACCGGCTGGAACAGGGGTAACGAAGTATGCAGGATCTGCTGAATTTTACCCTTCAAATCATCCGGAGTTATGCACTCGGGATCGGAATCGGATCGGCACTCATATTTGCCATCAGTCTGGCCTCGGTACCGTATATCATCGCTCAGATTCCGGTGGACTATTTCACCCATCACGGCCGCCATCGCATGTCACAATCAAATCACCATCCGGCTATCCGGCTGGTTCTGACAGGTTTCAAGAACATGCTCGGCGGAGTGATGCTGATCGCGGGATTTATTATGCTGTTTACACCCGGACAGGGCCTGCTGACGATTCTGTTCGGGCTGATCGTTATGAATTATCCCGGGAAATACAGGCTGGAGTGCCGGATCATCCGGCAGCCATTGATCTTCAACGCACTGAACACCATGCGCAGAAAACAGGGGAAAGAGCCGTTACTTCCCCCTGAGTAGTACCGGAATCAATAGCCCCTCTCCCCTTTCAAGGCAGAAGGCGCTACACGAAACGATCCCTTCTCTTCTGATTTAACCCTGGGAGACAGCTCTTTCGCGACGACCCGGGCGTGATGGCCGGCGGCGACGGTTTCCGCCTCCACTGGCTGCTCCTCCGCCCTGCTGGCCTGAACGCTGCCGGGAACGTCCCTGTCCGCCACGCCTGTTCTGCTGCACACGGCCAGCCTCTTTCACCGGTTCAACATGAACCGAGATATCCGCATCAAAGCCGGGAACGTCAACCTGAGGAATTTTCCTGCCGATCAGCTTCTCGATACCGCGAAGCAGTTTGACCTCTTCGTTACAGACCAGCGACATCGCTTCGCCTGAACGGCCTGCACGGCCTGTGCGGCCAATACGGTGCACATAATCCTCAGACACATGCGGCAGCTCGAAATTCACTACATGCGGCAACTGATCGATATCCAGACCACGGGCTGCGATATCGGTTGCTACCA
>JAVVEJ010000073.1:0-2850 GCA_032251395.1 Mariprofundaceae bacterium
TCACCAAGGCCTATCTGCAGTACTACCGCGAAACCGGCAAGCATAATGAGCGCACGGCGCCATGGCTGGAACGCATGGGGCTGGAGAAGATCAGGCAGGTCGTCGTGGATGACAGGGAGAGCCGCAGGAATCTGGTTGAACGCATGGATCTGTACCTCTCCACCCTGACCAGTGATCCATGGCAGGAGCGTCTGCAGGATGAGAAAAAGCCGGGTCAGATGGACCGGTTCAACGAATACACACCGATTGATATTCCGGTGGAGGTAACAGAGCTATGAGCAGCGACATGAACAGCACGTGGCACCCGATCTGCCGGGTCGAAGAGCTTCCACGCTCCGGAGGGCGCACAGTTCATGCCGGTAAAATGGAGATTGCACTGTTTCGTCTTGGTGATGACCGCATCAGGGCGGTAGACAACCGCTGTCCGCATAAGCAGGGGCCTCTGGCTGAGGGGATGGTCAGCGGTGAGACCGTTATCTGCCCGTTGCATGCCCGCAAAATCAGCCTGGAAAGCGGCCAGGTGCTGCCTCCGGATTCCGGTTGCGTGAAAACCTATCCGGCAAAAGTCGAAAACGGACAGGTTCTGCTGCAGCTGTAGCAGGAAAATGATCCGGGGCGTTAAATTGATGCAGAACATGAGGAGATCATAATGGCCTATGTCAAACCGGAAGATGTTGTTGAGAACATGCTGCAGGCCGGAGCCAGCAAAGGAGCCCTCTCTGTCAAAGACCTGCTGATCAGGGGAGGGCTGTCAGGAGTCTTTCTGGGCTACGCCACCACCCTTGCCGTTGTCGCAGCCACACAGACCGGCCTCGGCATTGTGGGGGCGATTATCTTCCCTGTCGGCTTTGTCATGATCATCCTGTTGGGGCTTGAACTGGCGACAGGCAATTTCGCCCTGATGCCCATTGCGGTAATGGATGGAAGAGTCAGCGTCAGAAAACTGGCATTTAACTGGACGTGGGTATTGATTGGCAATCTGATCGGTGGCGTTTTTTATGCCTTTCTGTATTACATTGTCATGACAAAGATGGGGCATATTGATCCCGCAACCATTGCCGCCACAAAAAAAATCATGGCAATTGCCGAACACAAAACCATTACTTATGCCGATCTCGGCTTTGCCGGAATGATCTCCGTCTTTACCAGCGCGATACTGTGTAACTGGATGGTAACGCTGGGAGCAGTCATGGCGCTGACCTCGACAACAACCATCGGCAAGATTGCGGCCATGTGGTTACCGATCATGACCTTCTTTGCCCTGGGTTATGAACATGCGATCGTCAATATGTTTGTAATCCCTGCCGGCATGATGCTGGGAGCCAATGTTACGATAGTGGACTGGTGGCTATGGAATGAAATCCCGGTTATTCTGGGCAATATTGTCGGCGGCATGCTGTTTACGGGCATGGCTCTTTATGTAACAGCAAGGAAAAAAGCGGTGGCGGCATGATTGCAGGCGGGTTGAGGGTCACATTGCTCATGGAATTCATCACTGTTGCCTGTCTGGCATGGGTTGCCATGTTGTGCTGTTTGCCGGTGCAGGCGGCTGAAAGGAAGGCTGCCGCGGAGTTGCGTGAGCGGATCCGGCTTTTCAATGGTCTGGATTTTAATGCCGCAGTGGGCAACAATATATGGGAATCCTTGCCTTCCACTACTTTTCCCGGGAGATAGCATGTCCAAATCACTGTTACTGCACTCCCTCTCTCTGAAGGACAGAATTCTTGAGCCGAACAAGCTCCCCCTGAATGGCCAGGTGTGGGCCTACAACAAGCAGAGCCACAGCAAAGAGGCGTTTGTCGGCAACTGCCTTACCATGCTCAGCCTGCTTGGCATGCAGGATGCCGATATCCACTGGAAAGAGGATATTCTTGCATTTGATGCCAGATGGCAGAACCGCACCTATACCATTATTATTTCGCTCCAGGATGATTCACTCGCTTCCGAGCACTACTACTTCCTTGGCATCTGGGAGTGCCCTGAAGAGAACAGCCACAAAAAACAGCACCGTTTTGCTGACTCCAGACCATGGAATGATGAAGACCTGATCAAACCGGACATATCCTATTCCGTAACCGTTGGCAGCCAGCCGCTGGAGATGCCGGATATCACCAGACAACTTGCCGGGGAGTTCTTCGGCCAGAGCATCTATGGCGGAGATTACTATCTCTGTGGCACCACCGACCCTGACCATAATCACGCCGGAAAGTTCGCTCTGTTTCCCGCAACCCGGCAGACGAATCATACCGGACATCATATTCAGCATGCCCTCTACTCACTACGCAACCTGATGGCCCTGATGGGCAAAACAGTTGAGATTCATGATAAAACCCTTGCCGACACCTCATATGTGGAGTTGAAACAGAAACAGCAGGCACTCTCATTGAGCACCATTGCGCCGGCACTTGATCCTTCCGAATATGGCAGAGTGGCGTGCAGCTACGGAGAAGTGCTGTTGCAGGCATGCGACCTGCTGGACCGTTACGACAACCGTGCCAAACAGATCAACAAGGTCGGCATGCTGTTTGACAACATTGTTACCGAACTGAAAGCAGAAGAGAGCCCGCTTTTTCGCCCGCTCTTTCACCGCATGAAGCTCCCCTTCAAGCATGCAGAAGCACTGCTTAATGAACATACCGATGGCACGGTACGTATCGAAAAACAGGCCCAGGTTCTTCAACAGACACTGCATTCACGTATGCTCGCCAATCAGCTGTTGATGATTGAAACATTGACAGAGAGACAGAAGGAGGATTAAAACATTGAAAAATGCGAAAATGCCCATTGATGTAATCGCAGCAAAGCTTCAGCCTCGCTTCCACATCAACCCTGAAGGAGAAACAGTGTGAA